>JBQCFW010000068.1:0-72165 GCA_051958655.1 Agriterribacter sp. | reverse complement strand
ATGCCGGTGTTCAAATCTATATATACATCTATAACAACATGATTGGCACTTGCTTTTTCTGCAATAGCTGCAGCCGATTGCTCATTGTCGGTAAGGCAGGCAAAATGCGTGGAGGGATACGCTTTAATAAGGTTGATCAGGCGATCTGTTTTAGGGCCCACCGGCTGATAGGCCAATAACACATCCGGCGCTCCTGCCAGGGCCAGCATTTCAGCTTCGGAAATGGTAGCGCATTTGAATTTGGTAATGCCCGCCTGCAACTGCATCTGCGCCACTTCTTTCATTTTATGCGTTTTTACATGCGGACGTAAAAGCGATACCTCGTTTACCATCGCAACGGCCCTGCGTATATTCTCCGCGATCCTTTCTTTATATACCACCAGTGCCGGCGAATCGATGCTTTGAATGTTCGCAATATCATACCATTCGGCAGATGTGTTCTTTAAATAACTCATGCTTGTGATCTTAACTTATTGAAGAATGCCTGAAAAATTTCGGTGAGGCTAGCAAATACAATATTTATAGCCTGTGATTTACCGTTTTTACGCTACACGTAAGCCTCAAACGCTAAACTTCAAACTGTAAACCTCAAACTCATAATCTAGACCAGTTCAAACAATGCCTCTATTTCAACGGGGATGTTGCCGGGCAACGATCCAAACCCAACAGCGCTTCTCACGCCAACTCCGTTTTCTTCGCCCCATATGGTAGCAAACAGTTCGCTGCAACCATTAATAACAAACGGATGCTTTTCAAACTCAGGCGTGCAGTTTACCATGCCCAACACTTTGATAACTCTCTGAATATTATCGAGCGAACCGATATGCGCCTTAATGGTAGCCAGCATGGTCAATCCAACCTGCCTGGCGGCCAGTTTACCCTGCTCCTCATCCATATCGCGCCCAATTCTTCCTTTAATGAGCGATTGATCTTCCTGCACCGGACCATGCCCTGAGAGGTACAAATATTTTCCGTCTATAAGGCAAGGCTTATACACTCCCATGGGCTTAGGTGCGGGTGGTAAAACCAATCCAAGGTTTTTTAATCTTTCTTCCGGCGTTGCATTTTCCATATTCATAATTTAATTGCGGTGGTTTTAAATGGGCGTTTAAATTACTTCATTTCCGGCAATTAGATGACTTAGTTAAGTAGTTAAAGTGGGTTAAATGGATTGATTGGTTAGTTGGTTAAGCAGGTTAAGTAAGTAAAATGAGTTTGATTTGTTATAGTGGAACTTCACTTACCCTACTCGACTCACTCAACCAAATCAACGAAAACCCGTACATTTATAAACCAATAAAACTTCGTTTATGGTTGTCAGATATCATCGTTTTGCCCGGTTCGCATTTGCTTGTTTGTTCTTTTTGACTACAATGCCGGCTTTTGCCCAGGAAATTGGCGTTCAGTTGTATACATTTCGTAACCAGCTACCTAAAGACATTCCGGGTACGCTTGAAAAGATCAGCCAGATGGGCATCCGGGAGCTGGAAGCGGGCGGCAGCTATGGATTACCGGTAGACGAATTTAAAAGCCTGCTGAAAAAGAACAATTTTAAAGTAGTAAGTGTAGGTGCAGACTTTAAGCAGTTGGAAGAAAATCCCGAAGCCGCTATTGAGGAAGCCAAAAGATACAATGCAAAATATGTGGTTACCTTTTGGGTACCCCACGATGGCGATTTTACCATTGAGCATGCAAAAAAAGCAGTAGAGGTGTTTAACAAAGCCGGCAAAATTTTAAAAGAAAAAGGTTTATCGCTTTGTTATCATGCGCATGGATATGAGTTTACCTCTTATGAAGATGGCACTTTGTTCGACTACATTGCGAAAAATACGGATCCCAGGTATGTGAACTTTGAAATGGATGTTTTTTGGGTGAAACATCCGGGGCAGGACCCTGTGGCTTTACTGCAAAAATACCCGGGACGCTTTCCGTTAATGCATTTGAAAGACCGTAAACCAGGTACAGAAGGCAACCATAAAGGACACGCCGATGTGGAAACAAATGTGATTTTAGGTTCGGGCGATGTTGGCATTGCAGCCGTAATGAAAGCTGCAAAAAAAGCGGGTGTTAAACATTATTTTATCGAAGACGAATCATCGCGCTCTATGGAGCAGGTGCCTCAGAGTCTGGCGTATTTAAAATCGCTGAAGTAGAGTAGTAAGAAGTAAGAAGGCAGCAGCTGTGCCTGCCTTCTTACTCCTGCCTGATAGCTGATTGCTCACGGCTGACCGCTGCATATTACAGGTCTCCCAACTGCGGGCGAATAATAATATCTTCCACACAAGCCTGGGGCGACAATTGAGAGGAGGCATATATCATTTTGGTGATGTCTGCAGCTTCCATAATACGCCTTGGGTCAACGCCGCTGCCCGACCACGAATCGGTATAAGCTGCGCCGGGATATACTGCGGTTACCTTAATATTATAAGGCTTCATTTCTTCGCGCAGGTTTTTTGAAAATCCTGCCAGGGCAAATTTGCTGATGCTGTACGCTCCACCGTTAGTATAAGCTTTCAGCGATGCGATGGAACACATGTTGAAAATGTGTCCGTGTTTCTGCTCCATCATTTTGGGTAATAGAGTGCGCGTAAGGTGGTAAGCGCTGAAAAGATTTACATCCATCATACGCTCCAATGTATTATCTGGTTCGTTATAAACACTTCCCGGCTCAAAAGAGCCTGCATTGTTTACCAGAATATCAATCGGCAGGTTAAAATCCAGTATCCATTTTCCAAATCCCTGCGCTTCTTCTTTTTTACTAAGGTCGAACGGCTTAGCCTTGATCGTTACGTCGGGAAATTTTTGCATCAGTTCTTCCAGCGTTTTATATAAAGCAGTGCCGTTACGCGAACACATATAAACATCATGTCCGTTGGCTGCAAATGTTTCTGCAATGGATTTTCCAAAACCTTTCGATGCGCCTGTAATTACAACGTTCATAAAACACTTATTGACGATTGTGGTCAAAACTACATACTTATAGTGAGTAAGTTGAATAAGATATTGGTTAATTAAGTTAAGTAGTTGATTCATGCCTTAGAAATGCGTGCCTCTTAACTACCTCCACCAACCTGCTTAACAAAATCAACTTATTTTCCAATCAACCAGAGACAACGTATTTTTGCTTTTATTCTGAAGATGAAATACAAGCACCTCTTTTTTGATCTGGATCATACTTTGTGGGATTTTGACTCGAACGCGAAAATTACGTTGCAAGAACTGCATCATACTTTACAACTGGCTTCCCATGGTGTAGATGATTTTGAAGCATTTTACGAAAGGTATATTTATCACAACACCAGGTTGTGGGAACGATACAGGAAAGGATTTATAAAGCGGGATGATTTGCGCCTGAAGCGCATGCGATTGACTTTGCTGGATTTTAAGGTGGGCAATGAAAACCTGGCTCGTTCAATGGATGCATTGTTCCTCGATCAGCTTCCCACACGTACGTTGCTATTTCCCGATACAATCGATATACTCGAATACCTGCGCGACAAAGGGTATGCGCTGCACCTCATTACCAATGGCTTTGAGAGTGTGCAGCACAACAAGCTTAAATACTCCGGCTTAACCGGCTTTTTTGCCAACGTTATTACCTCCGAGGCAAGCAACAGCCTTAAACCCAATAAGGAAATATTCGATTTTGCATTTATGAAAACCGGTGCTCTTGCACAGGAAAGCGTAATGCTGGGCGATGATATAGAGGCTGATATCGGGGGCGCAAGAAACGCAGGCATTGACCAGGTGTTCATCAATCACAAGAAAATTGTCGGTCCGGTAGAAGCAACGTATACAGTGCACTCATTGAAGGAGCTGAAGAATATCTTTTAAGAAGCCCCTCCCTGCCTCCCCAAAGGGGAGGAGATCAGCGCGCGACGCCCGCTTCTCAAAGCAAGTTTATTAAAAGAGGCATTTTAAATATACAACACCTTTGTGCACCTCCGTGTCTTTGTGTCTTAGTGGTTCCCCTCATTCAAACTTCTTCAACACTTTCTCCATTTGCGCTGCAATGCCTTCGTTGCTTAAATTGCCAATACTGCCTTCGTGTGTGTGATGCAGTTGCTTTTTATAATCGTAGTTAAATTTTCCCTGTTCAATATCGTTGCCCACTTGCTTGTACGCATCGCGAAACGAAATGCCTTTATTCACCAGTTCATTTACGGCTTCTACGCTAAACAGGTATTTGTATTTTTCATCGTCCAGTATATTGTCTTTGATGCTGATGTTTTCCAGCATCAGTTTTGTCATCTGGATGCAGGCTTTCAGTTCTTCGATGGCGGGAAATAAAATCTCTTTGGTCAATTGCATATCGCGGTGATAGCCAGAAGGCAGGTTGTTAATGAGCAGGGTAAGCTCATTAGGGGTAGATTGTATGCGGTTGCATTTACCACGGATCAGTTCAAACACATCAGGATTTTTTTTGTGCGGCATAATGCTGCTGCCTGTTGTCAGTTCGTTCGGAAACGAGATAAATCCAAAGTTCTGGTTGATGTATAAGCAGGCATCCATAGCCAGTTTACTTAGCGTAGCCGCTACGCTGCTAATACCGATGGCAACGATCTTTTCCGTTTTTCCGCGACTCATTTGGGCATACACCGCATTGTAATTCAGTGAGCCAAACTGTAATAATTCGGTGGTTAAAGTTCTGTTCAGCGGAAAAGAGGAACCATATCCCGCGCCGCTGCCCAATGGGTTTTTATTGGCTACCTGGTAAGCCGCAGCCAGCAATTCCATATCATCCGTAAGACTTTCGGCGTATGCTCCAAACCACAAACCAAAGGAAGATGGCATGGCAATTTGCAGATGGGTATAGCCCGGCAACAGTTTGTCTTTAAACTTTTCGCTTTGGCTAATCAGCAGGTCGAATAGCTTTTTTACTTCGTCTTTTATAGCCAGCACTTCCGCACGCAGGTACAATTTCAGGTCTACTGCCACCTGGTCGTTCCTGCTTCTGCCGCTGTGAATTTTTTTGCCTGCTTCGCCTATGCGTTGTGTTAGTAAATATTCAACCTGCGAGTGTACGTCTTCAATGCCTTCTTCGATGGTGAATTTTGAATTTTGTATGTCCTGGTAAATGCCTTCCAGTCCCTTTACAGCGTCCGCTGTGTCCTGTTCATTCATCAAGCCCACCTCCTTCAGCATCTTTACATGCGCAATCGATCCCTGCACATCATACTGTGCCAGCAAGAGATCAAATTCCTTATCTCTTCCAACTGTAAATTTTTCAATCAGTTCGTTTACCGAAGAATTGTCTTTTTGCCAGAGTTTCATGTTTGCAAGTTATGCTAAAGCTAGTTTATTAATGTTTTGCTTGCGGATGCCTCCTTCGTCGGCATGACAAGCAGAATGATCATAGATCATCTCTATTACTGAAGTTCGGCTTTCTTTCACTGCTTGTCATGTCGAGGCACGAGGCATCTCCTGTTCATTCAGCGTACTGGCTCTCAAGCCACGCCATTTAATAGTCACAACACTTTCCCCAACAACTTCACATACAACTCGATTCCCTCTCGTATCTCTTCTGTAAAAATATATTCATCAGCCGTATGACTTCTTGCAGAATCACCAGGACCTATCTTCAGCGAAATAAAAGGCATCAATGCTTTGTCGGAAGTAGTAGGGGAGCCGTAATAGGCTCGACCCAAATCTAATCCTGCCTGCACTATCGGGTGTGTAACAGGTATGGAAGAAGAACGCATCCTCAAACTTCTCGGCTGTACGTCGGCGTGAGTATTGCTGCGAATAATATCCAACAGCTCTTCAAAAGTGTACAGTTCATTCACCCTTATGTCTACCACAAAATTGCACTGAGAAGGCACCACATTGTGTGCCTTGTTTTCTGTATTGATGACTGTTACGCTCATTTTCACCGGGCCTAAGAGGTCAGACACTTTAGGGAAACGAAAGCTGTTGAACCACTCAATGTCTTTTATGGCTTTATATATGGCATTGTCTCCTTCCTCGCGCGCAGCATGCCCGGCTTTGCCATTGGCTACACAATCCAGCACCAGCAAGCCTTTTTCGGCAACAGCCATTTGCATTTGCGTAGGTTCGCCCACTATCGCAAAAGCCCAGTTCCTGCCTGGCGGATTAAACGAATCGTTTTGCAACAGCAACTCAATGCCGTTCTTCCCGGAAATCTCCTCCTCGGCGCTGGCGGCAAACACGATATTGTATGCCATATCCTTTTCTTCGTAGAAATAAAGAAAGGTTGCTATCAACGATACCAGGCAACCGCCTGCATCGTTACTGCCCAGCCCATACAGTTTTCCGTCTTTTTCAATAGCCTGAAAAGGATCTAACGTATATCCCTTGTTGGGTTTTACCGTATCGTGATGAGAATTGAGCAGGATGGTTGGCTTGCTTTCATCAAAATACCTGTTCGATGTATATACATTGTTGGCGATCCTGAAATGTGGAATGCCCTTTTGTGCAAAGAACATGCATAATATGTCTGCTGTCTGATCTTCTTCCTTACTGAAAGAAGGAACAACAATCAGCTCTTTCAACAGCCTGATGGCATCCGTTGTTAATATCGAAAAATCTTTACTCATTGATGATGGTTGTACCAGATGAGCCGTCTATCAACCTCTCCAACTGCTCCGCCTTGCCAATGATCACTTTTTTTACACCGCTGTTCAATGCGGCAAAAGCGTTGTCGAGCTTGGGTATCATGCCGGCAAATATTTTTTGCTCAGCTTTCAATTGGGTGTAAGCGTCGGGATTGATTTCAGGTATTACAGTGCTGTCGTCGTTGGCATCGAGCAGCACACCACTCTTTTCAAAAGAGTAGATGAGCGATACATCGTACAGTGCAGATAATGCTTTGGCTGTTTCCTGCGCAATGGTATCTGCATTGGTGTTCAGCAGTTGTCCCTTTTGATCATGTGTTATAGGCGCTAATACGATTGTCATGTTTTGTTGAAGCAACTGGTGCAGCAGTGGTGCGTTCACATTGTCTATATCTCCTGCAAAGCCATAATCGATATTGTTTTTGCTGATGCGTTTATGCGCCTGGATTACGTTGCCATCTGCACCGCTCAAGCCAATAGCATTGCATCCTTTTGCCTGCAGTTGTGCTACGATGTTTTTGTTAATGTAGCCGGCATACACCATTGTTACAATCTTCAGGGTTTCTGCATCGGTAATCCGCCTGCCATCTACCATTTGCTGTTCAACACCCATTTTTTCTGCAAGGCGGGTGGCAAGTTTTCCGCCGCCATGGATGAGGATTGCTAAATTTTTTTGAGAGATAGCGGCGAAGGAATGAAGGAATTCCGACAATTTTTTTTCATCATCGATAATGTTACCTCCAATTTTGATTACGAAAACTTTATTCATTACTTGGCGTTCAGGATTTCTGATAGTACAGTTTGCGCTGCCCACACCCGGTTAGATGCCTGCTGCGTTACAATGCTGTTAGGACCGTCCAGTATTTCGTCGCTCAGTTCAACGTTCCTGCGAACGGGTAAACAGTGCATAACTTTAGCGTTGTTAGTAAGTTTCAGCTTTTCATTGGTAAGCATCCATTCAGGATCGTTGTTGTATATTTTGCCGTAGTCTTTATAGGTACTCCAGTTTTTCACATACACAAAGTCCGCATCCTTTAACGCTTCCTCCTGGTTGTGGGTAATGGTAGCGCCTTTGGTAAATTTTTCATCCAGCTCATAGTCTTCGGGATGCGTAATTACAAAATCGGCTTCACCCCATGCATTCACCCATTCAGAAAAACTATTGGCAACGCATTGCGGCAATGCTTTTACGTGCGGTGCCCAGGTGAGGACGATTTTTGGTTTTTGATTTTTGATTTTTGATTTTTGACTTTGCAATACTTCGGTTATGGTAATAATGTCTGTAAGGCTTTGCAACGGGTGCAGCGTGGCGCTTTCGAGACTTACTACCGGTATACCTGCATATTTTATAAACTGGTGAATGTATAGCTCGCTGTAATCATCCTCTCGGTTTTGCAAAGAGGGGAATGTTCGGATGCAAAGTATATCAAAATACTTTCCCATAATAGGCGCTGCATCTTTTACATGCTCAACCTTGCTGCCGCTCATAATAGCTTCTTCTTCAAACTCCAGTGCCCAGCCTTCACTTCCCACATTAAAAACAATAGCTTCCATGCCCAGGTTTTGTGCCGCAATTTGGGTACTTAACCGTGTTCGCATACTGGGGTTTAAAAACAACAGTCCTATACGCTTATTGGTGCCAAGCGTTTTGTCTTTAAACGGATCAGCTTTGTATGCCAATGCTTTTTTTACCAGGGCATTGATGTTGGTAACATCTTTTGCAGAAATAAACTGTTTCAAAGCGGTATTTTTAAATGTAAGGTGGAAGGTATAAGGTGAAAGGTGGAGGGTATAAGGCCTTATACCTTACGCCCTATACCCTACACCTCTTTAAACTGTTTCCAGTACGCCAATTTCTTCTTTCAGTGCTTCAATAAAATCTTCAGCGTCTCTTCTTTTCAGTGCCAGCGAAGGTAATAACCGTATCACATTGGGCTTTGCTTCACCGGTAAAGATTTTCTGGTTTACCAACAGATTTTTTTTCAGGTCTTTCAGTTCTTCGGGCACATCAAATCCAATCATCAAGCCGCGTCCTCTTACATTTTGCAGTTGCGGAATATCGTTCAGCGCTTCTTTGAGGTATTTGCCCACCATTACGGCATTGCCCAGCAGTTTTTCTTCTTCCAGTACCTCCAGCACCGCCATGGCAGCGGCACATGCTAGGTGGTTACCGCCAAAAGTGGTTCCCAATTGAAAGTGTTTGGGTTTGATATGTGGCGCAATGATGAGGCCTGCCACCGGAAAGCCGTTGCCCATGCCTTTGGCCATGGTATAAATGTCGGCTTTCACACCCGCAAAATCGTGGCTAAAGAATTTCCCGGTTCTGCCGTACCCGCATTGCACACTATCGGCAATGTATACTGCGCCATATTCATCGCAAAGACTGCGTATTTTTTTCAGGAATTCCTCGCTGGCTACGTTAATGCCGCCAACGCCTTGTATGCCCTCAATAATTACGGATGAAATTTGTTTTCCATTCTTTTTAAAACAATCTTCCAGCGCCTGTTCATCGTTGAAGGGAAGAAAAATCACATTATCGGTTTCGTTAACCGGGGCCACATAATTTTTGTTGTCGGTAACGGCTACAGCAAGCGAAGTACGTCCATGAAAAGCTTTGCTGAAAGCAATTACTTTTTTTCTTCCATTATGGAAAGATGCAAGCTTTAAAGCATTCTCGTTGGCTTCAGCGCCACTGTTGCACAAAAACAACTGGTAATCTTCTTTGCCTGATAATTTACCGAGCTTTTTAGCCAGTTCTTCCTGCAAAGGAATTTTGATGGAGTTGGAGTAAAAAGCAATTTTTTTCAATTGTTCTTCTATCCGTTGTACCCAATGCGGGTGTGTATGACCGATAGAAATAACCGCGTGACCACCGTAAAGATCGAGATACTGCTCGCCTTTATCGTCCCAAACATAGGAGCCTTTCGCTTTAACGATGGTTATATTATTAATGGGATAAACGTCGAATAAATTCATTTGTGAGTGTGTTTAAGTTAATGTCCTTTTAATATAGGTGTAAGGTGTAGGGTATAAGGCATAGGGAATACAGCGGTTCATCGTCGTAGAAACTTTATAAATGCGATGAGCATGGCTCTGGTTTCATTAATCATTTTGTTTACAGCACTATATTCCTGCTCACTTATATATTTTAATTCCGACCCGGCAAGACAGCAGTAGTCAGTTTCATTTAATGAACCAAGTGCATTGTCCAGGAAATGAGCAAAGTCTTTTTCAGTATACCTTCCACATCCTTCAACAATATTCAACGGAACAGACAACGCAGCCCGTTGTAATTGTGAACTCAGTTCATATTTTTCTTCTTTGGGAAACTTCACTACTACAATCTTTTTAATGTGTATGTATAGTTGATGAGCTTTATTCCAAACCTCTAATTTCTTATAATCACGCATGGTGTTATTTTTCGGTTAGCTGATTATTTTTATTACTATCATGTCTTGCACCCCTAGCCTTACACCTTCTCCCTTCTTCCCTACACCCTATACCTTCCACCCTACACCTTCTTCCCTAAAAGTATCCCGCCTTCAACCTCAATCCCGTTGTTTCATCTAACCCAAACATCAGGTTCATGTTTTGCACTGCCTGTCCGCTCGCGCCTTTCAGCAGGTTGTCTGTTATGGAGTGTATTACCAGCTTGCTGCCCACTTTTTCGAGCTGTATAATGCACTTGTTGGAGTTAACCACTTGTTTCAGGAAAATCGGATGCTCGCTTACAAAGGTGAATGCGGCGCCTTTGTAAAAGTTTTTATACAATTGAACCAGTTCGTCGTAACCTTTTTCGCAATGAATGGTAGAACTGATAAATATGCCGCGCGTAAAATCGCCGCGCCAGGGAACAAAATTCAATTGCTGCCGCGTGGTTTTATCGGGTGGTGTTAACTGCATCAGCGACTGAACGATCTCGCCCAAATGCTGATGTGATAATGTTTTATACGCCTGAATATTGTTGGCGCGCCAGCTAAAATGAGAGGTAGTGCTTAAACTTTGACCAGCTCCGGTGCTGCCTGTAATACCGGTTGTATAAATTTCGTCCAACAGCCCGGCTTTTGCAAGCGGCAACAAGCCCAATTGAATGGCAGTGGCAAAACAGCCGGGGTTGGCAATATTTTGTGCAGTTTTGATAGACGCTTTATTCAATTCGGGCAGTCCGTATACAAATT
Source organism: Agriterribacter sp. (assembly GCA_051958655.1). Lineage (GTDB taxonomy): Bacteria > Bacteroidota > Bacteroidia > Chitinophagales > Chitinophagaceae > Agriterribacter. The sequence goes on along the minus strand of JBQCFW010000068.1, from coordinate 61,412 downwards.
TCCTGGAACCAGAAACAGATTGTGCTTCGAGGCGGAAATCGTTGGCCAGATCAATGATCTTTATATTATCTGCTATCGTATTTTCTGCAAGGAATTTCCGGGATTCGCCATGACCGAGGCACAGGAACAACACATCTATACTCCCGGATGCGAGCCCCGAAAGGTCGTCGCTGAAGTTCAGATCGGTTTCTCCTAAAACATCCTGATGTATGGAGGCAACGGCTTTGCCGGCATTGCTCCTGCTGTTTACAAACGCAATATTTGCCTGCGGATGGTTGATCAGTAACCTGATCAATTCTCCGCCGGTATAACCTGCTCCACCTATTATTCCAACGTTTATTTTATTCATTTCAAACTATGTTTTAAGGTTGCCGGTTGCAAGGTACAGGTTTCAGAGATGAACGCCCTGCACCATGAAACTTGTAACCTGTAACTATTTGTCCGCATCTTTCTGCACCATTTGGTGTATGGCAGTTTGGTTGCCAAATATTTTGCTGAACCCGCGTACATCGTCGCCCGTAAAGCCGGTATTCATTTCGCCATACTTACCAAATTTGCTGTTCATCAGATCGTAGGCAGATTCAATGCCGATTACCTGGAACCTGTAAGGCATCAGTTGTACAAATACATTGCCGGTAACCGTTTGTTGCGAATTGCTTAAAAAAGACTCGATGTCGCGCATTACAGGATCGAGTATCTGTCCTTCGTGCAGCCAGTTGCCATAAAACTGAGCCAGCTGATCTTTCCAGTTCAACTGCCATTTGGTGAGTACATGTTTTTCCAAAGCATGGTGGGCTTTCAATATCACCATAGGTGCAGCGGCCTCAAATCCAACGCGGCCTTTAATACCGATAATAGTGTCGCCTACATGTATATCACGCCCCACACCGTAAGGACCGGCAATGGTTTGCAGGTATTGAATTGCTTCTGCAGGATGTGCGAACGATTTGTCGTCCACACTTTTCCATTCTCCCTTTTCAAAACCCAGTTTCACTTCCCGCGCTTCGGTGGCGGTAACCTGCGTTGGCCACGCTTCTTCGGGCAGCATTCCTTTCGACGACAATGTTTCTTTTCCCCCAACGCTGGTGCCCCACAACCCTTTGTTAATGGAATACATTGCCTTTTCAAAGTTCATGTTTACTCCCTTGCCTTTGAGGTAAGCAATTTCTTCTTCCCTGCTCAGCTTCATGTCACGTATGGGGGTAATAATCTCCACGCCGGGTATCATAATATGAAACACCATATCAAACCGAACCTGGTCGTTGCCTGCACCGGTGCTGCCATGTGCTACTGCGTCGGCCTGCAGCTTTTTTGCATGCTCAGCTATATGCAGCGCCTGGCTCAGCCTTTCTGCGCTTACGCTTAAAGGATAGGTATTGTTCTTTAAAACATTCCCGTAAATCAGGTATTTGATAATGCTGTCGTAGTAAGACTTTACTGCATTTACAGTGGTGTGGGTTTTAACGCCCAGGTTATATGCGTGCTCCTCAATCTTTTTCAATTCTTCATCGCTGAACCCACCTGTATTTACAATAACGGAATGTACTTCGTATCCTTTGTCTTCGCTCAGGTATTTTACACAATAAGAAGTATCTAATCCGCCGCTAAAGCCAAGTACTATTTTTTTCATGCGCGGTTTATGTAGTTGGTTTTAAATAAATTATACTGCAAAGCTTTTGCAGCTTTACAGGTATGTAGAAATACACGATTAATGCTACAGGTTAAAAAAGAAATGCAATATAGCTTTCATGCTTCTTTTTGCAGGTGCTTCTTCCTTATCTTTTTTAAGGAAGGGTTGCAACAATTTCCATTTTTTTATACGCATAAAGCGCTCATATAATTTGGAGTGCTGCTGAAAGCTTTCTTTTGTTTCTTCCGGCTCGTAATGATCTTTCGGGTCGTACAGCATGGCAGTGCAAAAGCAGTTTTTGCGCTCCTTGCTCATCAGTATTTCGTAATTCACACAGCTTTTGCAGCCGGCCCAAAATGCTTCATCCTGTGTCAGCTCCGAATAGGTAACCGGCTCATATCCCAGCTCCGAATTTATTTTCATCACCGCCAAACCTGTAGTAAGTCCAAATATTTTAGACTCGGGATAAAGCTTCCGGCTCAGCTCAAAAATCTTTCTTTTGATAGCGCGCGCAAGCCCCCCTTTGCGGAAAGCCGGTGCCACAATAAGCCCGGAATTGGCAACATATTGCCCATGGCTCCAGGTTTCTATATAACAAAAGCCTGCCCATATCCCTTCTTTGCTAAAGGCAATTACCGCTTTACCTTCCCTCATTTTTTGCTGTATATATTCGGGACTTCTTTTGGCTATTCCCGTTCCACGGGCTTTTGCCGAAGAGGCCATTTCATCGCATATAATCTGGGCAAAGTCGAAGTGACTTTCATTTGCAACCAATACCTGAAATTGTTCCTGGGTTTTCATTTTTCTTTAAATACTTAATAACCACCATAATTGGGCCATATAAACGTCAGTAGCCCGGGTTTCATTTTGCCCGGATCATAGTTCCTTTTTGTTAAGCAGGTATACTATGGAAGAAGGGAGTATCAACGTCGCACCCTGAAGGGAGTTGGGCGACAGAAAAAAACTGCTCCTGGAAGAACAGGAAAAACCCCACGCAAAGAAGCGTTCGTTCCGGCGAACCCTTCGGCTATTGTCGTGGTGCGATTTTTTTGCATTTTGCTAAGAGATATACTTTGAATAAAGTTTTTAACCCTGCAAAGAAAATACATTTTTTAAATGCAGGGCGTTTTTTTAGATTAAATTTTGATAATCAAATGTAAAAATCACGAATATACCGGGATGCTGTGTATGGCAGCGCTCATATCCTTTATCAGTCCCGGATCTTTTTCAATGGCATTGCCTACTACAATCACGTCTGCACCGGCTTTGCAGTTCAAATACGCTTTTTCGGGCGTGGTAATTCCGCCACCAACTACCAGCGGCACGTCAATTACTTCGGCAACGTGGCGGATCATCGATTCGGTGATGGCTCTTTCCGCGCCGCTGCCGGCATCCATGTAAATCAACTTCATGCCCAGCATTTCGCCCGCCATGGCTGTGCACATGGCAATTTCGTTTTTATTGGCGGGAATGGGCGTGGCGTTGCTGATGTACGAAACCGTAGTGGGAGCGCCTCCATCTATAACCATATATCCTGTAGACATAATTTCGAGCCCGCTTTGTTTAACTGCCGGCGCGGAAATAACGTGCTGGCCGATAAGCAATTCTGCATTGCGGCCGGAAATAAGCGAAAGATAGAGCAGGGCATCGGCATAGCGACTTACCTGCGATGGAGTGCCGGGAAAAAGTATAACCGGGGTGTTGGTCAGCTTTTTGATCTGGATTACCACATCATCAAGGTGATTACTGATTACCAGGCTGCCACCAACCAGCAGGTAGTCTACCTGTGCTTCGGTGGTTAAGGCAATCAGCTTTTCAATTTCCAGGTTATCAACTTTGTCCGGATCTATCAGCACCGCAAACGACTTTTTGCCTGTCTTTTTTTTCTCTGCTATGGATTGATAAATGCGGTTGATCATTCTGATGCTATTGGTTGCTATATCTGCAAAAATGCAAAAACTTTTTGGGTTAGCCGTTTTTAAAAGTGTAAAATAGGTATTGCGTAAATTTATGGACGGATGAGGGTAAAAGTACGCTATCTGTAATAGAGATTGGTTGGTTGAAAGATCGTTGTAAACGATGCTGCAGTAGTATTTTTTTAATGATCCTGGAAGCAAAACAGGAGGTTATAAATGCATTTTTGAAATATTGATAAGAACATAATTTCTTTTTATATCAGTAGCAGCAAGGCGTTTATTATAACTAAGCAAATCCGGGCAGAAATCCAAATTTTTTTTAGCACCCAAGTGTGCATAAACAGGCAAACCAAACCCCGTGGCAGCTATCGTTTATTTATCCACAGACTGTTGATATTTACCAGTTTGATAAGACCGTTTAGGCTGATATTTTCGTTCTCTTATCATCTGGTAACATTAAGTTAACCACGTATACATTATACTATAAATTTTGTAAGGAATGAGCAACAGTAACCAAACCGGTGGCTTGAAATTTCGTCGCCATTTTACAAAAGATGACACATCAGTGTTTGATCTGTTCGAATACGATTATCGTACATCGGTAATACGTAACCCCAATGGCGAAGTAGTGTTTGAAATGAAGAATGTAGAGGTGCCGAAGCAATGGAGTCAGATAGCAACGGATATACTGGCGCAAAAATATTTTCGCAAAGCTGGTGTGCCTCAGCCCGATGGTTCGCTGGGCCGCGAAACATCGGCAAAGCAGGTGGCACACCGTATGGCCAACTGTTGGAAAGTATGGGGTGAGCGTTATGGTTATTTTGCTTCGGCAGAAGATGCCAACGTATTTTACGAAGAGCTGGTGTATAATATATTAAACCAGGCCTGTGTACCCAACAGTCCGCAGTGGTTTAATACCGGGCTGTTTGAAAGCTACGGCATTAAAGGAAAACCACAGGGACATTATTATGTTGATCCTGCTGACGGACAATTAAAAAAATCGACTTCGGCATACGAACGTCCGCAACCGCACGCATGCTTTATTTTAAGCGTGGAAGACGACCTGGTGAACGATGGCGGTATTATGGACCTGTGGGTAAGAGAAGCCCGTATATTTAAGTATGGCAGCGGCGTGGGTACCAACTATTCCAACATCAGGGGCGAAGGCGAAAAGCTCAGCGGCGGCGGTACCTCTTCCGGCTTGATGAGCTTTCTTAAAATTGGCGACAGGGCGGCAGGCGCTATCAAAAGTGGCGGCACCACCCGCCGGGCGGCTAAAATGGTGTGTTTAGACCTGGACCACCCGGAAGTAATGTCGTTCATTAACTGGAAGGTGGAGGAAGAAAACAAAGTGGCTGCTTTGATTGGGGCAGGATATGCTTCTGATTACGAAGGTGAAGCATACAGAACCGTAAGCGGACAAAACTCTAACAACTCTGTACGTATACCCAACGAATTTTTTGAAAAACTGCAGAAAGGCGAAGACTGGGAACTGAAAGCGCGTACCGACGGCAGGGTAATGAAAAAAATTCCTTCGAAAGAAGTGTGGAACCAGATTGCGTATGCAGCGTGGCGTTGTGCAGACCCGGGTACCCAATACGATACCACTATCAATGAATGGCATACCAGCCCCAAAGGTGGACGTATCCGGGCCTCCAACCCTTGCAGCGAGTATATGTTTTTAGATAATACCGCCTGTAACCTTGCTTCTGTAAACCTCCGTAAATTTTTTGATGAAGAAAAGAACCTGTTTGATGTAAAAGGATTTGAATATACGGTAAGGCTGTGGACCACTGTGCTGGAAATTTCTGTGTTGATGGCGCAGTTTCCTTCAAAAGAAGTTGCCCAACTGTCGTACGACTACCGTACGCTGGGATTGGGATATGCCAACCTCGGCTCAATGCTGATGGTAAGCGGCATACCTTATGATAGTGAGGAGGCTCGTGGAATAGCAGGTGCCATCACCGCTATTATGACCGGTATTTCTTACAAAACATCTGCAGAAATTGCCGGTATTCTCGGGCCCTTTGCCCGTTACGAAGAAAATAAGGAAGATATGATGCGCGTAATGCGCAACCACCGCCTGGCAGCATACGACGCAGACGAATATGAGCAACTGAGCATTAAGCCCCAGGGCATCAAGGCTAAATATTGCCCCGATTACCTGCTGAAAGCAGCCTGCAATGCATGGGATGAAGCTGTGGAGCTGGGCGAAAAATATGGCTACCGCAATGCACAATCAACCGTAATTGCACCTACCGGCACTATTGGACTGGTAATGGACTGCGATACAACCGGCGTGGAGCCTGATTTTGCATTGGTTAAGTTTAAAAAGCTGAGTGGCGGCGGATACTTTAAAATCATTAACCAGTCGGTTCCGCAGGCTTTGAAAAACCTTGGCTACAACGGTAAGGAAACAGACGCTATTATTAAATATGCGGTGGGATCTGCCGGTTTTGCGGGAGCGCCCTTTATCAACTCTCAATCGCTGAGTGAAAAAGGATTTATTGCAGAAGAGATCAAAAAGCTGGACAACGCGCTGGCTTCGGCTTTTGAAATAGGATTTGTATTCAACAAGTTTACACTGGGCGAATCCTGCCTTGAAAGATTAGGGTTTACGCCTGAGCAATACAACGACTGGAATTTCAACCTGCTGGAGGCATTGGGTTTTACAGCAGAACAAATAGAGGCGGCCAATGATTACATATGTGGCACCATGACCATTGAAGGTGCGCCTTATCTTAAAAAAGAACATTATTCAGTATTTGACTGCGCTAATAAATGTGGCAAAAAGGGCGAAAGGTATATACATGCTCACGGGCATATCAGGATGATGGGCGCGGCTCAGCCATTCATCAGCGGAGCGATATCAAAAACCATTAACCTGCCGCACGAAGCAACCGTAGAAGAAATTGCAGACAGCTATATGCTGAGCTGGGAACTGGGTTTAAAAGCGTGTGAGCTTTACCGTGATGGCTCCAAACTGAGCCAGCCGCTCAGCAACAAAAGCGACAGCAAAAAAACAAAAGACAAAGACAAGGCTGAAGCCAAAGAAGAAGCTGCTACGCAAGACAGCCAGTTGATAGACATGGGCAAACTTACTGTAGATGAGCTGTTGGAAGAGTTGCATAAAAGAATGCAGGAGTCGGTAGATACCAAGCTAAAACGCCAGTTATCGCGCATTGTTGAAAGGAAACAACTTCCTACCAAACGCCGCGGGTTTACCCAAAAAGCCAAGATCAACGGGCAGGCGCTCTTTTTAAGAACGGGCGAATACGGCGATGGAACTTTGGGTGAAATATTTATTGACCTTGCCAAGGAAGGATCTACGCTGCGCAGCTTAATGAACTGTTTTGCTATATCTGTTTCTGTAGGCTTGCAATACGGTGTGCCGTTGGAAGAGTTTGTAGAGAAATTTGTGTTCACCAAGTTTGAGCCTGCCGGTATGGTAGATCATCCGAATATCAAATCCACTACTTCCATTGTTGACTTTGTATTCCGCTGCCTGGCTTACGAATACCTGGGAAGAACCGACCTCGTGCATGTGCTTGACAAGCCTGAACTCGGTAACCTGGGTAACGACGACTGGGACGATGTGCCTACCGGACTGGAATATGCACCCAAACCAGCTTTAAGCGATGTAAGGGTGGTAGGACCAGTTGGCTCCGCCAATGCAGGATCTGCCGTTCAGCCTTCTAAGGTGCAACGGGCTGCGGTTAATACCAATGCAGTAAGCGAGCATTTGAAAAGCATGCAAAGCGATGCGCCGGCATGTAATACCTGCGGACATATTACAGTACGCAGCGGAACCTGCTATAAATGCCTGAACTGTGGCAATAGCATGGGCTGCAGCTAAAAAATAAAGAGTATTTAAGTTTTCATTTAGGACGGTTAGGAACATAAACCTACACAAATCCGTCCCGATTCTTCGGGATGGATTTTTTTTGCCTGCAATCTTAACCTGGTCTAGCTATTTGCAGCCTTATAACAGAAATTTAAATTTTGATATTTCAGGTATTTCTTTTCTGGAGTTGTTGGATGTCATCGAGATCTTTTAGACGGCCTGCAGCTTTCTTAGCTTCTATAAGGTGATTGAGATGCAGCACCCTGATGAATAGTCCATCATCGTTAAATACTGTTGAAAGTTGATAGGCGTCTTCAAAATTCAGTCCCTTTACCATTGTCATTATATCAATGCCCACCGGGTTGCGGCCAAAAGAAAAAACATCGTTCGCGCTTATCTTTAAAAAACGCTCTAATGTCATATCAAATACCGGCATGTGAAACTGTTGAAAAGCTTTTACCAGTTTCTTGTAGTTATTTTCTGTGCAATCTACCCAAATATCCATATCACCTGTCACTCTTGCGTGTCCATGAAGCACCACGGCAAGGCCACCAACCATGATATACCTTACTTCATGGTCGTTAAGCGCTTGTAAAAAATCTCTGAAATCTTCCTGGAAAATATCAGGCATCAGCTTTGATGTTTTCTCATGCCAAAAGCAGTTTTATCCATTTTGGGCGGGTTGTTCAAATCAAATTTGTAGGCAATGCTGGTAAGGTACCAATAGATACGTAACCGTTCCTGGAACGTACATTTACTGTAATCCCGCATGGCGTCATCCGCTTCCTCAAATGTCTGAATGCTGAAAGCCGTCTTATCCATTCGGTATTTTTTGAAAACTGCCATGTATCAAAGTTAGATACAAATAGCGGTCTGGAATATAAAATATAAATGGTGCATTTATAATTGTGGCCGGCTATGACGGGAGCACCAGCCGGGGCGGGAGGGATGGATTTTTTTATACCTGGTTACCAAACGATAAAATATCGGCTATATATTACCGTTATGGCTTGTAAACATGACGATTACGATTAAAAGGAGTTTTCTGCCGATTTTGGAGTTTAAACATTCAAAAGAGCGATCTGGCAGAATACAGGTATCCATTACTTCTTTTCTAAGTATATCCATATTTTCTTTACAGCCTAAACCATGGAATCAAATGAAACAATTCATCATCGCAATTTTGTTTATCGCTTTTCTTTCGTCGTGCGCACAGTCCATTACACCTTACCAGGCCGCACATGGCGGGTATAAAAAATGCCGGAACATTCGTTGAGTAAGCCAGAATAAGTTAAGAGGTTAAATGAGTAAGTAAGTTAAACAGGCTGAATACAACTCAGGCAACCCGCTCAACCTAATTAACTATTTAACCATTCACTAAATACACCAAAGTTTAAATTTCTGTGTTATGCGTAAATCAGGAGTTTAAACTTTTCTTTTTTGTATATCTTCATGGCCATGCAGGTAAAAGTAAGCTATCAAAAATCGCAGGTGCTTCAGGCTTTGAGATATCATTTTATCAGTAAGCGGGAAATTAAACTGATGATCATTTTAGTAAATGTATTCGCCCTTTTTGCAGCCGCATTGTTTTTTTACAAAAAGGTTACTCCGCTGGCTTTTCTCATCAGTTCCTTTTTGTGGATAGCCAGCATGCTGGCTTTTTTCTGGTGGTTGCCCGCTGCCATTTATAAAAGGTCGAAAACGTTTAAAGATGTGTTTTTTGTTGGTATAGAAGAGAACCATTTTTTTATAGACAACAACCGGGGCAATACCAAAACCTGGGCGTGGAGGGAGTTTAGCGAAATGATGGAAACCCCTAACTTTTTTCACTTATATTTCAGCCCTCGCAGCTTTTTTTTATTGCCAAAGGATGTGTTTGCGGACAGTGATCAGCTGCATACGGTCAGGGTATTGCTGAAGTCGAAAATACCGCAGAAAAAGTAAGGGGTAGGGTGTAAGGGATAGGGTGAAAGGTAAGGGATAGCTGTGAGGTGTAAGCTTATTGCTGAAGGCTGATAGCTGACTGCTGACAGCTTCAGCAACAAAAAAACCGGATGCTTTTGACATCCGGCTCACATGTTTTTACCAGTGTTATTGAACGTTCGGGTTTTTAGCGTATCCCATTTTCGCCTCAATGCTTAAAGTGGCGTGAGGAACGGCGCGTAAACGCGCTTTGTCTATCAGTTTACCGGTTACCCTGCAAATGCCATAGGTTTTGTTTTCAATACGCATCATCGCCTTTTCCAGGTGATCAATGTATTGAATTTGCCGGCTGGCCATCTGGCTCAATTGTTCTCTTTCCATGCTAATGCTGCCATCTTCCATGGTCATGTACCTGTTTTCGCTCTCATCTCCCCCCATATCATCTTTGCGGGTAATTAAGCCTTGCAGGTAATTCAGTTCTTTTTTGGCAGCTTCCAGTTTGCGTTGAATGAGGTCTTTAAATTCAAGTAGTTCAGCATCACTATATCTCATTATTGGTCCATTTTGTTGTGCTACAGGCTTGTCAAGCACGGATTGTGTAAATTCAGGTTCATATTTTCTTGCGGCATTGGTGCTTAGCTTAGGAATTACAACAGGTTTAGCTGGCTTGTGTTCCTCTGCTTTTGTTGCAACCTTAACCGGCTTGGTGGGTAGGGGTATAGCAGGTTTTACATTGGCAACCGGAGCGGGGGCTTCTTTAACTGCCTTTTTTGCAGGTGCCTCCTTAACCGGAGCAATTACTTTTTTAGCAGGCTTGGCTGCTTTAACGGGTGCTGGTTTTTTGGCTTCCTCTTTTTTAGCGGGCTTAGGGGCAGGCTTTTTGGCTACCGGTTTTGCAGCTTTAACCTGTTTTGCTGGTTTCGCAGCTTTCTTAGGGGCTGGTTTTGAAGGTTTTACAGCTTTTTTAGGCGCTGCTTTTGCAGATTTGGCTGCTTTCGCTGGTGCAGCTTTTTTTGCCGCTTTCTTATTGGTCGCCATGCATTTATGCTTTTTGGGTCACTAAAATTTTTAAAGTTATGTCATTTACTTCAATTTCAATACCATCCGTAATATCTGGTAACCATTCTAATTTATCTGCCAAAATTTCGGCGCAAATATATGTATTAAATTCACTAATTGATGGTTTCAGCACTGGATTTTCTGACAGTTTTACCAAAATCCTGTCTGTTAGTTCATAGCCGTTGTCTTTCCGTATTTTTTGAATACGGTTAACGAGTTCACGGGCATTTCCCTCGTTTTCAAGGGCTGGGGTAATGGTCACATCCAGGGCTACCGTTAACATGCCTTTGTTAGCTACCGTCCAGCCGGGCACATCCTCACTCTGTATTTCTACCTCGTTTAGCTGAAGCGGAATAGTTTCGCCGTTCACCTGAAGATTATATATCCCTTCCCGCTCAATGGTGCTGATGTCTTCCTGGCTAAATGAAGCTAATGCATTGGTAACCAACTTCATTTTAGGACCCAGTTTTTTGCCGAGCGCCACAAAATTGGGCTTTATCTTTTTGCTGATGAATCCGTTATTTTCTGTAAGATATTCAATTTCCTTAACGTTAACTTCAGTTTTAATCAGTTCTTCAATTTTTTCAATCTGCTCCTTCATTTGTCCGTTCAAAACAGGAATAAGCACCTTCTGCAAGGGTTGTCTTACCTTAATATTCACCTTTTTGCGGAGCGATAATATTAAAGAAGAGATGTCCTGCGCAAGTTGCATCCTTTCCTCCAGCGCTTCATCAATTACCGCGGCATCGGCTACAGGGAACAATGTATGATGCACAGATGTTGCCTGGTGCCTGCCGGCAACTGCGTTCAGGTTATTGAACACGGCATCGCTGAAAAACGGCGATATAGGCGCCATTAACCGCAGTACGGTTTCAATGCATTCAAACAGGGTTTGGTAAGCGCAGATCTTGTCGTGCTGGTCGCTCTGGTTTCCCTGGCGGGCAGGCTTCCAGAAACGGCGGCGGCATAATCTTACATACCAGTTGCTGAGGTGTTCGTCTACAAAATCTTCTATTGCCCGTCCTGCATGGGTAGGCTCATAGTCGTTCATGTATTCGGTTACCTTTTTAGTAAGGCTGTTGAGCGACGATAGTATCCACCTGTCTATTTCCGGGCGATCGGCTACAGGAATATAAGCTTCTTTAAATGCAAAGCCGTCTACATTAGCGTATAAGGCAAAAAACTGGTAAGTATTATACAGTGTGCCAAAGAACTTCCGCTGCACTTCTTTAATACCCTCCAGGTCAAATTTAAGGCTGTCCCACGGCGAGGCGTTTGTAATTAAATACCAGCGTGTAGCATCTGCGCCAAACTGTTCAATGGTTTTAAACGGGTCTACCACATTGCCCAGCCGCTTGCTCATTTTATTGCCGTTCTTATCCAGCACCAGTCCGTTAGACACGCAGGTTTTGTAAGCCAAACCGGGATATTTTATATCATCTACTGTAAACCCAGCTTTGGCAAGTTCTTCCTGTACCGATTCCTTCAGCAGGCTGCCTAAGGCATGCAGGGTATAAAACCATCCACGGGTCTGATCCACCCCTTCTGCAATAAAATCGGCGGGATAGTTCTGTGCAAATATCTCTTTGTTCTCAAAAGGGAAATGCCATTGTGCATAAGGCATAGCACCGCTATCGAACCAAACGTCTACCAGGTCCGGCACTCTTTTCATTGGTTTGCCGCTCTTGCTCACCAATACCACTTCGTCTACATAAGGTTTATGAAGATCCAGGATACCATCGTGCAGGTAATGTTTGTTCACATCTCCTCCCAATACTTCGTTTGCTTTTTTTATAGCGGCATTCAGCTCCGCTATAGAGCCTATGCAAACTTCTTCTTCGCCGTCTTCTGTTCTCCACACGGGCAGCGGTGTGCCCCAATAGCGGCTGCGGCTCAGGTTCCAGTCCACCATATTTTCCAGCCAGTTGCCAAATCTTCCTTCGCCGGTAGATTTTGGTTTCCAGTTAATAGTTTTGTTCAGCTCCACCATTCTGTCTTTGAGCGCAGTGGTTTTAATGAACCATGCATCGAGCGGATAATACAGTACCGGTTTGTCTGTACGCCAGCAGTGAGGATAATTGTGTTCGTACTTTTCTATTTTAAAAGCGCGGTTTTCTTTTTTGAGTTTTACACAGATGTCAACGTTCACATCTACGTAATCCTTTTCGTCTTTATAATTTTTTACATAGCGATTGCTGAATTCACCCAAGCCTTCTACAAACTTGCCCGTTCTGTCTACCATGGTGAGTATACCAATATTGTATTTCTTTCCCACCTTAAAGTCATCCGCACCAAAAGCAGGAGCCGTGTGTACAATACCGGTACCATCTTCTGTAGTAACAAAATCGCCTACCAACACACGGAAGGGTCTGGCTCCGGGCGTATCTTTTTCTACTACCGCAGGTGAGTTGGCATCGAAGGGCAGTAATTGCTCGTATTGCAAACCCTCCAGGTCGCGCCCTTTAACCTGAGTGAGAATTTTCCAGGGGAGCGTTTTGGTGCCGGCAGTATAATTTTCAAAATCACCGTTTTCATCTTCCGCTTTAAAATATTTGCTCGCCAATGTTTTAGCCACTACTACATTTACAGGAAGATGCGTATAAGGATTAAATGTTTTTACCAATACATATTCAATGTTACCTCCTACAGTAAGCCCAAGGTTAGAGGGTAAAGTCCACGGTGTAGTTGTCCATGCCAGAAAGAAAACTTCATCATCTCCTGCAGCATCAAAAAGAAATTTACTTTTTTCATTCTTCACAGCCTTGAACATTGCCACGGCAGAAGTATCTTTCACCATTTTATAGGTGCCGGGTTGGTTCAGCTCATGTGAACTTAAACCTGTTCCGGCGGCAGGGGAGTAAGGTTGTATGCTTACGCTTTCGTACAACAATCCTTTTTTATACAGCTCACTCAGGCACCACCACAGTGTTTCAATATAATTGTTTTCGAAAGTGATGTAGGGATCCGACAGATCCACCCAATACCCCATTTTGTTGGTCAACTCATCCCACTTGTCTTTATACTTTAACACCTCCTTACGGCAGGTAACATTGTATTCTTCAACAGATATTTTTTTGCCGATGTCTTCTTTGGTAATGCCCAGCATTTTCTCCACGCCCAACTCTACAGGCAATCCGTGCGTATCCCATCCGGCTTTACGTTTTACCTGGAATCCCTGCATGGTTTTGTAGCGGCAAACAAGATCTTTTAAGGTGCGTGAAATAACGTGGTGAATGCCGGGCATGCCATTAGCGCTGGGCGGACCTTCGTAAAAAACAAAAGGCGTGGCTCCCTGACGCAAGGAAACACTTTTTTCAAACGATTGATTATCAGCCCATTTTGAAAGAACCTCCTTTTCAATTTCCGGTAAATTCAGCCCTCTGTATTCCTTATATTTTGTAGCCATATGTGCCAAAAAAATGTGGGCGAAGTTACAGAAATAAAGGCGATTTAAGGCCGGTTGCCCGGGGCGTTAAAAGAGATTTATACAATATGCCACGTTTTGGTATAAACGATTGTCATTGCTCAGAATGCCTTCTTTCATGCAGCAGATTAAAATTATCGCACACACAAATTGTTGAGAGAGCAGGCATTAATCGCACAGTGAAGTGGCTTATTTTTTGTTTTTAATGTAAGTAACAAAAGATATAGATGCTCGATTGCAGAGGTGCTGAGAGCAATACAAAACGGACGTATAGGTTATTCTTATGCGTCATCGGTAGTTCTTTCAATAAATTGTGGTAACAATTTCCCACGTACATGTATCTTTTGTGTACAACGCTACACAGTACGCCAATATTTTTTGTGCTACAGTCAATGGATACACGTATAGTTACAGTTGAAAAAATATTTTTTATTAGTGAATATCCACATTATCAATGTTTGGCACAATTTCTGAAAATGGTGTTACATATTTGCGATGAACGATAATGATATTACATACAAACATTTATAAATTGTTACATCTTTATAATTAATTAAAATTTTTCCAGGGTTTAGGGATTAGGGATCGAGGGGAGCAGTCGTGCTCCCTTCTCATTTTTATTAAGTAAGTCAGTTGAATAGTTAAGTAAGTTAGGCAGTTGGATAGGTAATTGAGTACTGATTTAATTATCCCATCAATGCAATCACTTAGTCAGCATTTCTAATCCACTGAATTTTTCCTGTTGTATTTCGTTGTGAACTGGCGGAGGGTACGGCTACATAACCCAAATAAAAAAATCCAAGCAACTTATCATCATCGCCCAGATTAAAAAAAGACTTGGCAGATTCCTTATAGGTAACACCTCCCGTTGTCCAATAACCGCCAAGGCCGTATGCGCTTACAGACAAATAGATGTTTTGTACCGCGCAAGCTACCGCTTCAATATCTTCTATTTCGGGTATACGCCTGTTCATTCCTCTTTTCATACCAATAGCAATGATATGCGAAGCTTTTAGCGGCTGCTTCTGCAATTTGGTAAAAGTGGCATCGCTGAAGTTATCGCCTGCTTCTGCTTTATAAAGCGACGATTGAAAGTTGGCTAACTTCTGTAATCCCTGACCTGTAAATACAGTAAACTGCCAGGGTTCATTACGTCCATGGTTAGGCGCCCAGGTTGCGTTGATAAGAATTTGTTCAACAATTTCATCAGGAATTTGTTTGCCCTGTTCAAATTGATCGGGAAATACCGATCGCCTGTTACGGATTAAATGGTTAATGCTTTCAATGTCGTATTGCATGCGTTTATTTTAGGTGTAAGGTATAAGGCGTAGGGCATAAGGCAAAGGCAGAGGTAAAAAGACAGCAGGCATTGATGCTGCTTTCTTATCACTTACTACTTATCACTTACCACTTTCCTCACCGCCGCCCTCCAGCTTTCCAACTCCGGTATACCGGGTTTACGTTTACCAAAGAACTGAACGATCAGGTTGCCTTCTTTGTCAAAAATTTCGAGCGAAGTTACAATTCCGTCTTCACTTGGTTTTTTTACTATAAAACTTTGCGCAATGGCTTCTGTTCGCAAATGCAGGTTTAACTCGGGATCGAGTATGTTGAACCAGGGACCAGTTTTTAATAATTTAAAGATTTCACCGGTGTGTATTTGTATACAACCACGGCTACCCACAAATATCATGATGGGCACTTGTTCGTCTACACAGTATTGCAAAAGCTTTTCAACGGTGTCGTTGCTTACTTCCTGTACAAGTCCTTCGGGAGCCAGGCGTAAGGCCTGGGTGCGTGTTACCCCAAATTTCCTGGTGATGCCAAAAAACTGATGGGTATCGGTCATCTTCTCCCATGCTTCGCGAAAGCCTTTCACATCAATGTCGCTGTCTGCTTTTTCTGCCGATGGGAGTTCATATGCTTCGGTAATGATTGTTGTGGATTGATCGGGAGCTGCATAACTATTTTTAATACGATTGTATGCCAGCATATCGCTTTGTTCCAGCATATAGATCTTATGAACCGCTTCCCCGCTTTTATCAAAAAACTGGAAGCTAAAACGATCGTTTTCATTCACAGCAAAACCAAATTTCCAATGCATCATAAACAACCGCAAATCAATATCGGGATCGAGTACGAGCCCTACGTGATTTTCAAAAGATACATTGTTGTATACTCCCTTCCTTTCGTGTACACAATGATCGTTGCGGGTGAGCGCCATTACTTTGCCCGCTGAGTGAATTTCTTTGAGCAGCTTTTCAAAATCGTCGTTAAGCAGTGTTACATGATTTCCGATGCCGGTAGCCAGTAATTCGGCTTCACTCGACTGCAGGTGTTTTGCAATATCCCTGATGCGCATTTTGGGATGTTGCATTTTTGCTTCTTCATATTTTTCCAACAAGGTGGAGGTTGTTGCTGACATATTGATGATTTTTGATTGCAGATTATTCTGTTATAATAAAATATTTCCTGTTTTCGCCAGGGTGCGAAACCACGGCTGATTTCACTCCATACACTTCTTTTATATGATTGCTGTTTAATAGTGAGATATCGCCGAAGGCTACCTGCTTTCCATCCTTTAGCAGCAATATCCTGTTACTGTATTGCAATGCCAGGTTAAGGTCGTGCACCACGCTTATAATGGCAAATCCGCGTGCTGCAAGCTTTTGAATGAGCTGCATAATGTGATGCTGGTATTGTATGTCCAGCGCGCTAACGGGCTCGTCGAGCAGCAGTAATTTATCTGTCGATTCATCCTCCCACAACTGTGCCAGTACCCTTGCAATTTGCACCCGCTGCTGTTCGCCGCCACTTAGTGTAAGGTAATTGCGATCTGCCAGATGCCCGATGCCGGCAAAATGAAAGCATTGCTGCACCACATCGTGGTCTTTAGGTAAAGGATGATTTTTAAAATAGGGATATCGCCCCATCATTACAATTTGCATTGCAGTGAAAGGAAGTGATACCTGGTATTGTTGACTGAGCACCGCTCTTTGCCGGGCAATGTCCTGGCTTTTCCAGGAAGCAAGCAACTTTTCTTTAAATAAAACGGATCCTTTGTACGGTTGTAATTCTCCGCTGATGTTTTTTAAGAGCGTGCTTTTGCCCGCACCGTTTGCGCCTAATACCGACAATACTTCACCTGCCTTCAATTCAAAGCTGATGCCTTGAAGCAAATAGCGGCGCCTGTTTTTAAACCATATGTCTGATACCTTCAACATTAAAAAACGATCTGTGTTTTTTTCTCTTTTAATAACAGGTATAAAAAGAAGGGCGCACCCAGCAATGCCGTAACAATACCTATTGGAATTTCAATGGGTGCAATAACGGTGCGGCAAAGCAGATCGGCAATTACCATAATGATGGCGCCGAGCAGTGCAGAGGCAATAAATACCTGCTTGTGTTCGGGACCTATCATTTTACGTATAATGTGCGGCGTTACCAAACCTACAAAGCCAATAATGCCGCTCACGCTAACGCACACTCCAACACCGAGTGCCGTTAAAACAATTGTTTTGGTTTTTAATGCTTCTACATTAATGCCGATGTGCGATGCATTGGTTTCGCCCAGCACCAGTGCATTCAAAGGTTTGGACAGCAGTGGCAGACCAACCAGGCAAATCGTGCAAATGGGCACCAACACTGCCAGGCTTTGCCAGTTCGCTCCTCCCAGGCTACCCAGGTTCCAGAAGGTGATGCTGCGCAATTGTGCATCGTTCGCCATTAGCGTCATAATGCCCGTGCCGGCCGCTGCCATTGCGCTGACGGCAATGCCGGCAAGCAGCATCGTGCTTACAATGGTTTTGCCACCTGCCTGCGAAATGCGATATATGAGCAGGGCTGTAACAAAAGCTCCGCAAAAGGCAGCAATGCTCAGTGCATATCCACCCACCAGGTTAAATAGTCCGCCAAATAATTGCAAGCCCAATACGATCATGATCACTGTAAAAAGCGCCGCGCCGCTGCTAATGCCAATAAGTGTTGGGTCGGCCAGGGGATTTCTGAACAATCCCTGTATGGCCGTACCGCACATCGACAAGGTAGCACCGATAAAAATGCCAAACAGCACCCGTGGCAGCCGTATAGCGGTGATCACTACTTCCTGCTGATCGGTATAGCCAACATTGAGCTGTATGCCTGTTTGTTTCAGCAGGATGGTAAGGCTTTGTGTCGGCGATATATACAATGCGCCCGATCCAACCGAAAGAATGATCGCTATCATCAAAATTCCAATCAATGCTGTTATCAGTGAGCCTGCCTTCATGTTCTCTCCAGGGTTGCAATAATATTTATTGGTGAATGAGTTCCGATAACCGGGCCACAGCTTTTCCAACACGGGGCGTAAAGCCTGCCAATAGTTGTCCGTCCATCGTTACAATTTTCCTGTTCTTGCCGGCATTGGTTGCTGCAATGCCTGGTATTTTCAGCAAGCCGTCAATACCACCTAGGCTTTCCAAACCGCTATCGAAAAATAAAATCACGTCCGGGTTCTCCTGTATCAATGCTTCCTGCGTAAATGGTTTGAAATCTTCAATTTCTGATGCGGCGTTAATACCGCCCGCCAGCTCAATCATTTTATCCGGCGCAGTATTCTTTCCACCCACGCTCATAGCGCCAACGCCACGGGCATATACAAATAATACTTTAGGTTTTGTGTCGTAGGGTTTAACCGTTGCGAGGTCTGTGTCAATTTGCTTCCATATCCCTTCCACTTTATCACTTTTGCCTAAAGTATCAGCTATTTGTTTTATCAGGTCTTTGGTGCCCTGCACGGTATATTCCTTTTTTAGAATCACAATGGGCAGACCGGCAGAACGGAGCTGCTGCTCCACTTCGGCTTTCATTCCTTTTTCGAGCGCAAAAATTACGGTGGGTTTCATGGCAATAACTGCCTCGGGATTTACGGTGCGGGTATGGCTGGCTTTAGGCAAAGTGTTTACCGAAGCGGGATAGGTGCTGGTTACATCAACACCAACAATGTTTTTTTCAAAACCTAATTCAGCAATGATTTCAGTAAGAGAGCCATCGAGGGACACAATCCTTTCGGGGTTGATGGTGGACTTCTTTACTTCCGGAGTGCAGGAAGCAAACAACAAAACAGCAGCACACAGACTAATCCATATTCTTTGAGAACAGATCATAACAGTGGAAAGTTGAAGTACAAAAATCCCGGAAATGCGGGGCAACGGTTTATTAAATCAGGAAAAATAGTTGCGCGATGAGGAAGAAAGAAGAGGGGAAGCGATCAGGTCTACAGTCACTCAGCCAAGGCTGATAAAAAAAATACCGGCTAGAGAAACCGGTATTTGATATTAAAACATGAGAAGAAAATTTTATCCCTGCTTCACCAGCTTGTATTCGATGACTGGTTTGCCTCTTTCGCCGTTGTCGCCACCGCCGCCCCAGCTTACGAATTTAAGTTTGTATACATTTCCGGAGGGGTCTTTGATTACATAAAAACGATCGCGGTAGATAGAGCCGGGGCCAGACTGGCTGCCACCTTTTCTCCATTTGCTGCCGATGGCGTCGCGTTTTTTTGAAAATGTAACGGCACCAATATTTGATTCAGTAAATGCATCGTAAGTAACCGTAGATTCCATTACTTCAGCCGCTTCGGCACCTCCCACGTAATTCAGCAACACAAAATCCTGGAACCAGTAGGGCGATCCCAACCCGGAGTTGTAGGTGCTGTAACCCCACATAATATCCCATCTGCTTTTTTGTGGTTCTGCATCAACAATCTTATTGGTTTCAAGCGATACAAATGTAAAATTGTAGGCCTCGTTCTTCGGAACTTCCAGCGTTTTAATAGTTGTTTCGCCTACCAATGCATATTGAATTTTATACCCGCTTCCGTTGCGTGTTATTTTCAGTTTATACCACTTGTCTCTTTCTTTGCTGCCTTCAAAACTTAATAAGTAAATTTTGTTCTCAGCCTCCGTGGCAGCAATTGGAGCAATTGCGGTTTTGGTAAGATCACCATCCCACGAATCTACAAGCACTGCTGTTTCGGGGTCAGTGATATCATGGTCAAGGCGGATGCCGGTGGTATCGCTGATCTTAAAAGCTGCCATGTCTGTTTTGTTAATGGGCGCTGTGGTGCTTTGATAAGAAGGGTTGATGATAACCCTGAAATCCGCGCCGTTCTCAAAGCCTAAATTCCAGCTTTTCCTGTCAATGGGCGTTTGCACGTTGTTGCTTAGATCTACGTATACAGAATTGGTATAGTTCGAGGTTGATGTTTTTCCTTGGAGTGTTAATTGCGATCCGTTTGAAACAATCGCAGAAAAACTAACGGTAAGTTCTTTGGTGCTTCCCAATACAATTGGTGAGGTAGCCGAAGCAATGGTAAAGGTTACCGCTTCTCTGCCCGACAGGAAAATATCATCTTTTTTCACCAATTTAAATGATGTGCCAGTGCTGCCTGCAGGAATGGTTAACGTAATATTGGTTCCGCTTGCTGCAGGGGTGGTAGTAAATTCTGTACCATATGTTACGCCTGTGGCAGCAAAGCTAACTGTAACGGTTACGTCGGTATTGGTTATGCGCGAAAGGTTGATCTTGATTTCTTTATCCGACAAGTCGGGAGTCAATCCCATTTCATTCGATTCAAAATTAGCCAGGTTGTCAGGCAACGGCGGATCACTGTCTTTGCAGGAAGCAAAAGTTCCGACAAAAAAGAGTACAGTAAAAAAGTACAGTAATTGTTTCATGTGCGTATGATTAAGGATGTGTATAAATGATTTTATTTTTTCCACTCAAATGAAAGTCCCAGGAAAAAAGATGTTCCATAAGACCTCAGTATATCTCCCCCGGTTGAATGAACCCCGCCGGAATTTTGTATGCTGTTATTGAGCGTTTTTACGTTAAAGATGTTTTTAACACCTGTATTCAGTACCACATATTTTCCTATATTTTTGGATGCACTGAAGTCGGCAGTATGAAAGCCGGCTATATTGCCTAAAACAACAGATGACTGGCCATCAGCGTTTGTGGTAAGCTGGTATTGAGGCAACTTGCCGGTGTATTTATAGAACAAGCCTAATTTAACTCCGGCTTTATCAAATCGGTAAAGTATGTTGCTGTTAATCTCGGGCGACCATACAAATTGAGGCAACGTCTTCGTATTGTCGTAAGTGTTATCTCCAAAATAGTCATTGTATCTTCCAATGTAAGACAGTCCTAGCGTTACA
The DNA here is from genome assembly GCA_051958655.1 of Agriterribacter sp. GTDB lineage: Bacteria > Bacteroidota > Bacteroidia > Chitinophagales > Chitinophagaceae > Agriterribacter. Next base: position 40,420 of record JBQCFW010000068.1, on the reverse strand, counting down.
TGAAGCGCTTTCCAATGCAAATTATTTTCAAATGTTCCGCCGGTTGTTTTGTATTGGTAAATATTCAGGTAGTAATAGTCGTTGGGGTCGGCAGTATTGGCATTGGTAGCTATGTCAATGCGGTTTTTAAATTGATTGTAAAATCCTGATAGGGTGGTAGTAAACTTCAGTAATTGTTTTTCAATTGCCTGCAAGGTGAGCGAGCCTGTAAAGCTGTTTGAGTACTCCGCCTTCAATCCCGGATTCCCGCTAATGTTGTGATTGGCATCCTGGAAATCGAAATACAATTCGCGCAGTGCCGGAGCGCGAAAACCTCTGCCATAAGAGAGCCGTAGATCTGTTTTTTTATTCAGAGTGATTTTGGTATTCAGGGAGGGAATTACCGGCGGTGCGTTATATACAGAGTTTTTTGAAAATCGTATGCCGGGGCGAATGTTCATAAAATTGGCTGGCTTAACCTCTGCAGAAATAAAAGCGGAATAGTCGTTGATAGTTGGATTGCCCTTTATTCTGGGGCCGCTGGTCTGGTCTGACTTTACTTCTATTCCAGGTTGAAAAGAGACTGACGGCGAGGCTTTGTACACAGTTGTTCCCCGGAAAAATACAGTACCAAATTCAGAAATATCCTGTCCTCCTTCTACTCGTGTATTTAAAGTTCGTTTTCCGGTTGACACGTCAAGATCTGTAGTTCGGGTGCGGCGGCGATAATCCTGATACGAGAAGCTGCCGTTAAAACTTAATTTTTCATTCAATAACCAATCAACTTGTAGTGTGTGATTTAGGCGGCGTGTAATATATTCCTGGTCAGTTGCTACATTCGAAGTGACCGGGCCTTCAAGCGTAATTGTTTCGTCAACAAAGTCGAACCTGTACCAGGTATTCACCTTTCCATTTCGATAGCCGATTGTTGCATTTGAAAGAAGCTGATCTTTCGGCCGCCAGTCTTTTTGCCGATCTGCTTTTGTTCCCCGCCAGCCGCCGAAATTATTCCTGGTAATACTCCCTCCGGCATTTAAACCAGATTTGTGTGCCCAGGTTGCATGTATATTCTGATTGTGCAGACCCTTTTTAGAAAACGCATTGTATTCTTTTCCTGCTGTTTCTTCTTGTATGCGTGCACCGATGCTATAGTTGTTTTGGAAGGCAACAGTGTTTTTTTTTGTGATGATGTTGATAACACCTGCCAATGCATCGGTTCCATATATTACGCTCATCGGTCCTTCAACCATTTCTATCTTTTCAATCATATTGATATCTACCTGGCTCAGGCTCTGGCGAATGCTGCCGCGATCTACCAGTGGCACGCCATCGAGCAGAACTTTTACATTCTGGCCAGACATGCCCATCACTTGTATATCCGTTTCGCCTAACGTATTGTCTGTGTTAAAGCGAATGCCCAACTCGTTGTTCAATACGCCCATTACATCTGTTGCATTCCGCATCGATATCAGTTCTTTGCCAATGGAACGCACCCTGTAAACCGAATTTTTAAGCGATTGTGCTCCGTACTGTCCCGTTACAATTATTTCGGGTAATTGTTTCGAAGTTTGTGTAAGTGTAATAACCGGAACTTCTGTAAAAGCGCCACTTTTAACCAACACTGAAACGGATCCGGATTGGCTGCCAACCGCTTCAAATAATAATGTATATGCTCCGGGCGGAACTTTTAGGCGGAATGTTCCTGACTGATCGGTTACGGTGGAAAAACGGGAATCTTTTAAATACAGGCTAATGCCCACTGCGGGTAAGCCATCACTTGTAAAAACCTTACCGGCAATTTCACCTTGTGTCTGTGCAGTTGCCGGGACAATATTTCCCAGTAGTATCAAACTCAAAACAAAAAAGATCCTGTACCTCATAAAGAAATACTTGCAGATTGAAAAAACACCAGGCGCGTAAGCTAATGTGGCAACAAAGGTATTTTTGCCGCCCAAGCTTGTTTTCTACAATCCGGAAATTTGTTTTCGAGAAGCGGAATCTTGCGAAGTGAAAGGTGAGAAGGGAAAGATGAAAGGAGGGAACAATGAAAGGTCAAAGGGGAAAGATCAAAAATGAAAAGCCTTTTTTCACCTTTTACTTTTGACCTTTGCTCCTCATCAGTTTATAAATCCTGATGGCGCTCATGAGTATAATGATGAATAATATCAATCCTGCAAGACCCCATACAACGCTCATGTTTTGTTTTACCACCACAAGCATTACTATGGCAATTAGAAAAATAGTGGCTATTTCGTTCCATATTCTTAATTGCTGCGAGCTGTGTTTAAATACGCCGTTAACCTGCTGCCTGAACATGTTGTGTTCAACAATAAAGTATACATACAGCAGCAATACAAAACCCAGTTTCAGCAGCAGCCAATTCCCTTCAGGTTGAAACAATAATTTATGCCAGCCACTTGTAACCATGGTGGTCAGCCCTAAAATTAGCGTCAGTATTGCCGAAGGCCAGGTAATGCCAAACCAAAGCCGTTTCATCATAACAGTAAACTGTTGCTGTAAAATGGTGCGGGCAGGTTCCGGTTTGTCTTGCGCCTCCCTGTTATATATCAGTAACCGAGGCATGTAAAATAATCCCGCAAACCAGGTAACCACAAAAATGATATGCAGCGCTTTAATATATGGATACATAGCTATCGGATGTATTTGCCAATAACCGGCATTTTCTGGAATTCATTTTTTTCGATTTTCAAAACAAATGCGCCAAAGCCCAATAATATAGCCGTTGCCAATGCAATGCTGAATATTTCGTTGCTCCACAAGCCTGTAAACCATTTATGCACTAAAAACAACAGCACTACTATTACTATATAAGCCAGCAGCTTTTTCCAGGCGTAAGGCACCGGGTATGCTCTTTGTCCCCAAACATAACAGCTAATCATCATTACCAGGTAACAGAAAAAAGTAGCCCAGGCGCATGCAACGTAGCTGTATTTAGGTATAAAAATATAATTGATGAGGATGGTGATTACTGCTCCCGATACTGTGATCCACGCGCCCGAGCTTATTTTGTTGGTTACCTTATACCAAACCGAAAGGTTGTAGTAAATGCCCAGGAACATATTAGCCAGCAATAACACCGGCACTACTTTCAGTCCCGCCCACATGGCCTTGTTCTGTATAAAATGCTTCCAGATGTCAAGATAAAGCGATACAAACAGGAACATCAGGCAAAGCACGATCACGAAAAACTTCATAACGCGGGCGTATACACGCTGGGGGTTATCGCCCGAAGCCTGTTTAAAAAAGAAAGGTTCTGCGCCCAGTCTGAATGCCTGTATAGACAAGGAAATAAGGATGGCCAATTTATAACACGCTCCATACGTGCCAATGTCGTCTTTAATAGTTCCACCTGCAACGGGTATGCCCCACCAGCCAAGCATCATACGGTCCAGTGTTTCGTTGATCATGCCGCCAAAGCCTACAATAAGCATAGGTGAAGAATAGATCATGATTTCTTTCCAGAGGGTTGCATTAAAGCGCCAGCGGATAGATTTGATTTCATTCCATAAAAGCACCACGGTAAACAGCGACATCAGCGCATTGGCAATAATAACATAAGTAGTTTCGAAATTGCTGTTGCTGATAACTGTAAATACACTGTTGGGGTCGGACGCTGCCAGTTTGGGACTGATGGAAAGAAAGAAGTACAAAACAGCAATGTTGAGCAATACAGCTGAGATACGTATTACTGCATATTTTACAGGACGCCCTGCCTGCCTTAATTTGGCAAATGGTATAACCGCCAATGTATCAAATGCAACAATCAACAATGCAATTTTAATATACTCCGGATGCTCCGGCACATTGGTAAGCCTTGCCAGCGGTTCAATAAAGAACCATAGCACCACCGTTAATAAAATGGTAGAAGTAATAATGGAAACACTGGTGGTATTGTACAAATCCGCTGCATATTCCTGCTTTTGACTGAAGCGGAAATAAGCTGTTTCTAACCCATAGGTATACACGATAAATAGAAATGAGATCAATGCATATACCAGCGTCATATCACCATAACTGGCACCCGAAAGTTTAAGCGTAAGATAGGGAGTAAGTAAATAGTTAAGTAACCTTGGTATAATACTGCTTACGCCGTACCACAACGTTTGTCCTGCTAATTGTTTAATGCCTGCCAAAAACAAAAATGTTTAAACAACAAAGTAAAATGCGGATAAAGGTACTGTATGTGCAGAAAGAGTTTTTGAATATTTTTTGTTGAGATGCAACCGTTTTTTCTTAACTTCTCGTCTGAACCAAAAATCTATTGCGGATGAGAAGTTATTTTTTACTCCTGCTCGTTTTACTAATCAGCTCCACAATTTCATTTGCCCAGGTTAGCGAAGGTACCATTGAGTTTGACAAAGTCAAGAGAACCGTTAAGAAGATGGAAATTAACAATGAGCCCGAAATTGTTGAGCAGGCTATCAAAAATAAAATGGCCAAAGCCGGTTACAAACCCAAAGAAAGTAAAGGCTGGCTGATATTTAAAGGTGTTAATGATAAGGAGATCAGCGATGAACCTTGCGATTTGCATGTAAAGGTTGATCGTAAAAGCAGGAAAGAGAAAGAAGTGAGCGTGGTGCATTTTTTTATTAGTAAGCCCGACGACCATGCAAGTCCGGCGCTGATGGCAGGATCGTTGCTTGCATCGGAAGGTTTTTACAGCCAGGTAAGCGCGCATTCTACCGCGCACAAGCTTGAAAAAGACATACAGGCGCAGGAGGAAGCTACCAAAAAGGCTGAAAAAAAATACGACGACCTGGTAAAAGACCAGGCATCGCTTGAAAAAAAGATCAAAAGTTTGCAGGACGACCTGGAATCGAACAAACAAAAGCAGCAAAGCCAGAGCCAGGAAGTTGAAAATCAAAGGAAAATACTTGAGCAATTAAAGGCCAGGCGAAACGGTTAAGCTGTACGCGGCATCACAAAGCTCACCTATGAGGGATCCTAAACCTGCCGATTTAGCCGGCAGGCTTTTTTATTGCTTTTTCTACGTGTAAACATCGTAACTTTGCGGCTTCTTTAAAACTCTTCATGAGCGATCCTATCAAACATGAATGCGGTTTAGCATTCATCAGACTCAGAAAGCCTTTCTCTTATTACCTTCAGAAGTATGGTACGGTGATGTACGGACTTAACAAGCTGTACCTGCTAATGGAAAAGCAACACAACCGCGGGCAGGATGGCGCGGGCATTGCAGCGGTAAAACTGGATACCGAACCAGGATACCCGTTTATGCACCGCATCCGGAGTATTCAAACCATGGCCATTGCTGATCTTTTCAGGCAGGTGTCGGAAGAGTTGGCGGAGCTGGAGAAATATCAGCCAGATATCAAAAAGCATCCTGGGTTAATGAAAGGAAATCTCCGCTTTATGGGAGAGCTGTTGCTGGGGCATTTGCGTTATGGAACACAGGGCAAGAACAATGTTGAGTTTTGCCACCCTTTTATAAAATGCCATACCGCGCCGGCATTGAACCTGGCATTGGCTGGCAACTTTAACCTGGTGAATACGGAAGAACTGTTTTCGCTGGTGAATATTGAGCCCGGAGTTTTTCAAAAGCAGAGCGATCTGGCGGCGATGATGGAGGTGGTGCACCATTTCCTGGTAAAAGAAGATGAGCTGCATCCTGAAAAGCTGGACATTGTAAACGTACTTAAAAAGTCGGTAAAGCTTTTCGACGGGGGCTTTCATGTTGGCGGATTGATTGGAAATGGCGACAGCTTTGTGATGAGAGATGCACATGGCATCCGGCCATCTTATTATTATATAAGCGACGACATTATTGTAGCAGCTTCTGAAAGAGCAGCCATTCGCACCACTTTTAATGTTAGCGAAAAGGAAGTACTGGAGTTGATGCCAGGCAATGCGCTGATAGTAAGGGCCGATGGCAGCTACCAACTTGAACAGATAATAGAACCTAAAGAAAGGCGCGCCTGCAGCTTTGAACGCATTTATTTTTCGCGCGGCAACGACGAAAAAATCTACCGCGAACGGACAGCCCTGGGCAATCACCTGAGCGGTCCGGTGTTAAAAGCCATCAACAACGACTTAAAAAATACTGTTTTCTCGTTTATACCCAATACGGCCGAAGTGGCTTTTTACGGGTTGCTCAAAGGCATGGAAGATTACCTGAACAAGGTAAAAGTAGAGCGCATACAATCGTGGGGTAAGGATTTTGATGAAGAAAAGCTGGCGGAGATGGTGAACAGGCGCATAAGGGTGGAAAAAATAGCCAACAAGGATGTAAAAATGCGCACTTTTATTACGGAAGATGTGAGCCGTAATGAACTGGTGCAGCACGTATATGACATTACTTACGGATCTATCCGTAAAAAGGAAGATACGGTAGTGGTGATAGATGACTCGATTGTGAGAGGAACTACGTTGAAAGAGAGCATTGTGCGTATGCTGTCGCGGCTGGAACCCAAGCGGGTGATCATTGTATCGTCTGCCCCCCAGATCCGCTATCCCGACTGTTACGGGATAGATATGAGCAAGATGAGAGAATTTATTGCCTTTCAGGCAGCCATTGAGCTTATTAAAGAACATAAAATGGAACACCTGCTGCAGGATTTATACGACCGCTGCAGGGAACTGGAAAGAAACAACCAGCTTCATACCGAAAACGTTGTGCGCCAGGTATATAAACCATTTACTGCAGAAGCCATCTCCAAAAAAATCGCACAGTTGATCACTCCGCCCGATGTAAATATATCGATCGACGTAATCTATCAAACCATTGAAGATCTGCATGAATCCTGCCCAACCAATACCGGCGACTGGTATTTTACCGGCAATTACCCCACTCCGGGCGGAAACAAGGTTGTGAATAAGGCGTTTATAAATTACATGGAAGGAAAAAATGTAAGAGGCTATTAATTTGTTTGATTGGCTTGATTTTTGTTGAAACACAGGAAGTTTTTTTGCACCCGTTTTTAGATCCTGCGTTTCCTATGTGTTTTACATTTTTTTAATTTAGGTACCCTTTTGAAATTCTTCGGAATTCATGGCTATCTTTTGCAAGACACTGAAGTTTCCCTAATTACGAGAAATGAGAACCATTGTTGTTGTCCGACATGCCAAAAGCAGTTGGGATGATATATCTGTGAGCGATTTTGACCGAACCCTTAACGAGAGGGGTAAACAAGAGGCGCCAATGATGGCCCAATTGCTGTTTAACAGAAACATTCCTATCGACTCCTTTATTTCCAGCCCTGCCAAAAGAGCCAGAAAAACTGCGGCTTATTTTGCAAAACAGTTTGGGTTCAGCGCTGACCAGATTGTTTTACGGGATGCTTTATACCAGGCAGAAGCCGATGCCTTTTACAAGGAAATAGAACAACTCGACAATGCATTGAGTAACATAGCATTATTCTCGCATAACCCGGGCATTACCGATTTTGTAAACTCTCTCAGCACTGCAGTTAAGGTAGATGATATGCCTACCTGCAGCATCTTCGCCGTGCAGGTAAATATTACCAAATGGACCGATTTTCGATCAACGTCCAAAAAATTCCTTTTTTTCGACTATCCCCGCCTTTATCGATAAATCACTACTATTTTATCGTAAAATCCCGCATCAAATTTTGCTGTTAATTGCTGTCTGGGTTACCAAACATCAATGATCTCCCCAATTCCTCCATTGACTAAAGTCAATTTAGGGTTTACTCTATTTTTTAGTAAGTGTTTACACTATAGTTTTGCGTTCTAAATAAGTGTAAATATTTAGTTTGTTTAGTTTTTCACTTAAAGACAGATAGATAAATAACTAGGCAAATTTCAAAAAATCAGTAGTCAAACCCTTACAAAATGAAACTTTTTACTTTCGCCCTTGTTACCCTGATGATGTCTGTTTCGATATTGTCTTTCAGCCAAACTACTTATATAGATAATGGTAGTTCAACTTCTTATACCTTACAAAACGGTGATAGCCTTTACATAAAGCAAGGTACTTTTACTGGCACCATTACCAACTGGAGCGGCAACGGCAAAGTAACTGTAGCAGCAGGTGCAACTTTAAAGCCAAACGCTGTAAACGGCTTTCGTGGTAAGTATGTGGTTTATGGAACAGCCGTTCTTCACTCTTTTGGAAGTGAAACTGGCTTTGGACTGGACAATTATGGAACCGTAACCGTGAATGGTGCCGTACAGGCAAATGGCGGTGGAGCCCAGGTTTGGACCAATAACAGCAGCGGCATCTTAACAATTAAGGGCTCTTTTGCCTTTAACGGTGGCGCCAATAACTCCACTTTTGCTAACTACGGCAGCGTTAGCATTGAAAGTTCGGTAGCAATCAATACAACTATTACTTTCGTTAATTCTGGTTTTCTTACGGTAAACAGCTCTTTCGCTATTAATAATAATGCAAACAACAGCAGTTTTACCAATAATGGAGATATTGATATTGCAGACGAATTTAATGTTTACGCAAATGTTACCATCCAGAATAACAAAAGCCTGGTGGTTGATGGTAACCTTAACGCCACCAAAGGAGATGTAATCAACGCAGGTTTGCTTTCGTCGGGCGGTACATTAACCTTAGGTGGAAACGTTTCATATACTAATACCTGCCGTACCATAGCTGAGAGCGGAATAAAGATTGATAATGCAAGCGCTAACGTATACAACAGTGGATTGCTTTGGGCTTCGAACAGCAAAAATGCTTCTTCGTTTACTAACGGCGGAACTATTACCATTAGTGATAAAGGTGTGATTAAGACCGTATTGTTTACCAACAATAAAACAATTAATGGCAACGGGTTTTTGTATATAACCGGCAAAAGCACTTTAGGAGGACAAGGTAAAATTGGAGCCAATGGTAACACGCAGGATGTATTAAAAATATATACTGTAAACCGCACAAAGACCAACCAGATTTTTGATGATCAATGGGGTGCTGTTTACAACAATGCTACCTATAGCACGTTTCAGGCTCCCGATACAACTACTGCTTCTTATTATCCTTGCTCAGCGCAGTATTCTCAGCGTATTTTGCCTGTAGTATGGAATGGATTTTCTGCTGCAGTTTCTGCCGACATTCCTGTTTTAAACTGGGCTGCGCAATTTGATGCAGGAACTTATTTTGAAGTAGAACGCAGCAACAACGGAGTAGACTTTGCAGCCATTGCAAAAATAGCCGGTCAGCAAAATATAGCAACCTATAAATACGAAGACAGAGCTTTGCCCGCAACCCATGCTTCGGTTGTTTATTACCGTATTAAAGCAACAGAAACAGATGGTACACACAAGTATACCGACGTTAAAGCTGTAAGGTTCAGCAATGAAAGCAACAATTCTTTGCAGGCATGGCCTAACCCCTTCAGCAGCCAGTTAAACGTTAATTACAAGTCGGCACAAAAGGCAATGCTTACCATTAAAATTTACAATATCGACGGACAATTGCAGGCTGTGAAAACAGCTGCGGTAAATACCGGTAACAACAGCATTGCTGTTACAGAAACCAACCGCTTTACAAAAGGAATTTACATTGTGCGCATCAGCACCGATAATGGTATAACCGCTTCTTCAAAAATAATTAAGCAATAATTTAAAATATTGGACGGTTGAATCGGATCGCTGGCTGAAAGATGCTGGTGGTCCTTTTCACATTTTAGGGCAGCTCAGTATTTACATTTCTTTAAGGGTGACCTTATTGTTATTGACGGTGAGCCTGTGCGCCACACCACACTTCAGCGCATAATTTTCTTTTCCATGGCTGATCGGGAAATGCATGCAAACAGGATAATCGTATTCACGCACGCAATCAAAAATAGCTTCGTAAACCGGCTTGCCAAAAGGCCGTTCCGTGTCTTTCATATCGGTAAAGCCGCCTACGATCAATCCGGCCAACGATTTTAGTTTACCGGCTCTCTTTAACTGAATCAGCATCCGGTCAACGTTATAGGTATATTCACCCACGTCTTCAATGAACAGGAGCTTGTTTTTGGTGTCGGGCTCCGATGCGCTTCCGGTAACATGCGCCAGCAACGCCAGGTTGCCGCCGATCAACACGCCTTCTGCAGTTCCTTTGCGATTGGGAACGGCGTTCGCACTAACCGTATAACTGGCTTTTTTACCTTGCAAGGCATTTTTTAGCGATTGAATATATATCGAATCGGCTCCATCGTTAAAAGCGCCTGCCATGGGTGCATGCAGCGTGGCTATTTTATAACGCGTGTGAATATGCGCATGCAGCACGGTAATATCGCTAAAGCCAATCAGCCATTTTGGTTTTTTTTTGAAGGATGAAAAATCGATATCGTCAATAATACGGCTTACGCCATATCCTCCGCGACCGCATAAAACAGCCTGTATGTTTTTATCATCCAACATTTCCTGCAGGTCATCCAATCGCTCTTTATCTGTTCCCGAAAAGTAGTTGCGCGATTCACCGCCCAGCGTTTTGCCGGTTTTTACCTTATAACCCCATTGCTGCAATGTGTTGATGCAGGCTTGTGCTTTTTCAGCCGGCATGTAGCCAGCCGGACAGGTAATACCAATAGTATCTCCTTTTTTTAGGTATGGCGGAATGATGAACATAAAAGATTTGAAATTTGAAACCCATACTTACCTTCCTAAAGGAAAGGAACTCAGCACACAACTCCTGCTTGTTTAAAACAATGTATTTAATTTTTAGCTGTTGCAGTAAAAGAATGCAGGTTGCTTACCACTTACTTCTTACCACCTGCCACTATACCTCCCCCAGCTCCGCTCCCGCGGCGGTTACGCTTAACCGGTGCATGACTCCGCACTTCAATGCAAAATTATTTTTTTGATGCCCTACCGGGAAATCAAAGCAAACCGGGTAATTGTATTCCTTTACCTTTTCCCACACAATATCGTGCAATGTTCGTCCAAACTCTTCTCCCGGCTCATCTGGCTTTATTTTAAAGCCACCAATGATTAACCCCTTCAGCTGCGACAGCTTATTGGTGCGCTTCAGGTTCCAGAACATCCGGTCGATGCTGTACAGGTATTCCCCCGTATCTTCTACAAACAAAAATTTGCCCGCAGTTTTTATTTCCGATTTCGAACCCGCCAGGGTTTCAATGGTTTTCAGGTTGCCGCCAATCAGTGTTCCTTCTGCAACTCCATTCCTGTTCTTTTCGTTTGATGGAGCTGTATACTTCATCTTTACACCCGTTAATGCGTCTTTAATGGAGTTGATGGTTTCAATTTGCGCAGGCTCGGCCAGGTTCCAGTTTTCAGGAAAGCTGTTGCACATTTTAGAATGAATAGTAGCCACCTTGCAATTGCTGTTGATATGCGAATGCAAAACGGTAATATCGCTAAACCCAACGATCCATTTGGGTTTAACCTGGAATTTTGAAAAATTCAGCTCGTCAATGATCCGTACAGCACCATAGCCGCCCCGGGCACACATAATAGCTTTAATACCCGCATCGTCGAGCATTTGCTGAAAATCCTTTGCCCGTTCATTATCGGTGCCGCCAAAGCTGAAATCTCTTTTACCAATGGTATTGCCCAGCCTCACCTTTAGTCCCCAGCTCTCTATTTTTTGTATGGCCGGCTGCAGGTCATCAATGGTAATAAAACCCGCAGGCGAGGTAATGCCAACGGTATCGCCCCTTTGCAGCGCAGGAGGAATGAGGATGGGAGCATCAGCATCCTGCAGCGACGATGCTATTGCCGGCAGGGCGGCACCTGTTGCTAGTACCGACGATAAAAAATGTTTGCGATTCATAATCGCGGTAAAAATAGGCAATAACGCGGTGGTTTGAATTACGCCGTGTTGTTAAAAAATAACTGTTGCCGAATAGCGATATATTAAGCTGGTAACAGCTATTTTGACGGCGTTAGAAAGTAAAAAAACTTAATGCCGGTAGAAAGCAATAGCGTAGGTGAGTTTACCTTTTCTGAAAGCGGTATATAAGGAAAAGTGTTGGCCTCATCGGCAAGCTCTCCCGGAGTAGTTCCGCCCAGGGGGATGTTTTTATACCTGAACTTTTGCGTACGGGCGCCAAGTCCCGCAAAAAATTCTGCGTTCATCCTGCGCGAATGGCTTATCGGGAACATTGCGCCAAACTTAAGCAGCGCTCCCGTTTCGCGGCGCTGCAATTTGTAATCGCTTTGCTGGTAATATTCGCAGTTACCATTGATGCAGTTCATCCCAAAATCGCCCGTTCTGTTTTCAAATACATTTTTGTAGTGAAAGGCTGCGGCAACAAACGGAATAAACCTGTTTGCGCCATAGGGAATAAATTCCCTGAGAAAATACCTGACATCGGCGCGAAGCTTAAGCCCTGTAGCCGCATTAGCACTTGCATCCGCTGCGTTAAAATGATAGAATACGCAGCCCGGCTCTACGGAAATGGCTATGCGTGGTGAAAAGTGTATGCCCGCCCCCAGCAGTATATTACCGTCGGTTTCCAGCAAACTCAGGGGGTTGGTTCGCAATGTAACCGCCGGAAAGCGTTTTTCATCCTGCGCCATCAGCATATATTGCCCTCCCGTTACAATAATGCAAATCATCCAAAACTTCTTAAGCATATAGGCATAAAGTTTAGCTGGCACAGGCAGCATGTTGTGTGTTGCTGGCGGCTTCAACAGGTTAATTGTTTATTTTTTCAATGAAAGCTGGTTTTAACGGGTCGGTTGCAATGTCGTACAACGCCATGCCTCCCTCCACCTGTGCAATCAGGATATCGCCATAAGGTATCACATCAAAAAATTTTTGGTCGCCAACCTGGAATTTCTGCTCGGGTGTGTATTGAGAACTGATGTCAAATACGATCAGTCCGTCCCTGTCGCAAACATACAGGGCATTCCCCTGCATGCCTAAGCCGTAAGGTTCGTTTAACGGCACTGCCATTTCCAGCTTAGGCTGCGAAGGCTCCTGGATATTATACACAACCAACTGGCTTGAGCCTGCCCCGCAGGCGCTGGTTACACGCAGGGTGGCATATGCAACTGTTTCGTTGGCTACCACCGGGTCGCAGGCCATTTGTATCTGGTATTGCGCACTGGCAACCAGCTGAGGATCGGAAGGATCGGCGGTGGAATATATATACATGGTGGTGGAAGAACCGATAAACAGTTTATTTCCATAGGGGAAAATGGTTTCGATATTCAAGCCCAATTCTTTTTTGCCGCGGTAAGTAGGGTTTAAAGGATCTGTGATGTCGAATGTTTTTAAACCGGTATTGTCCACCACATACATATAATTGCCAAGGATGGTAAACCTGGCGGTGGAACCGCCTGCACCAGGCGTGCTGATATTGGTTGCATTTTCTTTACTGCAGTTAAGCGCCGCAATAGCACAGAAAATAAACAGGGCTGCCGCTATATAGTGTTTCATTATTTCCAGCATTTAGGTTTGGTAATAGTAGTTCTTTGCCATCCCACCACGAAGCCCTTTTCGGGATCGGGGCATTCGAAGTATGTTACAGAGGATGCATTGTCTGCCGGTGGCGATTGACGCGTAAGTTCTGGAAACACATTTTCTACTCTTGATTTTACCTTTACCGCACTAATATTGCTGATATCAATTACCACAAGGTCTGCAAGGTTGTTGGTATATATGTAACCATTCTTAACAGCAACTTCCTTGCACAGCACCGAACGTATAAAACCGAGTTTTACAGGGTTGCTGCGGTCGGCAATGTTAATTACGTGAATGCCGGAATCCTGCTCTACCTGAAAAAGCAGGTTGCCTTGCACATACATCTTTCCTGCTTTGTTGGTGGGTCTTGCAGGCATGGTATATACTTCTTTGTATTCGCTGAGGCTGCTTGCATATACCGGTTTATAACCTGTTACCGATTCCGGCAGTTCTATAGAACTGGCAGTGTCGGTACACGATGCCAATAATATTGCTATAACAAAACAGCAAAAATAGACAGTTTTTTCTGGTTGCATGGTCAGGGCTTTAAAATATGTATGTATACGGGCTACACACCTGACAGGTTGGGTGAAAATAACGCTGCATGGCAGGGAAGCTTTCAGCTATTGGCTATCAGTTGTCAGCCCGTGATTTCGAATGACCACGCCCTTCACTTTCCACCTTTCACTCCTCCGCTCACCAGCTTCATTTCCTTCAGCAAATGCCCCGCACCGGCAAACTTGTCTACAATAAATAAAATATACCGCACATCTACCATTATATTGCGACATATGGAAGCATCATAATTAAGATCGCTCATGGTACCTTCCCATACCCGGTCGAAGTTTAAACCAACAAGGTTGCCATAGGCATCCAAAGCCGGGCTGCCCGAGTTGCCACCCGTTGTGTGGTTAGAGGCAATAAAGCATACAGGCATTTTACCATTAACGCCATACCTGCCATAATCTTTTTTGGCGTGCAGTTCAATCAATTTTGCGGGAACATCGAACTCATAGTCGCCTGGCACATATTTTTCCATCACGCCATCCAGGTAAGTATAGTGGTCGTATACTACCGCATCTTTGGCCGAATAACCGTTTACTTTTCCATAAGTAACGCGCAAAGTGCTGTTGGCATCGGGATAAAATTTCTTTTCGCGGAATACTTCCATTTGCGCCTTCATATACACCTGCTGCAACCTGTTTATTTTTACCTGCCATTCGTTAACGGCGTCTACGTTGTTTTCGGCATACAGCTTGCCCATTTCTGAAGCGAGCTGTATCAGCGGATCTGATTTCAGCAGGCTCACTGCTTCCGCCATAGGCTTGTCAATAATATTATTAAAGGCGTTTGCACTTACCAGTGAGGAACTGCTGTAAAGCCGTTGAACCAGCGAGGTGCTATTACCGTTGGATTGTTGAATAAGGTTTGGAATGTATGCAGCCGGCATTTTTTCTTTATACAGATCGAGCAATGCAGCAGCCACTTCTTTATCTACCGAAGATTGAAAATTTTTAAAAAATTCAATGCTGTATTCCTTCAACCCATCGCGTGTGTTATTGTAGGCAGCCTCACCTTTGGCAGATGCATTGATCAACGGAATAACACGCGTGGCGAAGGAGAGGATTTCAATATTGCGAATGGTTTCATTAAAAATGTCACGGTAAAGCGCAGGTGCATCAAACGAGGCATAAGCGGCGCTGAGCTCATTCAATAAGTTTTTATACTGGCTGAGGGAATCTGCAGCATCTACCCGTTTTTGAAAAGTTGCTTCGTATGCTTG
The DNA here is from genome assembly GCA_051958655.1 of Agriterribacter sp. Classification (GTDB taxonomy): domain Bacteria; phylum Bacteroidota; class Bacteroidia; order Chitinophagales; family Chitinophagaceae; genus Agriterribacter. Next base: position 25,295 of record JBQCFW010000068.1, on the reverse strand, counting down.
CTTTTTAGCCAGGGCATTGGTAGACTGCAGCCCCTGGCTTTCGCCGATCCATTTTTTCCAGGCGTTGGCGGTAGAAGCGTATTTGGAAGCATACTGAATTTTAACGGAAGGGTCCTGGCGCATATACTTATCCGTAATGTTCAATGCTTTGGTGCGGATGGCAATTTTGGCGGGGTTCTGCCGGTTCAGTACCTGGTCAATTGCTGCCGAATGCAGGTATTCCTGTGTGCGGCCTGGAAAACCAAATACCATTGTAAAATCATTTTTGTTGAGTCCGTTGAGCGAAATGTTTAAAAACCGTTTGGGTTTGTAGGGCACATTGTCTGTCGAATAGCTTGCGGGGCGGTTGTTTTTATCTGCATAAATACGGAACATGGCAAAATCGCCGGTATGGCGGGGCCACATCCAGTTATCGGTATCGCTTCCAAATTTGCCAATAGAAGAAGGAGGCGCTCCTACCAGGCGCACATCCGAATAAGTTTCTGTAATAAACAAAAAATAACGGTTGCCTTCAAAAAAAGGACGGATCAGCACGTCCTGCCATGCTTCTTTTTGTATACCTGCTTTTGCGGCATTCAGGTTTTTATCAATCAGCGACTGACGCTCGCGTTCTTCCATGTTATTGGCAACATTTTGCAACGCCTGTTGCGTTATTTCTTCAATGCGTACAATAAAAGTTGCCGTTAATCCGGGATTCGATAATTCTTCGCCGCGGTTCATCGCCCAAAAACCTTTATCGATATAATTATTCTGTAAAGTGGTGTGTTTTTGAATGGCATCAAAAGCGCAATGATGGTTGGTAAGCAGCAGCCCCTCGCCCGAAATAAGTTCGGCAGTACAAAATCCACCCAGGCTCACAATGGCGTCTTTCAAACTGCTTTTGTTGATGTCGTATATATCTTTCGCGCTGATCTTCATACCCATTGCCTTCATTTCCTTTTCGTTTAAGGCGGCAAGGAGTTGAGGCAGCCACATGCCTTCGTTGGCAAAAGCAGGTTTAAACAGGCTGCAGGTGAATGCAAATGCCAGGACGCAAACAAATTTCTTCATACGAGTAATTTAGAAACTGTAAAAGGCGAAGATAGGAAAGGCGTTATTACTGCTGCCATGGGGGTATCGGAGGGATTAAAATCCCTCCTTACAATATCTGTCCGAACCTACGGTTCTTACTGTGGTGAAGCGGCAGTGCCATTGGCACGGTAAGCTTTTGTAACATTGGATTTCAATCCGATGTCATTCGCATGTCGCGGCATTGAGTTACTTTTGCATTCCTTTTTACAGATATATATGAAGAATTATAAGAGAATACTGGTTACGGCAGCATTGCCTTATGCTAACGGGCCTGTGCATATTGGTCATTTGGCAGGATGTTATATACCGGCGGATATTTATGTACGTTACCAGCGTGCACAAAAGAGGGATGTGAAGTTTGTGGGCGGTAGTGATGAGCATGGCGTTCCCATTACCATCCGGGCATTGAAAGAAGGAGTAAGCCCGCAGCAGATTGTAGACAAGTACCACGCCATTATAAAAGACAGCTTTGAAAAGATGGGAATATCCTTCGATATTTATTCCCGCACCAGCAATGCTGTTCACCACAATACTTCGGCTGATTTTTTTAAGAAATTGTATGATGCAGGGTTGTTCGAGGAAAAGGAAACAGAGCAATATTACGATGAGCAGGCAAAGGTTTTTTTGGCCGACCGGTATATTACCGGCACCTGCCCTGTATGCGGTAATCCAAATGCTTACGGCGATCAATGCGAAAAATGCGGCTCTACTTTAAGCCCTGAGCAGTTGATTAACCCGCGCAGCACCCTCAGCGATGCCGTGCCGGTAAAACGCAAAACAAAACACTGGTATTTTCCATTGCAGCACTACGAAGAATGGCTGAAGCAGTGGGTATTGGAAGATCATAAGGAATGGAAAAATAACGTGTATGGACAATGCAAAAGCTGGCTGGACAGCGGTTTGCAAAGCAGGGCAATGACGCGCGACAGCAACTGGGGCGTAAAAGTGCCATTGCCGGATGCTGAAGGAAAGGTATTGTATGTTTGGTTTGATGCGCCAATTGGATATATAAGCGCCACCAAAGAGCTTACCGATAAATGGGACGATTACTGGTGTAAAGAAGATACCAAGCTGGTGCATTTCATCGGGAAAGACAATATCGTTTTTCACTGCATCATTTTCCCTGCCATGCTAAGGGCGCATGGCAATTTTGTGTTACCCGACAATGTGCCTGCCAACGAATTTTTGAATATTGAAGGAGAAAAAGTTTCTACCAGCCGTAACTGGGCAGTGTGGGTACACGAATATATTAAAGACTTCCCGGGAAGTGAAGATGTGTTGCGGTATGTGCTGTGTGCCAATGCTCCTGAAACGAAAGACAATGATTTTACCTGGAAGGATTTCCAGGACAGGAACAACAGTGAACTGGTAGCCATTTTCGGCAACTTTATAAACCGCGCATTGGTATTGATGCATAAGCTGTGCAGCGGAAAGGTACCGGCGTTTCACAATGACATTATAGATAATGTTGACCAGCAACTGATAGCAGATATTAAACAAGGCGTAGAAAAAATTACGAAGAGCCTGGAGGAATACCGGTTCAGGGAAGCGTTGTTTGAGGTGATTGAGCTGTCGCGTAAGGGTAACCGTTATATGCAGGAAAAAGAGCCTTGGATCAAAGCAAAAAAAATAGCAGAGGGCGGAGCTGTGGCGGAACAGGCGCAAAAAGAAATTGACAACTGCCTGCACCTGAGCCTGCAGTTAACTGCCAACCTTGCCGTGCTCATCAATCCATTTTTGCCAGGCACCGCAAAGAAAATACTGCACATGCTGAAAGTGGTGGAAAAAATGCTGGATTGGGAAAACGCAGGAAGCCTGAAACTGCTGAGTGTAGGATACAGCTTGCGGGCGCCGGAATTGTTGTTCCGCAAAATTGAAGACAGTGAAATAGCTGCGCAGATAGAAAAGCTGAGGACCAATGCTGTGGCAAAAGCAGCTGCACCTGCAGTGGCTCTTGAAGAAAAGGCAGACGCCTTTGCTGCGGTAAAACCCGAAATAGTATACGACGATTTTGCAAAGCTGGATTTACGGGTAGGTACCATCACTACTGCAGCTAAAGTAGAAAAGGCAGACAAGTTATTGAAGCTGGAAGTAGACCTGGGTTTTGAAACGCGCACCATTGTATCGGGTATAGCCATGCATTTTTCGCCGGAAGAAATTGTAGGCAAACAGGTAGTAGTAGTGGCTAATCTTGCCCCGCGTAAAATGAGAGGCATAGAAAGCAATGGCATGATATTAATGGCTGAAGACGCAACGGGCAAGCTGCATTTCGTTAAACCGGAAAATGTAATTGCGCCGGGCGCAGGAGTGAGTTAGGGGAGGAAAGTGGAGATACATCGTTTACGTTTGGGGTTTACGATTTAGAACATAAACGATAAACCCCAAACCTCAAATAACAAACGGCTAATCGCTGACCGCTCACAAAAACAAATCCGTATACAACTGCGCGCCAGGCACTACGCTGTATTTGCCCAGATCTGTTATGCCTTCCTCAGCCAGCACCAGCTCGTCGATAAAGCTGTTGCCGGTGCAGGTTGCAGATGGTCTTGAAAGTATATAATATGCTGCGTCTGCAACAATTTCCGGTGTACGGCTCATTTTAATCAGTGCATCGCCACCCAGCAGGTTTTGAACAGCAGCGGTAGCAATGGTGGTTTTAGGCCACAAAGTATTAGCGGCAATCTTGTCTTTCTTCAACTCTTCTGCCAGTCCCAATGCAATCATGCTCATGTTATATTTACTCATCGTGTACGCTACATGGTTACCCAGCCATTTGGGCTGCATGTTAATGGGTGGAGATAAATTAAGAATATGCGGATTGCTGCCCTTACGTAAGTGCGGTATGCAGGCGCGGCTAACAAAAAATGTTCCTCTTACATTAATGTCAAACATCAGGTCGTAGCGCTTGGATTCTGTTTTTTCAACAGGTGTAAGCGAAATAGCCGAGGCGTTGTTGATCAGAATATCTATTCCTCCAAATACTTCAATTGTTTTAGCTACAGCCTGCTCTACCTGTTCTTCACTACGGATATCGCATTGCACGGGCAGAGCTTCTCCGCCTGCTTCCACAATTTCTTTAGCAGCTGAAAAAATGGTGCCTCCCAGTTTCGGATTCTCTTCTACCGATTTAGCGGCCACCACTACCTGCGCACCTTCTTTTGCCAGGCGAAGCGCAATGGCTTTGCCAATGCCCCGGCTGCCGCCTGTTATAAAAACTGTTTTCCCTTTAAATGACATAACAATCCTATTTTGAACTGTAAGCTACTGGAATTTGCTGAAAGGTATGCTCACGCGTATTTACTTTCGCGAAGATGTTCGATTTCCGCAGACTTTCTTTCGTTACTTTTTTCCGTAAAAAAATAACGAAAGAAAGCGGAGGGTTTATGCTGAAGTTAAAACCGCGTTTATTACAGCAACTCTTTTGAAGGATCCCAGAAAATTTTTTCAAAATCAACAATCGTATCATCTTTCACCTTGATCCCTTCTTTCTTCAACAGCTTTTCCATTAAACCAGGTTCAGGAAAATGGTGCTTACCGCTCAGCATGCCGTTGCGGTTCACTACCCGATGCGCGGGTACAGATAGAGTAACGTTACCCGCCGCATTCATTGCCCAACCCACCATGCGGGCGCTCAGTTTAGTACCCAGGTATACCGCAATAGCGCCATACGAAGTAGCGCGTCCTTTAGGTATCAGTCTTACCACTTCGTATACCGAATCAAAAAAAGAATCTTTATCCGAAGTTCTTTTCCGCGGAGCAGCTTTTTTCTTTATTGCTTTGGGTGTTGCTTTTCTTGGCATATTCAGGATGATCTTTCAGCTAATAATTGACTCTTCCGGGGTTCGGGTACGTTTTCATATTGATAGGGACAATGCAGGCAACCTCTCCCGCAACAATAGCCGCGCTTCTGCAGAAAGGAGGCGGTTAGCACCATCAAACCTGCATTGTTAAAATAATAATCAACCCCTTCAACCAATGGCTGGCTCATGCAACAACTGTTTTAACTGCTCATCTTTTTCAGCAGGAATATTGTCGGGCAACGTAAACTCAAGATAATGTACACGATTGCTTTGAGCAATGTCCAGGCTTTCATAATAGGTTTTGATCTGCAACTCCTCGCTGATTGTTTTCTCTGCATACACATTGTCCAAATCCGACAGCAAAGGCAGTTGATAAAGCGCAGCCACCGTTTTGGTAAACCGGTAAAGGTCGGGCGAGTCCGTTTTCAGATGTATGCGTCCACCGGGCGCCAATACCTGCCGGTACAATCGCAGGAAACGAGGGTGTGTAAGCCGCTTTTTAGCCCTCGACAGCCGTAATTGCGGATCGGGGAAAGTGATCCATATTTCTTTTACTTCGCCGGCTGCGAAATAGTCGGTAATACGTTCAATTTGCGTGCGAAGGAACGCAGCGTTGCCCAGCTTTTCGTCAAGGCATTTTTTGGCGCCGGCCCAAATGCGGTTGCCTTTCAGGTCTACTCCAATAAAATTTCTTTGCGGATACTTTCTCGCAAGCCCAACGGTATACTCTCCTTTTCCACAAGCCAGTTCAAGCGTAATGTCATTTTTATTTCCAAAAAACTCATTCCATTTGCCAGGCATTCCTTCGGGGTATTGCAGCACATTGCTGAAGCTTTTGATCGCTTCGAACCTTATCAGTTTTTTATGACCCATGCGGGCAAAGATAATCCAGTTAAGTAAGTTAAGTGAGTTAAATGGGTTCAGTGATGAGTGGGTTAACTCAGTTCAATTGGTTTATGCTCCGGCAAAGTGCTAAAGCACCTGCTTTTATAAAAACAGCAGCCCTGTGTTTCCTCTCAACTACTTAACGCACTCAACTATTTCAAAGAATAGAATTCCTGAATAATAGTAAGCGGTTGAGCGGCTGTATTTTTTGCTATTACCGGAACAGAAGCATCGTGCTCGATCCAATAGCCGGTTGAAGGACGTGCATCGTTCTTTTTCAGCCACTGGTACATCACCGACACATCTTCGCTGATTTCGTTGTATCCTTTTTGCACATGAATTACAATGGCACGGTGATCGTCGTTGTCCCTTATGTCCAATGGAGCCTGTATGGTATTCAGATCGTCGGCAACCATTATTGCTACTTTTACCTGCGCGGTGCTGTCATCAAGCATTTCGTGCTGGCTCATAAAAGTATTCTTCTGTAATATCTTTTCCTGGGGTACTGTATTTAAAATGGTTTGATGAAGTTCGGCGATCTTATCCTCAATACCAGCTATCGCTATCGTGTCAGAAAGAGTCACCATTTTGTTAGCAGAAATTTCCCTTTGCTCAAAAGTAAGTCCGCCATATATATTGTTGGGATGTTCTATATGGTTTTTGAACGCTATTACATTTTTAAGAAAGCCGCCTTTGAACTCCTCCGGATGAAAAAGCAATTTTACTTTTTTACGAATGTCTTTTTCAAAAGCAAGCGTCTCTATCCATTTTATTTTAGTATTCCATTTGTTGCTTTTTATGATCTGTATTTCACCCTGCCTTGAAATGGTCTCACTCTCCTGAAGCAAATAATCAAATCGTTGTTTGGGTTTTTCCTGTATAATTGAAACGGTTTGTTTAGCCGGCTGTGAAATTTTGGTGTCGCTTTTATACCAGGTATTCCAGTTGGCTGTATCATGCAAGGTGCGGTAAGTAATCAGGTTGTCGGCGTTGATCTCTATTTCGGCCTGATAGCTACGTTGTACAGGGATAGTATAAATGCAGAAGAGCGCTATGGCAACACAAGCTAAAATGATAAAAATGATTCTTCTTACTTGCATCAGATATCGGTTTATAGGATTTAAGGAACTGTAAAGTTAAAATGGAGGAAAGTTTATAAATGGTGATTTCGATAACCGGGCAAAAACCTTCGACGAATAGAAACTGGCTGAAACAGAAATCCAATGTCGTTTAGTGAATATTTATTTAAAAGCAACGCTCCATCAGACTGCCCTTCGGGCGGGCCGATGGGAGAGCCGGTCGGCCCGCCCGAGCGGATATTGGGCGCCGGCGGCGGTTTGACCGATGCCTTCATAATTTTCCGGTCGTTGAGAGACATCAACCGATAGCGACCCGCCAGCGAAAGTTTGAACTTTCTCACCGGAGGTAAATGCGCCCAAACGACATTGGATTTCGATCCTAAGCCCAAACAACCTACCTTTGCAGCTTAATAAATTCTCACATGAAATTCGGCGTAGTTGTTTTCCCCGGCTCCAATTGCGATGCAGACATGATCAATGCTTTACGAGACGATCTGGGTTATGAGGTTATTGAATTGTGGCATAAAGATGAAGACCTTAGTATGTTTTCAACCGAAGATTGTATTGTGCTGCCCGGAGGCTTTTCTTTTGGCGACTACCTGCGTTGCGGAGCCATTGCCCGGTTTAGCCCTATGATGAAAAGTGTGATTGAGTTTGCGAATAAAGGCGGAAAAGTGCTGGGCGTTTGCAACGGCTTCCAGGTGCTGTGCGAGGCGGGGCTGCTGCCAGGCGCTTTGCTGCGCAATGAAAATATGAAGTTCGTTTGTAAAAACCTGTATATCAAGGGAGCAGACGAAGCGGTGCTGAAAATACCGGTAGCTCATGGAGAAGGACGTTTTTATGCAGATGAAAAAACGCTGGACCAACGGGAAGCAAACGGACAGGTAGTTTATCGCTACTGCGACGAAAATGGTAACATCACCCCCGAGGCCAATCCCAATGGAAGTCTTCGCAATATAGCCGGCATAACCAATGCCTCCAGGAATGTTTTTGGTATGATGCCTCACCCCGAACGCGCCTGCAATGCACAATTAGGCAATACCGATGGCAGAAAAGTACTGCGCGATCTTCTTTCCGTAGCCGTTAAAGAACTGGTGGCTTAGTAGCAAAGCCTTTTTGCAAATTTTTAAGTCTTTTTGTGCGATTTTTGGGTTGTTATATACGTTTTACCACCGTATAAAGCGTGTATGAAATGAGCCAAAGTATTCTGCATACCCCGAAAGGAATGTTTATTTTGCGAAACAAGTTCACTGAAAATAATTTCCTGCCGGCCGGCGGGACTAAAGCCAAAATCAAATTAAAATAAACACATGAAAAAGATATTTTTACTTGCTATATCTGTGCTGAGCATCCATATTTTATTTGCACAATCCGGTTCGGCCAAAATGGTGAACTGGCAGTTTGCATCTAAAAAGCTGAACGACAACACTTACGAACTACGATTTACTGCCGGCATTAATGGTAACTATCACATATATGCGCAAAATGTAGGGGTTGACGGGCCGGTGCCTACTACTTTTACCTTTGGCGCCAATCCTCTGCTAAGCCTGGATGGAAAGGTAAAGGAGATAGGAAAGATGGTTAAAAAACACGAAGAGGTTTGGGACGGTAATGTTAACTTTTATGAAAAGAGTGTGGAGTTTGTGCAGGTAGTAAAATTGAAAAAGAAGATCAAGACCAATATTACGGGCAAGGTTGAATTTATGGTTTGTAACGACAAAGAATGTCTGCCTCCTTCGGAAGTGCCCTTTAAACTGGCTGTTGGCGGTTAATAATATTTTGTTTGTTAAGGGAAAAGAAAAATGGGCTGCAAATTTTACAGCCCATTTTCGTTGTTAAGTAAACGATTTTACAATGCGATTTGTTTTTCCTGCATCATTTTACGCAGGTTGATTAAACCATAGCGCATACGGCCCAAAGCAGTATTGATGCTGCAGTCGGTCATCGTTGCAATTTCTTTAAAGCTTAATTCAGCATAGTGTCTTAAAATAATCACTTCACGCTGATCTTCCGGAAGGCGGTCCAGCATTTCACGAACCCGGTCGTGGCTTTGGCGCTGCATAATGCGGCGGTCAACCCCATCTTCAGAAAAGTTGATCACTTCAAAAATGTCGCGATCATCACCTGTTTTAATAGCAGGTGTACGTTTAACCTTACGGAAATGGTCTACGCAAAGGTTGTGTGCAATGCGCATTGCCCAGGGCAAAAATTTTCCTTCTTCAGTGTAACGGCCTCTGCGAACAGTGTCAATTACTCTGATAAATACATCCTGGAAAATGTCCTCAGCCAGATACTTGTCTTTAACAAGCAGGAAAATGGAAGTGTAAATTTTGTCTTTGTGGCGGACGATTAGGGTTTCAAGTGCAGATGCGTCTCCACTCATAAATAAGTGGATCAATTGCTGATCAGGCAAATTGGTCAGGGATTTCATAAACTTCTACGGTTTTTAATGGTTGGGATTTTGTATTCCCAATATCACACAACTTAGAAGTAGAAGTTTAAATCAAATAGGCTTAATGATTTAATTCTAGTTTCTTTCGTACGATATTGGGACTGCTAAAGTATAGCTTTTTTTTATATAGCCAAATTTTAATTAAATAATTTTCGATTAATATTTAAAAAACTTCGATAAACGACAAAATATTAAATAAATACCATTGAAAGCAATAAAATAACCCTTACTCAGCGCCTGTTTATGTACTACAACTCTGTAGTATAAATTCGCATTTTTTGACAATTTCATATACGGCTGATGCCACCATTCAATTGCCTGTTTATTCTCTTTTGTTTTTTGTTGCTTGTTTTTGGGTCTTTCTCCTTTCCAGGCTAATTAATTTGGATAAAACTAAACAATTTAGTATTACTTTTGTGGCTCTTTATGGGAGTTACATCGGTTAAAAAGCAATCTGCCTCCGTTCAGCAACAGAATGGAATTTTAATAAAGGGTGCCAGGGTTCACAATCTTAAGAATGTTACGGTTGAAATTCCGCGCAACAAATTTATTGTAGTAACAGGGGTATCCGGGTCAGGTAAGTCTTCACTTACAATCGATACATTATTTGCAGAAGGGCAACGCCGTTATGCAGAAAGCCTGAGCGCATACGCACGTCAGTTCCTCAACAGGATGGACAAGCCCGATGTTGATTTTATAAAAGGACTGTGCCCTGCCATTGCCATTGAGCAGAAAGTAGTAACCCGCACGCCGCGGTCAACGGTTGGCAGCATGACGGAGGTATACGATTACCTGCGGTTATTGTACGCAAGAATAGGCAAAACCATTTCGCCGGTAAGTGGCGGCGAAGTAAAAAAAGACGATGTTAAAGACGTGGTAGATGCCATTTCCCGTCTGAACGAAGGCGATAAGGTGCTCATTCTTTCGCAGTTTCGCATGCAGGGCAAACGCAACATCAAAGAAGAACTGAATATTCTCTTGCAGAAAGGTTTTTCGAGGTTATATGTACACCAATCCGGGGCAACTGGTGAAATAGTGCGCATTGAAGATGCATTGGAAGCCAAAGATGCAGAGCTGAAAAAGATATTCTCTGCAAAAAGCGATGTATACACGCTCATTGACCGTATTGTAGTTAAAGATTTTGACGAAGATGATATACATCGCCTTGGTGACTCGGTAGGCATTGCTTTTTTTGAAGGTGAAGGAGAAGTGATAATAGAAGTGAACAGCAACAAGAAAATTCAGTTTTCCAACAAATTTGAACTGGACGGCATTAAGTTTGAAGAGCCTGTTCCCAATTTGTTTTCATTCAACAACCCTTATGGCGCCTGCCCCGTTTGCGAGGGCTTCTCGCAGGTATTAGGTATTGATGCCGATCTTGTTATCCCCGACCCACGGTTAAGTGTATACGAAGGAGCCGTTGCGCCCTGGAAAGGCGAAAAGTTAAGTCGCTGGAAGGATGAATTTGTGCGGGCAGCCAAACACTTTGGTTTCCCGGTTCATAAACCGGTTATCGATTTAACCAAACAGCAATATGATGAGCTGTGGAATGGCAACCAATACGCCAATGGCATCAACGACTTTTTTAAAGAAGTAGAACAGAATTTATACAAAGTACAATACCGCGTATTGCTGTCGCGCTATCGCGGAAGAACTACCTGCACCGAGTGCAAGGGCTATCGCTTGCGAAAAGAAGCTTTATACGTAAAGATTGGTGAAAAGCATATTGGCGAATTATGCGAAATGCAGGTGCGGGATTTAAAGCTTTGGTTTGATGATCTGAAGCTGAGTGAATATGATCAGCAGGTAGCTAAACGGATATTAATCGAAATAAGACAAAGACTGCAGGTATTGCTTGACGTTGGTTTAGGATACCTTACATTAAACCGCCTGGCAAACAGTTTGAGCGGCGGAGAAAGCCAGCGCATACAGCTTACCCGCAGCCTCGGAAGCAATCTTACCAATTCGCTTTACATTCTCGACGAACCATCTATTGGGCTGCATTCGCGCGATACGGCAAGGCTCATCAAAGTGCTGAAAGAATTGCGCGACCTGGGCAACACCGTGGTAGTGGTGGAGCACGATGAAATGATGATGCGTGAAGCAGACCACATCATCGATATGGGACCATTGGCCAGTCATTTAGGAGGTGAAGTAATTGCCGAAGGAAATTATGATGATATCATTGCCAATCCTCAAAGCCTCACGGGTAAATACCTTACCGGCGAACTCAAAATCAATATGCCCGCCGCTGTTCGAAAATGGAAACGTTCCGTAACGGTAGAGGGTGCCCGCCAAAACAATCTCAGAGGTATTTCGGTGGAATTTCCTTTAAATATTTTATGCGTGGTGAGTGGTGTAAGCGGCAGCGGTAAAACCACGCTTGTAAAGCAAATTCTTTATCCCGCGTTAAAAAAACTAAAGGGTGAATTTGTTGACAAAGTGGGTTTGCACAAGAACCTTACCGGCGATGTAGATTATATTACGCAGATAGAGCTGGTAGATCAAAACCCTATTGGTAAATCTTCGAGAAGCAACCCTGTTACTTATATAAAAGCCTACGACGAGATCAGGGACCTGTACGCGCGTCAGCCGCTCAGTAAGATCAACGGATTTCAACCCAAACATTTTTCGTTTAATGTAGATGGTGGGAGATGCGATGCCTGCAAAGGAGAGGGCGAACAGATTGTGGAAATGCAGTTCCTGGCCGATGTGCATCTTACTTGCGAAGTATGCGGCGGAAAAAGGTTTAAAGAAGAGGTGCTGGCAGTAACCTACAAGGAAAAAAATATTTTTGATGTGCTTGAAATGAGCGTGGACGATGCATTGCAATTTTTTAAAGATGAAAAAGACATCCTCGCCAAATTGAAACCATTAGCAGATGTGGGTTTGGGATATGTAAAGCTTGGGCAGTCGAGCGATACCCTGTCTGGCGGTGAAGCACAACGCGTAAAGCTGGCTTCTTTTTTAGGAAAGGGAAAAGCGCAGGGGCACATACTTTTTATTTTCGATGAACCTACCACGGGTCTTCATTTTCATGACATCAATAAGCTGCTGACTTCCTTCAACGCGCTCGTCGACCAGGGGCATTCTATATTGGTGATTGAACATAATACAGACGTCATTAAAAGCGCCGATTGGGTCATCGATCTTGGTCCCGAGGCAGGCGACGAAGGCGGCAGCCTGGTATTTGCCGGAAAGCCGGCGGATTTAAAAAAGGTGAAGGAAAGTTATACGGGGAAGTTTTTGTAGGTCTGAGGTCGTAGATCTAAGGTTTCCAACCTTCAAAAGGTTGGAAACCTTATTATTCGGGAAGAGATTGAGTATATTTGATAAAGCCTATGCCAATCTCACCAAAATATTTTGCTGACTTTTCCGAAGATGGTATTTACCATGTTTATAACCGTACAAGCAATCACGAAAGCCTGTTTCTTACTGATGATAACCGCCATTTCTTTTTAAATCAGTATCAAAAATATCTTTCATCTTACCTAGATACTTATTGCTGGTGTCTCCTGCCAAACCACTTTCATTTTTTGGTAAAAGTGAAGCCGGAAACATCTATAAGATCTTACCTGGACAATATCGAGCTCAAGGCACTAAGCATTACCGAAAAAGGATTTTTACAAAAGGGAATTAGTACTAGTGAACTCGTGGAATATGCGTTTAAAAGATTTTTTCAATCATATGCACTAGCGTTTAATAAAGTTCATAATAGAACCGGCAACTTATTCTACAAGCCGTTCAAGAGAGTTCAAATAAATGATAATTCGCATTTTGCACAAGCTGTGATATATATTCATGCTAACCCCGTTAAGCATAATATCATAAAAGATTTCTCAAAATATTATTGGTCGTCTTGGAATAGTTACATGAGCAATACACCTTCTAAGTTGTTGAGAGAGGAGGTTTTGGAATGGTTTGGAGGTAAAGACGCCTTTATCAAAGCTCATTATAGCTTAACTCAGTTTTATTATGAAAGTGAAGTGGGTATTGACTAACCCCGCACCGGTAATACGGCTTACAAAAGGTTTCCAACCTTCAAAAGGTTGGAAACCTTGCGACGACAGCCTTTTGCCAAAAATCTCGTTACCTTCGCACCCAAATGACAGAAAAGATAGTTATTCTCGATTTTGGCTCTCAATACACCCAACTCATTGCCCGTGCTGTACGAGAAGCCAATGTATATTGCGAAATCATTCCATTCAATAAACCCATCGACTTTTCCCCCGAGCTCAGGGGAGTTATTCTATCGGGTTCCCCATTTTCGGTAAACGATACAAATGCACCTCATGTTGACGTAGACGCCCTGAGCGCAAAACTACCGGTGCTGGGTATTTGTTATGGTGCGCAGTTAACGGCGAAAGTGTTTGGCGGCAAGGTTGAAAAATCGGAAAAAAGAGAATACGGCAGAGCATCGCTCCGCATAAAACAAGATGATATTATCTGGACAGGTGTATCGAAAGAATCGCAGGTGTGGATGAGTCATGGCGATACCATCCTTCAAACGCCCGACAGCTTTAAAATACTGGCTACCACCGAGTCCATTCCTGTAGCGGCTTTCCGCAAAAACGGGTCGTCAGCCAATGTTATATACGGGTTGCAGTTCCACCCGGAAGTATACCATTCCACCGAAGGAAAAAAAGTGATCACCAACTTTTTGGTGAAGATCTGTGGTTGTAAACAGGACTGGACACCAGCCCATTTTGTAACCGATACAGTTGCCGCACTGAAGCGCCAGATAGGCGACCGCAAAGTGATCATGGCATTGAGCGGGGGCGTTGACTCAACGGTGGCGGCTACCCTCATTCATAAAGCTATTGGCGACAGACTGTTTGGCATTTTTGTAGACAATGGGGTGTTGCGTAAAAACGAGTTTAACCAGGTATTGGAAACCTACGATAAAATTGGATTAAACGTAAAAGGTATCGATGCACGGGAACACTTTTATACCAAGCTGGCGGGTAAAGTAAATCCTGAAGAGAAGAGAAAGATCATTGGTAAAACCTTTATTGACGTATTTGATGAAGAGTCTCATAAAATTGAAGGCGTAGGGCTGTTAGGGCAGGGAACTATTTATCCGGATGTGATTGAGAGTGTTTCGGTACATGGTCCCTCGGTCACAATTAAGTCGCACCATAACGTAGGTGGGCTACCCGAAAAGATGCACCTTGAGCTGGTGGAGCCCCTGCGATATTTGTTTAAAGACGAAGTAAGAAAAGTAGGGCTTGAACTGGGCATTCCAAAAGAGATGTTGTTCCGGCATCCGTTTCCCGGACCGGGATTGGCCATCAGGATACTGGGAGAAATAACAGAAGAGAAAGTTAAATTATTACAGGAAGCAGACGATCTGTATGTGAAAGGATTGAAGGCATTTGACCTGTACGATAAAGTATGGCAGGCTGGCGCTATTTTGCTACCTGTTAAGAGTGTAGGTGTTATGGGCGACGAAAGAACCTACGAATACACGGTAGCGCTGAGAGCTGTTACCTCCGTAGATGGTATGACCGCCGATTGGGCGCACCTTCCGTATGAATTTCTGGCACATATTTCTAATGAGATCATCAATAACGTAAGAGGCATCAATCGTGTGGTATATGATATAAGCAGTAAACCACCTGCAACTATCGAATGGGAATAACGCGTCTTACTCAAAAGCATGGTGTTATGAACAAAACCGCGTTACCGGCAGTATTTTTTTTAGCTTTTTTTATCAATGTCTCTTTTGCGCAAAACGATTCAACACAAAAGCCACGGATAGCCGTATTTGCACCCCTGTATCTCGATACATTGTTTGATGCAACCGGCAATTATAAAATGGGGAAATCGGTACCTGGCTATTCAAAACAAGGCATTGAATTTTACCAGGGCGCAATGATGGCGCTCGATTCACTGGATAAAGAAGGGGTAACGTTGGATGTACAAGTGTTTGATACCAAAGGCAAAAAGGATATTTTTAAAATTGCGGATAGTCACGCTTTAGACGGAGTAGATATGCTGCTGGGTGCTGTAAGCGGTAGTGAATACCTTGACCTTGCCGCTATAGCCAAAGAAAAGAAGATCCCTTTTATTTCTGCCACTTATCCCAACGACGGAGGTATCAGCGGAAATCCCTATGTTGTAGTCGTTAATTCAAAACTCAATACGCATATACAGGCTATATACAACTACATTTTAAAAAATTTAGGAACCAATAAGATCATTATGTTTCGCCGGCAAAACGGCGCCGACGACAGGGTAACCGAAGTTTTTAAATCGTTGAATACTTCCGCATCAGGATCGGTTTTAAATATTCAAACGGTAGTGCTGAACACCCCGCCGGCAGTTGCCGATGTGGAAGCTGCGCTTGATAAGGATCGCGAGAATGTGATCATATGCGGCAGCCTTGATGATAATTTTGCAAAAACCTTATTGGGTATGACTTCGGGATTGTCTGCCAAATACAAAATTACATTGGTAGGAATGCCTACCTGGGAAGGGTTTACCGAATTAGACAGAACCGATGTAAGAATGCCTCCCGTAATATATTCTACAGCGTTTTATAATCCCGGAGAAGAAGAAAATGGCTGGGTAGACACTTTTACAAGGGAATATGGCAAAAGCACCTACACATTGCCGTCAGAAATCGCCTTCAGGGGATATGAATTGACCTATTTGTTTGGGCACATGCTCAACAGCTACGGCAATCGGTTGCTGGAAAATATTGGTGATAAAAAATTCAGGGTATTGACCGATTTTGATTTTAAACCCATCAGGTGGAGCAAAAACGCCACCACTGCTGACTACTACGAGAACAAAAGAATTTTCATTGTAAAAAAACTGACAGGAGAGCTCACAAAGATCAACTAAGTGAGCTGTCAGCAATCAGCTTCCAGATTTTAATGAAGAAGTTTGGGGTTGATGGTTTTGGGTTTGTAAGCTGTAAACTGCTTCCTCCTGCCAAGACTGATTGCTGAAAGCTAATAGCTGACGGCTCTTTTCTTTAAACTCTTGCATTTATATGACTCGTTGTTGTTTTGTAAGCCTGGTTATTTTCTTATTGCATCAGTCTCTTTTTGCCCAGATAAAACCAGAATGGAAAAACATATTTAAAACCATCAGCGGAGAGGTAGAGACGAATTCAAAAGCCTATTCAACATTACGCGAAGTCACCCAAAAAACAGGGCATCGTCTTACCGGATCGCCCAATGGCAGCAAAGCCGAAACCTTTGTGTTTGATGTATTGCGGTCTTACGGATACAGCCCGCGTTACCAGTCGTTTGAAACGGAAAGCTGGAGCCGCGGTAAGCTTACAGTAAAGATCAATGAACTAACGTATAAGGCTGTTGCCCTTGCCCACTCCCCGGTTAAAGCCAATGTTTCGGCAGCGGTGGTAGATATGGGAAATGGGTTGGAAGACGATTATCTGGGACATGAAACCGGGGTAAAAGATAAAATTGCATTGGTATATCTTGGCATATTGCCAGGTTCCAAAAGCGGCGTCCGCAATCTTCATCGTTCCGAAAAAACAGCACTGGCAATAAAGTACGGTGCAAAAGGAATCATTTTCATCAATTCCGCGCCAGGTACTATATTGTTAACTGGTACGGCGTCTGTTACCGGGAAATTGATTTCCATTCCTGCAGTGTGCATCAGCAACGAAGATGGCATGAAACTTAAAACATCCTTGCAGTCAAAACCTGCGGCTGCGCAAATAGTAATGACCAATTTTTCGGGAAAGATCAAAGCCCGTAACGTTATAGCCACCCTGAAAGGAAAAACAAAACCCGGAGAAAAAATAATCATCGGCGGCCATCTCGACAGCTGGGACCTGGCAACAGGCGCTATCGACAATGGCATTGGTTCCTTTGCTATAATAGACATGGCACGAACCTTCAAAGCTTTGAATTTGCAACCCGAGCGTACGATCGAATTTGTTTTATTCATGGGCGAAGAACAAGGCTTGCTGGGTTCCAAAGCATATGTGGCTGAGGCAATGAAAAACGGAAGCCTCGGCAGCATTAAGTATATGCTCAATTTCGATATGACGAACGATCCCAAAGGCTATGCTGCATCGGTGCCCAACGACAAAACTTTGTTTGAAGGCATCGGCGTTTATGCGCAGCAGATAGATACGGTTTTTTCCAATACCTATAGTTCCAGCTTGGGATTGCACAGCGATCACCAGCCCTTCATGTTACAGGGTATTCCAACAGGTGGAGCAAGCGGAAGATTAAGCCCCGAAGTGTTGAAATGTTATCACGCTGATTGTGATGACATGGACCTGGTAAACGAAAATGAACTGAAAAATACAGTTCGTTTTGGCGCTATGCTTTTATACGGTATTGCAGATTCGCAGACACTCCAGGCACAACGCATGGGCGATGAGGAGTTGAAGCAACAACTGTTAAAAAGCAACCTGAAAGAACCCTTGCAAATTGCCGGCGACTGGCGGTGGAAAGACTGAGCAGTCTGTTATTAAGCTATCAACAATTATTGAGAGCGTTTGCTATAAAGAACTCCATTTCAGTCGTAAGCTATTGGTTACAACGCTAATGCTGCTGAGCGCCATAGCAGCTCCGGCAATCATCGGGTCGAGCAAAAATCCATTTACAGCATATAAAGCGCCTGCTGCAACAGGAATGCCTATGATGTTATAGATAAATGCCCAGAACAAATTCTGTCGGATGGTATTAACTGTTTTGCGCGACAGTTTAACGGCATCAGAAACTTTATTAAGATCGCCCGATACAATTGTCATTTTTGCAGATTCAATGGCAATGTCACTGCCTTTGCCCATCGCAATACCCACATCTGCCTGCGCCAGCGCAGCGCTATCGTTTACACCATCACCTGCCATTGCCACCACCATGCCCTGCTGTTGTAATTGCTTTATGAACGCTAATTTTTGTGCAGGCAACACTTCGGCTTTAAAATGCGTAATGCCAGCTTCGTTGGAAACCGCTTTTGCCGTTGCTTCATTATCGCCCGTCAGCATATATACTTCTATACCACTTTGCTGTAATTTTTGAACTGCCTGTTTAGAGGTGGGTTTGATTTTATCCGCAATGCCAATAACAGCATGTATCATTTTCAGATCAGAAAAGAATACAACGGTTTTAGCGCTTTTTTTCCACTGCGTGGCTATTTCGCTTACCTGCGCCGGAATAGAAATATTTTGAGCGATCATCAATGCTTCGTTTCCTGCAAACCATAGCTGATCGTTTATGTGTGCTTTAATTCCTTGTCCTGTAATGTTTTCAAAATGTTCTACCGCAACTCCCTGCCGGTTGTTAAAATGTGTAACAATCGCTTCCGCCAGCGGATGCTCCGATTTTTTTTCGATGGAAAGTAACACATCCTCGTGTTGGTTACTATCATTCGTCCAGTAAACATCGGTAACAACAGGCCGGCCTTCTGTAATAGTGCCGGTTTTGTCGAGTACAACGGCTGTAATTTTTTTGGAACGTTCAAGGCTTTCTGCATCTTTAATCAATATTCCGTTTTCGGCGCCCTTGCCTACGCCTACCATAATGGCGGTAGGAGTAGCCAGTCCTAACGCACAAGGACACGCTATAATAAGCACCGTTACCATCGCCATCAATCCTTGTGTAAATCCATTGTCTCCTCCCAGCAACCACCAGGCAATAAATGTAATGATTGCTATGGCGATGACTACAGGAACAAAAATGCCTGCTATTTTATCTACCAGTTTTTGTACGGGCGCCCTGCTACCCTGCGCATCCTTTACCATGCGGATGATTTGTGCCAGCAGCGTGTCGCCGCCTACTTTTTCCGCTTTGAATTCAAAGCTCCCCTTTTGGTTGATAGTTCCAGCAAAAACACGCGTATCTTTCTTTTTTTCAACGGCTATCGGCTCCCCGCTGATCAGGCTTTCATCTACATAAGAATTTCCAGACACCACAATGCCATCCACCGCTACTTTTTCTCCTGGCTTTACCAGTATTATATCTCCTTCCTTAACCTGCGATAATGGAATTTGGGCCTGGTGGCCACCCTGATGTATAACCGTAACTGTTTTAGGCTGTAAGCCTATTAATTTTTTCAAGGCAGAGGAGGTGCTGCTTTTGGCTCTTTCTTCAAATAGCTTACCAAGCAAAATGAAGGTAATTACTACCGCAGCTGCTTCAAAGTACACGTGTGGATGAAGTCCCCTTTCATGCCAAAACCCGGGAAAAAGCGTGTTGAATACGCTGAAAATATAAGCCACTCCTGTGCTTAATGCCACGAGCGTGTCCATGTTAGCAGACCGGTGTTTTGCCTGTTTCCATGCATTCACAAAAAAATCTTTCCCATACCACAATACTACAGGTGTGGCGAGCGCCCACATAATATAGTTGGCATAAGGCATATTCATAAACACCATGCCTATTAATACCAACGGAACAGAAAATACCAATGAAGCGATGGTATTTCTTTTAAGGGTTTGTAATTTTTTGCGTTGAATGTCCTCCAGTTCATTGGCGGCATCTTCTGTTTCGTCTATCAAAAGATCGTACCCGATAGATTGCATTGCCGATTTCAGTTGCTGGTCGCCGGTTATGCCCGGCACATATTCAACGGCCGCAGTGGCATTGGCATAGTTAACAGATACATTCACTACACCTGGCTGATTTTCTAATATACTTTGCGAACTGGCTGCGCACGATGCACAGCTCATATTTAGAATGGGATATGTTTTTTTAATGGTTGGTACGTCGTAACCAAGATCGCGGACGGCTTTTACAGCATTCGAAATAGTTTGCACATCGCCGTTAGTTTCTATTACAGCCTGCCTGTTGTTGAGTTCTATATGGTGGCTTACAATTCCCTCTACCTTATCCAAACCCTTGTCGATAATGAGAGCACAATGTTCGCTGTCCATACCCTGAAGCGGCAGGCTAACCTGGTTTTTGTTGTGAACTTGCATAACCTTTATTTATTCCGCAAAGTTCACCAGGTATGCTTATGATATTGTTACACAATTAAGGACATGTGTTGCAGTTTTTACGGATCATATTTCATCCAGCGATTTTCTTTTCTTTTCTTTCAGTTGTTTGAAGTGCGAAGGCGTAAGTCCCGTTACCTTTTTAAACTGGTTACTAAGGTGCGCGGTGCTGCTGTAGCCGAGGTTCCAGGCAATTTCATTGAGCGTGAGTTCGTCGTATACCAGCAGTTCCTTGATCCTTTCAATTTTTTGTGCTATCAGGTATTTTTCAATAGTAGTGCCTTCAATTTCTGAAAAAAGATTGCTGAGGTAATTATAATCGTAGTGGAGAGAGGCTGCCAGCACTTCAGACAGGTTTTGGGCAGGTGTTCCGCCCTCTTCGTTCCTGGCGTAGGCAATAATGTTTTTTTTGATCTGTTCTATAATCCGGCTCTTACGGTCATCAATAAGCGAAAAACCCACTGCGTTCAGTGCGGTTTGCAATGTTGCCAGCTTTTCATCAGGCACCGTATCAACGGTTTCCACCTCGCCCAGTTGTACCGAAGTATAACCGAGATGTTGCTCATCCAGTATTTGTTTTACTGTGAGGATGCAGCGGGGGCAGACCATGTTCTTAATATAGAGTTTCATAAGTGTTGCAAAGGTACGATTGGAATGTAGAGTTGCACTCATTACAAGGTAAATGTACTCCTTGCACGCCATTTCCTTTGGCTTTAGTAAATTTATAATTGTTTTGCGTGCAGCAATGAGGTTATGGCTACCTGTTAGCCGTTAAACTCAAAGCATTGGAACTGATAAATACAAGATATGGAATTCATAGATTACTATAAAGTACTGGGGCTTGACAAAAATGCCAGCCAGGACGACATTAAAAAGGCATACCGTAAACTGGCCAGGCAGCATCACCCGGATTTGAATCCTGATGACAAAAACGCTCATAAAAAATTTCAGCAGATCAATGAGGCGAACGAAGTATTGAGTGATCCGGAAAAAAGAAAGAAGTACGACCAGTATGGAGAAAACTGGCAACATGCCGAACAATTTGAGAAGGCGAAACAGTCGGGGCGAAGTTCCGGCGGATATACGCAGGGGCAACCTTTCGGGGAAGACTTTTCATCGGGCGATTTTTCTGATTTTTTCAACAGCATGTTTGGGGGGAATTTCAGCGAGGGCGGCGGCAGAGGGCGACAACCCAGGTTTCGCGGGGAGGATTACAACGCTGAAATGCAGCTTACGTTGAGAGAGGCTTCGGCTACGCATCAGCGTACCTTTACTTTCAATGGTAAAAATATCCGTATTACCATACCTGCAGGCATAGCCGACGGACAAACAATCAAACTGAAAGGACACGGAGGACAGGGGGTAAACGGTGGGCCGGCAGGCGATCTGTACATTACTTTTCATATAGCCGATGATCCGGCATTTAAAAGGTTGGGAGACGACTTATACGCCACTGTTGAGCTGGATTTATACACTGCGGTGCTAGGTGGCGAAAAAACCATTGATACATTTGACGGAAAAGTGAAGCTGAAGGTGAATGCGGGTACACAAAATGGTACCAAAACCAGGTTGAGAGGAAAGGGGTTTCCTGTATATAAAAAGGAGAACACGTTTGGCGACCTCATCATTACATGGAATGTAAAAATACCGGTCAATCTTACCGATAAACAGAAAGAGCTGTTTCAACAACTTGCCCAATCATCCAACTAAAAAACAAAGCTATGCCAGTTTCTGAAGATCTTATTTTGAGAGATGAATGTTGCAGGCGATATAATATCGAAATTTCTTTCCTGGAAACACTGAATGAGTATGGTCTCATTGAAGTCGTCTCTGTAGAAGAAAAACAATTTGTGCATACCGGGCAACTGAGTGAACTGGAGAAGCTTATCCGGCTTCACCGGGATCTTGAGATAAATGTAGCCGGGCTCGACGTTGTATCCAGCCTGTTAAGCAGAATGAAGCAGATGCAACAGGAAATAGCAGCGCTAAAAAACAGGCTTCATCTTTACCGGGATGTGGAGGAATTGTAGCATAAACTGCAATGTATTTTAGATGAAAAAAATAATTACTCTCATCCTTGTTGTTTTTTATACTTCCATTGTTTCAGCTCAAACCCCTGTTATTGAATCAAACCTCCTCTTTACTCCGCAGGAAAAACATGTACATGGCAGTACGTTGGTAGCTTTGCCCAACGGAGATTACCTGGCAGCATGGTTTTATGGCAGCGGCGAAAAAAGCGCAGACGATGTAAAAATTATGGGAGCCCGTTTGCGGAAAGGCGAAAAAAAATGGAGCGATCCTTTTGAAATGGCCGATACGCCTGGTTTGCCCGATTGCAATCCTGTATTATTCCTGAACAACGCAGGCAAGTTATTCCTTGTTTGGATAGCCGTTCAGTCCAATCGCTGGGAGCAGTCCATCCTGCGCACACGCACTTCTACCAACTTTCTTAATGCTGGTGCTCCGGTATGGTCGTGGCAGGATAATATTTTATTGAAGCCGGGCGATGCGTTTGCGAAAGAGGTAGCCGATAAATTCCAACAACTTCCACGCAGCAAAAACGGGTGGGCCGAATATGCACCACGCTACGACGATATGATCATAGAAGCAAGCAGGGATTCCAAAAAGAGAAGCATTGGCTGGATGACGCGCATAAAACCCATTGTTACTTCCAAAGGAAAAATATTACTGCCACTGTATTCCGATGGATTGAATATGTCGCTGGTAGCGATATCCGAAGATGACGGAAACACCTGGCGGGCAAGTTTGCCTATCGTTGGCAGAGGTCCCATTCAACCAGCCCTGGCTCAAAAAAAAGACGGAACCGTTGCAGCGTTTATGCGCGACAGTGGTGATGATCCGGCCCGGGTTCAATACAGCGAATCGGCAGATGGCGGTGAAAGCTGGACACCTGCTTACAAAACAGAAATTCCCAATACAGCCAGTGTTGAAATTTGTGTGTTGAAAAATGGCAAATGGGTCTTCCTTGGCAATGATATAGACGATGGCAGGTACAGGCTAAGTATTTTACTATCGGATGACGAAGGAAAAACCTGGAAGAAAAAAATAAGAATTGAGGATCATCCAAAAGGAGAGGGAGGTTTTTCTTATCCCAGCCTCATACAGGGAAACGATGGATTATTACACATGACGTATTCTTATCACACCGGCGACAGGATGAAGTCTATTAAATACGTTGTGGTAGATCCGGAAAAAACAAAATGAGCCAATAGGTTATTCAATAGTGCATCATTTATAATATCATTACGGCTATGTTGCAAAAACTTCAGCAAGGGAAAAATGTATACGGTACCTGTCTTACATCTGTTTCACCGGGATGGCCGATGGTGTTTAAAAAGTCGGGCCTTGATTTTGCGTTCATCGATACCGAACATATCGCCATCGATAGAAGTGAAATGGCCAAGATGTGCCAGTTTATGCAAGCATACGGTATAACCCCTGTTTTACGTATTCCCTCACCCGATCCTTACCTGGTGTGCCAGGCCATTGATGCAGGTGCAAAAGGAGTGATAGCTCCCTACCTGGAATCTGCAGAACAAATCAGAGAACTTGTAGGCGCTGTTAAATTCCGACCCTTAAAAGGACAAATATTGCAACAAGTATTAAAGGGCGAAAAAGAACTGAGCAGCGAAATGAAGCAATACCTTCAACACTATAACCAGGGTAATATTGCCATTGCCAATATTGAGAGCGTACCCGCTATGGAAAAGCTGGAGCAGCTTTTAAGTGTGCCGGGATTGGATGCTGTATTCATTGGTCCGCACGATCTTTCCATCAGTCTTGGCATACCCGAACAATACGATCATCCTGAATTTGAAAAGGCGGTTACATATATCATTCACACCACCCGCAGAATGGGGTTATCCATTGGTATTCATTTTTCTCTTGAGCCTGAGCGGCAGATCAGATGGATGAAAGAAGGAGTGAACATCGTAATACACAGTTCCGATATAGCCTTGTTCAGCCAGAAGCTGAACGCGGATATGCGCATCATCAAACAGGCCGTTGGCGATTTTACAGCAAGCGATAACAGCAAAACAGAAGAAGTGCCTGTGGTATAAATTACAAAAAGTCGCCACCGCTTTTTATCTTCACCTTTCATCTTTCACTTTTCACAACTTCTTTTATGCACGAAATAAAATGGGGCATGATCGGATGCGGTAATGTTACCGAAAAAAAGAGCGGCGCACCCGCCATTAACGCAGTTCAGCATGCCTCGCTGGTGGCTGTAATGGCACGGAAAAAAGAAAAAGCTGAGGATTATGCCAAGCGGCACAATGTGCCACGTTGGTATACCAATGTGGATGAGTTGATTACAGATGAAGAAGTAAACGCGGTTTATATTGCCACTCCGCCAGATGTGCATCTTGAATACGCGGCGAAAGCCATCAGAGCGGAAAAGGCTGTTTATATTGAAAAGCCGATGGCAAGAAATTTTGCAGAATGTGAGGAGATTAACAGGTTGGCGCGCGAAGCCGGCGTTCCTGTATTTGTGGCATACTACCGGCGTACCCTACCCTATTTTGTGAAATTGAAGGAGTTGATAGATGCTGGTGTAATAGGAGACATACGCCTGGTGAATATCGCTTTGCATTGGCAACCCTATGACGAGGAAGTGGGAGAAAACCCTCAACCCCGCTGGCGCGTATTTCCGGAAATTTCCGGTGGCGGACACTTTCACGACCTGGCTTCTCACCAGTTCGACTTTCTGGAACATGCTTTAGGCAAAATAAAATATGCACATGGCATTGCCCGTAACCAGGCTGGAATGTATATGGCAGATGACATTGTTGTTGCCAGTTTTGAATTTGAAAACGGTATACTTGGCAACGGAAGCTGGTGCTATACGATCAATAAAGAGCAGCGCATTGATCAGTCGCAACTCATTGGCTCTAAAGGAAGGATCATTTTTTCTTTTTTTGAAAGTAGCATTATAAAGGTGGAAACGGCAGCAGGCATTCAACAATACGATGTACCTTATCCGCCGCATGTGCAGCAACCATTGATAGAAACCATTGTTAGGGAGTGAAGGGGGGAAGGAAAATGCCCAAGCACCGGTG
>JBQCFW010000067.1:0-43350 GCA_051958655.1 Agriterribacter sp. | reverse complement strand
GCCCCGCTTATTTGACGCTTATTAATCATTAATATGCAGGCTCAAACGATAAGCCGCAAACGATAAACCCCAGTGCCCCTCTGTGTCTTCGTGTCTCCGTGGTTCAAAGAAAAAGCAACCAGCCTCAAATCAGAAATCCATCAATCAGAAATCAGAAATCTCCGTGTGCCTCCGTGCCTTAGTGGTTCAGAGCCTCACCTGGCCTCTCCAAAGGAGAGGAACCGCGCGCAGGGCCCCGCTTATTTGACGCTTATTAATCATTAATATGCAGGCTCAAACGATAAGCCGCAAACGATAAACCCTAGTGCCCCTCTGTGTCTTCGTGTCTCCGTGGTTCAAAGAAAAAGCAATCAGCCCCAAATCAGAAATCAGAAATCTCCTTGTGCCTCCGTGCCTTAGTGGTTCAGAGCCTCACCTAGCCTCTCCAAAGGAGAGGAACCGCGCGCAGGGCCCCGCTTATTTGACGCTTATTAATCATTAATATGCAGGCTCAAACGATAAGCCGCAAACGATAAACCCCAGTGCCCCTCTGTGTCTTCGTGTCTCCGTGGTTCATAAAGCAAGAACCAAAACACAAGATCCAAGAACCAAAAAGAAGCTTTCAGCTATCAGCCCAATCAGAAATTCCCAAAATCAGAAATCAAAAATCTCTATACACCTACCTCTCTTTCGCTTTTTGCTTTGCGTATAGGAATCCCCGCTTTAGAATGCATATCCGGCAATACAACTTTTACCTTTGCAGGTTTAAGTCTTATCAGCCGGGCAAAGTGCAGTCCGCGCATGATCTGGAAGGTAAGATCAAATTCAAACCAGCGCATGGCAAAGTTGGCACTGTTCTTAGCGTGATGGTGATTGTTTTGAAACAGCTCACCCATCAGCAGTATTCCCCATGGCGAGGAGTTTTTTGAATGATCGCCATTATTGTAGTTGCTATAACCGTATTTATGTCCGCACCAGTTTACAATAGCGCCCTGTATCGGCCCCATTAAAAAATGAATGGGCAACAACAAAAACCACCACGCGTTTGGAGCAAATATTACGTACACAGCAGTGTATGCCACTCCAAAGGCAATTCTGGTAGCCATGTGATGACCAAATTTGTCGAGTTTCTTCCAAACTGGTAAATACTCGGCAGTAAATTGCGGGTCAGGAATGTTTTTGCCTGTATTGAAAGCGCTGTATATTTTGGCGGTATGCCACATCATTTGCCAGATATCTTTAAAAAAATGCGGCGAATGAGGATCTTTTTCACTATCGCTGTAAGTATGATGCATCCGGTGCATAACCGCATAAGCCCGTGGCACCAGGTACGACGAACCCTGCATTAACCATGTAAGAAAATAAATGATTTTTTCGCCCCTTTTACTGGTAGTATACATTTGGTGGGACGCAAACCGGTGAAGAAAAAAAGAATGGAAGAAAAGCGATAAAAACCAATGCAAAAAAAAGAATGCCAGGATAACGTACATAATCTCTTCGTTAGAATAAAAGACGCAAAGATACTGGTATAATTGCTGCCGCTTTCAATTTTTTCAACGCGCAGGATATATTAACATGGCAGAGCAGCGTGATAAGTGAACGGTGGTAAGTGGTAAGACAGAAAAATAACGCCATTTTCACTCCGGGGCATATGCTATTTACATCTTACCATAGTTTTTCGAGATATTGCTTCAATACCACGGCGTTGTTATAATCTTCACTTTTAGCGGCGTATAGCAGCGTAATTTTCTTTTTATCGTGATATTTTTTAACAAATTCCGCTACTTCCTCATTGGCTTTCAGTTCTGCTGTATATTTTTTGCGGAATTCGGGCCACAATTCGCTGCTGTGGTCAAACCATTTTCTTAAACCCGGTAGTAGGCGCCAGGTTTTTTGCCCATTCATCCACGGCAGCATTTTCTTTTGAGAGCCCACGCGGCCAAAGCCGGTCAACCAGTATCCGGGCACCGTCTGTTTTTAATGGCTCCTCGTAAATTCTGCGGATGTTGATAACGGTATTCATGAGCAATCAGGTGTCAGCTTTCAGCTATCAGCTTTCGGCTATGAACCGGCGAACTGATTAACAAAGATACCCGATTCAGGTTGTACGAAGGCGCTGGCATTATAAAAAAGGTTGACAACTTTTTGAAGTTGTCAACCTTCACTGATCGCTGAAAGCTGAAAGCTGAAAGCCGAAAGCTATCCGTTACGGTTAATACAATTCAGATCGTCGAAAGCCACTTCTAATCTTTTAATAAAAGTTTCTTCGCCTTTGCGTAACCATACACGCGGGTCGTAATACTTTTTATTCGGTTTATCTTCTCCTTCAGGATTGCCCAATTGTCCCTGCAGGTATCCTTCGTTCTTTTTGTAATAACCCAACACACCTTCCCAGAAAGCCCATTGCAGATCGGTATCGATATTCATTTTAATGGCGCCATATCCAATTGCCTCGCGAATTTGGTGCTGGGGCGATCCGCTGCCGCCGTGAAATACAAAGTATACCGGCTTGGCGGCGGTTTTCAATTCTTTTTCAATATAGAGTTGGCTGTTGTTCAAAATTTCAGGGCGCAGTTCCACATTGCCGGGCTTGTATACACCGTGCACATTTCCAAAGGCGGCAGCCACTGTAAACATGCGGCCCACTTTGCTCAGTTCGGTATAAGCATAGGCAACATGCTGCGGTTGCGTATACAATTTATCATTCTCCACATCGCTGTTGTCTACTCCGTCCTCTTCACCACCGGTAACACCCAGTTCAATTTCTATGCTCATGCCCAAAGGCGCCATTCTTTTGTAAAACTCAACCGAGGTATGTATATTCTCTTCAATCGGCTCTTCGCTTAAATCAAGCATGTGAGAGCTGAACAAAGGTTGTCCTTTTTCTTTAAAAAACTGCTCACCCGCATCTATCAGTCCGCTTACCCACGGCAACCATTTTTTTGCTGCATGGTCGGTGTGCAATACCACCGGCACGCCATAATATTTTGCTACGTTGTGTACATGAAGCGCGCCGGAAATGCCGCCGGAAATGTTTGCCTGCAACTGATCGTTAGGCATGCCTTTACCGGCAATAAACTGTGCGCCCCCGTTTGAAAACTGGATGATAACAGGAGAGTTTACCTTTGCTGCAGTTTCCAGCACAGCATTAATAGTATTGGTACCAATAGTATTTACGGCAGGCAAAGCAAACTTATTTTCTTTGGCATCTTTATATAAAGCTTCAAGTTCTTCGCCGAACAGCACACCAGGTTTGTACTTTTTCATCCGTATATTTTTTTGTTTTTAATGATTTGATGAAACGTTGCGTTTGTTTTCCTCAATCAAAAACATGCCCCGTTCTACCAGTTGTTTTTTTGAATAGTTAGTAATGATCAACACTTAGGTTTGTATATAAGTGTTTTTTTGAGCGGTGCGAAGATACTATACTTCGTCATCTTATAAAATTTCTTATGTATCGTAAAACTGCTATTGCTCAGAACGTTTTATTCCGTATGCCCATTAAAAACATTAAATTATATCCTCACTAACGTATAACTTCGTACGAGGCAAAAATTTATTTTGGTTTTTACTCAACATTTTCCTCAAAACCATTGTCCTATAAAATATATAAACTGAACTGATATGCTTTTTCCGGGAAAGAACCGTATAGCATTTGACCGCTATTTTTTTACTTCACAGAAGCTATCTTTTTTACTTGCTGTTTTTTTGGTAGTGGGAGTATCTGTAAAAGCAGGCATGTTTGAGCATCGCGCTCCTTTGTTCAACAACGCGCAGGATACTGTAAGGTTAAGAGGCAAAGTTACCGACGCCGACGAAAAGACGCCTTTATCGGGCGTATCGGTAGAGAACCTGCGAACCAACCAGGGGTCGATGACAGACAACGAAGGTATATTTACCATTTGGGTGCAGGTGGGCGACCAGTTGCAGTTTACCTATATTGGCAAAGCGCCCAAAACAGTTATTTTCAGGGGCGAAACCTTTTTGCCGGTTGAACTGGCAAAAGCCGATGGTGCGCTGTCGGAGGTAGTTGTTACAGGATTCCAGAACCTTGATAAGAAGAAATTTTCCGGTGCTGCAGCTTCCTTAAAAGCAGCCGATGTAAAAATAGACGGCATTGCCGATGTTAGCCGCATGCTGGAAGGAAGAGCAGCCGGCGTATCGGTACAAAACGTTTCGGGAGCTTTTGGCGCTGCTCCTAAAATCCGCATCCGTGGCGCCACTTCTATAAATGGCGATAACAAACCTTTGTGGGTGGTAGACGGCGTGGTGCTGGAAGACATTGTGAATATCTCGAACGATCAGCTTTCCAGCGGCGACCCTACCACATTGCTCGGGTCTTCGGTTGCAGGCATTAACGTAAACGATATTGAAAGCTTTGATATTTTAAAAGATGCTGCCGCCACCGCCTTGTATGGCGCCAGGGCAATGAACGGGGTAGTGGTAATTACTACTAAAAAAGGACGTGCCGGAAGACAGGTGATCAACTACACCGGCAATTACAGCACGCAATTTAAACCGTTGTATTCAGACTATAATATTATGAATTCGGTTGAGCAGATGTCTGTGTTGTCTGAACTGGACCGCAAGGGATGGCTGACTACCAGCATTCTTTCGGGAGGTGATTACGGCGTTTACGGCAAGTATTTCGACCTGGTGAATACAGTGCTGCCCGATGGCAGCTTTGCCCTGCCCAATACAGTAGAAGCAAAAAGAGATTATCTGCTGCGCTACGCCAAATCAAATACCGACTGGTTCGATCTGTTGTTCCGCCAATCTTTCATGCAGGAGCATTCGCTGAGCATATCGTCGGGAACAGACAGGCTGCAATCTTTCTTTTCTACCAGCTTTTATAACGACAACGGCTGGACGCTGGCGGATAATGTAAAACGGTATACGCTCAATTTCCGCAACAACTATACGCTTTCCGATAAATTCACGGTAGGTTTCCTTACCACAGGATCTTATCGCCAGCAGGAAGCGCCAGGCACCGTTAACCGGAGCGAAAACCCGGTAGCGGGAAGCTTCGAAAGAGACTTTGATATCAACCCGTTCAGTTATGCTTTAAATTCGAGCCGGGCATTAACGGCATTTGATGAAAACGGCGAACGCGAATATTTTACCCGCAACTGGGCGCCGTTCAATATTTTAACCGAGCTGGAAAACAATAAGCTTAAAATAAATGTAATTGATTTAAAGCTGCAGGGCGAAGCCGGTTACAAGTTTACCCCCAGCCTGAAATATGAATTTATTGGTGCGATCCGCTACGTGCGTTCTACCCGCGAACAGGAGGTAACCGAAAACGCGAACATGGCAAATGCCTACCGCGCGGCAGACAATGCGGAAATGAGGCGCAACAACAGGTTCCTGTACCAGGACCCTGAAAACCTGGCGGCAGAAAAAGTGGTGGTGCTGCCTTATGGTGGTTTTTATAACAGGACGGAAGACCAGTTGCTGAATTTTGACGTAAGGAACAGCTTAAACTTTACCAAAACCATTGCCGATAAACACGATATCGGCGTATTGGTAGGCCAGCAGATCAAATACGCCGACCGGCAAAATGCTTCCAACACCGGATATGGTTATCAATACGACAATGGGGGAGTAGCCACTCCTGATTTCCGCATATTGAAACAAATGATCGAAAGGAATTTTCCTTATTATGGTATGAGCAAAGACTTTGACAGGTTTGCCGCTTTTTACCTGAATGCACAATACACTTACAACGACAAATACAACTTTTACGGCACTGTGCGGTACGATGGTTCCAACAGGCTGGGCGCATCGCGCACCGCGCGCTGGTTACCCACCTGGAGTTTTGGCGGCGCATGGAATATAGACCGCGAAGATTTTATGCGTGATATTACGGTGATTGATTTCCTGAAGCTGAGAGCCAGCTATGGCTTAACTGCCAGTATGGGACCTGCCACCAACTCCAACATTGTATTGCGCAACATCAACGCTCACCGTCCCTATTTGTCAGACGTTGAAACGATCATATACATTGCCAATCTCGCCAATACAGAGCTTACCTGGGAAAAGAACTATACCACCAACGTTGGTTTGGATGCTGCGCTGTTCGGTGGCAAACTGACTGCCAGCATCGACTGGTACCAGCGTAAAAGCTTCGATCTGATTGCGCTGATCAGAACATCGGGCATTGGCGGCGAATCGTTAAAAGCCGCCAACTATGCCGATATGAGTTCGCACGGGGTGGAAGTGCTGTTGGGCGCTACACCGGTAAGCGGCAAAAACTGGAGCTGGAAAACGAATTTTACGTTTGGCTACAACACTACCAAAATCACCAGTTCCGAATATCTTCCGCGCATTTTTGACCTGGTAAAAGCCGAAGGCGGCAACCTGCAGGGATACCCTGTAAATGGGTTGTTTTCTATACAATTTGCCGGGTTAAATCCGTTTACAGGAGTGCCTGAGTTTGTAGACGACAAAGGAGAACGGTCGTCGGGCGTTTACCTGCAATCAGACAGTACCCGCAATCTCAAATTCGAAGGTTCTGTTGACCCGAGGTTTACCGGCGGCTGGAACAATACATTCACCTACAAAGCATTTTCATTGAACATTTTTGTTACCTACCAGGCAGGCAACAAAATCAGGCTCTATCCGGCCTTCAAAAACAGCTACAGCGAGCTGGATGCAACGCCTAAAGAGTTTTACGACCGGTGGGTAATGCCGGGCGACCAGGATGTGACCAACATTCCGTCGATTATGGACTATTATGAAAACAACCTGAATGTAAATGCCAATTCGGTTTACCCGTATAACAATTACAATTATTCTACCGAGAGAGTAGCTAAAGGTGATTTTGTGCGATTGAAGTCGGTATCGCTTACCTACCAGCTTCCCTCAGGCTTTATACAAAGGAGCGGTTTTATTAAAACAACCGCGCTTACCTTGGCAGCAATCAATCCGTGGCTGATCTATTCTGATAAAAAATTACAAGGACAGGATCCTGAATTCTTTAATGCGGGTGGCGTGGCACAACCCATTCAAAAGCAACTTACCCTTTCATTAAAAGCAGGATTTTAATCGATATAATATGAAGAATATTCTCATAATATCCGTTGTAGGTGTTGGCATGGCACTGTCGGGCTGCAAAAAGTACCTGGAAAAAGAGCCCGACAACCGGGCGAAATTATCCAGCCCCGAAAAAGTGGCACAATTGCTGGCAAGCGCCTATCCGCAGGCCAGTTACATGGCGTTTGCAGAATCCATGTCTGACAATGTTTCGGACAAAGGTACCGGCGAGGTCGATGAAAATCTCCGCAACCCCTATTACTTTGAAAATGTGCAGAACCCCGACCAGGACTCTCCCGACTATTTCTGGAACAGCTGTTACGAGGCCATTGCTGCTGCCAACCAGGCGCTGCAGGCTTGCGAAACGGCTGCCAATCCCGAAGAATACAGCGAACAAAAAGGGGAAGCGCTTGTGGCAAGAGCCTATGCACATTTTATGCTGGTGCAGTTTTATGCAAAACCCTACAATGAGGCTACCGCAGGCAGTAATCCCGGTGTGCCTTATGTTACAGAACCGGAAGATGTGGTGGTTAAACAATACAGCCGCAACACGGTAGCGTATGTGTATGAAATGATTGAAAAAGATTTACAGGAAGGGTTGCCTTTGCTGAACGATGCAGCCTATACGGTGCCCCGTTATCATTTTAACCGCGCTGCTGCCAATGCCTTTGCTTCCAGGTTTTATCTCCATAAAAAAGATTATGCAAAAACCGTTCAGTATGCTACCGCTTCGGTGCCCGATCTTTTACCCAACCTGCGCGCCTGGAATACCACTTATCAAACCTTCGGCATCAACAACCTTCCGGCAGAATACCAGAGAACTACCGAATCTGCCAACCTGTTGCTGGTTACCGTTCCTTCTACCTACGCGTACGGACTTCTTTACGCACGTTCCCGTTATGGTGTAACGCAGGCAAAGCTCGACGAAATACTGGATACTCCTATTGAAGTAACCGGAGGTTCATGGTCGTTCATTACCGGCACGGTGGGTGCCCAGGATAATGTGGCCATTCCCAAGCTGAACTATCTCGACTTCCAGGAAGATTTTCCCGGCGCTGATTACGGACTGGCTTATGGAACGGTTTCGCTGTTTACAGCCGAAGAAGTGCTGTTCAACAAAGCAGAAGCAAACGTGTACCTCGGAAACAATGCCGACGCCATCGAAGATCTTAATACCTATATGAGTACACGCATTACAGGCGTTACACCCGGCAACTTGCCCAGTAACCGCCGCATTACAGAAACGAAGGTAAGAGCGCATTACAACAACGCTTTTAATACAAAAGAAGCATTGATACTGTATATACTGGAACTAAGGCGCGCAGAATTTATACATGAAGGCCTGCGCTGGCTGGATATATTGCGCTACGATATACCGGTGACGCATGAATTTGTGGGACCGGGTAATGTGCCCATTGGTTCTATTACAGTGGAAGCAGATGATAAGCTGCGACAATTGAAACTGCCCGATGGCGTTAAATTATCGGGGATTGAAGACCTTAACCGATAAATGAAATCATTATGAGAAGATACATTCATATCATTTATTTGCTGGTGTTTGCGGGTGTATGTTTTACATCCTGCAAAAAAGAAAAAATTAACCCGCAGGATGCTGAGAACATCAACGGGCTGGGAGGCGATACCTGGGTAAAGGGGCCTATCGACAACTGGATAAAAGATTCTTTAACCACTCCGTACAACATTGATGTAAAATACAAATGGAACCAGTTTGAAGACCTGGCGGATATTACCGCCATACTGGTGCCGCCTAAAGAAGAGATCATTATTCCTTTGCTAAGCAGCATTAATAAAGCCTGGATTCAAACCTATTCTGCAGAAGGCGGAACCGAGTTCTTTAAAAAAATTGTACCTAAAAATATGTACATGGTAGGTAGCCCGGCATTTAACCCCAACGGAACGATCAAGCAGGGCGTTGCCGAAGGCGGCAGGAAAATTATTTTGCTGGATGTGAATATGGTTACGGTAAAAGGCATGCCCGGCTATTCTTCGGCAGACTCCGGCTACTTTAAACGCATGTTGTGGATCATTCAACATGAGTTTGCGCACATTTTGCATCAGAGCATATTATACCCGCAGGATTTTAAAAATGTGAACCCAAGCCTCATTACTTCTAACTGGGCCGATTATACAGATGCCCAGGCTTTAAGAGACGGGTTTGTGACCAACTATGCGATGAACGTGAGCGACGACGATTTTGTTGAAACCATTACGTATATGCTCATTGAAGGCAGGTCGGGTTTTGAACAGTTGATTGCCTCTATTCCGGAAGGTGTTTCGGATCGGGGCACCACGCGCGACCAGGCTGTGGCCAGGCTAAGAACCAA
Source organism: Agriterribacter sp. (assembly GCA_051958655.1). Lineage (GTDB taxonomy): Bacteria > Bacteroidota > Bacteroidia > Chitinophagales > Chitinophagaceae > Agriterribacter. The sequence goes on along the minus strand of JBQCFW010000067.1, from coordinate 33,991 downwards.
GGAATCGATTATAGTAAACTATTACAAGCAGGTTTGGAACATTGATTTTTACAAACTGCAAACAAGGGTACGCGCTGCCGTTACTTCTTTGATCAATTAGAACTTATTATATGACACAGTTTTGCTCGAAAGTTCAATACATTATTGGGGTGATTGTGATAACAGCACTCACTTTTACCGCGTGTAAAAAAGATGATACCCGCGTGTTCGATCAGTCTGCCGACGAACGGCTCACCCAACGACTGGAGCAATACCAGCAGGCGCTCCTCAACGCTACCGATGGCTGGAAAGCCGTGTATTCGCCTGCTGCCGGCGGTACCTATAATTTTTACTTCAGGTTCAATGCCGAAAACCGTGTTTTCATGTATTCTGATTTTGATACGGCAACCGCAAAAAATGAAAAGGAAAGCAGCTATCGCCTGAAAGGATTGCAGCAACCCACGCTTATTTTCGACACCTACTCTTATATTCATTTGCTGGCAGACCCCGATGGCAGCATCAACGGTGGCAACGACGGTCAAGGCTTACTGGCAGATTTTGAATTTGCCATCGATTCTGTATTTGCCGATAGCATTACACTAACGGGCAGGGTTAACCGCACAAAGCTTACATTGCAAAAAGCCTCCGCTCAGGACCGCGCTGCCTGGGATGATGGCGACTGGGCAGATGCATTGTTGTTTACAAACATCAGTCTCATACAGAACTATTTTAAAACACTTACACTGAATGGTGTAAAGTACGAAGTACGACTGGACCCTATTACCAAGACCATTACTTTTTTATGGCTCACCGGAAGTACATTGCAGCAACACACCACCACTTATTCGTTTGAATCGGGAGGCGTTGTGCTCGATGAGCCGGTGGTGAACGGAAGCCAGACGATCAGCGGCTTTACGGATATTTCGTGGAACGACGGCGCTATGACGCTGGGTGTAAAAGCAGGCAACTTAACCGGTGCAATAGCCGGCGATATTAAACCTTTAAAAACCGACCTGTCCGCCGCCGAACGCTGGTGGCAGTTTTCGGTCACTAACGGATACTGGGAATCTATTTTCGGCTTTCATGCAAATGGTGTAGACGACGCTTTTAATATAACAAGCCTGGGGCGCTATTACCGGCTGATATATTGGTCGGAGTATGATCCAGGTAACGATCTTTTTGCACCGATTTTTGTAAATGCCGCAGGAACGGGGCTGGAACTGAAGTATGGTGCTGCCCCCGCTAAACCAACTGTTACACCCGACGGCAGAGCCGTCTTCTCATTGCTGGGTGTTTATGGTACTTATCCAACAAGTGGTCCGGCATACGAAACATTGTTGCAACTCCTCATTCCTGAAGGATATTATTTTATTCAAACAGGAGAGACCACGTATGATATGGTAAGTGCAGACGACGCTAAAACCTGGCTTACCTGGCAGTTTTAACGCCTGGCTGTTGGTAGCGTTCGGGAGACAGTTCGTGGGAACGCCGGTCGGCCCGCCGCAAAGGCGGTCTGACTGATCAACCTAAACGTTGTTGTCTCTTTTTTATGGGTTCAAATACTCCCAATAATACACGCAATTATAAACTGTTTGTCTACCGATTATAAAGGGTTGTACATGGTTTGCGGCAGTTTATATAGCTGGTGGTAAAAGCGCGGCCGCCCATCGCAAATTCATGAACTAACTATTCATTATTTCACTATTTTTAGAATTATAAACCCAAATAATTACTTTATGAAAAAATTGACGCTGCAATCTATTGCCGCCCTGCTGGTGGCAGTAGTGATATCTTTTTCATCCTGCTCAAAAGAGGGACCCGAAGGGCCGCAGGGACCACAAGGGGCGCAAGGTCCGCAGGGTACACAGGGACCGGAAGGTGATCCCGGAACAGCGAATGTTATTTACTCAGACTGGCTGGATGTAGGATATGCAGCTGATACAGTTCATGACGGAGCCACAATAGATACCATTGGCTTTTATACAGCTATTGAGGCACCCGATTTGGACAATGCGATTTTAACCAACGGGGAAATTAAAGTATATGTCAATCTTGGTACTGCCGACGAGCCCGTTATTGCTCCACTACCATACTTCAGTATTTATGATGGCGTAAGTATAGAGCCGATTTATTATTTGAATACGGTAGATCTCTATTCGAATATTGATGCATCAACAGTGCTGGATAACAATAACAATAAGCGCAGGCAATACCGCTATATTCTAATCCCCGGAGGAACAGCAGCATCCGCGAGAAAATCCGGTGTGTCGGTTGACTGGAACGATTATAATGCAGTGAAAAAATATCTTAACCTGAAAGACTAAACGAACTGCCGGTTTTGATCTGCCTGTAAGAGTACCGATCATAGCGAATAACGTGTATGGTTGTGTTTCTTACAGGTTTTTTATCTAAAAAAGCAGGCAATCGTACCGGTTTTCTGCCGGGTTTACGATATTTGTGACATAAACCCTCGCCATTGTCATGAAAACTTTGCTCAACTTTGTCCTTGTTTGTGTTTTTTCTGTAGCCTTAATTTCCTGCCAGAAAGAGTTGTCGTTCGAAATCCCGGTTCCGGGCACAAACCCGGGAGATAATGATACCACCACTAATCCCGCAAATAATAAACTGATCGGCACCTGGAAGTTTGTCAATTTCGATATAACTGCCGAATCCAGGACACAGGCTACTATTTTAGGCGAAACCATGGGCAGCATTGCCAAATACAGCACGGTTACCATTAATAATACCGGTACAATTACGTTTGATGCCACCAATTCCACAGCAACCGGTATTGGCTATGATATTGATACCGAAGTAAATGTAAAATCCTTTGGAGGAGGTGTACCTCCTGAAGATCTTACACTGCCCTTCCAGTTTTCGTTAGATCCATATAATGCCTCTGCCAAGTATAAGATCATCGGAACAGATTCTTTATATTTTCCTGAGGGCACATTTTTCGATATGCCAGATGCGAACGGGCAACCTGCCAACGCTTCTCAACCAATGGGAGGTAAGTTTTCAATCAACGGCAATACACTCATCATTACTTCATCAGTTGCAAAAGATACCGCCATCACGCAGCAAGGCTTGACATACGACGTGAGCCAAAGAGGTACCGGTAAAATTAAACTGGAAAGACAATAAACAACAGACAGCCTGCTCGCAAGATCTATAGGATCGGTAAAATATTGAAGGATGGATTGAAATCCATCCGCGCCCTGCTTATCTACAACATTTCAACCAGCATGCGCGCATGCTCCCTGTTATCAAAGCATAGCAGCAATCTTTGTTGCCGTTCTTTTATGTGTAATGAGGAAAACTCATCTCCAAAGCATTGGATGATTGCATTTATAAAATCGGGTGCAGCATTGGCAACAATGCAAATTTCTTCCAGCCCCGTTCCTTGTACCATCTCAGGATTCACAACACAAAACCGCCCGCAGAAAAGCGCATGCAGCAATTTTAATTTTATACCGCTATTGGTAAAAGAGGGCAGGAGGTGAATATGCGCTTCAGCGATCAGTTGCTCCATTTCAGTTGAGGAAGGATTGGCAATCAGTGTAACATCATTGTGTAGTGCCACCGCTGCTGAAAGTCTTTGCGACGGATTTTTGCCTGCAATAATAAACCGGATGCCCGGGAGAGCGGCAAAAACTGAATGCAGCAGCCACAATGCAGCTTTTTCATTTTCCGCCACGCCCAGGTTTCCATGATACAGGCAGTAGTCGCCTTTTCCTGTTTTGGAAACAACCGCGTTCCACGGAAGGAATACGGGTAAAAATTGTACATGGTTTATATGGTGCTGTTGCCACCAGGTCCTATCTTTTTCAGACACTGCCAGAGCGGTTGTTGCTCTGGCTGTTACCAGCGGTTCATATTGCTGCAGCAACCGGCTTTCCCAACGATAATACCATCGTTTTACAATGTTTGTTTCCGCCTGTGCCAGCTGGCGGTAATAATCCCATTCAATATTATGCAACCGCAATATTACTTTCCTGTTTTTCAGAATGCCTTTGTGCAGCAGCCAGGTGCAATGAATTCCTTCCAGCAATATGGGGTAGTTGTCGCCGATCAATGCGCTTTCCAGTGCTTTACTGATCCTCGAACTTACGATGTAGGGAATATTCCACCTCAGCGCGGCAAGTCCTCTTATACGTTTGTAATACTGTACGGTTGCGCAATATTGCAGCAACTCGTTTTGTTGCCCACGTCCATATGCAAAACAATGCAAATGAATGGTTACGCCCAGTTCATGTAAGTACTTCAGTTTCCAGAACAAATCTACCACGCCGCCATAATCGGGTGGGTAGGGAACCTGCAGGCAAACGATATGTACGGTTTTATTCAATTACAAAAACAATTGGTGGTAAAATGCCAGCAGTTTTTTTTCTTCCTCCTGCCAGTTGTAAACCTTCCGCGCTTCCAGGCAATTGACGCGAAGCCTGTTGTACAAAACTTCATCGTTCAGCAATTGATTGCAGGCATTGGCAATGCTTTGTTCATCTGCCCCCGGTATCAACAATGCTACTTCGTATGCATGATTGATCTTTTCATACTCCGGGTAAAGCATGGTTACCTGCGGAATACCCGCGTGCATATAGTCGAAAAATTTGTTGGCAAGCGAATAATATTGATTCAGCCCATTATTTTCAACCAGGTTAATGCCAATATAAGCGCCAGCGGTTATTGCTTTTAATGTATGGGGTGTAACCGTGCCGTGCAATATTACTTTATCAGCCAGCCCATACCTGTCAATCAGCGTTTTTGTTTCGTGTTCAAAATTTCCTTTACCATATATATGGAGTGTGGCATTTACAAACCGCATAGCCGGCACAAGGTTTTCAATACAACGGGCATGGTTTACCGCTCCCTGGTAAATAATTATTTTTTGAGCAGGACGGGGATAAGTAATATCTTCCAGAACCGGCACATTCCTGATCACTTCAAATTTTTTTTGATATCGTTCTTTAAACACGCTGGCAATGCCGGATGAAACAGTATAGCCATGCCAGAACCGCGGCAATGCAAACCGTTCAATGTTCAGCCATATTTTTTTTATTCCCGGGCGACTGATCACTTCTTTCATTTCGGTAAACAGCTCATGCGCATCGTATATTCTCTTAATGCCTTTTAGTTTCGAAATGCAATAGCAGGGTAAAATGGTATCAAGATCTACCGCACAAACAGCATCCATTTTCCTGAACAGCAGGAAGAAAAAAAGACGGATGTTCCATTCTGCATACGATATGCTGCCGCTGGTAAACCAGCAAAAAATACGCACCTGTTTAAAGGGATGCTGCTCCAGCGGCGGAGCGTTTGGGTATTGCCGCCCCACCAGTACAACCTTATAATTGTTTTTTGTCAGCGAACGGCATATCCTTATCATCCGCTGGTCGTATACCAGTTCGCTGATGGCTGTGAAATAAATTGTTTTCAAAAATCAGTTCCTTAAGTAAAGCATGAATTTCCGGGAAATTATAAAACAAGATACAAGAAACAAAAAGCAAGAACCAAAAAACAAATGACAAGAGAATTTCTGTTCCAGTTCGAAGCTGTTATTTTTTCTTCCGGCGAAAAAAGTAGACATGTGAACCAGCACAACATCAAAATAATTGATTACAATTGTAAAACTAAAATCAATTTATATGGAAGAACTGTTTACACCTCCACTGGCGGAACCTGTTAAGCCTAAACGGCCAACATTTCTTACGGTATTATGCATTCTTACATTCATTGGTAGTGGGTGGGGCATTATAAACGGTGTTAGCAGTTACATTACTGCCAATGCCACAGCAGGTATGGCGCAGGCTGCCATGGAAGACGCAAAAGAAGATATACAAAACGAAGATTCGAATGCAGGCACCCGGATGGCAGAAAAAATGCTGTCGGGTATGAGCGATATGCTGAAACCGGAAAACATCAAAAAAAATGCATTATTCACTGCGGTAGCTTCTGTTTTTACACTGCTGGGCGGTATACTGATGTTTGGCTTGAAAAAATCCGGCTATTGGGTGTATATACTTGGCACGCTTATCGGCATTATAGGACCGTTTATAGTGTTTGGCGGCGGTAATTTCATATCAATCCTGTCGTCGTCCATGATGGCATTTGTGGGAATACTGTTTGTAGTATTATATGGCTTAAATTTTAAATACCTCAGATAACCTTCCATATCAGCTCTTTATCAAAAAGACCTGGCTACAAAAAAGCCAGGTCTTTTTCTTATTCCAGCCCCAAAAAAATACTTTTTTAATAATGTTTTACTACCTTTGCGGCCAAATAAGCAGAATATAAATTTTGGGATGCACTAAAAAAAATTGAGATGTCAACATTAACAGCAGAAAAAAAATCACAAATTTTCGCAGATTTTGGTGGAGCTGCCACTAATACTGGTTCTATTGAAGGACAAATTGCTTTGTTAACAGAGCGTATTTCACACATTTCTCAACATCTTCAGCAAAACAAAAAAGATTTTTCTTCTAACAGAGGTCTTTTACAACTGGTTGGCGAAAGGAAAAGGTTATTAACTTATCTCAGCAAGCATAACCTGCAGGGGTACCGCGCACTGATTGAAAAGCTCGGAATCAGGAAATAACTCACTTTATTTATACACACTATTCCCAACAGGTTGATTGTTGGGAATAGTAGTTTTATAGGTGTTCGTCTTTTATTTTAACTACCCGCTTGCAACGCAGTATCTATTCCCTCACTATACTGTGCTAAAAGCCAAAAATTCAAATCATTTTATGCTCTCTCAACCATTAAGCGTATCATTCGACCTGGGCGGCGATCGAGTGGTTCACATAGAAACAGGCAAATTAGCCCGCCAGGCCGACGGTTCTGTTACCGTGCGCCAGGGAAATTGCATTATTATGGCTACCGCTGTAGCCAACAAAGAACCTAAACCGGGACAGGACTTTTTTCCATTGAGCGTTGACTACATGGAGAAATTTTCGTCTGCCGGTCGTATTCCCGGTTCATTTTTTAAACGCGAAGGCAAGCTCAGCGATTATGAGGTTTTGATCAGCCGTTTGGTAGACCGTGCTTTGCGTCCGTTGTTTCCCGAAGATTATTATTGTGAGGTTCAGGTAATTATATCGCTTATTTCGAGCGACAGTGAAGTAATGCCCGATGCGTTGGCATGTTTGGCAGCTTCTGCAGCATTAGCCGTTTCGGATATTCCCATCAAAGAAGTTATTTCTGAAGTTCGCGTTGCCAGGGTTGAAGGCGAATATATTGTAAATCCTTCCCGCACCCAGCTTAGCAAAGCCGATATGGATTTCATTATCGGCGCCACCGAAAAGAACCTGATGATGGTGGAAGGCGAATCGAAGGAATGTACAGAGGAAGAACTGGTGAAAGCCCTCGGCATTGCACACGAGGCGATCAAAATACAGATCAAAGCACAACAGGAGTTGCGCGATAAAAAAGGTGTTACAGGCAAAAGAGAATATACAAAGCCTGAAGTAAATGAAGCCATCAAACAAAAAGTGCATGAATTTGCCAACACCAAACTGCTTGAAATTTCAAGATCCGGTGTAGCCAAACACGAAAGGGGAGATGCTTACTCCAAGCTGAAGGAAGAACTGGTAGCCACTTTTGGTGAAGAACCAGATGAGGACGAAGTAAAGCTCGCTAAAAAATATTTTGAAGACCTGTTGTGGGAAGTGGTGCGTAACATGATCCTCGACGAACGCAGACGCCTCGACGGACGTAAGCTTGATGAGGTGCGCCCCCTGAGCATGGAAATAGATGCACTTCCAACTCCGCACGGATCGGCTTTGTTTACACGTGGTGAAACACAATCGCTTACAACGGTTACCCTGGGAACTCCTTTAGATGAATTGCTGGTGGAAAGTGCCGCTAAATCAGATTATACCAAATTCATTCTTCACTATAATTTCCCTCCGTTCTCTACCGGTGAGATCAAATTTTTAAGAGCACCCGGCAGGAGAGAGGTTGGGCATGGTAACCTGGCAATGCGCTCCCTGAAGCAAATGATGCCCGGTAACGATTATCCATATACGGTTCGCGTGGTAAGCGATATCCTGGAGTCGAATGGTTCATCTTCCATGGCTACTGTTTGCGCCGGTTCGCTGGCGTTGATGGATGCCGGCGTTCCTTTTCCCAAGCATGTGAGCGGTGTGGCTATGGGATTGATTACCCGTGCTTCCGACAACAAATATGCAATCCTTACCGATATTTTGGGAGATGAGGATCATTTGGGCGATATGGACTTTAAAGTAACCGGTACCCGCGATGGTATTTGCGGCGTGCAAATGGATATAAAGATCGACGGGTTGAGCATGGACACCATGCGCGAAGCGCTGGAGCAGGCGCGTAAAGGAAGGTTGCACATACTCGACGCTATGTACGAATGTGTGGCTGCAGCCAGGGAGGAAGTGAAGCCGCATGCACCAAGAATGGAAAAGCTGTTCATCGACAAAGAATTTATTGGTGCTGTGATAGGGCCCCAGGGCAAAGTGATCCAGGAAATTCAGCGTACCACTGGTACAACCATCACTATTGAAGAAATTGGCAACGTAGGCGAAGTAAGCATCTTCTCGCCTGCTAAAGAAGGATTGGATAAAGCGGTGGCATGGATAAAAGGTATTGTTGCTGTTCCTTCGGTGGGTGAAGTGTACGAAGCCACTGTAAAAGGAATTAAGGAATTTGGCGCATTTGTTGAGTTCCTGCCCGGTAAGCAAGGCTTGCTCCACATCAGCGAAATAAGCTGGAAGCGCCTCGAAAGCATGGAAGGTGTTTTAAAGGAAGGCGATACGGTAAAAGTGAAACTGATAGGGGTAGACCAAAAGACCGGCAAGTTTAAACTGAGCCGCAAAGCATTAATGCCTAAGCCCGAATTTGGACCTAAACCTCCACGTCCTCAACAGGAAAGGAGCGAAGAGCCCAAAGCAGAATAACTTTTCTTTTAAATTGCTTATAATCAGCTATCCGCTCTGGCGGGTAGCTTTTTTAATTTTATATAATGGGTGATAAATACATTAAAATCAGTGTATTGTCTGATGATAAAAATTTAATTGAAGTGTTGAATGCGATGATTGTCAATGAATTGAACATCGACGGTATCGAAGAGCATTCAGAAGGCCTTTCCATATACACCACGCGCGATAAACTGGACGAATCCATACTTAAAAATATTTGTGATATAAATGCTGTAAACTATTCTATATCAGAAATAAAAGAAACTAATTGGAACGCTGAATGGGAGAAAAATTTTGAGCCGGTAGTGGTAGACGATTTCGTTTCCATCCTGGCCGACTTTCATGATAAGATTGCCGGTGTTGAGCATGAGATTTTAATAACTCCGAAAATGAGCTTTGGCACCGGGCATCACGCAACCACTTATATGATGGTGGCGATGATGCGGCTATACGGATGCGCCGACCTGAAAGTGATAGATTTCGGAACCGGAACGGGCATACTGGCCATACTGGCGGAAAAGATGGGAGCGGAGCGTGTAGCAGCTATCGACTGCGACGACTGGAGCATAGAGAATGCGGCTGAAAATATTGAAAGGAACAATTGTAAAATGATTGAACTGGTAAAGGCAGACCGGTTTATCGCACGGGAAAAAGTTGATCTCATTTTGGCCAATATCAATCTGCATGTTATTTTAGAAAATCTCAATGCTGTGTCGGCCGCATTGCGAAAAGATGGAACGGTTATTTTTAGTGGTATTCTTACGACAGACATTGAGGAAATTACGAAACAGGCTACTGAAAGAAAGCTGTTAAAATTGAAGACAATGGAAAAAAATAATTGGGCATGTATAGCGTTTAAAAAAGGTTAGTGCATTTAGTTTTAATTACTTGAAAAGTTTATATTTGTAAACCTCACTTCAACCTGTATATAGCATGAATGAATTTATATTGATCATATTGGCTTACCTCATCGGCTCCATTCCTACAGCCGTTTGGATAAGCAGATATTTCTTTGATATAGACATCCGTGACTATGGCAGTGGCAATGCAGGCGCCACCAATACTTACAGGGTGCTTGGCACCAAGTGGGGTACGATTGTAATGGTGCTTGATATGCTGAAAGGCTTTGCGGCAGTGAAGCTGGCATACCTGCTTCCGTTTTATGTGGGCGACGAATTTGCCAGAACAAACTTTCAGATAGGCCTGGGATTATGCGCCGTGCTTGGGCATATATTCCCCATATGGGCTCAGTTTAGGGGAGGAAAGGGCGTTGCCACACTCTTTGGATTAGTGCTGGCCGTGTCGCCCTGGACGGCGTTGTGCTGTGTAGGCGTGTTTTTATTAGTGCTGTATCTTACCCGCTTTGTGTCGCTCAGTTCCATTCTTGCCAGCATGGCTTTTCCTATTTTTATTCTCATCATTTTTAATGTAGACAATCACGCGTATCGCATTTTTGCGGTAGCAGTAGCGCTACTGGTGATACTCACGCATCAAAAAAACATTTCCCGCCTTTTAAAGGGCAGTGAAAGCAAGGCGCCCATTCTCAAATACAGGGATCGCCGAAAAGTGCGCAGAACACATCTGTAGCATACAAGCCTGGTATACCGTGGAACGAGCCCTCATTGGCATAACAATTGTTTTTTAGCTAACATAAATTTACTAGAATGACTTTAAAAAGATTCCTCCTGGGTGGTGCCATCATAGCATCAGTAATATCGTGCTCTCAAAATGCCATTACCGGACGCAAGCAGCTCAGCTTATTACCTGAATCGGAACTGCAGGCAATGGCAAAAACAGAATATCAAACCTTTCTTTCGCAAAATAAAATAGTAAATACCAGTGTTAGCAAAGATGCCGAAATGGTTACGAGGGTTGGAAAAAGGATTGCCGCGGCAATTACCAGCTACTATACCAAAGAAGGAAAAGGAGATGTTTTGCAAGGCTACCAGTGGGAGTTTAACCTGGTAGATTCGAAGGAAGTAAATGCATGGTGCATGCCGGGTGGAAAAGTGGTCGTGTATACAGGTATATTGCCCGTTACACAGAACGAAGCGGCACTGGCGGTAGTAATGGGACATGAAATAGCCCATGCCATTGCGCAACATGGCAACGAAAGAATGAGCCAGGAAATGCTTGCCCAGGGACTGGGTACCGTTGGCAGTGTGTTAACCTCCGGCAATGCCACTGTAGCCAATATTTTCAATACGGTATATGCTCCCGGTGCCCAGGTAGGCGTATTGTTGCCCAATTCGCGCAAACAGGAACTGGAAGCAGATAAATTCGGGTTGATATTCGCAGCTATGGCAGGATACAATCCCAACGAAGCAGCTCCTTTTTGGGAAAGAATGTCGAAGATTGGTGGCGGACAAAAACCACCGGAATTTCTTAGCACACACCCATCCGATCAAACACGCATACAAAAAGTACAGGAGTACGCTAAAGAAGCGTTGAAATACTACCAACCAATTAAAAAATAGTAAGCATAAGCACCAAAAGCTTGATGATAATTATAAGAACCGCAAGTTTTTTAGGTTTTTAGCGCGTAAAAGTTGCTGCTGAGCGAATATTTCGTTAGCTTTGCACCTCTTTTGCACGTTTAAAATCCTGTTGAAGCATGATGCAGACAATGTTTGAGAAACTTCAACTTACTGAAGAAAAGAATCTACTCATCCAAGGGCTACCTTCCTCAATCGAAAAACAGTTCGCTAAAATTTCGTTTGCCAAAAATGTAACTCCGTTGTTAAAATCGAGGAGAATTGATTTTGCATTGGTATTTGCCATCAACCAGAACCAGTTGAACGGAATTTTAAAAGAGGTATTGCCGGCGCTTGATGAAGGCGGTAAATTGTGGGTAGCATATCCCAAAACCACCTCTAAAATTGTGAGCGATCTCAACCGCGATTGCAGCTGGCAGCTTTTAAACCAAAGCGGTTACGAAAGCGAAGACCAGGTTACCTTAGATCATGTTTGGACCGCTCAACGTTTTATTAAGCCCGAATGCAGTAAAGCTGGAGAAACCAGGTTTATTAAAGAACCCGCACAAACCGACATTGCAGGTATTGATAACAAAGCCCGCACTGTAACCCCTTCGGCCGATTTACAGGCATTATTCCAGAAAAACAAAAAAGCCGCCCAATTCTTTGACAAGCTTTCTTTTACAAATAAGAAAGAGTATATCAAATGGATTGAATCTGCCGCTGCCAAAGCCAGGACTGAAAGACTGGAAGCAATGATTGAAAAATTGTTGGCAGGAAAAAAGAATCCGTCAGAGAAATAGCGTTTCGCAAATACCGTTTGCTGTTTATCGTTTATGGTTTTACGTTATAGGCTGTAAACGATAAACCCTAAACCATGCCTCTGCCTTATACCTTCCACCTTTATTTAAATATCACCGTTCCCAAACTTCGGATAAGCTCTATTTCAAGCTGTTTAAGGTGTTGGTGTGTTTGCAGCAGTGTAAGCTGTTCTTCCGGGGAATGCGATTTTTCCAGGTCGCGCTGATTTTCATCAATCAGCCGTTTTATTTTTCTAAGTTTCAGATAATTAAGTGTGGATGATACTTCCTCCTTATATAGCTCTTCGCGCGTTGGCATAGGACCATCATAATGCTCCTTCCAGTTCTGGCTCAGCTCATACCGCGTATCCATTAATCCTACTACCAAAGTGCTCAGCTCAATATTTTCGTGGTACAGAAAATTTTTCGGCGAAGGATCAACGCCATTGTCCACCCAGCTTTTATACGTTTCAATAATCAGCAGCATTTGCTTATTATCGATCAGTTCGTTTAACCCGTTTTCTTCAAACTCAACAAAAATATAATCGTGCACTTTTTGCGTTTCGTTCCATTCGTAAGTACCAAACTCCAGCAAAGCCCTGGTTATATTTCGCTCAACCAGCTCATCCTTATTTAATAAGCTTAAAGTATCATCATCAGTTAAAACAGATCCACCGTCAATGGCATCCGGTTGTGCAGCATCTTCTGCCGCCTGCGCTTTGTTTTCCTGCTTAGTTACACGATCGCGGATAAATTTATTTACCAAAGCATTCAAGCCGGCTTCATCTATATGCAGCAAGCCAGAGCACTGGCGTATATAATCCTGCTGCTTTGTAAAATCTTCTGTTTTATTAAGTTTTGAAATGGTTTCGGCTATCCGGTTTACCACTGCCGATTTCTTTACGGAATCATTGCCGGCATCCTTCAGCGATACTTCTAACTGGAACAGCACAAAATCTTTTTTGTTTTGCGCAATGAAGCTCCTGAATGCCTCGCTTCCTACTTTATTTACATAACTGTCGGGATCTTCTTTATCAGGTATCAGTACCAGTTGCACATTCAGCCCTTCTTCCAATGCAAGATCAAGACCCCGCAGAGCAGCTTTTACACCTGCTGCATCACCATCGTAAATGATGGTAAGATTGTTGGTGTATTTTTTTACAAGCCTTAACTGGTCGGGCGTTAAAGAAGTACCTCCACTGGCAACCACATTTTCAATACCTGCCTGGTGCAACGATATCACATCCGTATATCCTTCCACCAACAAACATTCATCGGCTTTGTCAATTGCCTGGCGTGCAAAATAAGATCCGTATAATATTTTACTTTTAAGGTAAATCTCGTTTTCCGGTGTATTGATGTATTTAGGCGCCCGGTCGTTTTTGCCAATAATACGCGCGCCAAACCCAATGATCTTGCCCGTTTGGTTATGTACGGGAAATATAATTCGTCCGCGATAATTGTCAACCAACTGCTCATCGCGGTTTACTACCAAGCCCGATTTTAATAAAAACTCACTGTTGTAATGAGCTGCTGTAGCGGCTTTGGCAAAAGCGTCTCGTTGCTGACTGCAATAGCCCAACTGGAATTTTTCAATAACTGTATCATTAAAGCCCCGCTCTTTTAAATAGCTCAGTGCTATATCCTGTCCCTCCTCGCTGTTCAGCAAAAGATCCGAAAAATATTTTTGCGCAAACCCGTTGATGATGTAAAGGCTGTCGGCTTTTTGCTGTGCTTCTTTGTAGGCAGGACTTGTTTCTGTCTCTTCAACTTCTACATTATACCTGTTAGCCAGCCATCGGAGCGCTTCAACATAACTATACTTTTCATGCTCCATTAAAAAGCTGATGCTGTTGCCACTGCGGCCACAACCAAAGCATTTGTAAATTTCTTTTACAGGTGAAACCGTAAACGATGGAGATTTTTCATTGTGGAATGGGCAAAGCCCGAGATAGTTGGTGCCTCTTTTTTTAAGTTTTACAAAGCTCCCTACAATATCCACTACATCTATACGCGACAATATTTGCTGTATGGTGTGCTGAGTAATCAAAATGTAACGCCTTTTTTTAGAGCGTACAAGTTAATATGTATCAAACTATCCATGAATTTTTTTTTATTGGTTGGTTTGCAACAATTTAAAAATCTGTTATACGTTATAGCCTTTGTTGTCTATATCCTCGAATAACTAGAACAATTCCCTATGAAGAGAATTATACTGTTTATGTCTGTAATGCTATTGATGTTTATCAATTCGTTTGCAGGCAACAAGGAGAAAAATATGTGGGCGGTGGTAGCAGGCTTTACAGCACCTGTTACTACGGGCTGCGCGCCACTAATGGTAACGTTTACCAGCACTTCCACCAGCGATGGTGGCGATCCTATTGTAAGCTATACCTGGAACTTTGGTGATGGTACTACAATTACAGGAACCGATCCCAATCCAAGTCATACCTATTTAACAACAGGTAATTTTTCGGTTACGCTCACCGTTACTACTCAAAGCAGTGCAACGGATACTCACACAGAAAACAATTACATCACCACCGATTCAAAAATTACGCCTACTCTCGGTCCGGATACAACCATTTGTCCGGTAGATCTAGGAGTTGGATACCAGGTAACTTTAGGATCCGGCGGTTATTCTTTTACATGGAACGATGGTTATACAAACGAAACAAGGTATCTCACCACAAGCGGGTCGTATTGGGCTGAAATTTACAATGGTGTTTGTACCAGCAGGGATACTATCAATTTTGTTGTACCAGCCGGGATAACACCCGATTTCAGCTATACAGTTTTAAATGATTGTGGAAGCATGCAAATACAGTTGAATGACCTGACCAGCAACTGCGGTGGAGGCACTGTAAATTATGCATGGTACACAGATGACGGCGGAGCCTATTTTACGCAAAATCCTACTCATACATTTACAACAGAAGGTACTTATGCAATATATCTTTATGTAGATGATGGTGCAGGAAACTACTACGATATAGTAAAAACAATCGACGTAACATTTTCTTCCGGTCCTACTGCGCCTAACCTCGGTGCAAATCCCACCGTTTGTGCAGGCAGCAGCGTTCAGCTGGATGCCGGTAATGAAACAGGTGCTACTTACAGTTGGTCTCCCGCTACAGGATTAAATGATGCCAATATCTATAATCCCATAGCAACGCCTGCCACTACTACCACCTATACCGTAACCAAAACAAAATGCGGTATAGACGCAGTTAGCAGTGTAACCATTACCGTTAATTCGCTGACAGTTGATCTTGGTCCCGATCAGCAAACATGTGGTGGTGTTGTTACCTTCAACATTAATATGACCGGCACTTCGAGTGTTGTGTGGGGCGGTACAGATCCATCCTTTGGCGTAGGCAGAACCGATCTGCCAACTGCCAGTACCCCTGTAGCCGGTACCTATTGGGTATCTGTTATCAAAGACGGATGTGAAGCAAAAGACACAGCGGTGGTAACATCGAAGCCTGCTGTTGATGCAGCTTTCAGCGCCACTCAAACAACCACCTGCGGTATTTTTAATGTACAGTTCACCGATATGTCGGTTATTAACTGCGGTAGCCTGAAAAGTTATAGCTGGGATTTCGGCGATGGTACTACCGCGGTGCATACGCCGCCAAACAGCAGTCAAAAAAATCCTCTGCATACCTATGCTTCAACAGGAAGTTATACAGCTATTTTGATAGTAACCACCAATAGCAATAAAGCCGATACATTCACACAGGTGATCAATGTAACCGGTTCAGGTCCTTCTGTTAACCTGGGTGCAGACAGAACAATCTGTTCTGGCAACAGTACTACGCTCGATGCTGGCAATGCCGGCGCTACATACGAATGGAGCACCGGTGCAAATACACAAACCATCAATGTTACAACCGCCGGAACCTATTTTGTGAAAGTAACAAATGGAGCATGCTCCGCTAGCGATACCATTACAGTAAACGTGAGCGCAACACCGCCCGTTGTAAATCTTGGTCCCGACAGGAATATCTGCACAGGCACTTCTACAACACTAGATGCAGGCAATGCAGGTGCTACTTATTTGTGGAGCACAGGAGCTACTACGCAAACCATTTCGGTTAACAGTTCCGGAACCTATTCTGTAACCGTAAGCAACGGTTCCTGCAATAGTGCCGGCTCTATAAACATAACGGTAAGTGGTGTGCCGCCGAGTGTAAATCTTGGGGCTGACCGCACTATTTGCCTTGGCAGCTCCGTAACGCTGGATGCGGGCAACGCCGGTTCAACTTACGAATGGAGCACGGGCGCAACCACGCAAACCATTAATGTAAGTACTTCAGGCAACTATGCTGTTACAGTGCGTAACGGAGCCTGCAGCGCAACCGACGATGTAAACGTAACCGTGAATACATCAGCAGTATCTGTAAATCTTGGACAGGATACTACATTGTGTTCTGGCGGATCACTTGCGCTCGATGCAGGCAACGCGGGAGCTGCATATTTGTGGAGCACAGGTGCTACTTCTCAAACCATTACTGCATCGGCTTCTGACCAGTATTGGGTGGAAGTTACCAATGGAACCTGCATTGGCAGAGACACGATCAACGTTACCATCAATACTACTCCGTTAGTGGTAGACATGGGACGTGATACGGCAATAGCCTGTGGCCTCTATAAGCTCAAAACAGGTATAACAGGCGCCAGCAGCATTGTATGGGGCAGCAATCCGTTTATAGCTGAACTTTCGGCCTATACCGATCAGCCTAATGCAAGCGTAATGATACCCGCCACTTATTGGGTAACCGTGGTAAAAGATGGCTGTACCGCGCGGGATACGGTAATAGTAGGTACAAAAAAACAAGTTACTGCCGGCTTTGAGTTTGCACAAACCGGACCGGCTTGTTACCCTTACGCTGTTAAATTTAAAAGCGATGGGCACATAACAATTGCCTGCGCCGCACGCAAAAACTTTACATGGGATTTTGGTGATGGAACGGTAGTTACGTATGAAACTCCAGGCTCAGCGCAAAGAAATCCTACACATGACTATGCTGTGGGCGGCACCTATACAGTAACGCTTATAGTAACCAATACCAACGATGTTGCAGATACAGTAACGCATACTGTAACCGTATCCGGATCGGGCCTTGATGTGAACCTGGGCAACGATACAACTATTTGTACAGGATCTTCTATTATATTGGATGCGGGAGCTCACCCTGGCGCAACCTACTCATGGAGCACAGGCGCAACTTCGCAAACCATTACTGTATCGGGCGCGGGCAACTATTCTGTTACGGTTTCAAACGGCGTATGTACAGACGTTGATAACATTACAGTGACTGTTGCACCAGACCTTAATGTTGACCTCGGCAATGATACCACTGTATGCGCAGGCGGTGCATTAACGCTCGATGCCGGACACCCTGGCGCAACCTATTTGTGGAGCACTGGCGAAACAACACAAACCATACAACCTGCACTCACTGCTGGCAACACCACCTATACCGTGGCAGTAACCCAGGGTAGCTGCAGTGGCAATGGTGAAATTGATGTGAATGTTGTTTCCTCTATACCGGTTTCGCTGGGCAACGATACTGCTATTTGCACGGGTAGCAGCCTGGCATTGAACGCAGGCTACCCCGGAGCAACCTATGCATGGAGTACAGGTGCTACTTCGCAAACGATCAATGTAACAACAGCGGGCACATACAGTGTAACGGTTAACCATAACGGTTGTTCAGGAAGCGATGAGCTTGTGCTTTCTTTAACCGATGTTCCTACCAGCGTAAACCTTGGCAACGATACAACCATTTGTTCCTCTGCTGCGCTGGTATTAGATGCCGGTAACCCGGGTGCAACCTATTTATGGAACACAGGTGCAACTACACAAACTATTAATGTAGCAACATCGGGTACCTATTCTGTTACAGTAAGCGGATGTAGCCAAAACGTATATGATGAGATAGTAGTGGCGATGGGCACAGCGCCAACCCCAACCATTACATTGCAGGGTAACGAGCTGGTGTGCAGCAATGCAGATACTTACCAGTGGTACAAAGGCGGAGTGCTTATTCCCGGTGCTACCAGTAAAAACTACAAGCCGAGGGGGTATGGTTACTATAGCGTACGCGTAACCGTTGGAAGCAACGGATGTGTAGGCGAAGCAACTTTCTTCTTTGTTCCTGTGGGTGACATTTACCTGGGCGATATAAGAGTAAAAGCCACACCTAACCCCGGTAATGGATTGGCAAAGCTCATTTTATCTAAATTGCCGTCTAAACCTATTAAGGTGTCTGTTTACGACAGGGTAGGAAGGCTGGTAATGGTTAGTATCATTGTAAACACCGTGAATGATCTTAACCTCACCAAATTTGCTAAGGGTGAATACTTTGTGGAATTAACCACAGACAATAAGAAGGTGATTATTCCCTTAATTACGCAGTAAGTTTGAAATATAGATAACAACAACCCATCCGCTGAAAATGGCAGCAGGATGGGTTTTTTGTTGCGTATACCTCACGGCCTCCCGGGATGTTTTTTTACACAATAGGTTCTTTTTTTACATATTTTTCCTATTTTTAGTAAGCTGTACAGCACAGCATCCGCCCCCCATTGGCCCAACAACAATTTCTGATTTCTTCACTTTTAAATTGTACGCCCATGGTTACTACAGAAATTTCACAGTTTTCGAAAGAATGTAATGGCTGGAGAGATGCCTTACGTTCGCAACGGGAAGAATTTACCCGTATGAAAAAAGAGTTGCAGCATGTAGCAGCTCACATTACCAGCAAAGATGCGCTGATGGATGTTGAACATTACGAAAACCAGTTCGACATTCAGCTTACCAACATCCACGATCTGAAAAGGACTATTAAGGTACACAACAACATGTCGGTAAATCAACCACAGGCTGTTCAAGGACCTCCTCCTCCCGAAGTTGCCGATGATCACGAAAAGCTTGCTGAAGAATATAGATACCTGCGAGGCCGGTTAACTGAACTGAAGCGGGATTTTCAACAATTTATTACCAGCTATGCCTGATGGCTATAGTTGATCAGGCTAATTGATTAAGTGAGTGAGTAATTAAGCCTCTCTCTGCCTTACACCTTATACCATACACCTTGTTCCGCCGTAGAGTAACATCTTTATTGGTGAGGTGGTCGTTTATCCAAACTCACATCTTTATTCATCCATAAAATAGCTTGCCATGGCTGCCGAATTTGATACTTCTCATGTTAAGAACATAGTTCTTCTCGGGCATGCCGGCTCCGGTAAAACGGCGCTGGCCGAATGTTTGCTTTACGAAGCCGGACTCATTTCCCGGCGCGGAACCATTGCCGAACGGAATACCGTAGGCGATTATCATGAACTGGAACAGGAACGAGGTAATTCCATTTTTTCGAAACTGATGCATACCAAATGGCGAGGGTATAAAATAAACATCATTGATACGCCGGGGTACGACGATTTTGTGGGCGAAGTATTGTCTGCCCTTCGGGTAGCCGATACCGGTGTTATGTTGTTAAACGCCGCCATGGGGGTTGAAGTGGGCACCGACATCATCTGGCAGTATACTGAACAGTTTAAAACGCCAATGATATTTGTAGTGAATCACCTCGACAATGAAAAAGCAGATTTCGATCATACCGTACAGCAGGCCAAAGAACATTTCGGCAATAAAATCACGGTGGTGCAATACCCCTTACAGCAAGGCGAAGGATTTCACTGCATTGTTGATGTGCTGCGGATGACCATGTACAAATTCAAAGACGCCGGGGGCAAACCGGAAAAACTGGCTATACCGGAAACGGAAAAAGAAAAGGCAAACAGGCTGCACAAGGAACTGATAGAAGCAGTTGCAGGTAATGATGAGACTTTAATGGAAAAATATTTCGATAAAGGAGAGCTGGATGAAGACGAGATCAAAAACGGGATGAAAAGCGCCATGATCCATCACGACCTGTTCCCGTTGTTTTGCTTATCGGCAGAGCGCAATATGGGCGCGGGAAGGCTGATGGGATTTATAGACAACGTTTGTCCCAGCGCCAACGAAATGCCGCCGCAGCAATCGGTAAAGGGCCAGCAATTGCCATGCGATGCCAAAGCCCCCGTTTGTGCCTTTATTTACAAAGCTGTTTCTGAACCGCATGTGGGAGAATTGTCTTTTATGAAAGTTTTTTCAGGTTCACTCAAAACGGGTATGGAACTGATCAATGAGAACACTGGCGTGTCGGAAAGAATAAGCCAGTTGTTTGTGATGGAAGGCAACAAACGCATTAATGTAAATGAGCTCAGCGCCGGCGATATAGGCGCTACTTTAAAACTAAAAAATACACATGTAAACAATACCCTGCACGAAAGAAGTGCGGACTATGAATTGAAGCCGGTTGTTTTTCCTGCTGCCAATATGAGCATTGCCATTAGCACGCAAAAAAAAGGAGAGGAGGAAAAGCTGGCTGCTGCACTGCACCAGTTGAAAGAAGAAGATCCCACCATCGTGGTGGAAGTGTCGCAGGAACTGAAACAAACCCTGCTGCATTGCCAGGGCGATATGCACCTGGCGGTAATTAAATGGAAGCTGCAACATCAATACAAGGTAGATGTGGCTTTTGCAGCTCCTAAAATACCTTATCGCGAAACCATTCAAACTGCGGCAGAAGCCGTATACAGGCATAAAAAACAGTCGGGCGGAGCGGGCCAGTTTGGCGAAGTGCATATGCGGATAGAGCCCTGGTACGAAGGCATGCCCGATCCGGCTGGTTTAAATGTGCGCAACAGGGACATACACCAGCTTTCATGGGGCGGCACACTGGCGTTTTATAATTGCATTGTAGGCGGCGCCATCGATCTGCGCTTTCTTCCTTCGATATTGAAAGGTGTAATGGAAAAAATGCAGAACGGTCCGTTAACAGGTTCTTATGTGCGCGATGTACGGGTATCAGTATTCGACGGGCGCATGCACCCTGTAGACAGCAACGATATTTCTTTTAAAATAGCAGGATTGATGGCGTTTAAAAATGCTTTTCAACTGGCAGCACCGCAATTGCTGGAACCTATACAGCAGGTAGAGGTTTTGTGTCCCGATGATATAACAGGTTCGGTAATGGGCGATCTGCAAACCAGGAGGGCATTGGTAGAGGGCATAGATACAGAAGGAAATTTTACCAAGATCATTGCGAAAGTGCCGCTGGCAGAAATGGACGATTACTCATCGTCGCTTCGCTCACTCACGCAGGGAAGAGCCAAGTTTTCAATGCGCTTTCACGAATATGCTGTTGTGCCGTTTGAGCTGCAACGTAAACTAACGGAAGCCTATAGCAAGACGGGTAAAGAGGAATTGGTGGGATAGGAGTGCGGGGTGTAAGGAGTAGGGTATAGGGTTGAAGGAAGAGGATAAGGTTTAAGGCATGACCATATTAACCGGTAGCTGGAACCATTAATAACGGAAGGAGTGTAGCAACTCAATAGCTTTTGCGCACGCCGTGCCCCAGCCGTTGTAAAAACCGTTTTTAATTTGCCATAAGCCATCCTCCGCCATAGTGTTGAGAGGCGGGTATTCAATTTTAAAAACCTGGGTTTTCAACAACTTGTACATATCATAAAGCGAATGGCTGAAATGAACAAGGTTAACCTGGTTTATTGTACCTGTGTTGTTTTCAGCACATTTTCCAAAAGTGGTTTTGAAAAGAGCCTCCCGCATGATGAGCTCTCCTAAAAAGTGAGAAGCGGGCCCTGAATTTTTATCGATAAAATGTATGGGCAGGTCATCAATGAACACGGTACTATCTGAAAGCTGGATTTCTTTAAAATGCAAACCCGCTTCGTACAAAGCAACCAATGCAATATGCAAGCGCCTGGCATAAGTTTCATCTGTAGGGTCATGAGCTTCCATCAAAAAAATGAAGTTTTTGATGGACTCGATCATTTTGGCGGTAGATGGCTCCCCTAAAAAACTTTTCAGCGAATCCATGATGAGCAAGCGATGAGTATGGAATGCGCGAGCGATAGAGGTATGCTCACATAATCGAATCAAAAATCATTGAAGCGTATTCCCATTATAATTCAAATGTGACCGGTTGGTGCCAGTACGCCGAAACTTTTTTCCCGTTTTGCATGGCAGGGTTCCATTGAGGACCATTTTTAATGGCATCGATGACAACTTCAGAAAATTTTGTTCCTTTCATAGTCTTGGCTTCAACGTTGCTGATATGTCCGTCGGCGTTTACAACAAATCGCACAATACAGGTGCCTGTTTTATTTTCCTTTTTTAGCACACTCATATTTTTATTTAAAATCTCATTCATGTATTTAACGAAAGCAGCATTGCCTCCCGGAAAGGTTGCCTCTTTCTCTACTTTGACAAATATTTTATCTTCCTGGTAGCTAACCGCCGATGCTCCCAAAGGATCTTGTTCGGCCACATTTTTTGTATGAATTTCAACAGCTCCATGTTTCGCCTTCAGTCCATATTTATCCATTGCATTCAAGCCTTTCAAAACGTGAATAGATTCAATATCGTTCGGCTTTAACTGGTCAAGCTCTTCTTTTGTTGCTTCTTTCTCATCAATATAATAAACCGGCTCCGTGAGTGATGAAATACCTCTTAAACGAACACCCAGTGTAGGCGCAGCATCAGGCTCATTAATTAGCTTCCTTTTAATAGCCTCTTGCCTCGTGAGCTTTTCAGCCTTGTTGTTTTCATAGATCACAATCACATTTCCATCGTTGGTTACATCAATTGATTTTATTTTTAATGTATCGCTTTTTTGAGCAGGAAGATTTTTCAGTTCCTCTGCTTCTAGTATCATGACTCCATTGTTAGCTTTCTTACCGAACCTTTTAATAGCTTCAGGATGATTGGCAGGATAGGTTAAACTTTTTGCATGAATCAACACTTTGTTTTCAAGCTTATCAATGCTTGTTTCTTTACCATTCAACATTACCAGTGGTATAGGTTTACCCGTTGCCCATTTTCCTATTTCCATTTTTTGAGCTTCCATTTTAACTACACTTGTATCTGCAGAGCCATTCCACAATACATAAGCGGAATATTTATCCTTACCGATATTAACATTGCGTGTTTGAGGTGTTTCAGTGTTTTGTTTCTTTTCTATTTCCTCAATTATAAAAGCCCCAGGCCTGGCAGCTTCACCATATTTTTTCAATGCAGTAGCGTTGTTTTCAGGATATAAGGTTCCCCGGAGCGTATGGTTAGGCGAACTTGCGTACAGCATCCCATCCTTAGGAAGCTGCTTGGTTTCTTTTCCATTTATAATCAATAAAGGAAATTTGGTTTTTGGCCAGTTTCCGAGGAGATCAGATACATGGATCGCAGTTGCTTCAATTTGTATAATATCTTTTTCACCAGCCTGTTCAATAAACGACGTTGCATTTTTCTCCAGTGCATCTGCATATCTTTCTATCGCCTTCAAAATGTCGCCCGCCACTTTTTCCTGGTTCTTTTCATCCGTTAAAAAACCCAGGTCTTTGCTATCGGTAATATAACCGCATTCCAATAATATAGAAGGATAGTTAATCTGTTCTGCATCCAGCACCCATATACCTTTTTCCTTTCTTTGTTTGATTTCCCTGGCAATCGAGTAAGTCTTTCCAATCTCCTCTGTAACAATACTTGCCAGCAAACGGGCTTTTTTACCATATAACGAGGCTGTATCCATTTTTTGCGACAGGTAAATCTCAAAGCCCTTTCCCTTATCAGATGGTTGAGGAGCAGCCGCTACATGAATCGAAATAAAAGCGTCGGCATTTTGTTGCCTCGCAAAATCAACCTTTCCTTTAACCGGCTGGCGAACATCCTCCGATCTTGTAAGGATGATATTAATGTTGTTATTGGCATTAAGTTCTTTGATCTTTTTTGCCAAAGAAAGCGTGAGATCTTTTTCAAAAATGCCTTCCCTGCTTCTCGCACCGCCGTCATCTCCGCCATGCCCCGCATCTATCACCACGTTCAACTTTTTTTCCAATACAATAACAGGTTCTGTTGCTGCAGCGGCCTGTTTGGTACGAATGGTAAATGCCACAAAAACAATGGCAAGCAAGGGTAAAACCAGCACCCTGCTGATATAGCTCGTGCGCGGCGTTTGCATTTTAGTAAGCATCAGCAAACGCCTTTTAACAGATGAAGAAAAAAAGTTACTGGTCAATCCAAAACTCCGCTGCGGGTAGGCAACCTGTAATATCATAGCAGCAAATTCAGCCGTATCATTATTATCAACAGCTTCGCTATCTGCAATAAATTCATGGATCATATTCATTTCGCGCCTGATAAGCCAGAAGAAAGGATTGCTCCAGAAAAAGATCATTACGATATTCATAAACAGCCTGTCAGCACTATGCTTTTCCTTTACATGCGCCAGTTCATGCAAAAAAACTTTGCGCCCTGTTTCCGAATCAATGTTAATATTCCTGTTCCAGAAAATGTAATTGAAGAAAGAAAAGGGGGTTCCTTTAGCCTCCGTATCTACAAAATGAATGCCTTCAATATTTTTTGCGTAGTGATGTTTTACAATATTCCTGAGCCGCACAAGTGTTTGAAACAACAATGTGAGGAAAACAAGCGACACAATTAAATAGGTGAAGGAAACGATTTCTTCTCCCGATAACCTGAACGTGCCATTGCCACTGGCATCGTGCACAAATGCCTCGCCCGTAGTTACTACGTTCAGCAAACGAATTACCTGTCCGTCATCTTCGGCAGGCGCATGAAATATATTAATAGTAATAAGCGGAAAAACCAGGCTCATTACAACAGCTGCCAGCAGGTAAAATCTGTTCCACCGGTGAAATATTTTATTATGCAGCGCCAGGCGGTAGTAACCGTACAGGATACCCGAACAAATAACAACTTTGAGTAAATAATATGCAACGGGAAGCATATAAAATGGGTTTGTGTGTGAATAAGGTGGTAGGTGGTAGGTGGTAAGTAGTAAGTAGTAAGTAGTAAGAGGGCCTCAACTTAACTTACTTAACCAAAAACCACTCAACCATTACTTGCCCTGTTTTTTCAGTTCTTTCAGTAACAGTTCAAGGTCTTCAATGCTCAGGTTGTTTTCTTTCACCATAAAAGAAACAACATTGCTGAACGATCCTTCAAAATAGCTTTTTACCATACTCTTCATGGTCGATTTTGAATAGGCTTCTTTACTGATAAGCGGGTAATACTGGTGCATTCTGCCAAATACTTCTATGCCCACAAACTCTTTTTCAACCAATATTTTTAAAATGGTCGCTACCGTATTCTGGTGTGGCTTAGGGTTGGGCAACGCATCTACCAGCTCCCGCAAAAATGCTTTTTCCAGCTTCCACAGCACCTGCATGATCTGCTCTTCGGCTTTGGTAAGATTTTTTCCTGTACTCATAAAAACATATTTATACAACAAATATAAACTAATAAATTAGTTTAACAACTATTTTATTAGTTTTAACAATAAAAATATTTTGCCCAATATCTAAACTAAAGAATGCGTTATTTGCACCCCACGGATGTAAACCTTAACTTTGAACTTTTTGAACAATTAGTGTACGCAATGGCTGAAGTTATTCTTGAATTAGAGCATGCCAATATATACCAGGGTGGTTCGTTAGTGCTGGAAGATGTAAATATTAAAGTAAATAAGGGAGAGTTTGTTTACCTGGTGGGTAAAACAGGTGCCGGAAAGTCGAGTCTGTTAAAGACCTTGTATGGCGAACTCAAATTAAAGGAAGGGGAGGGAACGGTAGTTGGCTATAAGCTGAAGGACATGGACTGGAAAAAAATTCCTTTTTTAAGACGCAATCTTGGTATTGTGTTCCAGGATTTTCAATTGCTTACCGACAGGAATGTACACGATAATTTAAAATTTGTGCTGCGTGCTACCGGCTGGAAGGACGAAAAGCTGGTGGAAGAAAAAATATCGGATGTGCTGGACAAAGTTGGATTGAAAACAAAAGGTTTTAAATTTCCCTTCGAACTGTCGGGTGGCGAACAGCAACGCGTAGACGTAGCGCGGGCATTGCTTAATTCTCCCAAATTAATATTGGCCGATGAGCCTACTGGCAACCTCGATCCTGAAACATCGGACGAAATAATGCAGTTGCTGTTTCATATATGCAAGGACTTTGGTACCGCCATTGTAATGGCTACGCACGATTACCGTGTTATCAGCAAATTTCCGGCAAGAACCATCCGCACAGAACGTGGCCAGGTAATAGACAACGCGGCTATTAGCTTGTAATTATTATTTATTGTTTGGCGTTTTGCGTTTGGCGTTTATGGTTTTTGCCAGCAAAAACTGTAAACAATAAACTATAAATTCCTCCATTTTTTTTCTGCAATCGTTTGTGTTTTGTCTTCAACGAAAAAAGGAGCCATTGTGCTGCTTTCATCTCTTGTAAAATCGAAAATAGAAATTACCTTAGCGCACGCTATACTAAACTAACTTCAAACAATTACCGCATGAGCATGGTTGATTCTTTTGAAAAAATTCCCTGCAATATTTTTCCCGATTTTAAAGCAGGTTCAACATTCGCAGCACAGGAAATAGCTAAACTGATCAGGCAAAAACAGGCCGCCGGCCAAAATTGCGTATTAGGTCTTGCTACTGGTTCTACTCCCAAAACATTGTATGCCGAATTGATCAGGCTGCACAGGGAGGAAGCATTGAGCTTTAAAAATGTAATTGCTTTTAATCTCGACGAATATTATCCTATAGACAGGAGTGCTGTTCAAAGCTACCATCACTTTATGAAGGTGAACCTGTTCGATAAAATCGATATCGACCAGAAAAACTGCCATATCCCCAGCGGAGAATGGCCTAAAGAAGAGGTAAAGCACTATTGCGCCCAGTATGAGCATATGATTGAAGAAGCAGGTGGTATTGACCTGCAGGTATTGGGCATAGGCATTAACGGGCATATAGGGTTTAACGAACCCGGATCGAGCGTATACTCCAAAACCAGGCTGGTAACGCTTGAAAACTCAACACGTCTTGCTAATTCGTATGAGTTTGTAAATATTTCGCAGGTGCCCCGCCTGGCAATCACTGCCGGTATCAGCACTATTATGAAGGCAAAAAAGGTGGTGCTGTTGGCCTGGGGACAGGCGAAAGCCGCGGTGGTAAAAGCTGCTGTGGAAGATAATATTACAGAATCGGTTCCGGCCTCGTTGCTGCAGAACCACGATAATTGTTTGTTTATACTGGATGAGCTGGCTTCGTCTGAGCTTACCCGTAATAAATCGCCTTGGCTGACGGGAGATTGTGAATGGACGCCAAAGATTATCCGCCGCGCGGTGATCAATACGGCACTAAAACTGAATAAGCCGGTGCTGAGCCTTACCAACAGCGACTATACCGATAACGGGTTGGGAGATTTGCTGGTAGAAAAAGGAGATGCATACGAAATAAACCTGCAGGTATATTATATGCTGCGCGACAGCATTACGGGCTGGCCAGGTGGTAAACCAGATTCTGACCTGCCCACTCACCCCGAACGGTCTGTTCCTTTTCCTAAAAAGGTTATCATTTTTTCGCCGCATCCCGACGATGACATCATTTCGATGGGCGGTACATTCCAGCGTTTGCACGACCAGGGACATGAAGTGCATGTTGCTTACCAAACATCGGGAAATATTGCCGTTACTGATGAATTTGTAACCCGTTTCCTCGATTTTGCGGTAGGCTTTGACGAAATGTTCGGGCTGGATGCATCGGTATCGCAAAAAATTTCGAAAGAAGCGAGAGAATACTTCGCACAAAAGAAAACAAGGCAGTCAGACACTTCCGAAATAAGAAGCATTAAAGGATTGATACGCCGGGGCGAGGCGAAAGCCACCTGCCGGTATGTTGGCATTGGTGATGAGCGCGCCCATTTTCAAAACCTTCCATTTTATGAAACAGGCACCATTGAAAAAAAGCCAATGGGAGAGGAGGATGTGCAGTTAACAATGAAGCTGCTGCGTGAAATAAAGCCACAACAGGTGTATTGCGCCGGCGATTTAGCCGATCCGCATGGCACGCATAAGGTATGCCTGGAGATTGTATTTGAATCGTTGAAACGCATTAAAGTCGATGGTGACGACTGGGTGAAAGATTGCTGGGTATGGTTGTATAAAGGCGCCTGGCAGGAGTGGGATATTACAGAAATTGAAATGGCCATTCCTATGAGTCCCGAACAGGTGTTGAAAAAACGCTTTGGTATTTTCATTCACCAGTCGCAAAAAGATTCTGTACCATTCCAGGGCACCGACTCACGGGAGTTTTGGCAGCGGGCGGAAGAAAGGAATGCCAACACCGCCGATCTGTATGCTCAACTCGGTTTAACCAAGTATGCAGCGATGGAGGCATTTGTGAGGTGGCATTATTAAGAGGTGAAAAGTAAAAGGTGAGAGGTGAAGCATGCTTTGTTTTCATTCTTATATCCGGAAATGCTGAGGTAATAAACTTCAGCATTTTCTTTTGGCATTATACGAATACAGCCTTATCTTTGCCGCCCAAACTTTTAAATATTAATTGTTTGTAGCCCCGTAGCTCACTTGAATAGAGCACCCCGATGCAGATCGGGGAGGTTTCAGGGATGAAATCCGATGGCGATAAATGTTGAAATAAATTGGCCCCGTAGCTCAATTGAATAGAGCACCCCGATGCAGATCGGGGAGGTTTCAGGGATGAAACCCGACGGCAATAAATGTTGAAATAAATTGGCCCCGTAGCTCAATTGAATAGAGCATCTGACTACGGATCAGAAGGTTTCAGGTTTGAATCCTGACGGGGTCACCAAAACCCGCTCTGGGACTGCATTTCAGAAATTACGGAAAATTTTACGGAAAGTTTTTTAAAAATGCCTGAATGAATTATTCGGGCTTTTTTGTGCCTTTTTTGAAAAGAAAAACCCACTCGGGGGAGTGGGTTTGAAAGATTGACTTAAGTAATGTTTATTATACACTCTTTCCTTGCTTGAACTTACCGGTAGTTTGTAAATTTGAAATTAACTATTTAAAAAGTCCTTTATTTTTTGGTAGTTTGTGAGCTTATATAAAAACAATAACAAACCGAATATTTTAAATATTGCTGCTATTGTAAGAATAGTGTCCGCCCCCGATCTGTGCATAACCTTAAAAAGTCCCCCAATAAAATCTAAGCAGTATCCAAGAAACAAAATTACAATTGCGTGTTTTGCTTTCATAATTGAAATTAGTTTAGGTTATCTCTGGATTTTCCATAAGGATTGTGTTGTACGCTTTACAATGGTCGCATACTATCCAACGATCAATTTTATTATCCCATAATTTTTCATCCTTTAATACGCGAAGGTATCCCATTTTGCATTCTGGACATGGATAAGCCGATGCTGTATTAACTGCTAAAATCTTCGCAGCTTCTACCCATTGTTTAATATTAGGTTTCATTTTGGGTTTTATCCTTGTAAATTAAGACTATCAAATAAAAAACCGCTTATTTAGCGGTTCTTTTCTTTTGTAACTATCTCTTTTTCGCTTCTGGTTAGTTACTGTTAAGCTGGGTAACAATCACATCAATTGGAGCCTGTATAGAGCCTGGAACAGCTTTAATAATTACAATAGCACCGGCATTAATGTGTATTTTTTCAGGCTGATTTCGACCGTTGATAAACTCTACAAAAAGACCGAATATTTCGCTGGAGTTTTTGAGGCTGAAGGCAGTTGTTTCAACCGTTTCCGTCTGCTCTTGTTCCTGATCCTGCTCGTTAATTACTATTGGGGCTGCCGCAATAGGTTGTTTTCTTGCCGATTCAAATGCAACAATGCCTGAAAGCTGACCAAACGGTCCGACAACCTGAAGTCCCCATATGACCGACCCTGGGCTATTGAACAGGCGCGTAGAAAAAACTCTTTCAGTCGTCCGGTTAAAGCCCAACCACTTGCCATCCTTTAGAAAATACCAGTCACAGTAGACAATAGTGCCGGTACTGGCGCTTGCATCGAACGTTACAGTGTATGCGCCATTTTCATCAGGCTGGTATGATACATGTGGCACCGCTTGCACCTGGTAACGGCTCGGTTCTTCCTTTGTGCATGATGTAAAGCCTATCAAGGCTACCAGGGTAAGAATTAAAAGCTTTCTCATCTTTTAAAGTTTAAGGTGGGAAGCCCGAAGGCTTCCCGGTTAATTATAAATGGGTATATAACCCGGTTTTAGAAGTGAAAATATCCTGTAGCATGTCCTTATCGAGGCTAAAAAAAGTCATGGTGTAATCATCCATAGCGGTAAGCTTGATTTGGAGATACTGAGCTTTCAGGATGTTAGCAGCTAACTTGAACTTCAAGTAATCTCCACCATCTACAAATTGTTTGCTGCCGGTCATCAGGATGAATCTTTTTCCTCCTAACTGCTGTAAAATTGTTTCTGCAATTGTCATATAGGGTACGTTTTGTTTGATGATGTAAAGATAATCTCCACATTCGTATTTTCAAACCTTTTAATGTACATTTTACGGTAGTTAAATGGTATTTAACATACCTTAATTAGTTCATTAATCGGCTGCATATTTAAGAAGGAGAGTATTATATTTGAACCATGAAAAAGAAAGCAATAAAAGCAGGCAGAAAAGAACTTCCCCAGGGCGAGGTGAAAATAAGGGTGCAGGTGTTTATTAAACAGTCGATAGTTGATGCAATGGGCGGATTTGATGCAGCCAGAGAAAAGCTGGTAAAGTATGCAGAGACGTTTAAAAAGGGCAAGCAATAACCCGGCGCGGGGGCATTAACTTTTGCGCCTGTATTTATTTCCTCCAATACAGTTGTTAATACAATATTGTCCAGCGTCAACCCCTGGTTTATTGTTCGAACAACTTTTACAGCCGTCTTCAATGCAAGGCATTATGTCATATTCAGCCCTAATACGGCTACAAAATTCATCCAAGCTTTTAAACACCGCTACCGGCTTTACAATGAATTTTATTAGTATCAGGTAACCATCAATCGGCACCAATTCGCCAAAGGTCATTGAGGTTTCCCAAGTACCCATGCTATCAACACGGGTACTTGTAGACTCAACTATGTAATTGCCCTTCGTCTTTTTGCTGGGCTTAACTGTGAATGATGTATACTTCATTTTCTTTTATTAAAGGAACCCAGCGCGGGGGGGGCTGGGTTGCATTGCATCGCGATCAGGCAGCAATACTCCTTTCCTCAGTTTTGGTAATCTTATCCACCAATAACTTCAAGTTGAATACCGCATTAGGGAGCATGTCCTTCAGTGTATCTGCTTTGATAAGATTACCGTCTTTGTCTCTTAACACGGCTGAGACAAATTCATTTTCCAATTTGTTGGCTTCTATTTTAAAGCCTTTGTAGTAGGTTATCATGTAGTTTATATTTTATAGTTTTGAAATCCAGAAAATACTGGCTCTTTAAATTTGGGTCGTTCCGGCATTGCGTTTTTTTCTTCGTCAACCTTTCCAAAGAAAACTAAATCGAACAGAGTGTCTGCTGGTTGATCTTGTGGAAAACACAACTCACCATTTTCGTTTTTGTATGCGTAATCGGTTGGTATTGGTTCGTATTTTTTCTCCTTAAACTTTACCGAAACAAGAAGCATAATTTTCCTTTGCACTGCGTCTTTCAGGAAAAATGAAAAATCAAATCCTTGTTTGTATTTAAACCGATTTAATTTGCCGATGTCCGTAGTTAGGACATAATCCTCAGACCTTTTCTGTATGTGCTTAAACATGGGTTTGTTTTTATGCGATTAATTCAATTTGGTTTAGAATTTCAAGTCCATCATGCGGACACCTTTTTTTAACAACCGGGAATTTGAGAACCTCAAAATCTTTGATCTTGTTTTGAATACGTTCCCCTAACTCAAGTTTACCACGGTGCAACGCACGTCTTACGTAGTCTTTATTAATTACATAGTGCTCTGCTATCTGTTTAGCAGATTTCCCCTTTAATGCTTGCCGTAATAGTTTGCGGTCAAAATGATACACCTTCCTCAATTCTTCGGGGAACACATTCCTGGCAGCAGCCAAGAAGTTTAAATTACTTTCGTCTTCGATGTTATCAGGGACAGCATTAACTTTTTTTGCTTGCTCCCTATAATGATTAACTGAGATGTTTTTGGCGATTGCCAGCGCAGAAAATAAAAGACTGTCACTCTTTAAGTGCTGGTAAAAATAGTTTTCATCCTTATTAAGGAGAATTAAAAACAGTTCCTGTTTTATATCCGCTGCGAGATGCTTGTTATTATCTGCATACTTTAGTATGCTTGCTTTTAGTTCACCATTATTGTATAAATCAGTAATTAACCTAAGCTTCATTTAAGTGTTTAAAATAGCTGTAAACCTTTCCGTTTACAATGCGTATGCCTGCACGTTTTAACCTGCTAACGTATGCTTGGCTAATATTGAATTGTTCTGCAATTTGGTTCTGTGGTACACCCAATGCCAATTGTTCCTTTATTTTCTGAAGGTCACCCACTGATAGACTGGACTTTTTATGTAAGAGGTCGTTATATTTATTAACAACTACTTTTGTTTTTAACTTAGCTTTCTTTGTTTTCTCTTTAGCTCTGTATGCGAGATTGCAAAGCCTGTTGTCGGTCTTGCAGCCATTTAAGTGATAAACAAACTTTATTTTTTTGTCCTTTGTAGGCTCAAATGTTTCCTTTACCGCTTTGTGAACGTATATTCTCCTGGTGCCCGCTGGCAGCGTCAACAAGTGTTGATGAAATCCGTCATAAATTTTTGGGTTAACCAGATAGGGAACTTTATTTCCCCGCTGGTCGCAACATGTGTGCTTAATCAACCTGCCGAGGTTGCTCACTTCGTATATTCCGTACGTTCCAGGAAGCTCTAACCATTTTTCGCCTGGTAAACTTTCATAAAATCGTTCCCGTTTTGTTGCTGTGTAAGTTTTTTTTATCCGACCAGTCAATGCTGTTAACTCGGCTTCACTTATCAGGATATTTTTTTGGGTTGAAAGTTCAGGGTTGTTTCTGTTGTAGATATCGAACATTTAATGAGTCTTTAAAAATTCCCCGATATAGAAATACCAGGGCTACTATTAACTAAAACATGTCCAAGACACAAAAATAGAATATTGAATTATGAATATTCAATTCGTCATAAGTTCTGATGAAAGTTATTTATTGATAATGTGTAACTCAATACAACAATGGTAATACGTTGTAATAGTAATTGTGTGGCGTTGAATAACATTATTATGAGTGTAAAAAATAACTATAACTCACACTGACTTGATTACACGATATAAGGACATGGAACCTCTAACACACGACGAATACGCCATCTTAAAAGACAAAGAACAGGAACTAAAAATACTTTCGATTAATAACGCTGTTCGTGGCTTCGGTAGGAAATTTATTGTTGAAGCCCAAAAGATATATGCCCGTCTGTACGGAATCAATGTTTGTACTGACTGCCCTTATGCAATAATTGAGTGGCTAAAGCAACTTTACGGGGAATTATTAAAATATGAAAGACAGCAGCCTCAAACCGACGAAACAAATACTGTAGTTATATCTGCTGATACAGTCGAGCCTGAGAAAGATGAATTAGAGCCTCCCACGTTTGTGGCTGTTACTATTGACGATAGCAAGGAAGAAGGCAAAAAGAAAGTGATTTACAACGATCCACCAAAGCAACCAAACACTAATGGAAAGCCTGCCGGTAACAATGCAAACGCCGGTTAAATTGACCACCTTTCGCCGGATTAAGCTGACCATGTGATGCCGGTTTAAATTGACCACCCTTCGCCGGAGTAAATTGACCACCTGGATTTGATTTTTAGTTTATGTATTGGGGCAACCCGCTGACA
>JBQCFW010000066.1:0-79443 GCA_051958655.1 Agriterribacter sp. | reverse complement strand
CGTTGGCATCAATTTGTGTGATCTTGTTTTTGTAAGTGGTAAAAGTACCTTCAAGGTCAATTTTCAGTTTACCACCCGCATTTAAGTGCGCTGCTGCATATAAATCTATGCCTGAGTTCGTCATAGCCGCCACATTGTAAGCTGGCACATTGGCTGCTCCAAATGTTCCGGGCAGGGTGATGGTAAACAACAGGTCTTCGATGTTTTTGCGGTAGTAATCTGCAGACAGGTCAATTTTTCCTCCCAATATCGAAGCGTCAAATCCTATATTGAAATTGATGTTCTTTTCCCATCTTCCGTCCTGGTTTCCCCTCTGGTAAAGCCACAAACCTTCCGCTACGTTGCCGGAGCCGGTAATATCGTAGTAAGAAGTGTTTCTTGTGCCCCTGTACAACGTATAGGAATTGGCGTCTAATGCGTTCAGCTGGTTTCCCATAATTCCCCACGATCCCCTTATTTTCAGATCGGACAGCCAGTGAACCGAGCTCATGAATTTTTCCTGCGAGGCGCGCCAGCCCACACTTACAGCAGGAAAAGTACCCCAGCGGTTGTTGCCGATAAATTTGGAGGAACCGTCTCTCCTGATGGTGGCAGACAATAAATATTTAGACTTGAATGTATAATCTACTCTTCCGAAATAAGAGAATAACGCATTGGCAAACCGTTCGCTGCCGTTGGTTTTGGTTCCCGCTCCGTTAGTGAGATTTACGTACGAAGGATCGAAGCTGATATAGCTGAAAGACGTGCTGGTTAAACCCCTGTTCACGTTTTTATAGGCTTCTGTTCCGGCCAGTAATTTTATATTGTGGGCATCGCCTAGTTCCGGTTCGTAGGTAACTGTGTTGCTCCATGTCCAGTTGGCACCTGCATAAGAGCTTTCTGTAAAAGAATTGGTAGACCCGTTTTCGGAGTTTTCATACTGGGGATAGGCGAAGCTATGGTTGTAGCCAGAATACCATTCGCCGCCAAACACCGTTCTGAATTGCAGGTTGGGCAAAATGTCTGCTTCACCAAATACATTTCCAAACAGGCGTCCTGCCACATTCCTGTTGTTTGCTGTTCGTTGCTGAATGGCCACCGGGTTGCGGGCATTGCCCAGGTCTCTTCCCCTGCTGCCGGCATAGTTGCCCATAATATCATACACGGGAACCATTGGATGCAGTCGCATGGCCATGCCAATGCCTTGCCCTTCTACCAATATGTCCGTCAATGGATTTTCCGATACGGAGTAGGAGAGGTTCTCGCCTATTCTAACACGGTCGCTCAGTTTAAACTGCGTATTGGCCCTGATGGTATACCGTTTCAGGTAAGTGTTGATGAGTATGCCCTGCTGGTTGAAATAGTTTACCGAAAACAAATAGCTGCCGTTTTCGTTGCCATTAGCTACCTGCAGGTTATGGCTTTGCATGGGCGCGTTCTTGAAAATTTCGTGAAACCAGTCGGTACCGGTTTTATTGGCTTTTACAATCTGCTTGAAAGTGCTTAACGCCGAGGGATCTGTGTAGTTGGGGTCGAGATAATAATCTGCCGGGCTGGTTCCGGGATCGCCTTCTTTAGCGCCGCTGGGCAAAATATAATCCGGAATTACAGGCGTGGCGCCGTTGCCATATTGTGCATGCACCGGGGGCGTAAAGGGATCGTTAGGCCTTGTAATTTTCGCATTGTTAAAAGCGAGCCAGGTAAGATCGCCCATTTCCTGGGTAGACAAGGTGTTCCATACATTTCCTTGCGGAGGCACCTGTGTGCCGTAATAGCCATCGTAGCTCACTTTTACTCTTCCCGATCCTTTTTTGGTGGTAATGATGATAATGCCGTTAGAAGCTCTTGAACCATAAATAGAAGCCGCTCCGGCATCTTTTAACACCTGCGCACTCGAGATGTCGTTGGGATTGATATCGTCGATATTCTGCGTAGGCACTCCGTCTACAACATACAGTGGCACATTGTTGCCGAAGGAGTTTACGCCGCGTATGCGTATTACGGGCGACTGCCCTGGTTGGCCGCTGCCAATAACCGACACGCCCGAAACCTGGCCCTGGAGCATATTGGTTAAGCTGGAGGTGGGCTGCTTTTTGGCATCGTTTAAATTTACCACCGCTACGGAGCCTGTGAGATCTTTTTTGCGCGATGTGCCGTAGCCGATCACCACCACATCGCTGAGGCTGGAAACGTCGCTTTCGAGCGTGATGTTGATTTGCGCGCTTTTGCCTACAGTAATCGACTGGTTTTTGAAACCCACGCTGGAAATGTCCAGCACATCTCCCTGCTTCGCCGTAATGGAAAAACTACCGTGGCTGTCGGTAGTAGTACCAACGGAAGTGGCTCTTACAACGATCGAAACATTGGGAACCGGGTTGTCTTTTTCGTCTTTGACGATACCCTGGAGCGTTTTTGTTTGTGCAAACAAAAAGGAGTGACACAGCAGGAAGAGGCATAATATTCCTGCCCGGGATACAAGTGTTCTTTGCATATAGGTTGATGTTTGGTTACTAAAAAATGCCGCAGCAACTGTACTTGCATATTGCAAACACGTAACTGCACACAGTCGACAATACTTCGTGGTAATCGGTCAACTAATGAAACGGGAACGAATAATCGCCTGCACATCGCCTGCCTGTTGTTTCCGGAGAAACACAGACACGCTTGCGAAAGAGCGAAAATCTCTTGTCGGGATAGGTTCTATATCTTTTAAAAATTAACCGGACAACAGAGATGCTTATGTCCGTTTGTTACAGAAGAAGAAATACGCGGCACTTTTTAATACACTAACAGGGCTCATCATAAAGTTAGCAAACACGGGCCAAGGCCTCAAACATTGCTTTATGCATCCGGTAAAGGAAGCACTGTTAAAATATTCAGCAGTCAGTTCAATCTACTCGTTTCTCTTATGTAATTGGTCTCTTTCTCTGGAAGAGAGTGTAACGTTGCTAAGATAGGATTTCTTCAACAAAAAAAAATTAAACATTGGGAAGGGGTGAAGGTGGAAGGAGAAAGGTGAAGGGAGGAAGGTAGAAGTAAAAGGTCAAAGGAGAAAGGTGAAGGGTGGAAGGTGGAAGGTGAAGGGGAAAAGGGGTGCGACTTTTTTTCATCCTTGACTTTTCACTTTTTTCGCTATCGGTCGGTGTCTCACTATAGCCGTCAAGTTGAGGGAGACACATGAGTTATATTGCCTGCCGGCAGGCAAGCCTCAGAGCGGCAATTCGTTTGTAAAAAGCCAGCCTCTTAATCCTTTGCACCTACGGTGCAGTAAAAGCGCTGTTGACGATAGTTGCAAACAGATAGCACCTGTGGTGCATAAACCAATCGCATAATTATTACTATTTTCTTAAGTTGACGGTATGGTGTCTCACCGATCGGAAAATTTAGATCAAAGAATGTTCACCTTTCACCTTTCACCTCTATCTCACCATTACATCATCTACATAAAAAACAGCTTTCGTTACTTTTTCATCAGCGCCCGGCAGCGGAGGTTCGGGGGTTTCGTTGGGTGTGGTACGGGCTGGTAAATTTCTGTAAGGACCTGTGCGGAAAGAAATGCGTTCAACAGATTTTACGGCTTCAGCAAGCGCAGCTTTGCTTAAAAGCTTTTCGCCATTGATCTGCAAATCGAATGTTCCCTTTAAGGTTGCATTCACGGTGAGTTGAAACTCATACCAGGTATTGGGTTCATATTTTTTTAGCAGGTGGCTTTTCGATCCGTTTGCTGCTGTTATTTCGCCTTTGTTGTTGAAGCTGATGCGAACGGGGCGGTTGCCATACCGGTCGGTAACATCTATCGATAACTCTCCCGTATTGTTTTGTGATGCCAGTATTTTGAATTGAATGTTTCCATTGGAGGTTTCTTTAAATACCCTGATGGCTCTGGCATAATCGTAAGGATCTTCATCGCTCAGGCAAAGACTTTTGTTGGTGGTTGATGGAAAACCGGCCACGCTTACCGGTGCCCATTGCGGCGAATAAATATTCCAGTCGGGGATAGCCTTGCCTGTTGTAAGCTGGTTAAAATGATCGTTTACCGGTGTGCTTACCGCATATCTAACGGGAACGGGCACCCTGCTGATCCACATGTCCTCTTTGTTCATGCTGTAGGTAACCCACATATCGTTGCCCGGCGGGTTGCCATTGCCTTCCGAAATGCCACGTGTGTAACAGGGGCCAAAATCTTTCCATCTGCCATAGAACCGCCTGGGCGGCACTTCGCCCTGCACCAGCAACATATCGTCGAATAGCACGCCATCGTCGCTCGTGATGGTAATGAGCGGATACCGGTATTCCGATGATTCAATAGGGTTGTATACCATTGCATACCGGCCATCGTCGGTTCGTTGCCCCCAGTTTTTACCTCCGCTCATAATAAGCGTTGGCACTTTTACCGGTGAGAAATGGAGTCCTTCATCTTCCGATAAAGCCGCTTTCGATTTTTTCCACAGCATTACCAGCTTGCCATCTTTGCGGTGAAAGCAGGAGAGGGCAGATAAGTGATCATCATTCCTGTTTTCTGCATACAAAGGATCATTGCCGTCGTCTTCATCTTTCCATTGCAATGTTTTCACCCGGTCGTTCAGCAGGGCTTTGCAGGCGTTTACAAAGCCGCTATCCTTCGAAGCTGTGTAAAATGGAAAAGAAGTATTGCTTTCATTCCAGTTAGCATGGCTCTCGTATTTAATAAAGTACACCGGGCTCATGCTGCCATCCTTATAAATTTCCCGCACTACCCGTCCTATGCCTCCTTCCTGAAAAGGATCTTCCGTATGTCCGTAAAAAGCCAGTGTGAGTAAACGATTGTTGGGCGCCACATAAAATCCCATGCGCTGGTGCATCATATAGCCATGGTACCCTTCAGGAATCTGAACACCCGGCGGAGCTTTGTAAGGAGCAAATATAATTTGCGGTGTGTTCCAGTTTCTTCCATCGGCGGAGGTAACAACCAATGTTTGCCCCGGTGCAATGTGTTCGTCTACCGGGTTGCTGAGGTATTGCAGGTAAAATTTTCCGTTCCAGTATGCAAGGTCGGGAGCATGGTTGTAGGTCCAGCCAGAGTCGGTGGCAATAGCCGTGTGCGACCGGTTTGCCCGCATTACCTGTATGCTTTCTGTGCCAATAGCCCAGCGTAGTCTGCCTTCATGTACGTGCGGATCGATGGTAACGCCGCCTACATAACGTACAGGCTCAGCCGCTGAACCGGTTTGTGCCATAGCGGATGATATTACACTTAACGCTGGAATCAGATACCAAATGTATTTTGCAAGAGACATGCTGGACAATTTTAGCAGTACTGTTTACAGAGAGTATTTACATGCAACATATACTCGGTTGAAGTAAAGTTGTCAGCTTTTTAAAAGATGGCAACTTTACCCCGGCCGGCTTGCCGTTAAGGCGATCTGGCTAAAGCAGGCGATGATTGCTGATTGGTTAGTATCAGCATGTAAAAATG
The DNA here is from genome assembly GCA_051958655.1 of Agriterribacter sp. Lineage (GTDB taxonomy): Bacteria > Bacteroidota > Bacteroidia > Chitinophagales > Chitinophagaceae > Agriterribacter. Next base: position 74,009 of record JBQCFW010000066.1, on the reverse strand, counting down.
ATCTCTCAACAGGTGTTTTACGAGGTAAATACATTTATAATGAAAGCGATACGTTGTTTTTTATTGGTGGTGCTGGTTACAACCGGTTTTTGTGCCGGGGCACAATCAAGGCTCGACAGTATTTTGAATGATTTTTATAACCGGCCAGACAGAGTGCTGGTTGCTGCTCACAGGGCGCCACATGCCAACCATCCTGAAAATTCCATACCGGCAATAAAAGAAGCCATTGCAATAGGGATAGATATTGTTGAACTGGACGTAAGGGAAACCAAAGACGGGGTGCTGGTGATGATTCACGACAAAACAGTTGACCGTACCACAACGGGCAAGGGGTTGGTATCGGAAATGACCTGGAAGCAACTGAGTGGGCTTCGCCTGTTGCACAATGGTAAGCCTACCAACGAACGCATTCCAACCTTTAAAGAAGTATTGAAGCTGGTAAAAGGGCGCATTATGCTGGACATAGATTATAAAGCGGATGGGGAAAGAGCCGCACGTTCAACACTGAAACTGCTGCGTAAGAAAAAAATGGAACAACAGTGTTTGTTCTTTTTGTATGATTACAAAGATGCGGACACATTATACAAGATGAACGACCGGCTGCAGTTTATGACCAGGGCTTATAATAAAGATGATATAGAAGGGATCTTAGCGTTAAACATGCCTGTTCCCGTTATTCATGCCGATGATAAGTTTTACAACGATTCGCTAATGGGTGCAATACGTAGCAAGGGAAAAAGACTTTGGATGAATGCATTGAACAAGTACGATAAAATGGAGCTGGAAAAAAAAGATTCAGGTTTTGATGCGTTGCTGCGGTTAAGGCATACCAATGTAATACAAACCGACCTGCCAAAAGAATTGCTGGAATATTTGAGGAGGAAGGGATTGCATAGGTAGGGCTGAGTGATAGGAGATGAGATGACTGGTAAGTGGTACTGGCAAAAGTGATCATTTTTTTTCCGCAGATGAGGGCAGATTTTGTTCGCAGATCCGATCGCCGCTTATCTGCGTATACATTTGCGGAAATTAGCTGGACAAATTATCAACACAAACAATCCCCCCAACCCCAAAACTCCGGTAAAGAAAAAGGACGCTTTATGAATAAAGCGTCCGTGTACAACAAGTATAAAACTAACAGCGAAAAAGTTATTCGTAGTTGTAGTTGTCCCAGTACAGGTCTGTGTTCCTGTTGGCTGGCACCCAGAATATTTTAGAGGTCATATTGTTTTCTCCTGAAACTTTCGAGAGATTCTCACCGTTATTGATGATCTCTGCCGATGGATAGCGAACTCTTTCGGGGAATGGCTTCCAAACATTGCCGCCCCAAGTGAAAGGTTCCAGCCTGGGATGCCCTGTTCTTCTCAGTTCTGCCCAGCATTCGTATGGATGCAGAATATTGAGATGAATGAACTTCTGCTGCATTAAAATCTCCATTTTATCATCAACAGAAGCGGCGGCAGTGAATTTTGTTTTTACATTGTCGCCCCAGGTTGCAATGGTACCTGCATCAGGCTTTGCGGGGTACAAGGGAGCTGCTGCTCCCTGAGCATCTGCATCGTCTTTAAAGCTGCTTGCCTGGTTAAGGGCATAATAAAAATCAGTAGAATGAATAACCGCATCTTTAATATGCTCTTCGGCAGCTTTGCCGGTGTTGCCCAAATCCTTCAATGCAATTTCTGCCAAAAGCAAATCCAATTCAGCCAGGCTGAACATGTATACCGGCATTTTATCGTTGCGGGTAAATGTCGCGAAATTGTACATGGAAAAGGCATTCTGATTAAAGCTCTCAGGAAGATTATCTGCATAAGGATAATACCTGTTGCCGGCCGTGTAAATGGGCTTCAATGCATCTGTGTTGTAAGAGATGCCTTTATAATCCGCATACTTGGTAGGCATTGCAATTACCGGCAAACGAGGATCGTCTATACCTGCTTCGTATGCACTGTCGCCATAGTTCAATCTTTTCATAATAATGTTGGGAATGAACGAGGCATAGGTATTTTCGTACAAGCCGCGCATCCAGAAACCGCCACCATTTTTTTGATCTGTATCGAACCAGATAGGGAATGTAAGATCAGCCGTAGGCAACTGACGTCCAAGTGTTTCCTGTATTAACGGCTTTGCATAGGCTTCGTCTACTCCCGCTATGCGTACCAGCATTTTAAGACGGGTAGCGTTGGTAAACTGAACCCATTTGCTAATGTCGCCCTTAAACACAACATCCTGCTTTGCAAAAATCTGCTGTGCTGTTGATGACATTTGATCATACTGTATCTGGAAGGAATCTGCCAGATTACCCAGGTTTTCAATAATAGCCTGATAGATAGCTTTAGGATCATCGTATGCAGGATACCAGTACTCGGGGCTATTGTTGCCCGCCTGGAATGCATTAAAGTATGGAATAGAATTAAACAAATCTACCAGTTTACCGGCCTGATAGTCTTTCACCATACTCACGAGCTTAAAATATAATTCTGCATCTAATTTCGCTTGCCCTTCCCTGTTTTGCCATTCTGTTCTTAAACTTTCCCAGCTTTTCAGGCGGCGGTAACTACCTTCAAAATATCCCTGCCCTGTAATAGGGAAATCATCAAAACCATTACCCGTTGTAAGATCGTTATAAGTACCAAACCATGCATAGCGGTCTGTTACATAACGTTGCGCCAGTTGTGCATATCCCGTAATGCTGGTGCCACCACTCATCAGGTAATACCATTCGCCATAATCCTGAACAAATATTTTGTTCTCACTGATGGTGCGTGTGAACAAACCGGGTACAATGTCAGTAACGCCTTCGCTCAACTGGTCCTGGTTGTAAAATCGCTCCTCCAGGTCTTTTTTGCAGGAACTCAAACCTGCTATCATCAATAATCCGAAAAATAATATCGTACGTTTCATTTTTTAGAATTTAAATTCATTAAAAGCTAACATTCACACCAAACGAAAATGTTTGTTGTCCCGGAAACACTGTATTCTCCACATAACTGTCTGAACCGATTGCGCCTTCGACATCAATATTGGGAATTGATTTATAAAGGAAGAAGAGGTTACGACCTGCTGCCGTAAGGGTAAGCCCTTGTAAGTGCAACATGCGTGATACGTTTACAGGTAGTGTGTAAGACAAGGCAACTTCTCTCAACTTAACATAGTCGTTTTTGCGGATATTATCGGGAGGGAAGGAGGTGGAAAGATCGTTGATGTAAGTCTGATAATAATCTGACGATGCAACGATGATGTCGTTTGGAACATATTTACCATCAGGATCTAATTTTACGCCTGGTAAAATCATCCCATTGTGGTATACTTTTCCGTCCAGTGACTCGGCAGGTGCAGCCTGTCCATGTTGCCATGCAATCTTCTGGTTGCCCGGGCCTATATAATAAGCCATACCGCCGCTTGCCTCGTCTCTGTTAGCCAATGTGCTTTCGAGCTGACCAACGCCGTACAAACGCTGATTGGTATAAGAGAAGATGGTGCCGCCATATTTATAGTCGATAGCAACTCTAAACGTAAAATTTTTGTATCTCAGATCCGATAAAAATCCTCCAAACATTTTGGGCATTACATTTCCTTTTGAAATCATCTTCAAAGGATCTGAATCCAAAGAATAAACGCCATTGGCATTTACTACTTTATTGCCATTTTCATCGCGCAGGTAATCAAATGCCATGATTTCGCCAGCCGGTTGCCCAACGTTTGCTGCAATGTAAGCAGAGCTCCCGTTGATCAAATTGCCCCAATTATATTTTGTGAGATTTCCATATAACTCCAGTACTTTGGAGTTCCTCCGTGTTCCATTCAGGGTCAGGTCCCACCTCCAGTTTTTAGAAAGTACAGGTGTTCCTGTGATTGAGTATTCAAATCCGGTGTTTCTGAAGTTGCCGGCATTGATAACCAAACCGTCGGAGCTGGAAGCCTGGGAGATTGGGAGGCTGATGATTTCGTCGTATATATTGTTGGTATAGAACGAAAGGTCGAACGTAAGCCTGTTATTTTTAAAGAAGCTGTTGTTAATGCCTATTTCAAATTCTCTCTTTCTTGAAGGCCTCAAAGGTTCGGGCATAATGCCGCCCGGAGGAGTTACTATTACAGCTTGTGCGCCTGTGCCTGAAATATAACCGAGACCATACTGATTGTTTGCAAAATACCTCGAAGTACCTCTTCCCACGTCGGCCCAAGCAAATCGTATTTGACCACGATTCATCCAGGGAATATTATAACGTTCTGTATAATTCCAGGTTAAAGATGCGCCGGGGTAAAAATACCTGTTGTCTTGCGGAGGAAGGGTTGAGTTCCAATCCTGTCTTGCCTGCAGGTCTAAATAAAATTCATTTTTCCAGGATAAGGTAGCTGAGGCAACAGCGCTGTATAATACATCACTGCCACGTCCGTAACTTCTTAACAGGTAAGCATTGCCCGCATCGGGTATGCCAGCTTGGTTGTTGAACGAGTACCAGCCTGGAAAGTTCAGACCACCGATTGTATTCGTTCCCAGTGTTTCGGTTGTCCTTAACCGGTAGATAAAGCCCCCGAAGCCAGACACGCGGAAATCACCATTTAAGAACTCATTATCGTAGTTCAACAAGCCCTGGTAGGTTTGTACGGTATTGTTTTCTTTTCTTACGCTAAAGGCTCCACCCTGTGCAGTGGGGAGTATTCGATCCATGCTCACTTCAGAAGTATAGTTGGTGTTATCATAGTCTAAGCCGAACTGACCAGAGAAAAACACATGCTTGCTGAAGTTAAGAATGGCTTTTGCCGAGGTAACAATGTGGAACTTGTCATCTTTCTGCCGGTTTTTATCCAATGCCCACAGGTAGTTTCCAATAAGGTTACTGGCATCTGTTACACCATAGGTATCCAATATTCTTTTATAACCTGTTTCGTCCAGGTACAAATCGCTGTACATGCGGTTATAGTCGTAATCAACCGGAAATCCCCAGGCGATATTGCCACTATTGGCTTCTCTCCGGTTTTGTGATACGATATTGTAAATGTTTGAAACGAGCTCAAAACTGGCAAACTTTGAAGCCTTGATGTTTCCGTTAAAGCTGAATGTATTTCTTTTCTGCCACGCATTAGGGCTGATGATATCGTTGTACTTATAGTTAGTATACGAAGCCCTCAAACTTCCTTTTTCGCTTGAACCTGAAATGGCTACGTTTGAAGTGAAAGAACTACCTGTGCTGAACAGATTGCGATAGCTGTCCTTTGGATTATTCTTCACCATGGAGCTGTCGTAAAACATTACATCAGCACCATCAAATGCAGGACCGAAACTGTATCTTTTATTAGGAATCTTTCTTACAGTTTGTCCGTTACGGGTTGCAAATACGGTATCGTAAATATTGTCGCCTAAGCCGTATTTATCCTGGAGTTCCAGAAATTGCAAAGGTTTTTCAATGCTGTATTGAAACGAGCCCGTCATGCCAAGGCCTTTTGCATTTCTACCACTTTTTGTGGTGATGAGAACCACACCGTTTCCTGCATCGGTACCGTACAACACGGTAGCTTTTGCGCCTTTAAGGATGTCGATAGATTCAATGTCCAGCGAGTTGATGTCGTTGATATTCGCGCCATAGTCGTATCCCGCTCCAACAGAACCTCCTATAGAAGTTGCTCTGTCAGAAAGAATTACCCCGTCTACTACAAACAGTGGCCTTGTATTTTGCGAGCTGTTCAGGCTGAATGCGCCCCTCACATTGATTTTTAATCCACCCATAGGACCTGCTACACCTGTGTTTACACCCACGCCGGCTGCTTTGCCATACAGCGCCAGAAAGGGGTTCATCGTAGCACCGGCTTTGGTAAGCTCTTCTGCTTTTACAGTGCTTACAGCATAGCCAACGGAACGACGTTCGCGCTTAACGCCTAAGGCAGTTACCACCACATCGTCGAGGCTGGTGGAGTTGGCGGCGAGTTTTACCGATACGGGGGTGCCGGCTGTTGCTTTTACTTCGCGCGTTTCAAAACCAACGCTGCTTATGATAAGTGTGGGATTTGCAGATGAAGTAGTTAAGGTAAACTCCCCCGCATCGTTGGTGGCGGTGGAGTTGGTAGTACCTTTTTCGGTAACGGTTGCACCTGCAACCGGCAGGTTGTCTTCGTCGGTGATTTTGCCTTTTATATCAGCTTTTACTTCACCAGCGGTTGCCTGGGTATCCGAAGAGATCGTTTCTTCTTCTTTTTCCTTGATGATGATGGTTTTGTCTACAATGTTGTAGGAGAGGGGCTGATCGCGGAAGCAGGTTTGCAACACTTCTTCTAAAGGACTTTGTTTGAAATCAACATCCAGTCTTTTTCCTTTACGCAAGGTTTTGTCGTTGTAAAAAAAGCTGTACCCCGTTTGTTGCTTAATCGCCTTAAACACTTCGGGCAGTGTGGCATTCTTTTTTGACAGTGTTACAAGCTGTGCATATCCTTTTGCACTCACCTGTAAACAACCAACAATAAGCAGAATGACAGTCAGCTTCATAATCAGGAATAGTTTTGATGTGAAAAAGCGCCCCGCCCTGCTGGGTGGCACTTTGACAAATGCAGTCAATTGCATAGATTTGAATTGGTTTAGTTTAACAATAAATAATCGTATCGGGTTATAAAACTTGTTTTGCTCAAACTATCGCCGGGGGTGCTCGCAACACTTCCGGTTTTGTTTTAAGCTCGTTCTATTATTTTTTATATGGTTTAATGGTTACTATTTTGTTTTCAATAGAAAAGGCTACTGTTTTGGTTAACTCCAGCATTTTAAATACTTCGCTTGCATATTCTTTTCTCGGTATGTCGCCGCTGAAAGTTTCTTCTTTTACCGAACCTTCATAAACAATATCCACATCATACCAGCGCGATACCTGCCGCATAATAGCTGCCAGGTCGGTGCTGTTGAATTTAAACAAACCGTTCTTCCATGCCACCGCCTGTTCTATATCGGCTTCTTTTACCAGCTTCATCATGCCCAAGGCGTTGCTCCATTGCGATTGCTGACCAGGTAACAGTCTTACTGTTTGCGCTTGTTTTTGCTTGGCAATAACATCCACGCTGCCTTCCAGCAAAGTAGTTTTTACATCGGCTTCGTCGTGGTAAGCATTGATATTAAAATGAGTGCCCAATACTTTTACGTCTATATCACCTGTTTCAACAGTAAAAGGCAGGTGGGTGTTGGTGCCTTGCAGGGTTGTACGGGCAACTTCAAAATAGGCTTCGCCTGTAAGTGTTACTTTGCGCTCGTTGCCCTTAAAAATGGTGGGATAGCGTAAGGAAGAAGCGGCGTTCAGCCATACTTTGGAGCCATCGGGCAAGGTGAGCTGGTATTGTCCTCCCCTGGGCGTGCTTATTGTATTGTACAAAATCTCAACAGCCGTATTATTATTTCCATCGTCTACATTATATTCCAGGTGCCCGTCCTGTGTTTTTACAATATCTGTATTGCCCTGTTGCGTAAGACTTCCGTTGGCAGCACTGTCCAGCACAATGGTTGAACCATCGTTGAGGGTTAGTATTGCCTTATTACCGCCGGGAGCAATATCCGGCTTGCCGTTTTTTTGAACAATAACAGCAGGAGTGGCAGCCTGCTTTGTATAAATAAAATAGCCTGCGCCTGCTATCAGCAACAATAACACACAGGCTGCTGCAATGCGATACAATATTTTTTTGATGGATCTTACGGGTGCGGGAGCAGTAGTTGTATGCAGCGATGTTTGGAGGTGGGCTAAAATTTTTTCACGGATGGCGTCTTCCGATGGTGCGTCATTGACCCGCACTGTTTCTTCATCGTCCTGCCAGTCGTCGTACCATTGGTGGAGCAATGCTTTTTCCTTGTCGGTGGCAATGCCCTTAATAAATCGCTCTGCAAGTGCAATAATTTGTTCTTTCTCCATGAATTAGTTAGAATTGGTAGGTTTCTACCTGTACATAGAGTATAAAAAACAAAAGCTTCCCTTAGTTGGGTTAAAAAAATATTATTAAAATGTAAAAAAGAGAATGAGCGTTTTTTTCACATTTTCACGGATGGATTTGAGCGCTTTGGTAAGGTGGGCTTCGGCCGTTTTGTCTGAAATGGACAACTTTCTGGCTACTTCCGGTAAAGGTTGATCGAGCAATTTATTTTGAACGAACACCAGGCGGCATTTTTCAGGCAGTTTGTTCGATAACTTTTCTACGATCTCTAACAGCAGCTTGTTATCAATGGTCTCTTCTTCATTTACAGGGTTTGCCTGTTCGCCTGCAACGGGCTCCCTGATTACTTCCAGCTTTTTTTCGTTGCTTACATAGCGGTATACGGCATACCTGGTCATTGCCGCAAGATATTGGTGGAGCGATTGTATTTGGATGGAGCTGCGTTTGCGCCAAAGGGTGAGAAAGACTTCCTGTACAATTTCTTCGGCAGCTGCAGATGATTTTAGATGCTTGTGAGCAAGAAAGTATAGTTTGTTCCAGTATTGGTTGTAAATATGCGTAAAAGCTTTTTCATCACCTGAATACAGCAACAGTAATAAATCTTTCTCGCTATAGCCTGTATATATGTTCACCTGCGCTTCGCTGTTAAAGGGTATGAAATTACTGAATAATATCCCTCAAAATTCAGCAACAGGATACACCGGCATGGAAAACAGTTGTGAGCATGTCCCGGTCAACCCCCCGTTTCCCCATCGGCCCGCCGTAAAGGCGGTCTGATGGCAGGGAAGTAGAAAAGCCAGTGTTTTGGCGGATGGATTGAAATCCGTCCTTACAATATGTGACCGAGCCGATGGCTCTTGCTGTTTTATGATAATGCAGTGCCATCGGCACGGCTCGATATTGTTACCTGGGATTTTAATCCCACAGGTTAAAGGCATACAACAAAAAACCCGGCACGTAGCCGGGTTTCAAATAATCTTCCTTCTATCTTTCACCTCTCACTTTTCACCTTTCACCCTCATCAGTTTGCAAACTGTTTCCTGATCAGGTTCAGCGCTCCGCCTTCTTTAAACCACTGTATCTGCTGATCGTTGTAGGTGTGGTTTACCACGATGGTGTCTGAAGTGCCATCTTTGTGATGCAATACCAGGTTAAGCGGTTTGCCGGGTGCAAAGGTTGTTAAGCCCACTATATCAATGCTGTCGTCTTCCTGTATTTTGTCGTAATCTTCTTTATTGGCAAAAGTAAGTGCCAGCATGCCCTGCTTTTTAAGGTTGGTTTCGTGTATGCGGGCAAAGCTTCTTACTACAATGGCGCGCACGCCTAAATGACGGGGTTCCATAGCAGCATGCTCGCGGCTTGAACCTTCGCCATAGTTTTCATCGCCCACTACAATGCTGCCAACGCCAGCGGCTTTATATGCCCTTGCTGTTGCAGGCACGGGGCCGTATTCGCCGCTAAGCTGGTTTTTTACAGTGTCTGTTTTTTCATTGTAAAAGTTGATGGCGCCGATGAGCATGTTGTTGCTGATGTTATCCAGATGCCCGCGGAACTTCAACCAGGGACCAGCCATTGATATATGGTCGGTGGTACATTTTCCTTTTGCCTTGATCAATAATTTCAAACCCTTCAGATCTGGTCCTTCCCAGGGGGTAAATGGCGATAACAGTTGCAAACGCTGAGAGTCGGGCTTTACAATTACTTCTACCTTGCTGCCATCTTTTGCTGGCGCCTGGTAACCGGGATCTTCCACCGAAAATCCTTTGGGCGGTAATTCAACTCCGGTAGGCTCATCCAGCATTACCTCTTCTCCTTTTTCGTTTTTGAGTTTATCGGTTAAAGGGTTGAAGGTAAGATCGCCGGCTATGGCAAATGCGGTTACAATTTCGGGCGAAGCCACAAACGCGTGTGTACTTGCCAGTCCATCGTTACGCTTTGCAAAGTTTCGGTTAAAGGAAGTAATGATGGAGTTTTTGCGGTTGGGATCGTCAATATGCCTTGCCCATTGCCCAATGCAGGGCCCGCAGGCGTTGGCCAATACCACTCCCCCAATTTTATCGAATGTTTTCAGGAAGCCGTCTTTTTCAATAGTATATCTTACCAGCTCACTACCGGGAGTAATGGTAAATTCAGCTCTTGTTTTTAAGTTTTTATCAACCGCCTGTTTTGCCAGTGAAGCAGAACGGCTGATGTCTTCGTAAGAGGAATTGGTGCAGGAACCGATCAATGCCACTTCCAGTCTTTCGGGCCATTGGTTGGCTTTTACTGCATCAGCAAATTTGCTGATGGGCCATGCCAGGTCGGGCGTAAAGGGACCGTTTACATAAGGCTCCAGTTCGCTGAGGTTGATCTCTATTAACTGATCGTAGTATTTTTCGGGGTTGGCATATACTTCGGCATCAGGACGAAGATGTTCTTTAATGCCATCTGCCAGTGCAGCTACTTCTTCTCGTTCGGTTGCTTTAAGGTAGGCAGCCATTTTTTCGTCGTAGGCAAATACCGAACAGGTAGCGCCAATTTCAGCACCCATGTTACAGATCGTTCCTTTACCGGTAGCGCTCAGGCTATCGGCACCCTCGCCAAAATATTCAACAATAGCACCGGTACCACCTTTTACAGTTAAAATGCCAGCCACTTTTAATATTACATCTTTAGCGCTTGCCCAGCCGCTCAGTTTGCCGGTAAGTTTAACACCTATCAGCTTTGGCATTTTCAGTTCCCAGGCAAGTCCTGCCATCACGTCTACTGCATCGGCACCACCTACACCAATAGCCACCATTCCCAAACCACCGGCGTTAGGAGTGTGGGAGTCTGTACCAATCATCATACCACCGGGAAAAGCATAATTTTCGAGCACTACCTGGTGAATGATGCCTGCACCGGCTTTCCAGAAACCAATGCCATATTTATTAGAAATGGAAGCAAGGAAATCGTATACTTCTTTATTTACATCAACCGCCGTTGCAAGGTCCTGCACGGCGCCTACTTTTGCCTGTATAAGGTGATCGCAATGAACCGTAGAAGGAACAGCTACTTTATTTCTGCCGCAGGTCATAAACTGCAGCAATGCCATTTGCGCGGTAGCATCCTGCATCGCCACACGGTCTGGCGCAAAATCCACATAATCTTTTCCTCTTTCATAAGCGCGTGTTGCAGGTTCAAAAAGGTGGGAGTATAATATTTTTTCTGCGAGTGTAAGGGGGGTGCCGGTTAGCTTACGTGCTGCCGCAATTTTTGCGGGCATTTCAGCGTAGGTTTTTTTAATTAGGTCGAGATCGAACACCATAGATATATCGTTTTATTTATTGTTTGACTAGTTAACCCGTCAATGACCAGTGTAGTGGACAGGAGGAACATCCTGACTTGTAAAAAGTTGTGCGAATTTATCGAAAAAATGCTGTTTTCATAACAAGCAAATGACAAACCCGTTATTTATTTTTTATAATTTAGCAGTATGAACAGGTTCAAGCACTTTATTGAGTGGCAGGTGTTTGGGGTTTGCTCTTATATTGGCGAAAAGATAGGAATAGCCAGTACAATTATCCGTAAACACTTCATCTATATTTCTCTCATTACAATGGGGTCGCCCATTATTATTTACATGTTCCTTGCATTTTTGGTAAACATCCGCAACTACATCTGGAGCCGCAGGCGAAATCCATTGAATAATAATTGAGCTGCCAGGTATCAGCGGTCAGCTTTCAGTCGTCAGCAATCAGCAATCAGCATTCAGTTTTCAGGCGTTGTGTTCCCGATCGGCACGCACGCAGTGCGGTCTGATCGATAAAAATGAAGGTGCTCCGCAGTCGGTAACCAGCTTTTAGCCCCATCAGCATTTGGCAGCCGTTTACACGGTTTATTCGAATTTTAATATAAGATAACCTTTATTGAGCGGATCGTTCGGCTTCGAAAAATCGCTCCCCAAATTTGCATCAGGCAATATAAATGTTTGAAAATAAAGGATTTTACCTCAAGCTATTTTCCGGACAAGAAAATTGAATCCCTAATAGCTACATAGAAATGTATAGGCTTTTTAATAGAAAAGCATACATTTTATAAAAAAACATAAAGTTGCAAACAATTTTTTAGTCTTTATGCGTTTATATCAGTGCAACCCAATCATTTAAGAGGGCGCTGCGCAAAAAAATTGCAAAACCTTATCATTGAAATATCAAACGCTGTTCCAAGGAAAAACCCCGTTCCCAATATCTTAATGAAAAATAAGTAAATCCAAAATCTGGTAGAAAAACCACACATCCAATTATCCCATGAACGACATCCTATGAAAGCTCCTGATCCTTTATCCTAATGATCGATTCGGGAGCTTTTCTTTTTTTTCAACTTTTCTTCGTTAATAAAATCCCTGCAGGAAGTCGAGTTTTTCTTTGCTTTCAAAGTTTACCGGTTTGGTTACAAAAAAACCGGATCTGCCCACTTTTACTTTTCCCTCCAGCCGAACCAATACCGAATCTTTGAGCGAAAGCGAAAGGGCATTGCTGATGATATTTTTCATATCCACTTTTACCTGCACCGGAACGACGAAAGTGTCCAACCTGGGAATTTTAATCAGCGAGTCCAATTCGGTATGTCCCAGTAAACGGTTATCCACATATATGTCAAGACTGCCCGATTTGAAATTGATGTTATAGCCATTGGGATTATAAAACCTTACATCGGCAGACAGGGAAGTGTTGGACAGTCCTTTCCCGTTAACTGCAATATTGTCAACATCAATGTATTCAGGCTCCCGGATTTGCCTGCACGAAGTCATCACTAAAATCGCGAGGGTAGGGACGCTAAAGCACAGTTTTATTTTTTTTCTCATATATAAGAATGAAAGTGCAATATAAACGGTGTTCAAAAAATGAGGAAAAAAAACTCGTTAAATCCGTCAAAATCCTTCGCTAAAAATGTTAGGTTTATCAACTGCAATTTTGGCAAAATGGCAAAAAAAGACGTACTCAAAAATTTAGTTTATATAAATAATCCTAATCTTTTAAATAACAGTTTATTAAAGCAGTTTAAATTAAATTTAATATTCAAAAACACAGCGGATTTTTAAGCCGAAATTGGCAATTTTTTCACTTCATATCTGATCGCATTTAATATTTTAATTAAAATGATATTATTAATTGAAAATCAATATTTAGCATCTTTCATTTACTATAAAATTTCAATTGATGTTTCGTATATAGAGTTGGAGCAATATGAACGGTGGCAAAAAATGAGTTTTCGCAACCGTTGTTTGATTGCCGGAGCGAATGGAACATTGCAATTAAGCGTTCCCATGGTTGGAGGAAGGAATGTGGGAGATTTAATAAAAGATGTAAAAATTGATAATACGAAAAATTGGCAGTCGGTTCACTGGCGCTCTATTTTTTCAGCCTACAATCGCTCTCCCTGGTTTGAGTTTTATCGCGATGAAATGGAAGTTTTTTATAATAAGAAATTTGAATTTTTATGGGATTGGAACCTTGAATTGCTTCAGTGGATATTAAAAAAATTGGATATTCGTGTGCCTATTCGTTTTTCTGACGGGTACAAAAAGCGCCCTGATCTTCCACCTGGAACGCTAGACATGCGGGGTAAAATATTGCCTAAAACCCTTGACTTTTTTAAAAATGACTGCCCACCTTATGGACAGGTTTTCGATCAAAGGCATGGGTTTATACCCAACCTTAGCATCATCGACCTGTTGTTTTGTAAAGGTAAAAATGCGGTCAATGTGCTAAAATCCTCCCCACTTTCAACGAAGGTTTCGGAGCTTTAGACAACTCTTTTTGTTTTTTAATGACCCTTCGGGCGGGCCGATGGTAAAGCGGGTCGGCCGGATCTGGGCGATTGCCTTGTGTTAAGGCGGCGGTCTAACCCCATGAACTCGGAAAATTATTTGATGATATTGTGATAGAGATTCAATGATTTGGCAAATTTCAACATTTGAGTTTCGATTCTTAACTAACCGTAATTGGATTAATCCTGGTTAAAAGGAAATTATGTAAGTCGCAAAAATTCGGAATACCAATTAACCGCCTTTGCCCGCACAGCTATAATTTTATAGGTTTGTATAAAGTAATTGAATAATGATACACAGCATTGAAAACGAATTTTTAAAAGCGGAGATTAAAACCAAAGGAGCGGAATTGTGCGGTTTAACAGATAAAGGAATCCAATTGAATTATATATGGAATGGCGACCCGGCTTTCTGGGGCAAACATTCACCGGTGCTTTTCCCGATAGTAGGGGCATTAAAAAACAATACCTACTATTACGATAATAAGGCTTATGAACTGGGGCGACATGGATTTGCAAGAGACCGGGAGTTCGAAGTATTTGAGCAGTCGGCAGGTACCATCGGTTTTTTGCTGGAAAGCAACGATGAAACCCTTCTGCAGTTTCCGTTTGCATTCCGGTTTAAGATCTGGTATACCTTAAACAAAAAGGAGCTCAGCGTAACCTATCATATTGAGAACCCGGCCAACGAACCCCTGCTTTTTTCGGTAGGAGGGCACCCCGCATTTGCATTACCGCTGGTTGCCGGCACCGCTTATGAAGATTACTACCTGGAGTTTGAACAGGAAGAAACAGCGGGCAGGTGGCCTATTTCGCCAGATGGTTTGATTGAGGAAGCACCGGTTCCGATACTCAACAACAGCAAAAAATTACCCTTATCTAAACCGCTGTTTTATAAAGATGCGCTGGTATTTAAGCACCTTCGTTCGCAAAAACTAACCCTTAAAACCGACAAAGCAGCCGGAGGATTTGAATTCAGTTACCCCGGCTTTCCTTACCTGGGTATATGGGCAGCTAAAAATGCCGACTTTGTATGTATTGAACCCTGGTGTGGTATTGCAGACAGCGTTAGCAGCAACCAGCAGCTTACCAACAAAGAAGGAATGAATGTGCTGGCACCGGGAGAAGTGTTTGAAAAGACGTGGAGGGTGAAGGTAATTTGAGAAGCCCCTCCTAACCTCCCCAAAAGGGAGGAACAACGCCCAGGCCCGCTTTGCAAAGTTGTGGGGCAAAAGCTGACTGCTGACAGCTCAAAGCTTTTGTTACTTTTGATCGCCTGAAGGCTGACCGCTGACGGCTTTCTGCCTCTTCTTTTCCGCTGGTGTAAGCGACTGCACCCAGCTGTGATCATAAGGTTTAAAGCAGGAGTTGCTCAATAATTCTTCAAGGGTTGACTTGCCATCTATATACCCGCACAAAGCGGTGAATGCAGCAGGATTTTCTTTTTTTAGAATTAACAGTGCGGCATTGGTACCGGCCTTGGTAGCAATGGGCACACCGCCGCCGAGTTCGGCCCAATGTCCGCCCAGTAAAAGATTATTAACGGGGGTTTGGTAATGTGCTATCTTATTTTGGATGTTTTGCCTGCCCGGTTTGGCTCCCATCATTGTTCCGTTTTTATTACCGGTATAGCGCCAGTGGGTCACAGGCGTGGCCACATCATAAAACAATATGTGCGACCGCAGCCCGGGGGCAACATGTTTGTCAACACGCTCTATAATAATATCTGCTATTTGCTGTTTTAATTTTTTGTACGCTTCATTCCTTATGAAATTGCCCTCTTCATCTTTATCCGTCAGCCATTCGTTATTGTAATGCATAAAGGCCGGCATAAACAACGTAAGCGTTCCGCATCCTTCGGGTGCAACGGATTTATCTCTAACCGAGGGTGCAAGGATACTGATTTCCGAAGTAGCCGGGTCGCCGTTATGGTGAGCATCAAAAGAAGTGGTTTCATCTACCAGGTGCACCAGTTCTTCCCCAAAACCCAGTGCTTCGGCTTCACAATCCAGTGCAATAGAAATGGTAACCGAAGAGCTGTACAGTTCAGCCTGCTTCAATTTGTTTTTTAGAGACTGAGGTACGATATGGGCGGGCAACATTTTTTCATACAGGGTCTCAATATCACACGCTGCAATTACATATTTGCTATTGATTTGTTGCTGCCTGCCTTTGTGTACAAATGAAACACCTTTGCAGGTATTGTCGCCATCGAGCAATATTTCTTTTACAGTGCTTTGCGGTAAAATGGTATTGCCATAAAACTGCACCACATGTTCCAGCCATTCGGGTATAACCTGTCCGCCTCCTTTGGGTGGACTTTGAAAATCGTGCGCATACGACCAACCAATGGGAACCATGCAGCCGATCACTTCCGTTTCGGAAGCAAACAGGGTATGCAACCGCTCATCTTTGAAAAAACTGTTTAGTCCTTTTTTCAATCCCGGCTCGCCATTGTAACGCACATAGGGTATAAATGGAAGAATGACTTTGAGGAGATGCATTTTGCCCTGGAACTTTTGCCAGAAAGTCATGGTAGCTTCCGACCGGAAAATACTGTTGAGCCGGTTGAGTGAGTGCCCGATTTTTTTTGCTTCTCTGAAAAAGCGTTCTATCCCTTTTTGTTCGTGAGGAAATTCACTGATCAATTGGTCACGCAATTCGTCGGGGTTCGACGTCAGCAAATAATTAAAGCCTCTGCCTTTATATCTTCGAGTATACTTTTGAGTTACTGCGCGGGGATGATCGACGCCAATGGCATCGAACAAACGGGTAACAATACCCTCTGGTCCATATTGGTTGAGCCAGTGAATCGCTGTGTCGAAAATGAAATCTTTCCTTCTGAATCCTGCGAGATAGCCGCCTACATGAGGTTCTTTTTCCAGTACACATACGGTAAGACCAGCCTTGCTTAGCAAAGCCGCAGCCGTTAATCCTCCTACGCCTGCGCCAATGATAACCACATCGTACGATGCCTGAATTTCCTTCATAAAGCGAGGAAATTACGACATTTTGAGGTTGGTTGATTAAGTTGAGCGGGTTAAATGGTTGAGTGGTATATATTAACCTGGTGCGTCGCCTGGAGGCGACAAGAACATGATGCGAGGCGAAGACGCCTCGCATAGCGAAGGCAAGGAAATTACAACATTTTGAGGTTGGTTGATTAGTTAATTAGGTTAAGTGGTTAAATTGGTTAAGTACGCGCCAACTTACTCACTTACTCCACTATTCTCCCTTCAATATTTCATGCCCTAACTTGTCCCTTTTGGTTTGGAGATATTTTTCGTTGTGCGGATTGGGATGAATGTGCAGCGGAACGTTTTCCACTACATCAAGACCGTAACCTTGCAAACCCACCCGTTTGCGGGGATTGTTGCTGATGAGCTTCATTTTATGTACGCCAAGGTAACGCAGTATTTGAGCGCCCACGCCATAATCCCTTTCATCCATTTTAAAACCCAGGTGCAGATTTGCTTCAACCGTATCCATACCTTCTTCCTGCAGTTTGTATGCGCGGAGCTTGTTTACCAGTCCAATGCCACGACCTTCCTGGTTCATATATAATACAATCCCTTTTCCTTCCTTCTCCACCATTTGCATGGCTTCGTGCAGTTGTTCCCCGCAATCGCATCTGAAAGATCCCAGGATGTCGCCCGTAAAGCAGGAGGAATGTACTCTCACCAATACGGGTTCATCTTTTGCCCATTCGCCTTTTACCAGGGCCATATGTTCTCCGCTGGACGGATTGTTTCTTTCTTTAAAAATAACGAGCTTGAAATGTCCGTATTTGGTAGGCATATCCACTCTCACAATTTCTTCGATCAGCGAATCGGCCTTTAGCCTGTATTCAATTAAATCGCGGATGGTGATCAACTTGAGGTCGAACTTTTTGGCAATTTCCAGCAGTTCAGGCAAACGGGCCATGGTGCCATCGTCGTTCATGATCTCTACCAGCACGCCACCATAAGGCGGATCAAAACCCGCCAGTCTTGCCAGGTCAATGGTTGCTTCTGTATGCCCGGTTCTGCGAAGTACGCCGCCTGCTTTTGCTTTCAGTGGAAATATATGCCCTGGTCTGCCCAATTCTTCCGGCTTTGTTTGCGGATTTATCAAAGCCATGATGGTTTTAGACCGGTCGTGGGCCGAAATACCGGTTGTGCAGCCATGTCCCAGTAAATCTACCGATACAGTAAAAGGAGTTTCGTGCAAAGAGGTATTGCTGCTCACCATCATGTCCAGGTTCAGCTCGGCGCAACGTTCTTCTGTTAAAGGCGCACAAATCAGTCCCCTTCCATATTTTGTCATGAAATTAATAACCTCGGGTGTAGCGTTTTGTGCGGCGGTAATAAAGTCGCCCTCGTTTTCGCGGTCTTCATCATCCACCACTATCACCAATTTTCCCTGCTTTATATCTTCAATAGCACTTTCAATGGTGTTAAACATCAAAAAAATTTTCGCAAAGTTACGAATTGCAATCATTGAAACCCCAATTGGCAAAATAGCTGCATGAACACATATATAATCGGATGAGATGTGTTGAATTTCGTAATAATATGTTAATAATGACAGAGACTATTTAAAGAACTTTGGCATTTCTTTGCAACTGAGAAAATAATTCTGCTATGCAACTAATGAGAAAACTGTTTATTACCGCCTTTATTTCAATGGCGGCTTTTGTGGCTTTTAGCCAGGTTACTACCAGTAGCTTTTCGGGTACGGTGCTCGACCGTACAGAACCGTTGATCGGTGCATCCATCACTTTAATTCACGAAGCAACAGGCTCTAAATTTACTGCCACTTCCAGGGCTGGCGGCCGCTTCGATATTCCAAACATTCCCCCGGGCGGTCCTTACACCATTAAGGTGTCGCACGTTGGGTTTGCAGAATATCAGAAACAAGACATTCATGTTCCGCTGGGAGAGAAATTTGAGTTGGCTGTTGAACTAACTTCTTCTGTGCAGGAATTACAGAATGTAGTGATCAGTAGCAGGAAAGCTGCTACTGAGAAAACGGGTGCATCCAATAGTTTTTCGAGGCGTGTGCTGGCTTCGTTGCCTAACGTAGGTCGCAGCATTACGGCAGTTACAAGGCTGGTTCCTCAAAGCAATGGTAATAGTATTGCGGGTATGAACAACCGTTACAACAATCTTACCATCGACGGCTCTTTATTCAACAACAACTTTGGCCGCTCCGGCGACGGGCAAATTCCCGGTGGCGCCACTTCTGCCATTTCGTTTGATGCTATTGACCAAATTCAGGTAAACATTGCGCCCTACGATGTTAGGCAGGCTGGTTTTATTGGTGGTGGTATTAATGCTGTTACCAGAAGAGGTACCAATAAATGGTATGGAACCGTGTACGGTTTTTTCAGAAACCAGAGTTTAAATGGTTCCAAAGTAGACGGGCAGGAAGTAGACAACTCCAAACGCTCTGCTAAAATATGGGGCGCCAGTGTTGGTGGTCCTATCGTAAAAAACAAGCTTTTCTTTTTTGTAAATGTGGAAGGAGAGAACAGGGAAGCTCCGGGGCAAATATGGTTGGCTAAACGCCCTGGTGAAAATGATGACAATCCGCTTGTAACGCCAGTATTGGCAAGCGACCTGGATAATCTAAAAAGTCATCTCATTAGCCAATACAATTATGATCCCGGTGCATATGAGGGATACAATTTTAAAACCGACAACCTGAAGATACTGGCGCGTGTTGACTGGAATATCAGCAGCAAGCATCGTCTTACGTTGCGTTACACACAGTCTGAAACAAACGACGACGACCAGATCAATGCTACCAGTATTACCGGCATTTCGGCCAACCGTATCAACAACGGCAGGAGAGCGGGAGCATCCGGTGGAATGTCGTACTACGGCAGTAATTTTAAAAACAACACCAAGGTGTACTCTGGCGTAGTGGAGTTGAATTCTAATTTCAACAGCACGGTATCCAATCAGCTGCTCGCTTCTTATACCGACAATTCGCCTGTGCGCGTTCCCAACAGCAATATGCCGTTTGTGGACATTATGAGGGATGCCAACAACGTTTATATTTCTTTTGGTACAGACCTGTTCTCATACAAAAACAGTATTAAGGACAAAGCATATAATATAGCAGATAATGTAACGCTGAATCTTGGTAAACATACTTTAACTGCCGGCGCAAGCTTTGATTATATGAAGTTTGCCAACTCGTTTGCGAGTGCAGGAGGACCAAGCTATTACCGCTATAATTCTTTACAGGATTTCCTGAACAATACTGCACCTGCTGTATTTGCTGTTACTTACGACCCGGCAAACCGCACCAACATTCGTCCTTCGGAGGCGGAGTTTGCACAGCTGGGCTTGTATGTGCAGGACGTATGGAGCACTTCTTCTAAATTTAAACTTACATACGGTTTGCGTTTCGACAAACCGTTCTATCCGTACAAAGCTCCACGCAACCCGGCATTGGAACAGGTAGTGTTCAGGGATGAAGAGGGAAACCCGGAATCGTTTGACGTAAGCAAATGGCCGAAATCAAGAGTGCTGGTATCGCCCCGTGTTGGATTTACCTATGATCCCGAAGGCGATAAATCTATCATCATACGCGGAGGTTCCGGCGTGTTTACAGGGCGTATACCATTTATATGGCTCGTAAACCAGGTGGGCGACAATGGTGTGATCCGCGCGTTGTACCAGGCAACGGGCGATGATCTTGCTGCAATCCGTTACAACCCCGACAGAACAACTTATATTCCTCAAAATCCTCCGCCGGTGGGCGAAAGCATTCCGAACGGTTCTTCTTTCAGCGCTGCAGCCAGAGATTTCAAAATGCCCCAGGTATGGAGAACGAATATTGCTGTTGATAAAAAAATTGGTCAGAACCTGGTGTTAACGCTCGAAGCCATTCATACCAAAATGATCAACAACGTTTATTTCCGCAACGCAAACCTGGGCGATGAAAACGGAACGGTGGGAGGTAAGCTCACACAAAAACCTTACTTCAACTCAAGGCTGAACGGCAATATTAACCAGATGATTGTAATGGATAATATCAATAAGGGTAGCAGCTTTTCTATTACTCCCATGATCCAGAAAACATATGCAAATGGATGGGATGCGAGCCTGGCCTATACTTATACTTATGCGGAGGATGTTGCCATTGGCAGTTCTGACCAATCGGGAAGCGGATGGACTACGAATAATATTGCGTTCAATCCTAACAGACCGGAATTAGGCTATTCCAACTATTCGGTGCCTCACCGCATTGTAGGAAATATTTCTTACCGTATTGAATACCTGAACAGGAAAATGGCAACAACATTTGGTTTGGTGTATGCTGCTGCTTCGCAAGACAGGTATACATTCCGTTATGGGGCTGATGTTAACGGAGATGGTCAGTCGAACGATATTATTTACATTCCCACTAATCCTTCGGAAATCCAGTTTGTGGAAGGGTTTAAAGTGGGAAGCAATGTGTATACAGCCCAACAGCAAAGCGACGCTTTCTTCAGATTTATTGATAATGATAAATACCTCAGAAAAAACAAAGGCCGGTATATGGATCGTTATGGCGCTGTATTGCCGTGGGTGCACACCGTTGACCTGAGGATATTGCAAGACTTCATAATAAGGACAGGAGAAAAGAAACATACCATACAGATCAGTGCCGATGTATTGAACCTGTTAAACCTGCTGAACAATTCCTGGGGCTACCGCTACTCTTACACATTTGGCACTTTCCAGGATATGGGCTTGCTGGGTACGCCTACTTCGGGCAGCAGCAGCAACAATACCGGTAATGAGGCTTTTGACAGGAATAATCCGAAATTTACCTTCAACCCTGACGGGCCTACCAAAGCCTACCAACCCAATTATTCTACCACCAGCACCTGGGGAATCCAGTTAGGCTTGAGGTATATATTTGATTAATATTTTAAGGCAAAACAATTTTTATAAAGCTGTTGCGTATGCGGCAGCTTTTTTCTTTAAAAAAATTTTGCAGAAATAATTCAACACTTATCTTTGCACTCCCAATTAAACGGGGCAGTTCTAAAACAAGGGAGCATAGCTCAGTTGGTTCAGAGCATCTGCCTTACAAGCAGAGGGTCCGCGGTTCGAGCCCGTGTGCTCCCACAGATAAAAGGTTTTGATTACTATAATCAAAACCTTTTTTTTATGTGAAAGTTTGATCTTGTTTTCGAGGTTGCGCGTAGAAATTACGAAACAGTTACGGAACCAATTTTCTTGCTAATATCTTTCAACGCGGCATTGAGTTGCTTTTTTTGTGCTTCGGTAAATGTTGCTGGTTTTCCATTGACTATATTACCATTTATGCGTTGATAGAGCCATTCTTTTTTTTGCCCGAAATACTTGCTTGCTATGTAAGATATAGAAACAATTTTTGATACCTCTTTCAATTGCAGTTTGATCGTTATTTCTTTTTCTAACTGTTCAATTCTTTTTCCACGTTTATCAAGTTCTTCTTTAAACTGTCTTTTAATTCTATCCCGTAACACAGCATCCGAGTCTGTTTTTTGTTTTAAGTGCTGTATCTTTTTATCTGCTTCAATATCACTTTTTGTGGTAACAATATCTTCGACATAATTTTTCATCTCACGAAATTTTTAGGTAGTGAAACAGGTGTCTTTGTTTTTTAATCTGATGCCTTGTTGTGTAATCGCTTTAGCTTGTTAAGCGTGTCGAGGTAATGATTAATTTGCTTTTCTCTATCCTTCTGGTCTATATTTAAAGTAGCAGCCATTTTTTCAAACAGCAGCAATTCTCTTTTTAATTGCTCAATCGCTTCAGCAATTTCGCGTTTTGTCATAAGGCTAGCTTTTAATTCATTCGAAACCGCGCAATGAATATAATAATCATTTGATTATTGAACAATTTTAAATCTCTCTTAAAGACGGCTTTTATTCAAAACAAAAAAACCGCTTCGGAAAACCGAAGCGGTATGATTATGCTAATTGAAAGGATTATTTTGCAGTGAGGACGTATATTCTCGATTCCTGTTGGCTGCCACTCTGTGTGCTCACCTCTTCTATGGTTAAAGAAGTACTGGTTAAGCTAACAATTTTAAAATAGCTATAGGAATACTCTTCTCCGTAAATGGAATAGATCTTAGCAGCATTTGCTATTTCCGGATGCCATTTCCAGTTCATGAACTGGGTTGATACATCGTCACCTCCATCGGTAATGTGCAAAAGAAAACTTCCCGCAGCTGAGAAAAAGAAGGTAATGGTTGCGTCTTCACCCAGGTCGTTATTGCCGGTAAACAGGTACTCACCATCTTCCTGGTCTCTTTCAAGTGACCAGCTTTTCAATAAAGGTTTTTTATCGGCACTGATGGTAAGATCATCAGCCTTCGCAGCTTTTACAGTAAAAACGTCATCGTATTGAGTGTAAGAGAAACTGATAGAATCTTCAGAGATCTTTACACCACCAATCGAAGCAATATCATCTCCGCTTAAATTGATAGTAACGCTGTCAACCGGTTTGAATTTACCTGTAACGGCAGACTGATCAGCATCAAATGCAATAAGATAAGTACTATCGCTGAAAAACTCAATGGTAGCAACCTTAGGCATTACCTGCTCTTTGGCCGATACATTGCTGTTTCTATATACTTCAATTTCAGCATTCCACCTGCCCTGTACCTGTTCAAACATGGTAGGCTCAGTTGGGGGTGGGGTGGGGGTTGAAGTATCATCTTTTTTACAAGAGAAAAAAACGCTTAACGACAAACAGAGTGCAAGATGTTTAGCATTGAAACGATAAGTCATGGGAAAAGAATTTAGATTTTTAAGTACTAACTCTAATGCATGTGCGAAATACAGAACATCAGAGTAAAGAATATTTACGGGGGGAAAACGGGTAATTACAAAAAGAATTGTGCAGGTATAGATAAACTTCGATTATTGGTAACTGTTAGTTAGTGTATACACTTATGGGGTTGTGAGAAACAAGAACCAAATAACAAGAACCAAGAAACAAAATCCAAGATCAAGGGCCAAAAAGCAATTAGCCTTTAGTAATCAGCTTATTTAAATCGACCTCCCAAAATCTCAAATTTCAAATTTCAAATCTCAAATTGTATTATATTTAGGTATATGAATATTACACTGCTCAGATTTGTTTGCGTATTGCAGTTTGCTTTGGCAGGATTAATGGCAGTTTTCAGTTTTGTATATATTTTCAACGAGCCAGGTTGGCATAGCATGATTAGTTTCGTTGCGTTTTGCCTGGCTGTTTATCTGGCTGCCTTTGTCTTGCAGATTATTTATAAAAACTATCCCGAGGTGCCACTTTCGCCAGGCCAGAAATCAACTTTCAACTGGCTTTTTGTTTTAAATTTCTTTATGCTTGCTGTGTTGCTTACCTATAATATTAATGATGTGAAGTCGCTTGCGGGTTTATCGGATGATAAAAGTTTGGTGAAAGGACCAACCTTCTATGCAAATGTTGTTCTGCATTTGCTTACCACTTTTTTTCAGGTGTTCATATTAGCAAATATGGTAAAACTGAGGCGGGTGCTGAACCGAAACTATGAAAAAAGCTGATCGCGGACAGCCATCAGCTTTCAATCTCAAATTTCAAATCCACCAATTTCTTACGGAAAGATGCCCAATTCAGCGTAGCTGGTGGCCACCTTATTTATTGCCACAACGTAGGCGGCAGTGCGCATATCTGGTATAGAAGGATTGCTGTTCCATGCATCAATGATTTCACGTGTTGCCGAAATCATTGTCTCTTCCAGTCCTGAATATACAAGATCGGCTTCATCGGGGCCATGCATAATGAATTCCCGTTCCGGGTCGGCTACTTGCTTACCGGTAAGCTTTTCAATTTCACCGAGTATGGCGTGGTTCAGGTTTTCGGTAAATCTTTTTTCCATGCGCCCGTAGCGTACATGGCTCAGATTTTTCAGCCATTCAAAATAACTTACGGTAACGCCACCCGCATTCAGGTACATATCCGGCACTACCAATACTCCTTTTTTAATAAACACCTCATCGGCTTCGGGCGAAAGTGGCCCGTTAGCCGCCTCACCAATGATTTTGGCTTTAACGCGCGGTGCATTTTCGCCATTGATAACATTTTCAAGAGCTGCAGGAATGAGAATATCACAGTCCAGCTCCAACGCGTCGGAAGATTGCAATATATTGGTAGCCCCCGGAAAATTAAGGATAGTACCTTCTTTTTTCCTGTGTTTAAAAACCTCTTCTTCATTCAAGCCATCGGGGTTATAAATAGCACCTTCAAATTCGGCTATCGCAACCACTTTGGCCCCGCCCGCCCTGAAAAATTTAGCTGCATGGTAGCCCACGTTTCCCAACCCCTGCACAATCACCCTTTTTCCTTTTATGCCAACAGGCAGCCCCACTTTTTCCATCAAATCCTTCATGGTACATATTTCGCGGATGCCGTAAAACACACCCAGCCCAGTGGCTTCTCTGCGCCCCCGAACGCCACCCTGCGTAACAGGCTTGCCGGTAACGCAACCCAATGCATCAATTTCACCAGGTTTCATGCTGATATAAGTATCCAGTATCCACGCCATTTCACGCTCGCCCGTTCCGTAATCGGGTGCGGGTACGTCGGTGCCGGGACCGATAAAGTTCTTTTTGATGAGTTCATGTGTATAACGGCGTGTAATTTTCTCTAACTCGTAGGGAGTATATTTCTTAGGATCAATATTGATCCCCCCTTTTGCTCCTCCAAACGGAACATTCACGATAGCACATTTGTAAGTCATCAGCGCAGCCAATGCCATTACTTCATCCAGGTTAACGGTAGTGGCAAAACGAATACCACCTTTACAAGGCATTTTATGGTGAGAGTGCTGTACGCGGTATGCTTTTATGGATTCAATTTTATCGCCGATCTTAACCGGGAAATACATGCGATATACAGAGTTGCACTGTTTAATCTGTTCAAGTATACCAGGGTCCCAGGAAGTAAAACGGGCTGCTTTATCGAAGCTGGCGGTAACGGCGTCAAAAAAACTATATTCTGGTTGTGTGGACATATAGCAATGTTTTTAAAGGCTTATTGTTGACAAAAAATAGGCAATCGTAAAAACTACTTTCCTTTTTCTTTTTCTAACCTGCTTACCTTCCGGTCGATGTTGATCAGGAAGATGAACAACCCTGCAAGAATTACGGCCAGTACAGTTACCACCACATATATTTTCCCGTTGCTACGCATGCCATCGGCCATTTCCACCGTTTGCTGGGCATTTAACGAAAGCGTGGAGACCAATAACGTAAAAAAAAGGAAAGCTTTCTTCTGAACAAACTTACACATGTAAAAGGTTTTTATCTTCAATTTGACGTATGCGAATAACCAGGGAACTGATCCATAAACCCAGTAAAATAAAACCAGGAACGGCTGCCGGCCAAAAGATCATTCTCATGCGGGTATCCATATCCCTCGGATCGGCTCCGGGGTTGCCCATGCCACCCGGATGCAGCGATTCCATCATGCGGGGAATGATCCACAGCGCGGGCAATAACATCACAAAAGCAAATATGTTATATACTGCGCCTACTCTTGCCCGTTTGTCTATGTCTGTAATGGAATTTCTTAAAACAAAATAAGCTGCATATATCAACAATGCTATGGCTGAGCCTATCTGCTTGATGTCGTTGCTCCAGGGCTTGCCCCAGGTGTAAGTGGCCCAAATGGCGCCGGTAACAATACCGAGCACTCCATATAACATGCCGGTAGCAGCATAGGAAGTAGCTTTAATATCGCTGAGCAGATCGGGTTTTCTTAAAAAACGAATGGAATGATATACTGAACAACCACACAACGCCATCATTCCAAACCACATAGGTACATGGAAATAGATGTTGCGTATTGTTTCGTTCAAAATGGCTTTCCGGGGTACTGCCATTAAAAATCCGCCAAGCAAAACGTAAGATAATAAAACTATACAAAGTAGTTTCCACCAGGACAATTTCATCCGTTATTTTTTATATCTTTTTATATTGGTCGGATGCACGCCTGACCGGACGGGCAGGGAACTGCGTACAAACTGCTCTCTATCCGGATTGAATCTATCAGGCTTCGTTTCATCCCTTTAAATTTATATAGAGACAAACCTACATCAATTTAGTCAATGAACAATAGGGTTTAATCTTTCCACAGGAAAGGAAAGAGGATAACGGCCATTACCATTACCAGCCCGTTCAGCCCGGTAAGCAGCCATACCATGTCAGTAAAAGCGCCTTCTTTGAAAACTTCGCCTAGCCCCGCTTTGGAAATGCGCATCAGCAACAACAATTGTGGAATAATAATTGGAAATCCCATAATGGCCATTAACGAAGCCTGTTGCTGCGCTTTGGCAGCTATGGCTGCCAGCATGGTAAATACCAGGCTAAGGCTGATGGAGCCCAGGGCCACAATACCTGCAAATTGCCAAAAATGAACAAGTGGATTGCCTAACAGCAGTTGAAACAATAACAGGCTGATACTGCTCATAAGCAGCATAACGATCATATTATACAGCAGCTTGGCTATGACGAACTGAACTGCTCCGGCAATGGAATAGAAGTACAGCATTCTGCCTCTTGTTTCCTGCAAAAAGCTTTTGGCAACGGCATTCACGCAAATAAAAAGCTGAATCATCCAGAAAAGGCCGTTCCATACATTGGTTTCTGGTTGTTCCAATGAGAGGTACAGCACAAAAATGGTAGACGCAACATACAACAGCACACCATAAAATGTATATTGCTGCCTCAGTTCCAGCAGCAGGTCTTTCCTTAAAAGTGTAACGATGTGTTTGTACATGCGGCAAAGATAGGGTAGTGGGCTGTAAGGTAGAAGGGGTAAGGTGGAGGGAGAGAGAAAGAAGAACCAGGAAGCAAATCCAAGAAACAAAAAAACAAGAACCAAGATGCCAAAGAATGAGAATCGGGAGCGGGGGCAAAATCTTAAATCTCAAATCATCAATCAGAAATTTCAAAGCACCGTCTGCACCGAGGCTCGTACATATCTTTTTCGCCCAATATTACCTGCGTGTCATGTTTGGTTTTGCGATAGGAGTAGCTGGCTATATTGCCACAACGCACACAAATAGCGTGAAGCTTTGTTATGTACTCAGCCGTAGCCAGTAAAAAAGGCATTTGTCCAAAAGGTTTGCCGGTATAGTCCATATCCAATCCTGCAACAATTACCCGTATACCTTGTGATGCAAGCTGATTGCAAACGTTGGTGATCTGATCGTCGAAAAACTGCGCTTCATCAATTCCAACAACTTCTACATCCTGTGTTAACAATAAAATGGAGTCTGCATTATCTACCGGGGTGGAAACGATCGAATTTTCGTCGTGCGATACAATTGCTCTTTCCTTATAACGCTTGTCTATTGCAGGTTTGAATATTTCAACCTTCATATTGGCAATTCTTGCCCTCTTTAACCTCCTGATCAGCTCTTCGGTTTTTCCACTGAACATAGAGCCGCAGATCACTTCGATCCACCCTCTGCGTTCGCCTCTGATATATGGTTCTATAAACATTTAGTAATTTTTATGGCAAGGTGTTTGTAAGTTCTTTGTAACTTCAACGAAAATAAAATACTTCACAGGCAGGGGCGCCTGCCCGAATGATTCAGGCGGGCAAAAATACCATATTCAAATGGAACGTATCGGCGTTTTGATCAGCAAATTACAGGAACTTTACCAGCAGCGTGCTACACCTGAACAGATTATCCATGTGGTTCAGATGTTGCAAACCGAGCTGTTTCTATTAAAGCAGCAGCAACAAAATGCCCCCGAGCGTAAAAAGATTTCAGTGCTGATGCCTGCCGGAATAAATGTGACAGTGAATGATGCTGTTACAACCCATGACAATGGCGGAGAAATACAAAATGAAAAAACAGAATCGTTTTCTGAAAAGTCTGCAGCGCTGCCAAAAACGGAGGAAGAAGTGGTAAAAGAAGAGCCGGTGGTTGAAAGAAAACGTTTTAATGTGTTGGAAGAAGTGCCTACACTGGCACATCAGCCGCAGGTAAAGGAACTGAACGAAGTAATTGGTGGAAAGGAGCTTTCGTTGAACGACAGGCTGAATCAACCGAAAGTTGAGCTGGCGGAAAGGTTGAAGGAAGAACCTTTAAAGGATATTAAAAAAGCCATTGGGTTGAATGACAGGTATATTTTTATTACTGAATTGTTTCGCGGCGACGAAGCCATGTATGAACGCTCTTTAAAAACGATCAATCATTTCACCATATTTCCGGAAGCTGAATTCTGGATACAGCGCGAGCTTAAGCTAAAGCTGGGTTGGAAGGACGATCATCCTTCGGTGAAGCAATTTGATCAGCTTGTTAAAAGACGGTTCCTCTGAATATACCCGATAATTTTTTCAGCAGCTCCCCTGTTTGAACGTATGTATTGAGCTGCCGCTTCCCCGCTTTTTTTCAGATCGTCTTCGTTGCTCCAGAAACGATTCAACACCGATTCCAGTTCCAGTGCATTTTCTATACTGGTGGCACCGCCGGTAGCTTCCATTTCAATCGCTTCGTAGTGATCGTCGTAATAAGGTCCAAATATAACAGGCTTACCATATACCGCAGCTTCTAATATATTGTGCAAGCCGGTGCCAAAGCCACCACCTACATAAGCAATGTCTGCATAATAATACAACCTCGAAAGCATCCCGATATTATCGATAATCAGCGTGTTAATGGCATTGTCATTGCTGTTCTGAACACCGTTCTCCTTTAATTTAGAAAACAGGATGGAGCCAGGAAATTCCTTTTGCACGTCACGAATATTTTCTTCATCTACCTCGTGCGGAGCAATAATAAAACGAATATGTTTGTTTACTCTTGCATAATGTGTCAGTTCCTCTTCGTCGTCCGTCCACGTACTGCCGGCTACCAATACCCTGTGTCCTTTACAGAAAGCCTCCACTTCCGGAATGGGTAAAAATGCATTGGCAATAGCGGATACTCTGTCAAACCGCGTATCGCCCGACAGGGTTACATTCTCCCTGAAGCCAATACTATGCAGCATGGTTTCTGATTCGGCGGTTTGTACAAAAAAATGCCTGAAGCATTGTAAGGTTTTGCGCCAGTACTGACCATAACTTCTGAAAAAAACATCTCCCTTGCGAAATACGCCCGATACAAGCAACACCGGTACCTGCTTTTTTCTGAGTGCATTCAGGTAATGGAACCAAAACTCATACCTTATCCATAATACAAGCGTAGGCTTTACAATGCTGATGAACTTTTTTGCATTGGCGGCAGTATCAAGCGGCAGATAAAAAACAAGATCGGCGCCTGCATAATTTTTTCTTATTTCATAACCGGAAGGAGAGAAGAAGGTGATGATAATGATCAGTCCTGGGTGATCTTTTTTTAGCTGTTCCACCAAAGGCCGCCCCTGTTCAAATTCACCCAGCGAAGCGCAGTGCATCCATAGCCTGCCTGCATTATCTTTTGGTAAATTATTTACGGCCGCTCTCAGGCGGGGAAAAATACGTTTCCGTCCGTTGATCCATTGTTTTGCCTTGGGGTTCCAGAGTGAAGCAAGTCTTATGCCCGATCCATACAGAAAGGTGAAAATGTTATATAATAAAGTGATCACAGTTGCTATGTATTAAAATATGGCACAAATCTAATACCTAATGATTATCCTATACATATTTTACTATTTTTGCAACCATTTAAAATACGGGTTATTATGCGGACTATACAAATGGTAGATTTAAAAAAGCAGTACGAGCATATTAAGCAGGATGTAGATGCTGCCATTCATGAGGTACTGGATAACTGCAACTTTATTAATGGAAAACCCGTTCAGGACTTTGCGCGCAGCCTGGAAGCATACCTGCAGGCAAAACATGTTATTCCCTGTGCCAATGGTACCGATGCTTTGCAAATAGCTTTGATGGCGCTTGGCTTGCAACCGGGCGACGAAGTGATTACACCTTCCTTCACTTATATTGCCACCACAGAAGTAATTGCCTTGCTGCAATTGAAGCCTGTTTTCGTGGAAGTTGATCCCAATACTTTCTGCATTGATGCGCAAGCAATAGAAAAAGCAATCACACCCAAAACAAAGGCTATTGTGCCCGTACACTTGTATGGTCAGGCAGCCAATATGGAAGCGATTATGCAAATTGCCAATAAGCATGGTTTATACGTGGTAGAAGACAATGCCCAGGCGATAGGATGCGATTATACCTTTAGCGATGGAACGAAAAAGAAATCTGGTACCATTGGAACGATAGGCTGTACTTCATTCTTCCCTTCTAAAAACCTGGGATGTTACGGCGATGGCGGAGCGATTTTTACAAACGACGATTCGCTGGCAGGTAAATTAAAAATGATTGCGAATCACGGACAGAGTAAAAAATATTATCACGATGTAGTGGGGTGCAATTCGAGGCTCGATACCCTGCAGGCAGCGGTGCTGAATGTAAAGCTTAAAAAGTTAGATGACTATATTGCCGCAAGGCAAAAAGCTGCAGCCTTTTACGACAAGGCTTTTGCCGGCAATTCCAAAATTACAACGCCGTTTGTTGCAGATTACACCAACCATGTGTATCACCAGTATACTTTAAAGCTGGAGGGTGTAAACCGCAATCAGTTGAGTGAATTTTTGGCCACTCACAATATCCCTTCCATGATCTATTACCCTGTACCTGCGCACAGGCAAAAAATGTTTGAGGCTTTTGGAGGCTCTGCCTTCGACCTGCGGGTTACAGACTGGTTAACAGAAAGAGTAATATCCCTTCCCATTCATACAGAACTCGACGACGATCAGCTTGCCTTTATTACAGAAAAGGTAAACGAATTCACTAATCATTAAACATTACTAAAAATGAAAATTGCAGTTGTAGGAACTGGTTATGTAGGACTGGTAACGGGAACATGTTTTGCAGAAACGGGAAACAATGTAACATGCATTGATATTGACGAAAACAAGGTTAAGAAACTATCTGCGGGACAAATCACAATTTATGAGCCTGGATTAGAGAAGATATTTTTACGAAACATAAAAGAAGAGCGGCTAAGCTTTACAACCAACCTGGCAAAAGGAGTGGAAGAAGCAGAAGTTATTTTCCTGGCTTTACCTACACCACCCGGTGAGGACGGCTCGGCGGATTTGAAGTACGTACTGGGCGTTGCAAAAGATTTGGGTACCATTATTAAACCAGGGCAGTATAAAGTAGTTATTGACAAAAGTACGGTGCCTGTAGGCACTGCTGAAAAAGTGGAAGCCGCTATTATTGAAAGTTCAAAAAAAGTACTTCCTGCCGGGCAAAACCTTAAAAGCCTGGGTGCTTTTGATGTAGTTTCCAATCCGGAATTCTTACGGGAAGGCGTAGCCGTAGACGACTTTATGAAACCCGACAGGGTAGTGATCGGGTCGTCGTCTGAGCGGGCCAGGAAAGTAATGAATGACCTGTATGCACCGTTTGTACGGCAAGGCAATCCTGTTATTCACATGGATCTTCGCTCGGCCGAACTAACAAAATATGCAGCTAACTCATTTTTAGCTACAAAAATTTCATTTATGAATGAAATTGCGCAGCTCTGCGAAAGGCTGGGTGCCGATGTAGATATGGTGAGAAGAGGCATTGGGAGCGACGACCGCATTGGTAAACGGTTTTTGTTTCCCGGTATTGGCTACGGGGGCAGTTGCTTTCCCAAGGATGTGCAGGCGCTAGTTAAAAGCTCAGCGGATGTGAACTACGACTTTAAAATTTTAAATGCCGTGATGGATGTAAATGAAAAGCAAAAACTGCATCTCATCCCTAAAATAAAGGACTATTTCAAGGGCGATTTAAAAGGGAAAAAGATTGCTTTGTGGGGACTGGCATTTAAGCCCAATACAGACGACATTCGCGAAGCGCCGGCATTGTATATAATAGATGCCTTATTAAAAGAAGGCGCTTCTATAGAAGCATATGACCCCGAAGCCATGAACAATGTAAAACAGGTATTAGGCGACAAGATCGTTTTTGCAGAAAACCAGTACGATTGCTTGAAGGGAGCCGATGCATTGGTAATTGCTACCGAGTGGAATGAATTTCGCACGCCTGATTTTTTGAAAATCGTTTCAAACCTTAAGAACAAAGTGATTTTTGACGGGCGCAACCTATTTGACACAAACGCTATAAAAGAACTAGGGTTCCATTACGAAAGCATAGGCAGGGCCCTGATTCTACCAAAATAACAACATGAAAAAACGAATATTGATTACCGGCGCCGCCGGATTTTTAGGATCTCACTTATGTGATCGTTTTATTAAGGAAGGCTATCATGTTATTGGCATGGATAATCTTATTACAGGCGATCTTAAAAACATCGAGCATTTATTTCCGTTAGAATCCTTTGAATTTTACCATCACGACGTTTCCAAATTTATACACGTGTCCGGCACGTTGGATTGTATTCTCCATTTTGCTTCACCTGCAAGTCCTATAGATTACTTAAAGATACCTATTCAAACACTGAAAGTAGGTTCGTTAGGTATTCATAATTGCCTGGGATTGGCTAAAGTGAAGGGAGCCAGAGTATTGATCGCTTCTACTTCAGAAGTATACGGCGATCCACTGGTGCATCCTCAAACCGAAGATTACTGGGGAAATGTGAATCCTGTGGGGCCCCGCGGCGTTTATGACGAAGCCAAACGTTTCCAGGAGGCTATAACTATGGCTTACCACACCTATCACAACGTTGAAACAAGAATTGTGCGCATCTTCAATACCTATGGGCCACGCATGCGGCTAAACGACGGACGGGCTTTGCCGGCTTTTATCGGGCAGGCGCTCAGAGGGGAAGATCTGACTGTTTTTGGCGATGGGTCACAAACACGTTCGTTTTGTTATGTAGATGATTTGATTGAAGGCATTTACCGTTTGCTCCACAGCAACTATGTTAACCCTGTTAACATTGGTAATCCGGATGAGATCAGTTTAAAGGATTTTGCGGAAGAAATAATAAAATTGACCGGCACCAATCAGAAAATCGTTTATAAACCGTTACCTACAGACGATCCGAAGCAGCGGCAACCAGACATCAGCAGAGCGAAGGAAATTTTAGGGTGGGAGCCAAAAGTTAGCAGAGCAGAAGGGCTGAAAATTACTTACGATTATTTTAAAGCATTGCCTAAAGAGGAATTATATAAATTGCCTAAAGAGTTTAAAAAATAAACACATGTTAATTTACCAGGACATTATCGATAAAAAAGCCAAGCTGGCTGTTATTGGTTTAGGATATGTCGGACTGCCCATAGCATTGGAATTTGCTAAAAAAGTAAGCGTAATTGGTTTCGATATCAACGCAAAACGCATCGACATGATGAAGAATGGCGTTGACCCCAGCAATGAACTCGATTCGTCGGCATTTGAAAATTCCGATATCGTATTCACCAATTCACTGGATGTATTGCGTGAAGCAAAATTTTTCATTGTTGCTGTTCCTACGCCGGTAGACGATCATAATGTTCCGGATTTAATTCCCGTTACAAAAGCATCGGAAACAATTGGCAAAGTGATCAAAAAGGGCGACTATGTTGTATATGAGTCAACCGTATATCCCGGTTGTACCGAAGAAGACTGTTTGCCGATCATCGAGTCGTTAAGCGGGTTAAAAATGGGAGAGGATTTTAAACTCGGTTATTCGCCCGAGCGCATCAATCCAGGCGACAAAGAGCACACCCTGGCAAAAATTATAAAAGTAGTTTCTGGTTCAGATGCGGGCGCGCTGGAAGAAATCGCCAAAACCTACGAAATTGTAGTAAAGGCTGGTATACACAAGGCATCTTCCATTAAAGTGGCGGAAGCTGCAAAGATCATTGAAAATACACAGCGTGACCTCAACATTGCACTGATGAACGAATTGTCGATCATCTTCGACATGATAGGCATCAATACATACGAAGTGCTGGAAGCAGCTGGAACCAAATGGAACTTTTTGCGGTTCCAGCCAGGGCTTGTAGGCGGTCACTGTATTGGAGTAGATCCCTATTATCTTACTTATAAATCAGCCTCTTTAGGTTACGACTCAAGGGTTATTCTTGCAGGTCGCGTAATCAACGACGAAATGCCGCTGTATGTTGCCAAAAAAGTAGTGCAGCACATTATCAAACATTCTAAAGAAGCAACGGGTGCAAGAGTGCTGATTATGGGCGCCACCTTTAAGGAAAATGTGAGCGACATACGCAATTCTAAAATCATAGACATGGTGAAGGAATTGAGGGCTTTTTCACTGAATGTTGATATTGTAGATCCTCACGCTGACAGCGAAGAACTGCAGCACGAATATGGCTTCCCTTTATCGCCGGCAGCAGGTAAAAACTACGATGCAGTGATTTTGGGAGTGCCACACACAGAATATAAAAATCTTACAGAAGAGTATTTGCTCGGTATTACCAATCCGAATGCTATTTTTGCAGACCTGAAAGGGTTATACAGAAATACGTTTTCGAAATTGAAATACTGGAGTTTATAATGTCATCAAACCATAAAACAATTGGAATAACAGGGGGAGCCGGTTTTATCGGCTCTCATGTTATACGGCTGTTTGTAAAGAAATACACCAACTATCGCATCGTTAATATAGATGCGCTTACCTATGCCGGCAACCTGGAAAATCTGAAAGATGTAGACCCGCTTCCCAATTACGTGTTTGAGCACGTTGACATCTGCAACGAGGCTGAAGTTGATCAGTTATTCTCCCGGTATCATTTCGACGGCATTATACACCTTGCAGCCGAAAGCCATGTAGACCGGTCTATTATGGATCCGCTGGCATTTGTGAAAACCAATGTTTTAGGCACCGGTGTTTTATTAAATGCCTGCAGGAAATACTGGAAAGACTTTTCCGGCAAACTTTTTTACCATGTTTCTACAGACGAAGTATATGGCTCGTTAGGAGAAACAGGCTTCTTTACAGAAACCACTCCTTACGATCCCCGCTCTCCCTACTCGGCATCCAAAGCGTCTTCCGATCACCTGGTAATGGCCTACTACCATACCTATGGGTTGCCTGTGGTGCTTTCAAACTGTTCCAACAATTACGGATCGCATCATTTTCCTGAAAAGCTGATCCCACTGATGATCAATAACATCATACACAATAAGCCCCTGCCAGTATATGGCAAAGGTGAAAATGTGCGCGACTGGCTTTGGGTAGAAGATCATGCAAGGGCCATTGATACTATTTTTCACAAAGGACGGAAAGGAGAGAAATACAATATAGGCGGACACAACGAGTGGAAGAATATTGACCTGGTGCTGCTGCTTTGCCGTATTATGGACAGGAAGCTGGACCGTTCAGAAGGCGAATCTGCAAAATTGATCACCTATGTAAAAGACAGGGCGGGGCATGATTTGCGATATGCAATAGATGCAACAAAGCTGGGAAAAGAACTCGGCTGGAAGCCTTCTTTGCAATTTGAGGAAGGGCTTGAAAAAACTGTTGACTGGTATTTGCAAAACCAACAATGGGTGCAGCATGTTACTTCCGGCGCTTACCAGCAATATTATGCCGATCAATATCAAAAGAGATAAGGAAACCTTCTTATCTTCATCGCTCATTACGGTTAATTAAATTTCATGCCTTTTATTACTACCAATATTCCGGGATTACTGGTTTTTCAACCTATGGTTTTTGAAGATGCCAGGGGCTATTTTTTTGAGAGTTACAATGAAAATACTTTTCGCACTGAAGGGCTGAACTGCCGCTGGGTGCAAGACAATCAATCGTCTTCTTCGTACGGCGTAATACGGGGGCTGCACTTTCAACTCGCCCCCAGGGCACAATCAAAATTAATAAGAGTATTGGAGGGTGTAATATGGGATGTTGCCGTAGACATTCGCAAGGGATCGCCTACTTACGGTAAGGCTTACGGTATAGAGCTTTCGGCAGACAACAGGTTGCAGTTGCTTATACCTAAAGGATTTGCGCATGGTTTTTCTGTATTGAGCGAAAAGGCTACTGTATTGTATAAATGCGATGCCTTTTACGACAAGGCTTTGGAGAGGGGGATTTTGTATAACGACCCTATATTAAATATCGACTGGAAAGTTCCGGCAGCTAAAGCTATACTTTCCGAAAAAGATCAACACAACCCGCTGCTAAAAGACTGTATTCACGATTTTGTATTTGAAGGTTAGTAACAACAGCATGCAAAAGCCAATAATAGTTGTAACAGGCGCCAACGGTCAACTTGGACAATGTTTACAGGATATAGCAACATCTGACAATAACTTTGATTTTATTTTTTTATCGAAGACCGACTTGTCTATAGAAGATGAAGAGGCCGTGAAAGATTTTTTCAAAAAATCAACGCCTGCCTTTTGTGTCAATTGCGCCGCATACACGGCTGTTGACCTGGCAGAAGCAGATAAGGAGCGCGCCTTTGCTGTTAATGCTTATGCCGTTGGCGTATTAGCGAAGATCTGCAGCGGCTATCAAACCAGGTTTATTCATATTTCAACTGATTATGTTTTTAAAGGCGATAGTCCGGCTCCTTATAAAGAAAATGCACCCACGGACCCCATCAATGTATACGGCGCTTCAAAGGCAAAAGGGGAGGAGCTGGCAATGGCGCAGAATGCCGGAGCAATTGTGATCAGAA
Source organism: Agriterribacter sp. (assembly GCA_051958655.1). Classification (GTDB taxonomy): domain Bacteria; phylum Bacteroidota; class Bacteroidia; order Chitinophagales; family Chitinophagaceae; genus Agriterribacter. Next base: position 36,739 of record JBQCFW010000066.1, on the reverse strand, counting down.
CTTCGTGGGTATACAGCGAACACGGGAAAAATTTTGTAAAAACAATGTTGCGGCTCATGCGCGAGCGCGACAACCTGAATGTGGTGAACGATCAAACCGGATCGCCTACTTATGCGCCCGACCTGGCGAAAGCCATATTGCAAATAATACATGCAGGCGCCACCAAGCCGGGTATTTATCACTATTGCAATGCAGGTACAATTACCTGGTTTGAATTTGCACAGGAAATACAAAAGCTGAGCGGCAGCAATTGCCAGGTAAATCCCATTCCATCATCTTCCTATCCAACGCCCGCTAAAAGACCAGCTTATTCTATTTTAGATACGGCTGCTATTACACAGGCTTATGGCATCGCTATGCAGCCGTGGAAAGAGAGCCTTGAAATTTGTATAAAGCGGTTGGGGTAGCGGTCAGGTATCAGGTATCAGCTGTCAGCTATGAGCGATTTTGCTGTACGAAGTCTCTGACTTCGTTACTTCCTATGTTCTTCCGGGACTTAGTCCCGGCTTGGAGCACATCTTTAACTTCTAACTTTAAACCTCCAACCCCAAACATCCAACCTCATATTCCCACCAAAAACTGCGAATTAATATACTGCGCAACGGTTTGCACGTTTTGGCTGTTCTCAAATATGGACAGTTGCCGGTCGGCACCCGTACCATTTTCAATAATTTTCTGAACGCTTGCCAGCCGGTGCCGTGAGCCAAGATGATCCACCATATCGTCTACAAAATCAAGCAGCTCATAAATCAGCACACGGGTGTTCACTTCCTCTTCCTTTCCAAAATCGATCAAATGTCCATCCAAACCGTATCGGCTGGCGCGCCATTTGTTTTCGTTTACCAGTGCACGTGAGTATTGTATAAAGTTCATGTTTTGCATACGCAGCGTATACAGCTTGGCGCATATTGCCTGGAAAAGCGCTGCAATTGCTATTGTTTCGTCTACGGTGAGCGGCACATCGCAAATCCTGAACTCAACAGTGTTGAAAAAAGGATGTACTCTCAGATCCCACCATATTTTTTTCGCATTGTCAATGCAATTCGTTTTAATAAGCAGGTTTACATAATTGTCGTACGCTTCAATGCTCTCAAAAAAATCAGGTATGCCTGTGCGGGGAAACTTATCAAATACCTTTGTACGGAACGATTTGAAACCGGTATATCTTCCTTCCCAAAATGGAGAATTGGTGCTTAACGCAAATACATGCGGTAAAAAGTAACGCGCAGAGTTGGCGATATGTATCGCCATTTTACGACTTTCCATCCCTACATGCACATGCAAACCGAAAATGAGGTTGCTTCTCGCCGCATCCTGCATTTCGTTTACTATTTCGTGGTAGCGTATATTATCGGTAATGAGCTGGCTTTCCCAGGAACTGAAAGGGTGCGTGCCCGAAGCTCCCAGCGCCAGTCCTAAACCATCCGCAATAGACGCAATTGTTTTTCTTAACACGCTTACATCGTTAAAAGCCGCATCAATATCATCACATATATCAGTACCTACTTCCACTACGGCCTGGTGCATTTCTGCCTTCACTTTGTCCCTGATAATTTTCTGCCCTTCTGAAACGATTTTTTGTTCGTGGCTTTTGAGTTCAAACGATTGAGGGTCTATTACCATGTATTCTTCCTCAATGCCCAGGGTGAATTGTTTGTAATTGAGATTAGCCATATGCTATACCGTTATATTATTTGTTGTGAAGAACTTTTTTGTTCAGGAAACGTGTTTTATTATTTATCTACCGTGTTCAGGATTTCTCGTTAATCAAGCTTTTGGCTCTTCACACTTCTTTTTACAAATTCACCCCAGGTAAGATTGTCAACGCCAGCTTTGTGCTGCACAGCCCTTTCTATGGCATAATTTGCAGCCGTTTCAACCACCCATTCAAAGTTTTCTTCACCAACACTTGTTCTTTCTGCATCCGGTGCAGGGTTGCAAAAATCTATTGCATAAGGTATCCCGTTGCGCACGGCCAGTTCCACCGTGTTGAAATCATATCCCAGGAACCTGTTCAATTTCAAAACAATGTCTTCCATTTGTTTGTAACGTTCAGGGGATGGGTTAAAATCGCTTACATATCTCAGGTGATGCGGGTTTCTCGGTTCATAAGGCATTATGCGTACGTGCTTGCCACCTATACAATAACAGCGGTAGTATTCTTCAAAAACAATTTCTTCCTGCAGCAGCATTACCAATTGTCCCGTTTCGCCATGCTTGTTAAAAAAATCGTCCATATTTTCCAACCGGTATACATTTTTCCAGCCCCCGCCGGCAAAAGGTTTCATATAAGCCGGAAAGCCAACGTATTTAAAAATCTCTTCCCAGTCGAGCGGAAAAGCGAGATTGGCAAAGGAATCTTCCGAAGTATCGGTAGGCAATTCCCTGGAAGGCAGGATAACCGTTTTAGGAACCGGCACTCCTATTTTAACTGCCAGCGCATTATTAAAAAACTTTTCATCAGCACTCCACCAAAAAGGATTATTAATGACGGCCGTACCGCTGATAGCAGCATTTTTAAGGAATGCCCGGTAAAAGGGAACATCCTGCGATATACGATCTACAATTACTGCATAGTCGCCCGATTCGCCTTGAATAACCTTGTCTATTAACACAGGCTCCGCTACAATGCCATCAGGTTTTTTGCTGTTGATACGTTCCACAAACGCATTGGGAAAAGAACGTTCTTTGCCGTGAAGAATTCCGATTTTTTTCATATTGTCTATTTGTCCAAACAAAGCTGCCTGGGTGATTTTATAATAGGTTTGTACTTCTCGTAAGATAAGGAAAAAAAGAAACAAGATCCAAGAAACAAGATCCAGGAACCGAGAACCAAGAAACAGTAAACAAAAAACAAACGACAAACTGCTGAAAGCACACCACTGCATCAATCTTTGTATATTTGGGCTTTACGCTATGACAAACAAAACCGCCATACCCGTACAAACCTTCATACTTCCCTCGCTGCACTTGGAACGAGAGGTTACCATTGATTTGTTTTATGCCTTTGATGCGGAAGACCGCCCCGGGGATGTTAGTTTGCTGCTGATAAACGACGGACAGAATATGGATGAACTGGGACTTTCAAATATTCTGGCAGAAGCACGGGAAGCTGATCAGCTTTCTCCTTTATTGTGCGTAGGAATTCATTGCGGTGAAGATCGTAAAAATGAATATGGCACAGCAAGCGTAAAAGATTATAAGGGCAGGGGCGCAAAAGCCAGCTCGTACACCCGGTTTATTTTTGATGAGCTGTTACTTTTTGTGCAGCAACAAAGTGGCATTACTCGTTTCAAAGAAAAAGCCTTTGCAGGTTTTTCGCTCGGAGGGCTGTCGGCATTGGATATTGTTTGGAGTCACCCTGCGGAGTTTTCAAGAGCCGGTGTATTCAGTGGCTCGCTATGGTGGCGCACAAAAGGACTCAATGAAGGATATGTGGAGGAAACCGACAGGATCATGCATGCACTGGTGAGGCAGGGAAATTTCAGCCGGGGACTAAAATTCTTTTTTGAAACCGGTACCATGGATGAAACCGAAGACAGGAATAACAACGGCATCATCGATTCTATTGATGATACGTTGGCCCTGATAGACGAGTTATTAAAAAAAGGATACAAAAAAGAAACCGACATCCTTTACCTGGAATTGCAAAACGGCCGCCACGATATTGCAACCTGGGCAAAGGCTATGCCTGTATTTCTCACATGGGGATGGGGTAAAAGCTAAAACAATTCCTTGTAAGCAAATGCGCCCAGTTTGCCTTCATAATCGTCGATAGCCTGTTTAAGCGCCAGCGAAATTTCGTTTTCATTACCCAACGATTCCCCATCTTTATGAGCACCGTTTAACCACTTTCCGTCTGTTTTGGTTTTGTAAATCATGTATTCATTCTTATCTGCGTCGCGCTGCACATTTACCGTATAGGCAATCAGCTTTTCTCTTTTTTTCTTTTTGAAAAATAAAAAATGCCCGGGGCGCCGTATTCCTTCTCTTTTATGAAGTACTAATGCATTATAATTTTTAGGCAATATGATGCGATATTGTTCCATCTCAATTGGGTTATTATACAAACTAAAAAACAGTTACTGCATAGCCGAAAAAAAACAGCTAATAAACGAAAGGTTAACAGTGCGGTGTCAGGAATGGATTATTTCATGTGGGGTAATCAAATCGTGTGGTCTAATAAGGAAGTGGATCCGGAGGCTTAGAACAGAGGTATAATTGATCAAAGATATTTTATTCTGTAAAAATATACAATAGCTGCATTGCTTAAAAATGATAATCGGGTAAAATTTTGTACAGGGGGCAATGCCTGCAGTTAATTTCCGGTGGGTGAGGCACCAAAGCGTCAACTTAAGAAAGACATATAAACTATATTGCCTCAGAGAGGCAACCCGTTTGTAAAAAGCCAACCCCTTAACGCTTTGCACCGTAGGTGCTACCCCTTGCTGTGCGAGGCGTCTCTGACTGCCGTAAGGCAGGCTCGCCTCGCACAATACTGTTGTCGCCTGTGGCGACTACAGTATATAATCACAGTCGCCACAGGCGACAAGAAATACGTACGAAGCGAAGACGCTTCGTACAGCCGGTTTACAAACAGATAGCACCTGCCCGTCCGGTCAGGCAGGTCTACGGTGCATAATCAATCACATACCCATTACTATTCTCCTAAGTTGATGGCTATGGTGTAACACCGACCAGTAGGGGTATTGCTGGCGACCCGCCCAGCGAGAAATTTTATTGGCTATGCAGTAGTATGTTCTTAGGTTAAAGATGATCCAGGGGGCGGAACGTTATAACATCGCTCCATCATAAACAACCAGATCCGTAGGATCGATTACATATTGAAAGGATGGATTTCAATCCATCCGTATACAAAAAAAACGGGAAGCCCAGGCTTCCCGTTCCCGTTATTATGATCCATGTTGTTTTAGTATCCTTTTACCATAAACACGCACTCCTCAATTTTCTTTACCTGTTGCGTTCTTTCCGTGTTTTTCAGCGAAGATGAAACCGGAAGTTTTATGTGCAGGTTGGCGCTGTCTTTTTTAAGACCGTCCACCGCTTTAAAGATATTTTTTGATTTGATGGCGAATACCACGCCTTCCGCGCTGGTTTGCCTCGTGCTTAAGATGCCTATTATTTCCCCTTCTCTGTTGATTACAGGTCCGCCGCAATTACCGGGATTAGCCGAAATGGAGATCTGGCAGGTAAGTGTATCGCCGTTAAAACCGGTTTTAGCGCTCAGGTAACCTTCGCCATACACAATTTCATCGCGCGGGAAGCCAAGTGTAAAAATGGGTTCCGCCAGGTCGGCCGACGATTTTTTGTTAATACTGTAAGGCAATGTCGATACCGATTTAAACAGGCTGTCGTCTATTTTAAGGATGGCTATGTCCAGGCTGTCGTCAAAATAAATGGTTTTAGCACTTAATTCAACGCCCGTGCGGCTTTGAACGGTTACTTTATCGGCCTTGTTAACCACATGCGCATTGGTTACCAGGTAACCTTTGGTATCAATTAAAAAGCCTGTTCCGCCAAACCTGGCAGGCACACCCGGTATTTCTATCCGGTTTTTTACATCGCTCAGTTCACGACGGGTGTGGTTCTGATTCTTTTCCAGGATGTCGATCTTCCTACCCAGGTTTTCAATCTGCGCTTTATCTGCTTTCGGTGTAAGCGAAGAGATCATACCGCTGATCACGAGGGCAGTAATACCAGCTATAGAGGCAGCAACGGCTATGGTTTTCTTTGATCTGTTCCACAGGTAAACCAGTTTTCCTCTTCCGCCAAACCTGCGTATACCGCCGCTTGTTTCTAACTGGTCGTGTACTTCCTTAAGTGAAGCTCTGAATTGGCGATCTTCTTCATAGCGTTCGAGCTGGTTAACAAAAAAATGCTGTTCAACTACCAGTTGGTCTACCTCAGGATTGCTCCTGCGCAGTTCGCTGAACAATATTTTTTCCTCCTCAGACATCTCTCCCTGGAGGTAACGCTCGATCATTTCAAGCAACCGAATGTCATCCATTTTTGTTACCATTTTTATATTGTGCAAAAAACAATTTTCTTAACCGCAGCAAACATTTATACTTCTGGTTCTTAGCATTATCGGCATTGGTATAGCCAAACGCCTCTGCTATTTCCTGCATACTGCTTTTTTTAAGGTAATATGCCTCTAGTAAACTTTTGCAAGGTTCGCCAATATGCGCCATCGCATGTTCCATCATTCCAAACTCCACATTTCTCTTTTCATGGCTGCCCAGGTCGTCTTCCACCTGCACCGTTTCTTCCAGCCCGTCTGCCGGCAGTTCGTAACGGCTGCTTTTTTGCAAACGCTTTAGCCACAATCGTTTACTCACGGAATACAGGTAAGTTTTGATCTGGCAGTTCAATTCGAAAATGCCGGATTTCGACTTTTCGTACAGTACGATCAAGGCTTCCTGAAATATATCTTTTGCGTCGTCTTCCGAGCCATTATTATTCATTACCAGGCTTTGCACCGTGCCGAAATTGTCTTTATAGATCGTTTCAATGGCACTTTTATCATTCACAGACAAACCCCTTATCAATTCCTGTTCCCTGAAGTTATTGTTCACTAAGCGAGTATTAATACTTTTTGATGCTGATTGGTAACCCAAAATTGGGTAAAAAAAATAATTTAAAAAAAGGAGGTTACCTTTTTTAGGTTCTTGTATTAAATAGGAAATTTCTTTATCAAACTATTCAAAAACTATTTAAAATGAAAAAGTTATTAGTTATCCTGGCTATAGGTGCTTTCGCAGCTTGTAACAACGCAACTGAGTCTACTGAAACTCCTGCTGTTGATACTACCACAGTAACCCCAGCTCCTGAAGCAGCTCCTGTTACTCCTGATACAACTGCTGCTAAAACTGACACAACTGCTGCTGCTGATACAACTAAGAAATAAGAGATTTACGATTTTCATATGGCAAGCAATCGTTGAGGCCACTCCTGTCCAGGGGTGGCATTTTTTTGTATTATCTCCAGGGCTTGCGGCTTTTTTTTTGAAAAACATGCGGTAAAAAATGCGTTTGTTTTATTTTAAATCTTACATTTGCTCCGCAATGAACAAATCAAAAGCATACGGCTTCTTTTATTTTTTCTTCTACTTTACCGGTAGGCCGGGATTGCTTTTGTTGAAAAAATAACGAAAAATAAGAAGTTCAACATAATCGGTCCCGGCTAAAAGCCGGGATTTTTTATTCGGCAACATTAACAGAGAATATTGTATGAATAGTACCAGCAGTACCGCTAAAACAGCAACGGCAGACAAGCAGGAGGAAGGAGAGCCAGTGTCGAACGGATCACCTGGCACGGAAGCCGCTGTCACAGTCGCCATCCAGGGCTACGAAGGCAGCTTTCACCAGGTGGCAGCCAATCATTTTTTCAACAATAATGTAGCAGTAATATGCTGCGATACCTTTAGGGAAGTAGTAAAAAAGGCTACCAATAAAAAAGAAAGCGATGGAGGCATTATGGCCATCGAAAATTCCATTGCCGGCAGCATTCTGCCTAACTACAACCTGTTGCAGAAAAGCAAACTGAAAATAGTAGGCGAGGTTTACCTCCACATCCGGCAAAACCTGCTCGTAAATCCCGGCGTTACTTTAAATGATATTAAAGAAGTACATTCTCACCCCATGGCATTGCAGCAATGCCTTGAGTTTTTTGATAAATACAACTGGAAACTGGTAGAAACCGAAGATACAGCGCTCAGCGCCAGGCATCTTCAGCAACACAAAAGCAAACACATTGCAGCTGTTGCCAGCAGTTTGGCTGCCAAATTGTTTGGGCTCGATATGCTGGCGCCAGACATACACACGCTCAAAAACAACTACACACGGTTTCTTGTATTGCAGCACGAAGACCTGGCTGAAGTAATTGCCAACGCAAACAAGGCATCGGTTAATTTTCATACAGACCATTCGAGGGGCAGCCTGGCAAAAGTGCTCACGAAAATTGCAGACGGTGGAATTAACCTGAGCAAACTGCAAAGTTCTCCCATACCAGGGTCTGATTTCCGGTATTCTTTCCATGCCGATATGGAGTTTGATTCGCTCGACCAGTTTTACCAGGTAATTAAGGATATGAAGGGGTTAACAGAAGACCTGAAAATTTACGGCGTATACCGGAAAGGGAAACACTATTCATAATCTTACTACTTATCATTTACCACTTACTACTATGATATCAACGGCAAAACGATTGGATGGCATTGGCGAATATTATTTTTCCACCAAGCTCAGAGAAATAGATGAACTGAACAGGCAGGGAAAACAGGTAATCAACCTGGGCATCGGCAGTCCCGATCTGCCCCCTCATCCCGACGTTATTAAAACCCTACAGGACGAAAGTGCAAAGCCTAACGTGCATGCCTACCAGAATTACAAAGGTTCGCCGGTATTGCGCAAAGCAATTGCCGATTGGTATAAGAACTGGTACCATGTAGAACTCAATTCCGATACAGAAATATTACCGTTGATAGGCAGTAAAGAAGGCATTATGCATATCTGCATGACCTATATTAACGAAGGCGACAATGTATATGTGCCCAACCCCGGTTATCCAACCTATCGCAGTGCGGCTAAGCTTGCCGGTGGCAATATTGTTGAATACGCGTTAGAAGAAAGCAATAACTGGAAACCCGATTTTAAGGCACTGGCAAAACAAATAACTGCTTCTGCTGATGGCAGGAGTGCCCTGCTTTTTGTAAACTATCCCCACATGCCAACCGGGCAATTACCCGACAAAACTTTTTTTGAGGAGCTGGTGGCGTTTGCCAAAGCCAACAATGTATTGCTGGTGCACGACAATCCCTACAGCTTTATTTTGAACGATAGCCCGCTGAGCATTTTGAGTGTGGAAGGGGCAAAAGAGGTTGCAATTGAGCTCAATTCATTAAGCAAATCGCAAAATATGGAAGGCTGGCGCCTGGGCATGGTATGTGGAGCCAAAGAAAGGGTAGATGAAGTGCTGCGCTTTAAAAGCAATATGGATAGCGGTATGTTTTTGCCTGTGCAACTGGCGGCGGCTAAAGCATTGGGTTTGGGAAAAGACTGGTACGACAGCATCAATGCCATCTACAAACAAAGAAGAGAAAAAGTATTTCAACTGCTCGAATTGTTGAACTGCGAATTTTCAAAATCGCAGGCAGGCATGTTTGTATGGGCAAAAATCCCCGGCAGTTACGCCGACGGATATGCGTTGAGCGATGAAGTGTTATACGGCTCGTCTGTATTCATTACGCCCGGGGGCATATTTGGCAGCGCAGGAAATGGATATGTACGTATCAGCCTGTGTTGCACCGAAGAAAAAATACAGGAAAGCATTAACAGGATTAAAGCAAACCGTACCAGCAAAAAATAAACAATGTTCGATACAATCACAATAGTTGGTGTAGGCCTGATCAGCGGTTCCTTTGCCCTTATTTTAAAAGATAAGGGATTGGCAAAACATGTGATAGGCGTTAGCCGCACAGAAAGCAGTATAAAAAAAGCCCTGGAGCTGGGCATTATAGACGAAGCATTGCCCCTTGAAGAGGCTGTTAAAAAAAGCGACCTGGTATATGTTGCCATTCCTGTAGACGCTACCATACCTATGATGCAGCGGATAATGGACCTGGTAACCGATAAGCAGATTGTTGCCGATGCAGGATCAACCAAAGAAGCCTTGTGCCTGGCGCTTGCAGATCACCCTATGCGAAAAAGATTTGTGGCAACGCACCCTATGTGGGGTACAGAATACAGTGGTCCTGAAGCCGCCGTGCGCGAAGCCTTTGCCGGCAGAACCTGCGTGATTTGCGAAAAAGAAAAAAGCGACGCCGACGCAGTTGCGGTTATTGAAAAAGTATACCGCGAACTGGGCATGCGCGTTACCTATATGGATGCCCACAGCCATGATATGCATGCGGCTTACATCAGCCACATATCCCATATCACGTCGTTTGCGCTGGCTAATACAGTTCTTGAAAAAGAAAAAGAGGACAATGCCATTTTTGAACTGGCAGGTGGTGGTTTTGAAAGCACGGTGAGGCTGGCTAAGAGCAGTCCTTCGATGTGGCTCCCCATTTTTAAGCAAAACCGGGAACATGTGCTCGACGTTTTAAATGAACACATTACGCAGCTAAGAAAGTTTAAGAGCTGCATTGAGAAGGAGAACTATGACTATTTGCGCGAGCTGATGGAAAGCGCCAATAAAATAAACCGGATTATTAAGTAATTGATTGAGAGGGATGAGCAGGTTAAATAGTTGAGTGGGTTGAGTGGGGTAAATAGGTTAATGAGTTAAGTAGGTTGAGTGATTAATTAAGATACCGTTCGGTACGGGCGAGGGTTAAGCAAGGCCTTATACACTGCACCTTAAACCTTATGCCCTATACCTTACACCTTTTCCCTCAACTTAACTATCTTTGCGAAAATTTTTTTTATTATATGATGACATTTGAAGGGTTGGGTTTAGACGAGAGATTGGTACAGGCTACCGATGCTTTAGGTTTTAAACAGCCAACACCCATACAGGAAAAGGCTATTCCTGTTTTATTAAGCGGCACCAAAGACCTGGTGGGTTTGGCACAGACTGGCACGGGTAAAACGGCAGCTTTTGGACTTCCGCTGCTTCACCTTATTGATGCAAAAGACAAATTTCCGCAAGCCCTGGTGGTTTGCCCTACAAGAGAGTTGTGTTTGCAGATAGTGAACGAAGTGGAATTGTTCAAGAAATTTCTGCCGGGTATGCACGTGGTAGCCGTATACGGCGGGGCATCTATTGGCGCGCAGATCCGCGACCTGAAACGGGGCGTGCAGATTGTGGTAGCCACTCCGGGAAGATTAATTGATCTGATTGAACGCAAAGCGATCAATCTTGAACAAATAAAATACGTGGTGCTGGACGAGGCGGATGAAATGCTGAATATGGGTTTCCAGGATGACATTGAATTTATATTACAGAATACACCTAACCGCGAAAGCACCTGGCTGTTTAGTGCTACCATGCCGCCCGAAATAAGGCGTGTAAGCAAAAAGTACATGCAGCAGCCGGTAGAAGTAACGGTAGGCAAAGTAAATACTGCCAATAAAAACATCGATCACCAGTATTATGTAACCAACGCGCAGCACAGGTACGAAGCCTTGAAACGCCTGATAGACTTTAATCCTGGCATTTACGGCATCATATTTACCCGTACCAAAGCAGATGCGCAGAATATAGCCGAAAAGCTCACGAGAGAAGGATATGATATCGATGCACTGCACGGCGATCTTACCCAGCAGCAGCGCGATAAAGTGATGGGCGAATTCAGGGAAAAAACCCTGCAGCTACTCATAGCTACCGATGTGGCTGCAAGAGGAATTGATGTGCAGGGCATTACCCACGTAATCAATTACGAATTGCCGGATGATGTGGAAGTATATACGCATCGCAGCGGACGTACAGGTCGTGCCGGCAACACAGGCATCTGTATGTCAATTGTGCATAGCCGTGAGATAGGCAAGATCAGGCAGATTGAACGCATTGTGCAGGTGCCGTTTCATAAGCTGGAAATACCTGCGGGTAAAGATGTTTGCCGCAAGCAGTTTTATCACTTCATGGATACCTTACTGCAAGTGAACATAGACGATACGAGTTATGAACCCTATGTGCCCATGTTGGAAGAAAAGTTTGCAGACATCAGCAAAGAAGAGATATTGAAAAGACTGGCAGCGCAGGAGTTTACACGGTTCTTAAAATATTATGAAAATGCCGAAGACCTGAACGTAAGAGAGCGGTCGCGCGAATTTAACAGGGAAGGTCGGGCGGAATATGGCAACCGGCGCGATGCAGGACGCAGAACGGAAGGAAGACGCGAATATGGACGGAACGGTGGCGGCGGCGATTACGCCCGTTTATTTGTAAATCTTGGAACCAAAGACGGGTTTTACAAAGCGAGCTTTTTGCAGTTCATTCTCGATATGAGCGATCTTAAAAAAGAAGTACTCGGCAGGATAGATATGAAAGAAATGAACAGTTGGATAGAGATCGATAAAAAAGCCGCCGGGCAAATGATCCGCGCCATTGATGGCAAAAAGTACAAAGGCAGAAGTATTCGCATGAACGATGCCGATAGTCGCAGGTAAGCTTCGATAAAACTAAACACTAACATTTATACACATTTAAATAAAACAAACATATGCAAGCGGTTGATAACAATATGAAAGCTGTGGTGCTTGAAAAGCTGACCAAAAAACCATTGATCATTTCCGGTCCCTGCAGTGCAGAAACCGAAACACAGGTGCTGGAAACAGCGCAACGCCTGGCTAAAACTGGAAAAGTAGACATGCTGAGAGCTGGTATCTGGAAGCCCCGCACCCGTCCCGGAAGTTTTGAAGGGATTGGAGCAAAAGGGTTGCCCTGGTTACAGCAGGCCAAAAAATTAACAGGATTACCCACCACAGTGGAAGTAGCAACCGGCAAGCAGGTAGAAGACGCTTTGCATTTTGAAGTAGACATGCTTTGGATAGGTGCACGCACCACCGTTAACCCCTTCAGCGTGCAGGAAGTAGCCGATGCTTTGCGCGGCGCCGACGTGCCGGTGCTCATCAAAAATCCAATCAACCCCGATCTTGAATTATGGACCGGTGCTGTTGAAAGAGTAGCCAAAGCCGGCATTAAAAAAATCGGACTCATACACCGTGGCTTTAGTGCATACGGCAATACCGAATACCGCAATGCACCCATGTGGCATCTTGCCATTGAAATGAAACGCCGTAACCCGGATATGATCATGATCAATGATCCTTCGCATATCTGTGGTCGCAGAGACATATTGATGGACGTTGCACAAAAAGCGATCGATCTTGATTTTGACGGGCTGATGATAGAAAGCCACATCGATCCGGACAATGCATGGAGCGATGCCAAACAGCAGGTTACGCCTGAAAAGCTGGGTGAAATGCTCGACGCCATCGTTTGGAGAAAAGAAGACGTTAATTCCGAAGCATACCATGCAGCACTTGAAAAACTGCGCCAGCAAATCAATCACCTCGATGATGAAATGATGCAGATACTCAGTCAGCGAATGAAACTGGCTGAAAAAATAGGGCAGTATAAAAAAGAAAATGACATTACCATCCTGCAGACAAGCCGGTGGAACGAAATACTGGAGAGAGCATTTGTAAAAGGAGAAAAAATAGGATTGAGCAAAGAGTTCATCACCAAATATTTCGATGCCATACACATGGAGTCCATTAATCACCAGAATAAGATCATGAACTCCTAACACGGAGCTTATAGTAAGATGCAGGAGGCCAACCATACCTACGTTTATATACACACTATATGGATCACCACAGGTAGGCAGAAGTTGTTAAGCCGCATTGTGAGAAAAGTGCTGTTTCCTTACGCGAAGCAGCATGCTTCCGCCAGGGGAATACAGTTGATTGCTGTAAATGGCTACGACGATCACATGCATTGCCTATTAAAGCTGATGCCCGTACAAAGCGTGCATGAACTGGTGAAACAGTTAAAAGCAGATACTGCTGAATGGCTGAACAACAACCGGCTTTTGAACGAATCTTTCAGTTGGGATGATGGCTATACCGCCTATTCTGTGAGCCCCTCTACGGTAGATAAATCTGCGGACTATATTAACCGGCAGGAGGAATATCATGAAACCAAAACGCTGGAAGAGGAATTGACCGCGTTTGAAAAAATGGTGGGAAGGGGATAAGGTATAGGGAGTAAGGCATAGGTGTAGGGTAGAAGGTGTAAGGTGTGGGAAGTAAGGAGGAAGTATCCCTTTTGGCGCCACAAACCCCAAACGATAAACGTCAAACTCCAAACCATAAAAAAAAACCATAAACGACAAACTTTTGAATCCCGAAACATACACTTTCAGCAAAGCATCCACTCAATATTATTTCGATTCGGCTTTTACACAGCTCAAAAAAATAGTCGACAACAAATCTGCCATTCTTATTACCGACGAAAATATTTTCAACAGTCATCCCGCAAAATTCAAGGGCTGGAATGTAATTGTGCTGAAAGCAGGAGAAGAGTTTAAAATACAGGCAACGGTAGATTCCATTATTGAGCAGATGATAGCCATGGAAGCAGACCGTAAAACAACACTGGTGGGCATTGGCGGAGGTGTTATTACCGACCTTACAGGCTATGTAGCTTCTGTTTATATGCGTGGCATCAACTTTGGTTTTATACCAACATCGGTGCTTGCAATGGTAGATGCCAGTATTGGCGGAAAAAATGGCATAGATGTGGGCGTGTATAAAAATATGGTAGGCATCATCAGGCAGCCATCTTTTATTCTTCACGACTTGAAGCTGCTGGCATCGCTGCCCGACAGCGAGTGGGAAAATGGCTTTGCAGAAATCATCAAGCATGCCTGCATTAAAGATGCTGCAATGTTTGCCGAGCTGCAGCAAAATTCGGTAAAAAGTTATCGCTCCAACAAAAACAAAATGGCTTCGCTGATACGGCGGAATGCTTTGATCAAAATAAAAGTAGTGCAGAAAGATGAGTTTGAAAAAGGCGACAGGAAGTTGCTGAATTTCGGTCATACACTCGGTCATGCGCTCGAAAATCAATATGAACTTTCTCACGGGCAGGCCATTTCGATAGGCATGACCTACGCTTCAAATATGTCTGCCCAACTGCGTGGATTTAAAGACGCAGAAAAAGTGATTGCTGTATTGGAACAGTACGGGCTTCCCACCTATGCCGAATTTGATAAACAAAAGGTATTGGAGGTTTTAAAAATGGACAAGAAAAGAGTGAGGAAAGAAATGAATTATATATTGCTGGACAAGATAGGCAAAGGAGTGATTCAACCGATTCCATTAACGCAATTAGACAAAATAATAACAGCATTATAATTATGATTGCTACCATACATCCGGGCTCTCTGTCCGGAACCATACAGGCTCCTGCTTCTAAAAGCTCTATGCAACGTGCCTGCGCCGCAGCGCTCATCAGCAAAGGCGAAACGAGCATTGTGAACCCGGGACATTCTAACGACGATAAAGCAGCTTTGGGCGTAATACAGGCATTGGGGGCAACCGTACAACATGTTTCGCCCGAGGAAATATTGGTAAACAGCGCTGCTGATACAACGCCTGCTGCTGTTAATTGCGGTGAGAGCGGTTTAGGCATCCGCATGTTTGCACCGTTGATAGCCTTGCACCGTACGCCTGTTACTATTAACGGAGAAGGCAGCCTGTTAACAAGACCCATGGATTTTTTTGATGAAGCTTTGCCGCAATTGAGTGTAAGGGTTCAGTCTAACCAGGGCAAACTTCCTATTACGCTTACAGGTCCTTTGCAACCAAAAAATATTGAGATCGATGGCTCGCTGAGCTCGCAATTTCTTACCGGGTTGCTCATGGCATATGCCGCCGCTGGTGCTACAGATGTTACCATCAAAGTAACCAATCTTAAAAGCCGGCCTTATATCGATCTTACTTTAAAAGTAATGGAGGCTTTTGGACTGAAGGTGCCGGTGAATAACAACTACGAAACATTTTATTTCGGTCCTTCAAACAGTAACCGCAAACCAGCCAAAACTACCTATACAGTTGAGGGTGATTGGAGTGGCGGAGCTTTCCTGCTGGTAGCCGGAGCCATTGCGGGCAATATAGAAATAAAAGGATTGGATGCTGCGTCAACGCAGGCCGACAAGAAAATACTCGAAGCTTTAGAAGACGCCGGAGCTGGGATGGAAATTTCGGGTGATCGTATCCGTTTGCATCAACAGGCGTTGAAGGCGTTCAGCTTTGATGCTACCGATTGTCCCGATCTGTTTCCTCCATTGGTAGTCCTGGCAGCATATTGCAGCGGTATTACACAAATAAAAGGCGTAAGCCGGTTGGCGCATAAAGAGAGTAACAGGGGACTTACCTTGCAGGATGAGTTTGGCAAAATGGGATTAAGCATTGAGCTGGATGGAGATACAATGCTGGTGCATGGTGGCAAAGGATTGAAAGGTGCCAGGGTACATTCCAGGCACGATCACCGCATTGCAATGGCATGTGCTACTGCTGCATTAAAAGCGCAGGGCAACACGGTAATTGAAGATGCAGAAGCGATCAACAAATCTTATCCGGACTTTTACGATCATATCCGTGCGCTGGGAGCAACGGTACAAACCAATTTTTGAGTTCTGATTTTTGATTTCTGATTTTGATTTGGAGATTGTGATTTTAAATTTGAGAAGCCTCATTCTGAATTTCCCGGGAGCAGGAACTGAACATACAAGCCAGGCTTTCGGGTGAGATTTTTGTTTTTGCCGAACGCTGAAAGCTCATAGTTGATGGCTGAAAGCTGATAGCTGACCGCAGATAAATTTGAAATTTTATAGTATATGAATTCTTTTGGCAGATTTTTTCGCGTCCACATTTTTGGCGAATCGCACGGAGAAAGTGTAGGCATCCTGATAGATGGCTGCCCTGCAGGGTTAGCGTTAAAGGTAGACGATTTTTTAGCTGATATTGAAAGACGAAAAGGCGGTACCCAAAAAGGCACTACTCCAAGGCAGGAAACAGATATGCCTATTTTTAAAAGCGGTATTTTCAACGATACAACTACAGGAGCACCCATTACCATTCTTTTTGAAAATAACAATACCCGTTCGGGCGACTACGCGAAGCAAAGAGCTGTGCCACGCCCGGGGCATGCCGATTTTGTGGCAAATCAAAAGTTCGGCGGCTTTGAAGATTACAGGGGAGGCGGGCACTTTAGCGGACGGCTAACGGTAGCGCTGGTTGCTGCCGGCGTAATTGCCAAAAAGCTTTTGTCGCAATCCGGTGTTGAAGTAAAAGCCAGCATACTGGAAATAGGTGTAGAAAAGGATCTTGAAAAAGGCTTGCAAAAAGCTATCGACGCCAAAGACAGTATAGGAGGCATTGTTGAATGCAATGTTGCAGGCTTGCCTGCGGGGCTGGGCGAACCTTTTTTTGATTCTGCGGAATCGTTGATCAGCCATGCCGTTTTTGCCATACCCGCTGTGCGTGGAATAGAGTTTGGAACCGGCTTTGCCGCTGCCCGTATGTTTGGAAGCGACCATAACGATGCTATTGCCGACATGACCGGCAGAACGATCACCAATCATGCAGGAGGCATTGTTGGTGGCATCAGCAACGGGAACGAACTGGTTTTCCGCATCGCCATAAAACCTACTTCGTCTACTCCCAAAACACAGCAAACGTTGAACTGGGAAACCGGCGGAACAGAAGACTTTTCTGTTAAGGGGCGCCACGATCTTTGTATTGCATTGCGCGTACCGGTAGTGTTAGAAGCGGTGGCTGCCTTTGTGCTGTGCGATCTGATGCTTGCGGAGCAAAAGATTACACGTATATTGTAGGTTCAATTTTACTAAAAGGTTGTTATGCCAATTATTTACCACGTTACTACCAGCGAAGAGTGGAACCACGCCATTCAAAAAGGGCAGTATGAATCATCTTCGTTGAAAGAAGAAGGCTTCATTCATTGCAGCGAAGAGCGCCAGGTAGCCGATGTTTTAAAACGTTACTTCTCCGGTAAAACAAATCTCGTAAAACTTACTATTGATACAGAGAAGCTCACAAGCCAGTTGATCTACGATTGGTCTAACGCTATAGAAGATACGTTTCCCCACGTGTATGGCCCCATTAATTTGGATGCTGTAGTGGCAGTTGACGCTATTTAACGGTCAGCAATCAGCTATGAGCCATCAGCATTTAGCTTTGGCGATCGCGTGGCGTGTAAGCTGCAGTGTTTGCATTATCAAACATCAAACGCTAAACACAAAACGTTGCACACCAAATCCTCAACATCAAACGCCTTACACCTGCAGCCAGCAACTCCTTTTGACCTATGCTAAAAACACCCGACTAAGTGTTTCTTTTTAGACGAATGGTTGTGTTTTTCTATTAGTGACTAGTAATTTTACTAAGCATTTCTCGGATAATACGATTATTCACAACCTAAAAAGCTCTTTATGAAAACAGTTTATTTTATCGCAAGTATTATCCTTTTATCCTATCAGATTGACCGATTTTTTACCACAGACAGTGCTTTGCCTTTTGCTTCACAAGGAGAATCGACGCTTGCGGCTGTATTGGCCCAAAACCAGGTAACCATCGATACCACCGAAACGGTACGAAGCGTAAAGAAAATGAAGAAGGAAGCAGCAACCTTTACCACAGCCTCGGCAAAAAAAGCAGTTGCTGTAAAACAGGTTAAAAATGCAAAAACAAAATTTGCATTGCACCAGTCTAAAAAAGTAAACCAGTTTGCATCGGCATTGCACCACAGCCTAAAGGAGTCTGGCAATTACCTGGCTATGAATTCCGTTGCGTTTGGACACAATGATTATACTACTGTCCAAACCGATGAGTTCAATACCATATTACAGTACGCAGACAAATTGATGTTTGATAAATCTTTAAAAGTAAGCGTTGCCGGCTTTGCAGATAATACCGGAGACATTGGCTATAACGAAGGACTTTCCTTAATGAGAGCTTTAAATGTACAGCGTTACCTGGTTGAGCTTGGGGTAGATGAAAACCGCATCATTTTATCAGCCAACGGCATAGCCGAGCCGATAGCCGACAATGATACTTACGAAGGACGGGCATTAAACAGAAGGGTAGAGATGGCGTTGTTTCATCAGGACGTGGCTTACGTAAAATAGTGAGGAAAAAGAAGCAAGACCCAAGAGGCAAGAACCTAAGACGTTTGCGTTAGCAATCAGCCATGGCTTAAATTATGATCACTGCATAAGCTGGCCTTGTGTGCAGGGTTCCTTCCCTTAGGGAAGGCTAGGATGGGCTCCCAAAAACAAGGTGTAAGTTTCAAGTGCTTTAACACTCTACTTCTTACACCTAATTACTTGTTCCTGCCGATCGCTGAGAGCTGATCGCTGAAAGCTAGATAACCAACATCGCATCTCCATAACTGAAGAAACGATATTTGTCTTTTATCGCTTTTTTATATGCCTCCACAGCAAGATCGTATCCCGCAAATGCGCAGGTCATAATCAACAGGCTGGTTTTAGGCAGGTGAAAGTTGGTAATGAGCGAATCTGCAATAGAAAAGTTGTAAGGAGGGTGGATGAATGTATTCGTCCAGCCTTCTGAGGGTTTGAGCAACTTTTCTGCAGTAAAAGAAGATTCGAGCGCCCGCATGGTGGTGGTGCCAACAGAACAGATCCTTTTATTGGTTTGGCGTGCCTTGTTTACGATGGCGCAGGCTTTTTCCTCAATGCGGTAATATTCGGCGTCCATTTTGTGTTTGCTCAGGTCTTCCACCTCAATAGGGCGGAAGGTACCAAGCCCGGTATGCAGTGTTACTTCTGCAAAGCGGATGCCTTTGATTTCGAGCCTTTTGATAAGTTCGATGCTAAAGTGCAGACCGGCGGTAGGAGCGGCAACTGCCCCTTCGTGTTTGGCATATACGGTCTGATAGCGTTCCCTGTCTTCTTCGTCGGGTTTGCGTTTGATATATTTAGGCAACGGCGTTTCGCCCAGGTTGTTCAGCACTTGTTTAAACTCCTCATCGGTACCGTCAAACAAAAAACGGATGGTTCTGCCACGGGAAGTAGTGTTGTCTATTACTTCAGCTACCAGGTCTTCCGTTTCCCCAAAATATAATTTGTTCCCTACTCTTATTTTACGGGCAGGATCAACAATAACATCCCAGAGTTTATTCTGGTGGTTCAATTCGCGCAGCAGGAAAACTTCAATTTTAGCCCCCGTTTTTTCCTTACGTCCATACATACGCGCCGGAAATACCTTGGTATTGTTTACAACAAAAACATCTTTGTCATCAAAATAATCAAGAATGTCTCTGAAATGTTTGTTTTCAATATTGCCTGTATGGCGGTTAACCACCATCATGCGGGCATCTTCCCTTTTTTTTGCGGGATGTTGAGCGATAAGGTTCAGTGGGAGGTCGAAACGGAATTGTGATAATTTCATTTTCGTGTTTATTGTTTTGTACGGTCACATGAAACTTACCACAAGCGAAGGCGGGGAATATAATCTAAGTTCCTGAACCTGATCTTACGGCACCAGGTTTCATGTAAACAGCTTAATTTTTACAGCGGGCAAAGTTACGTAATAAATAATATCCAAAAATTAAAATTTCAGGAAGCAAGATGCAAGGTCAAAGATCCAAAGTCCAAGATCCAAAAAACAAGAACCAAGAAGACAAGAGCCAGGAACCAAAAACAACAAGAAGATCGCAAATCGTTTTGGGCAAAAAAGCATACGCCCCAAACCCGAAACCCGAAACCTCAAACTCCAAACCTCAACCGCCCAATCTCAAACCTGCCTGCCGGCAGGCAGGTCTCAAATCTCAAATCTCATATTCCCCCCTTCGGCACTGCTGCTATTAACCTGCGGGTGTATTCGCGTTGGGGATTGTAATATATCTGGTCGGCGCTACCGCTTTCTTCTATCCTGCCTTTGTACATTACCAGTATGCGGTCGCTGATGTAACGCACTACCGACAGGTCGTGCGAAATAAACAGAGCCGCAAAGCCAAATTCTTTTTTTAAGTCATTCAGCAGGTTCAGCACCTGTGCCTGTACGCTCATGTCGAGGGCTGATACGGATTCATCGCAAATAACAAACGATGGATTCAGCGCCAGTGCCCTGGCAATACCAATTCTTTGTCGCTGCCCGCCGCTGAACTCGTGGGGATACCGTTTAAAATGTTCCGGTTTCAAATCAACTTTTTGCAGCAGGTGCATCGTTTTTTCCAACCGTTCTTTATCGCTGTTGCCTATATGGTGTACCTGCATAACTTCCATAATAGCGCTGCCAACAGAAAGCCTGGGGTTGAGGGATGAATACGGATCCTGGAAAATGATCTGCATATCGCGTCGCAACGCTCTTAATTGTTCGCCCGTAAAAGCAGTAATATCAGTCCCCTTAAAATATATCCGCCCGGATGTTGGCTTTATAAGCTGTAGCAGGGCACGTCCCAGTGTTGTTTTCCCGCAGCCCGATTCGCCTACCAGTCCCAGTGTTTCACCCCTGAATATTTCGAGCGATACACCATCAACCGCCTTAATAAATCCGGTTTGCCGGCTCCATAGCTTTTTTTCTTTGGGAAACCACAATTGTATGTTTTCCGCTTTTACAACAGGAACTTCAGTTGCCAACGGGCTGGTAATGGCGGGCATTGGGTGCTCTTCATGAATATTCGGCACAGGTTTTTTTTCGATGATCGCCCCGCTTTCATCAATCTCCATAAAATCGCTTACTACCGGTAATCTTTCCGATTTTTTATGAAGCACGGGCCGGCACTGAAGCAGTGCTTTTGTATAAGGGTGAGTGGGTTGCCTGAATATTGTGCGGATATCGCCCTGCTCCACTATCTGCCCTTTATACATTACCAGCACCCTGTCGGCAATTTCGGCTACCAGTCCCAGGTCGTGGCTAATAAACATTACTCCCATTTCCTTTTCCAGCTGCAGCCCCTTTATCAGTCGCAAAATGTTTTGCTGCACGGTTACATCCAGCGCCGTGGTGGGTTCGTCGGCTATCAGTAAGGCTGGTTCGCAACTCATAGCCATGGCTATCATTACCCGCTGCTTTTGCCCGCCGCTCAACTGGTGTGGGTAACGGTTAAACATAGCCGAAGGCTCGGGTAGCTGTACTTTTTCAAACAGTTCGATGGTTTTTTGCCGCGCTGTTTTGCCGGGTATACTGGTGTGCAGCGCTATTGCCTCCATTACCTGGTTGCCACAGGTATATAGCGGATTCAGCGAGGTCATAGGCTCCTGGAATATCATGGCTATTTTATTCCCTCTTATGCCCTGCATGCTTTTTTGTGGTTGCTGTAAAAGGTCAATTACGCCGGCACCATCTTCCGAAAACAGGATTTTTCCAGAGGTGTACCGGGCAGGGGGAGCAGGTAAAAGTTGCAGAACAGATAAAGAGGTAACGGATTTCCCCGACCCCGATTCTCCCACAATCGCTACAATTTCTCCACGGTTAACGGTAAATGAAATATGATGCAGCGCACGAAATATGCCTGCCTGCGTTGAAAAATCAATGCAAAGGTCCTGAACACTTAACAGGGGAAGTGGCAATGGCTATTGGTTTTCGGTAAGCTTTTTAATGTCTTTAATGGCGAGTGCCTGCGGTGGAGTGGGGTAGTAGGCCATGCAAACTGCGCAGGTTTCGGGCTCACTGCTTTCGTCTAACACAAAACTGAATTCGTCGCCCTCTTTCAATCCTGCTTTTTCGAAGCTGCATTTGTTGGCTACCGAAAACGCAACGGGATAGGTTTGTCCGCGTTTGTCATCCTTCCAGTTGGCGGCGGTTTTGTCTGCAGCAATGCTTCCTCCTGTAAGTTCTACCACATAATGTGCGCACAATTCGCTTACCACCAGCTTTCCTTTTAGGCCCGAAGTGCCCATTTTGCTGGTGTTGGAACAAGAGGCAGAGATCAATATCAATAAACCGAATGCCAGATTTTTCATGTGTTGATTTTTATAGTTTAAAATCCAAAGTCGTTCCTTAAAGATGAACCTTTCCGGCTATCACCAGCCTGTTCAATGCTAACTCAGCCGTTTTGTTTTAAAACCGGAGATGGCGCACCGTTAGTCCGTCGTTGATCAGTTGCTTTAGCGAGTCTATTCCTATCTTAATATGATTTTCAACATAACCCGCTGTTACTTTCCGGTCACTCTCAGCAGTTTTAACACCTTCGGGTATCATAGGCTGGTCGCTCACCAGCAGCAATGCACCGGTGGGAATTTTATTGTAAAATCCAACCGAAAAAATGGTGGCGGTTTCCATATCAATCGCATAAGCCCTGATCTTTTGCAGGTAAAGCTTAAACTCTTCATCATGCTCCCACACCCGGCGGTTGGTGGTATATACCGTACCCGTCCAGTAATCTACACCATAATCGCGTATAGTGGTTGACGTGGCCTTTTGCAAAGCAAAAGCAGGCAACGCCGGCACTTCGGGCGGAAAATAATCGTTGGATGTTCCTTCGCCCCTGATAGCCGCAATAGGCAGGATCAGATCGCCGATCTTGTTTCTTTTTTTAAGTCCGCCACATTTGCCTAAAAACAAAACTGCTTTGGGTTCTATGGCCGTCAGCAGGTCCATAATGGTGGCTGCTCCCGGGCTTCCCATGCCAAAGTTGATGATGGTAATGCCGTCGGCAGTAGCGCATTGCATAGGTTTGTCTTTACCTGTTACGTGTACGTTGTTCCATTTGGCAAACAGCGATACATAATTGCTGAAGTTGGTAAGCAGGATGTATTTCCCGAAGT
This sequence comes from Agriterribacter sp., assembly GCA_051958655.1. Taxonomy (GTDB): domain Bacteria; phylum Bacteroidota; class Bacteroidia; order Chitinophagales; family Chitinophagaceae; genus Agriterribacter. The sequence continues at coordinate 13,455 of JBQCFW010000066.1, read as the reverse complement.
TTTTCAATTTCTCACCTGTATACCGCGGAAGCCAGTTTTGAACAATATCTTCTTTTGTGTGCATACTTCTTTATTTATCTAAATTAGCAAATTCGTAGTAAGTATGATTAAAATTGAATACCCGGCATACAGGTTCAAAATCAGGAACGAAAACGGAAGAGATTTTATTTTTGATGTCGTACGCAAACAATGGGTGATCCTTTCGCCCGAAGAGTGGGTAAGGCAGAATTTTCTTCAATACCTGCTGTTGGTAAAAGAGTATCCGCCGGCGTTGATAGCGGTAGAAAAGGAAATAAGACTGGGTGAGTTGTACAAACGATGCGATATTGTAGCTTATAACGCAGCTGCCTTGCCGCTGTTAATAGTGGAATGCAAGGCAATGGAGGTTGATATTACACCAAAAACCATTGACCAGATCATCCGGTACAATATGTCGTTGCCGGTGCGCTACCTGGTGGTAACCAACGGTTCGTATTGCTTTGCGTACGAAAGGGTAGAGGATGGTGTTAAAGCCCTCGCAGAAATACCCATGTATAAGAAGGCTCAGGCGTAGTGTGCCTGCCCGTCTCCGCGGTCTACAGGTATTTGCCTGATAAAGCGGTTATGCTTTTCCGTTTCAGCATTGCTGTATACGCCATATGCGTCGATCACAAAGCCCGTAATGCCATCGTTGGTTTCAATGAGATAGAGAATGGATGCATCATCAGGATTAGAATCTCCTTCAAAACGGTAAGTTTTTACGATTGTAAGATCGGTTGGCTGATACAAACGCTTATCATCCAGCGTAAGGCTTTCCCCGTTCATATGAAACTCCTTATCCTGCCCGCGCTTCTTCAATTCATCCAACACTTCCTTTAAAGTAGTCATTGCTTCGCTGCTGTTCATATTTAAAAGCATTTAATGAAGTAAAGGTTATTCAACCTGCTTCTGAGTTTCATAATCCTTGATCTTGTTATACAGCGTTTTCCTGTCTATTTTAAGAATAACGGCAGCTTTTGTTTTATTGTAGTTTACCTGTTTCAATACCTTCAGTATTGTTTCATACTCAGCCTGTGAAGCCGCTCCTTTCAAATCAGGCTCTTTTAGCGGATCTGCAAAAGAAGGCGACGCTTTTTCGGAAGTTTCGTTGAGCTGCGTTGGTTTTATGATTTCAAAAGGAAGCACAGAGGAATTAATAAGCGGGGTATCTGTTAACAACGCAGCTCTACGAATTACGTTTCTGAACTCTCTCAAATTACCGGGCCATGAATATTGTACAAACAACTTCAATACATCGTCTTCAAAGCCTTGTATATCTTTTCCCAGCTCTGCCGAAGCTTTTTTCAGGAAGAAATCTGCAAACGGCAAAATATCTTCCTTACGGTCTCTCAGTGGCGGAATATGAATAGAGAATTCATTGAAACGATGAAAAAGATCCTCCCGGAATTTGCCTTTCCGGTAAGCTTCCTGCAGGTTTTCGTTAGATGCTACAATGATGCGGATGTCGAGGCTCATTTCTTTGGTGCCGCCCACACGCTTGAATTTTCTTTCCTGTATTACACGCAGCAATCCAGCCTGTACATCTATAGGCAAATTGGCAACTTCATCGAGGAAAAGCGTTCCACCATTTGCCATTTCAAAATGTCCTTCCTTATCGCTGATGGCGCCGGTAAATGATCCTTTCATGTGACCAAACAGTTCACTGCCCGCCAGCTCTTTCGAAAGGGTACCGCAGTCCAGCGCAATAAAAGGTTTTGATCTTCTTTCGCTGTACTGGTGAATGGTTTTGCCTATCACTTCCTTGCCCGTACCACTTTCGCCGTAAAGGATCACACTGTAAGGCGTAGGCGCTACCAGCCTTATTTGTTTGTATAACTCTTTCGTTTGCGGGTCTTTCCCTACCAGGTATTCATCGTCCGATGCCGGAATGCTGGCTTTTGCTTTTGTTACCACCGCAGGCGAGGCCCCCTGGGTAGCAGCTGTATTTTTTGAATCGGAATATTCCTGTGATTTTTTAATCACATTCAGTACTTCGTCAGGAATAAGAGGTTTGGTGATGTAATCAAACGCTCCCTGTTTAATAATGTCTACCGCTGTTTTTATATCAGAGTATCCTGTAATAATGATAACGGTTGTGGCGGGCTTAACCGATTTGATTTCCCGAAGCACGTCATGCCCTTCCTTGTCTCCCAAACGAAAATCACATAAAACAATATCGAAGGAGCTTTCCTTGAATTTTGCTATCCCCGAATTACCCGTGTAAGCCATATCTGTTTCAAAACCTTTGCGCTGCAAAAAACGGCTCAGCAAAGCGCACATGTCCATATCGTCGTCAATAATCAAAATCCTGTTCATGAGGTAAATTTTGGATTTAATATTTACAAAGCATTTTTAAAGTTACGGAAAAGAAAACGTTCAGGACATTGAAAGCCACTGTTTGCAGTGGCTTTCAATAATTTAGCTCCGGTATATAGCATTGAAAACTATCAATCTTAAAATACGCCTTACATAAACTAAAAATCCTGCCAAAGCCTCGATCTACTGATAGCACCCGCCGGGGAGTATTTTAAGATGGGATTGTTGACATGCATTCCCTGATTGGGTATTTTTTTGCCCAATTTATGAGATCGGTTGAAACAGATGTGGGAAAAATAATATGGGATTTGATTGCCTCATGTGTTCATGTTACACTTGGCTTTTTTTCTCAAAGCGTAGAAATTAATCCCCGGAAAGACCAGTTTTAATAATGGATTACCTGTATAACGTTATTGCACAACCGTGCCGGTGTATACCATTTTGCTTTGGCAGAATATTTTAACTATACGTGGTATTACTAAAACTTTAAAACATTCAGGTATGGGAAACTTATTATATCTCATCGCTGTTATCCTCATCATTGCATGGGCAATCGGATTTTTAGGATATCATGCTTCCGGACTTATTCATATTTTACTGGTAATTGCTATCATCGCTATTTTGTTAAGGGTAATTCGCGGTGCAGCCTGACGTGTGGGATTGATTGGTTAGTTGGGTTATCAGGTTGATCGGGTTAATAAGTTACGGAGCCAGGTGGTTGAAGAATACATTCTTCCTTCGCTTAAACCCACACTTACCCCCTCTGCCTTTACCCCTACACCTTATACTTTATACCTTATACCTTATACCTATCTTATTAACAACAATAAACACAGCACTATGGAATCATGGAAGTTAAATTTAAAAGGCAATTGGAACGAAGTAAAAGGCAAGATCAAACAGAAATACGCTAATCTTACAGATGATGACCTACTGTATGAAGAAGGAAAAGACGATGAATTGCTGGGACGCATACAACAAAAAGTAGGACAAACGAAGGAAAAAGTTAAAGAATGGATTGAAAGCCTTTGATAAAAACGAAAGATCAAAAGTAGAAGGTCAAAGGTGAAGGTCAATCTTTCACTTTTGACCTTTCACTTTTCACCCCTTTTCACTTTTCCTTCTTCCGGCGCAAATTCAAGCGTTATAAAAAAAGAAGTGCCGTTGCCGGGCGTGCTTTCTGCGTGTATGCTGCCCCGGTGGCTTAATACAATACTTTCTGCGTTGGTTAGTCCAAGCCCCGTTCCCTTTGTTTTCTTGCTATAGTACGGTTCAAAAAGTTTGCCTAGTGTTTCGCCATCCATACCGCTGCCATTATCGCTTATGGTAACAATGCATTTGTTGCTTTGATCGAGCGTGGTAATAGTTAAAACGCCCTTACCTGGTTCCATTGCCTCAATGGCATTGACAATAATGTTTAAAAAAGCGATTTTTAATTTTTCCTTATCGGCTGCTATATCACAAATGCCGTCGCTGAATTTTTTTACAATTGTGATATTGTTCAGCGTTATGCGATCCTCAGCCAGGTGCAGGGTTTCTTCAAGCAACTGGTTAATGGAAATTTTTTCTGAATTAAGCTCCACAAACCTGGTTGAATCCAGCAAGCCGGTTATCAAAACATTAATGCGATGACTGTTTCTCAATATCATTTCATAAAACACTTCCCGGGTGTCAACATCTGCATCCGGTTCTGATTTTAGCTGATCAACCGAAAGATTAATGTTGGTAAGCGGGTTTCTTACTTCGTGTGCAATGGTTCTGGCTATCCGTCCTGTTGCGGTAAACTTTTCAAGCCTTCGCATTTCCATTAATTCCTTATTTGCTTTATCCAGTTCCGTTATTCTCTCTTCCAGTTGCTGCCTGTATTCTTCTGTTCGCACATCGGCAATTCGCCTGGCGCGATTTTCTGACACGTAAGTGAAATATCCCAGAATAAAAAGCAGCAATGCAAAAAGAAGCGATACAATAACAATATTGTTCAGCAGGCTATACCGGCCTTCCAGCTCATTGGTGCGATCGTTTAATAACGCCCTTTCTGTTACCTGCATCTGTTCTATTACCTGCTTTAGCTGATCCATATTTACCTTGCCCTGCCGCTCAAACTCCTGTAAACCGGGCGTAATTTTACGATCATTGTTTTCAAACTCGTCTATCGCTTTTGTAATCAAGGCATATTTTTCGTCCATCAGCACTTTGGCCTGCTGCAGCCTCGACTTTTGTGTAGCCGCCGGCATTATTTCCTTTAGCAAATCGTAGTAGGCGGGGCCCGCTTTTGCTCTGCTCTTATAATACGGCTCAAGCATGTTTTTGTTGCCCGTTAGTACATAGCTTCTGAAACCCAGCTCTGCATCTTTCATGAACGATAAAAAATCTTCGAGCTTGTAAATGACGGTGTTGGTGTGCCGGATCAGTTTCGATTGCTCGCCAGTTTTTTGATTAACAACAAGAGTAAGCACATACGATATCAGCAGCAGAATGAACGCGGAGCCGTACCCTACGCGTATACGTTTGTCAATCCTGAATTTTTCTATTATTTTTTTCATGTTTGTTCCAGGAGCAATCTAATGTAAGCACCTTATTTTTCCGGCAGTATATGCTTAGACCGAAAGTTTTCAGAAAAAAGCATACCCAAAACTACTTTAAATTACCAGCGTAAATCAGAATAACAATTGTTTAGGAGCAGATGAGCGCACTTATGGTTGCATTATTGGAATTAAAATCTTAAATTAGTACAAATTAAATCTTATGCTAAAGCCATCCTCCTACAAAGCTCCCAGCTATGTAACTCAAAAACTTTTTCGGCTATTGGGCACCTTAAAAAGCGAACGGGACAGGTACGCGGAAACGGCTTCGAAAATAACCGACAGGCAGCTTCGTGATAACATCAATATGCTTGCGCAGGAAAACAATCAGTACGCAAATGAGTTGCTCTCGCAACTTCAGATCATGGGATCTGACAACGACAATTCAACCTCTGCAAACGAATCAGTTAAAATATTGGTAGCTACTTCCGGTGCTGCTGATGAAAGCGGGCATAATACAGGCAGTATTTTACAGTTTTGCAAAGACGGTGAGAAAAAAATGATAAGGTTGTACCGCGAAATCTTAAACGAACCATACCTGGGAGAGGACATCCGGCGATTGATGCGTTGCCAGTTAAATGGTATTATGTACGCTTTTTTACGTTTGAAGCAGTACAGCAGCACCATTTAATTTGTAAGGTGAAAGATTAAAGGTGAAAGGTCGAAGATCAAAGGACAAAGATCTTTGACCTTTCACTTTTCGCCTTTCTCTTTAAGTCCTAATTTTGGAAACCTTTTCAGAGGTTACCATCAACATGAACTACAGGGAAACCATCGATTATCTTTACGCCGCACTGCCTATGTTCAGCAGGATAGGGGCTGCGGCTATTAAGAAAGACCTTACCAATACATTGCTTTTGTGCGAGCGGCTTGGCAATCCGCACCATTCTTTAAAAACCATACACATTGCCGGTACCAACGGAAAAGGATCTGTAAGCCACATGCTTGCCTCGGTGCTGCAGTCTGCCGGCTACTCGGTGGGATTATACACATCGCCGCACCTGCAGGATTTCAGGGAAAGGATTAAAGTGAACGGCAATATGATACCTGAGGCTTTTGTGATAGACTTTGTGCAAAAGGCTCAGCCGTTGATCAAAGAAATAGAACCTTCTTTTTTTGAAATAACAGTGGTAATGGCGTTTGAATACTTTGTTAGCTGCAAGGTAGACATTGCCGTTATTGAAACGGGCTTAGGTGGCAGGCTCGATAGTACCAATGTAATTGTTCCCGAAGTTTCGGTTATTACCAATGTGAGTATGGATCATGTAAACCTGCTGGGCGATACACCGGAAAAAATTGCTTTTGAAAAAGCCGGCATTATTAAACCCGGTATTCCTGCGGTGATCGGCGAAAGCAGTTCCTCAACCGACGCGGTATTTGCTGAAGTAGCGAGGCAAAAAAAGGCGGCGCTGGTACAGGCCGACAAGAAAAGATACGTGGATGACTATCATTATAAAGATCATGAACTGAGTCTTACTGTTGTAGACGCTGCTACCAACGACAAACAAAATATTGTATTGGACCTTACCGGTATTTACCAGGCTAAAAATGCAATTACGGTGCTGGCGGCCTTAGATGAGCTGAAATTACGTGGCTGGATGATTTCCAACGAAGCATTGCTGGACGGATTGAGGCATGTAAAAAAATCAACCGGCTTATTTGGCAGGTGGGATGTTATTTACCAGCACCCGGTGGTGGTGATGGATGTAGCGCATAATGAAGATGGAATAAAACAGGTTTGTGCGCAAATAGAATGGATGAACTATCATGAACTGCACATTATTATAGGAATGGTAAAAGACAAGGAAATAGAAAAAGTGCTTGCGTTGCTACCTGTTGAAGCCAGGTATTATTTTACCAGGGCGCAGATACCAAGAGCGTTACCGGAAGACCAGCTTGCAGCGATTGGGGCAGGCAAAGGACTTAACGGCAATACCTACCCGCATGTAAACGCAGCTTTGCTGGATTGTATGCAACATGCTCATAAAAACGACCTGATTGTTATATGCGGAAGTGTTTTTTTGGTAGGTGAAGTAGACAGGAATGTTTTAACCCAATCCAAATCACAGCTCTCAAATTAAATACAACTATGTTACACACCTCAATGGTTGCTCATCTTCAGCAAAGGTTTACCGATTTTTTTGCCTCAGAAACCGTTATCCATTGCACTGAAACCGTTACCGGCGGCGACATTAACCAGGCATTTATGCTCGATACCAGCAAGGGAAAATTTCTTGTAAAGCTCAATGCCGCCATGTTTGGGCTTGATATGTTTGAAAAAGAAGCGAGAGGCTTGATGTACCTGGCAGATACGGGCGCCTTAAAAGTGCCACGCCCCTTGTTCGATGGGAAATTTCACCAGCAGATATTTTTAGTGATTGAATTTGTTGAGAGCGGAACGCCTGCGGCAGATTTTTGGGAAGATTTCGGTGAGGGAATGGCGCGACTGCATTACAATACGCATGAAAACGCTGGGTTTGCATACGACAATTTCATTGGACGATTACCGCAAAGCAATACACAACATTCATTGTGGAGCAGCTTTTATGCTGCAGAAAGAATAATGAAGCTATCCGCAAAGGCATACGAAAAAGGATTGCTTGAGAAGCGCCAGTTAGAGCAGGCAGAAAACCTGTGCCAACGTTTGCCCGATATTTTTCCCAACGAACGCCCCTCCTTGTTGCATGGCGATTTGTGGAACGGAAATTTTATTTGCGGCGCCAACGGGCGTGTCGCCATTTTTGATCCTGCCGTATATTATGGTTCCAGGGAAATGGACCTCGCAATGACGCGTTTGTTTGGCGGGTTCGATCAGAAATTTTACAACTCCTATCAGTACCATTTTCCACTTGCCGCCGGTTGGGAAAGCAGGGTGGAATTATGCCAGCTATACCCACTGCTGGTGCATCTGCTGCTTTTTGGAGGGCATTACAGGCAGGAAGTGGCGGAAGTGTTAGAAAGATATAAGGTATAAGGTATAAGGTGTAGGGTATAAGGCCTTATGCCTTCTACCTTACTGCTTACACCTTCACCTCAAACCATACCTTTTCCTTATTATTCCAGTTGCCATTATAGTTAATCGTAAGTTCCTCGCCTGCGTCGATGGCTCGTACTGTTTTTATAAACATCGTTTCATCATCGTAATCCATAAAATATTCGCAGTTGCTTTGGTACGAATGATTGTATACAGGAATATAGCCCAGCGCCATACAGCACTGATCTTTATTTTTCCCCCATATAAAAATATAGTCATGTAACAAGGTCTGGTCCAGCAATTTCCTGTCTTCACCACTCATTACAATAACAGGCGCCGTTTCAACCACGGTGCCGGCCGCTATTTTTTTACGGGTAAAAACGCCCCGTCCTTTATCTTTGGTGCCATCAATGTACAGGAAAGGTAACAGCATGCGCCGGCGGTTTTTTTGTTGATTATTGCCTCAAAGCTATTTTTAATTTTGCAACACCAAAATAAAAATCATGTCTTTCAACCAGGAGGAAATTTCATTGCAGGAACAATTTGAAGAGATCATCGCCTCCAACGACAAATTGGTTGTGCAGGATTTTCTGAACAACCAGAACATCAGTGATGTTGCGCAACTGATCAGCGACAACGAAGACTACGAAACGCAGATCATTTCCATTCTGTCGCCACACAGGGCCGTAAGCACTTTTAAAATACTGGATGTTCCGGAACAAAAGAGGATCATTCAATCTTTACCACCCCTTAAAACCGCAGAGCTGCTAAACGAGTTACCTGCGGATGACCGTACGGCATTCCTGGAAGAGTTGCCCACGGGGGTGGTGAGAGAACTGATTAAATTGCTCGACCCTGAAGAGCGCAAAGTAACATTGGCATTGCTGGGTTACCCCGAAGGATCGGTGGGAAGGCTGATGACCCCCGATTATATTGCGGTGCATGAAGACTGGACCATAGCAGAAGTGCTTGAAGAGATAAGAACAGAAGGCAAACACATAGAAACCATAGACGTTATTTATGTCATCAACGAAAAGGGTGAATTTGTGGATGACCTTAAAATAAAAGACATTATACTTTCTGCTCCGGATAAAATAATATCTGATATCATCGACCACCGGTATATCGCATTAAATGTGCACGACTCGCAGGAAGAAGCCAACAACATTTTTAAAATGAACAACAGGGTAGCCTTACCCGTTGTGGACGATAATGATATTTTGTTAGGGATTGTAACCATCGACGATGTACTGTGGGTAGCCAACGAAGAGTTTACAGAAAACATTCAGAAGATAGGTGGTACCGAGGCGCTGGATGAACCTTACCTGGAAATGCCGTTGTTTAAGCTTTTCAGGAAAAGGGTAGGGTGGCTGATCATTTTATTTTTGGGCGAAATGCTAACGGCAACGGCTATGAGTTATTTTGAAGATGAGATAGCCAAAGCCATTGTGCTGGCATTGTTTGTACCATTGATCATTTCCAGCGGTGGCAATAGTGGTTCGCAGGCATCAACACTTATTATTCAGGCAATGGCAATGGGCGAAGTGTGTATCAACGACTGGCTGCGTGTGTTAAAAAGAGAGATTTTGTCGGGGCTCTTGCTGGGGGCTGTATTAGGGCTTATCGGGTTTTTCAGGATACAGGTATGGTCGCATTTTTTTCCGGAGGTATATGGCGAACATTCCTTTGCCGTAGCGCTTACCGTTGGCTGTTCGCTGATTGGCGTGGTATTGTGGGGTACATTAAGCGGTTCCATGCTGCCGCTTTTATTGAAACGGTTGGGCGCAGATCCTGCTACTTCCTCGGCTCCCTTTGTTGCCACTTTGGTAGATGTAACCGGTTTGGTGATATACTTTTCGGTAGCTTACATTTTTTTGCAGGGAATACTGTTGTAGTAAAATGCATAATATGAAAAATTGCCTCTTGCTTTTTTTATGGATGCTATACGCAGGCACAATATCGGCCCAGGAAAATCTTACACCGCTTACCGTGGAAAAAATTATGAGAGATCCCAAATGGATCGGTTCCTCTCCCTCTCACCTGAAATGGAACCAGGATGGCAGCGCATTGTATTTCGACTGGAATCCCGACCGTATGCCTGCCGATTCTTTGTACAGCTATGTGCTGCACAAAGGAATGTTGAGCAAGGTAGAAGCGTCTGTTAAAAAAAATATCTTATATGCCAATGATGTGGTATACAACAGTGCGCGCACACAATACGTGTACGCAAAAGAAGGCGATGTTTTTTGGAGAGACGTTAAAGCGGGGATAACCAGGCAAATTACGTCGACTGCTGCCACCGAATTCAATCCTGCATTCTCCTTTAACAATGAATGTGTGGTATACCAGAGTGAGCAGAACCTGTATGCCTGGAACATTCGGACAGGCGTTACAATGCAGATCAGCAACCTGCTTACAGGAACTGTGCCTCCAACAGATAAAAAAGCAATCGGCAACAAGCAGGAAGAATGGCTGGAAAAAGACCAGTTGAAACTGTTCAGGGTATTAAAGGAAAAGTTGGACAAAAAAGCGGCAACAGACCAATACAACAAAAGCATAGCAGTGAAGCCGCTGCTGCGCAAAATATATATTGGGGAGCGAACGGTTCATAACCTGCAGGTAAGCCCCGACGGAAGATTTGTAACCTACAACCTGTACAAAGCTGCCAAAGACGACAAGCACACCATTATTCCTGATTATGTTACTGAAAGCGGTTTTACAGAAGATATTCATGGACGAACCAAGGTAGGAGCGCCGCAGGGAACGAGCGAGTTTTTTGTGTTTGACAGGATACAGGATACCGTTATAGCTGTACGGATGGACTCCCTGCCAGGTATATACGATTTGCCGGATTACGTAAAAGACTACCCGCTGTTGTCGGAGCAGCGAAAAAAGCAGCACCTAGCAAGACAAGTTACAGCGGGCATCCCACTGTGGTCTGAAGCAGGTACCCATGCAATACTGAACATTGAGTCTGCCGACAATAAAGATCGCTGGCTGATGAAGCTTGATCCGGCAACAGGCAACCTGTCGTTGCTCGACAGGCAGCGTGATGAAGCCTGGATAGGAGGACCGGGACTAAACAATACCGGTTGGATTGATGAAAATACTTTCTGGTTTCAATCGGAGGCAAGCGGTTACTCACACCTGTATGCTATTAATGTTGCCACAGGTGCCAAACGCGCTTTAACCAGCGGCAACTACGAGGTGCAGGAAGCTGTGTTGTCTAAAAACAAAAAATATTTCTATATCACTACCAACGAGGCGCATCCGGGAGAGCAGCATTTGTACCGCTTACCCGTTAACGGTGGCAAAACAGAAAAGCTTACCAGCCTTACCGGCGCCAACCAGGTAACCATTTCGCCCGATGAATTGCAGCTGGCTATCCTGTATTCGTATTCCAACAAGCCCTGGGAGTTGTATATGCAGGACAATAAAGCAGGCGCCGTTGCAAAGCAGCTCACCTTCAAAGCGCAGAGCGACACCTTTAAATCCTACCGATGGCGCGACCCGGAAATAGTAACCATTCCTGCACGCGACGGGAAAAAAATATATGCGCGTTTGTATAAACCCGCCAATCCACATCCTGCAAAGCCTGCTGTTATTTTTGTACACGGGGCAGGCTACCTGCAAAACGCGCACAAATGGTGGAGCAGTTATTTCAGGGAATATATGTTTCACAACCTGCTTGCAGATAATGGCTACTACGTGCTGGATATGGATTATCGCGCCAGTGCAGGGTACGGGCGGGATTGGCGCACGGGCATTTACCGGTTTATGGGAGGCAAAGATCTTACTGATAATATTGACGGCGCCACTTATCTTACCAAAACATTTGGAGTGGATGCCAGGCGTATAGGAATATACGGGGGATCGTACGGAGGCTTTATTACGTTGATGGCACTGTTTACTTCGCCCGGCACTTTTGCTGCAGGAGCAGCCTTGCGGCCGGTAACCGACTGGGCACATTATAACCAGGGATATACTTCCAATATTTTAAATACACCGGTAGAAGACAGTATTGCCTATCGCAAAAGTTCGCCCATCTATTATGCAGAAGGATTAGAAGATGAGTTGCTCATCTGTCACGGAGTAGTAGATGTGAATGTACACTTCCAGGATGTAATGCGCCTGAACCAGCGTTTAATAGAACTGGGCAAAAACAAGTGGCAGGTGGCAATGTACCCGGTAGAAGATCATGGCTTCACGGAGCCTTCGAGCTGGACGGATGAATACAAAAGGATACTGGAACTTTTTGAGCGGGTGTTGAAGAAATAAAGCGGGTTGCTACGGAAGGAGAACATCACACATACTGCTAACTCAACGCCTGCTGTTGCTGCTCGTTATTGTTATTGTTTATCTGGTTGTAATACTCCTGCAAATCTCGCATCATATCTTTTAGCAGTTGCTTGGGAACACGCACATTGGTATAGGAATTGAAAATTAATTTATGCGCGTTAAACATTTCTTTTAGTGCAGTAATGTCGTTATTCTGCTTGCCCTGGTTGTCGTTCATCGCTTCTTGGATTTTAATGGTTTTGAGCTTTCAAGGTACGAAAGACGTTCGAATACCGCAAACAGCGGAATAAGTATTTGACGGAAAAAGATATGGATTTATTGTACTAAGTAGTTTCAATTATTTGCACACATCGTTTTTTAGTGCAAACATTATTGTGTTTGTAAGTATAATTTCTGTTTGATTAAATAAATCACGGTCGCTGTCACCGTATATTTCCTGTAGCTATAAAGTTTTGATGCGTACTTTCCGAAAGTATACTTCCATGTCCATGCCGCCGTGCAATTGCAATGCAATATGTCCTGCTGTTCTTCCGGGGTCGTTGGTGAGGTGTGCCGATTGAATGCCATTTACCCACACTGTAATATCCTTGCCCACCGCACGCACCTTCATGGTATTCCATGTGCCGGGTTTGTACCATTTTTTTACATCCTCCGCAGATGGTTGAACAACCCAGGCCCGCCCGCCTGTTTCATATAAACCGCCGGCATCTTTGTCGGGATCTATTTCTGCCTGGAAGCCAAATACACCAACAGCATCCTTCACTTCTTCGCAACGGAAATAAAGACCGCTGTTTCCTTTCACTGCTTTGTATTCAATTTCTATTTCAAAATCCTGGTACGATTTGTCGGACACAAGCAATCCATGCTTTGGTTCAGACGCAGCGCTTATACCTGCTATTACTCCTTTTTGTACTTTCCATTCTCCTCCGGGAATAGTGTGCCAGCCGGTAAGATTTTTTCCATTAAAAAGGTTCTCCCATTTTTGTGCGTTCGCAAACAAACAACTGAACAGTGCAATGCAGGAAATAAAAAAAGATAGTTTACAAGATTTCATATTGGCTTTTTTAAAAGAGAACTAAGATACGGAGTATTGGCTTTCGGCAATCAGCCGTCAGCTTTCAGCTGTCAGTGTCTTGTCCTGAAATAGGTGGACAAAATAATTCACCAAAAATCAGTAGAAAACATGACAACAGTTCCCAAAGAAGTTATCCGGTATAGTATTAGCTTTAAGCAAAAAGTAGTCAAAGAGGTCGAAGAAGGTCTGAG
>JBQCFW010000065.1:0-59861 GCA_051958655.1 Agriterribacter sp. | reverse complement strand
AAAGTTCGCGGAGGCATCAATCTCATATCTCAGCTAAGCCCAGAGGAGCGCGAGTGTGGCGTCATAGCTGCTTCTACCGCGGTTTGAGAGTGGAATTCTGCAGGAAAAGAGATTTTAAACAACACATTTTCCATTACATACGAGCCATAATCGCGCTGGAACTTAAATTCATTTCCTTTAAACAGCACGTCATAAAATCCCCAGGTTTTAGCTGTTAATACAGAGGGATATCCCATTTCACCAGTTTTCGCAATCAACGCCAAACGTACCGCTCTTGAGGTAGCGTCGCCTGCAGCCCACGATTTGCGGCTGCCAGTATTGGGTGAATGGCGATAGGTCCTTAAAGAATGCCCGTCTACAAACGCCAACGATATAGCGTTGATCAGCTCATCTCTCGATAAACCTAACAATCGCCCAACAACAGCAGTAGATGCCAGCTTCACCAGCAATACATGGTCTAACCCCACGCGGTTAAACGAGTTTTCGAGCGCCATTACGCCTTGTATTTCATGAGCACGGATCATTGCGTCCAGCACGGCTTTCATTTTCAACGGCGCTTTCCCATTAGCTACGGCAGTGCGACTCAGCCAGTCGGCTGTTGCCAGTATACCACCCAGGTTGTCTGAAGGATGCCCCCATTCGGCAGCCAGCCAGGTATCGTTAAAATCGAGCCAGCGAATAATGGCTCCAATATTGAACGCCGCCTGTATTGGATCGAGCTGGTAAGAAGTTCCGGGAACTTTAGCACCATTGGGTACGATGGTGCCAGGCACTACCGGTCCTAATAATTTAGTGCAGGCAGGGTAGGTGAGTGCCTCCAGTCCGCAACCCAGCGTATCCAGCAAACAATAATGAGCCGTATTCCAGGCAAGCTCACTTTTTATTTCGTAGTTCAAAACATAATCTGCTATATCTGCTATTACTTTATCTACCGGGGGACGTTCGTTGGAAATGAAAGACATTTGTGATTTGAGATTTGAGATTTGAAATTGCGGCTCTTTCTTCGTAAGAAGGCGCAAATATAGCAAAGCTGTTTAAGTTGGGAGTAATTTGAAATGTCAAATATTAAATTTCAAATCATCTCTTTTCTATCGGCACATACTCCCTGTTTTCCGGGCCGGTATAGTTGGCGCTGGGGCGAATGATTTTTCCATCCTGGCGCTGTTCAATTACATGGGCGCTCCAGCCGGTTATGCGCGATACAACGAACAGTGGTGTGAAAAATAATGTAGGCACGCCCATGAGGTGATAGGACACAGCAGAAAACCAATCCAGGTTGGGAAACATTTTCTTTTCGTTCCACAGCAGCGTTTCCAGCCGTTCCGCAATATTAAACAATAGCATGTCGCCTGCTTCTTTTGAAAGCTGACGAGCTACTTCTTTAATGACTTTGTTCCTGGGGTCGGAAACGGTGTACACCGGGTGACCAAAACCAATGATTACCTCTTTTTTGGCAAGTCGTTCTTTAACGTCAGCCTCTGCTTCTTCCGGCGATGCATACCTGCTTTGAATATCGTAAGCCACTTCATTAGCCCCGCCATGTTTGGGACCGCGCAAGGCACCGATAGCGCCCGTTATGCTGGAATAGATGTCAGAACCTGTTCCTGCAATTACTCTTCCGGTGAAAGTTGAAGCATTGAATTCATGCTCGGCATATAAATTAAGCGATACCTGCATTGCCCTTTCCCACGATGCTGGTGCTTTTTTGCCGTGAAGCAGCCGCAGGAAATGTGCACCCGTAGTTTCGTCATCGGTTTCAGTTTCTATACGGCGACCGTTATGCGAAAAGTGATACCAGTATAATAACGCCGAGCTGAAAGAAGCCAGCAGTTTGTCTGCAATGTCGCGCGCACCCGCCAGGTTGTGATCCTCTTTTTCCGGGGAGACAGTACCTAACACTGATGTATAAGTGCGCAATACATCCATTGGATGCGCTGCCGCGGGAATTTGCTCCAACACATTTTTTACCACTGCCGGCAATCCACGCAGTGCTTTCAGTTTAGTGGTATAGGCAGTCAGTTGCGCCTTGTCGGGCAATACACCGTGTATCAGCAGATAAGCAGTTTCCTCAAAGCTGGCGTTTTCCGCCAGGTCAAGTATATCATAACCACGATAATGCAGATCGTTGCCGCTTTTGCCTACGGTGCAAAGCGCAGTGTTCCCCGCTGTTACGCCCGATAGTGCTACACTTTTTTTAGGTTTAAATCCAGGAACAGAGGTGGTATCGTTGCTCATAGCGTTACGTTATTTTTGTTTGTTAAACAGGTCGTCGAGTTTTTGTTCAAAGGCGTGGTATCCAATGCTGTCGTACAGTTCGGCTCTTGTTTGCATCGTATCCAGCACATTTTTTTGCGTACCTTCGGTACGAATGGCGTTGAAAACATTGAGGGCAGCCTTGTTAGCGGCTCTGAATGCAGACAGCGGATACAGGATCAATCCCACACCCACTTTTGCCAGTTCTTCCTTTGTCCATAAGGGTGTCATGCCAAACTCTGTAATGTTAGCCAGCACCGGCAAGCCCGTTGCATTTTTAAACGCGGCATATTGCGGCAACTCCCTTACTGCTTCTGCAAATATAAAATCAGCGCCCGCTTCTTTGTAAGCCACCGCTCTTTCAAGTGCTCTTTCCAACCCTTCATTAGCAAGTGCATCCGTTCGGGCGCCAATTACAAATTGGGCATCCGTTCTTGCATCGGCAGCCGCTTTAATGCGATCAACCATTTCATCCCTGGTTACAATTTCCTTTCCCGGGCGGTGGCCGCATCTCTTGGCACCCACCTGGTCTTCTATATGCAATGCGCCGGCACCGGCTTTTATGAGCGATTTCACTGTACGGGCAACATTAAATGCAGAAGGGCCAAACCCCGTATCCACATCCACCAGCAAAGGCGTGCTGGTTACGTTGGTAATGCGGTATATATCTGTAAGTACATCTTCAAGCGTAGTTATGCCCAGGTCGGGTATGCCCAGTGAGCCTGCGGCTACACCGCCGCCCGATAAATAAATGGCTTTAAATCCTGCCTGGGTTGCCAGCAGTGCGTGATTGGCATTGATCGTTCCTACCACCTGCAAAGGCTGTTCATCTGCCATTGCCTGCCTGAAGCGGGCTCCCGCAGAACCGCTGTTTGTATTAGCTGTTGACATGGCTGCAAGATACGGAATAGTGATAAGTGATAAGGGGTAGGTAGTAAGGCAAAAACAAGAAGCAAGAATCAAGAACCAAAAAATAAGAAACAAATAAGAATGAGAAAACAACCCAAAGCAAAATTGGAGCCACTGTCTGAAAACCGCAAACATTCAAACGCCAAACGCTCAGGCTGAATGCAGACCGCTGATAGCCGAATGATCCAATTTCTTAATTTTGCCGCCTTTATTAGTTATAATTTCAGTAAATGAAAATAGATATACTTGCAATTGCGGTGCACCCCGACGACGTGGAGCTGGGATGTGCCGGCACATTGATGATGGAAAAAAACAGGGGCAAAAAAGTAGGAGTGATAGACTTGACCAGGGGTGAACTTGGCACCCGCGGCAGCGTAGAAACAAGGGCTAAAGAAGCAGCAGATGCTGCACGCATCATGCAACTGGATGTACGTGAAAATATCGGGATGGCAGATGGATTTTTTAAGAATGATGAAGCGCACCAAAGGCTGCTGATCAGGTATATCCGCATGTACCAACCCGAAATTGTATTAGCCAATGCACTCGATGACCGGCATCCCGATCATGGCAGGGCAGGGCACCTGATTAAGGATGCTTGTTTTTTAAGCGGACTCCGGAAAATAGAAACAACCGATAACCACGGCAACCCCCAGGAACGCTGGCGTCCCAAGTATATATTTCATTACATACAGGACAGGTATTATGAACCTGACTTTGTATATGATATTACCTCGGTTTTCGACCGCAAACTCGATTCCATCCGCGCATATACCTCACAGTTTCATTCAACCCAATACAATTCTGATGAGCCGCAAACTTATATTTCCACGCCGGAGTTTTTAGACTCCATCATCGGACGGCAGGCAATGTTCGGTAAAATGATAGGAGTGGCATATGCAGAGGGCTTCCGCACAGAAAAAATGATCGGAATTAATCAGTTCGATGCGTTTATACAGAAAGATACTTAATTGTGCATGCGGTTTACTTCTTATCAATTTGTGAATCGTGATTAAGACGTCAGAAATTTAATTGTCTATGCAACCAATGCTAATTGACCTGCGTCAATTATGCCATGCGCGCATTTTCAAATTAATCCTGATCAATAATTTCGAAAGCTAAGCGTAACCATAAAAACTCCCCATCCGTTGCTTCCTGTATAAGTATGCGTTTTTAAGTTTCCGTTCCGGCTTCTTAAACCCGCGTGCTTCATCTGCTCGTCTCTTACAAGGTTATACTAGCTACAACTATTCAAAGCCACGGTTCACCCGTTGAAACCGGCAGTGGCAGTGCTATGCATAAACGAAAGAGATTATATGCAAAACATCGAAACCACTTTCTTATATCCGTGTAAAACCTTTTTAATCCGTACCCTTTAATTTTCAGGCATAATGCCGGCAGCGAAAAGTCCAGCTTCGTTAGAAGAAAGACTACGGATCGAAATCTTAGCATAAAAGTCGTTGCAAACTTCAGAACCACACCATTCATTCACTATACCTGGAAGACATTAAAATTTAGTCCCCGCATCAGATCATGAGAGAACATCTGAATCCTATCCAATATTGATGCAAAAACCCTTTTTTATTTGCTTCACCTTAAGTAATCCTCTGCACTCATAACTAACGCGGCCGGTTAAATACAGGTCGCCTGTTACTTAAGTTGTATCGGTCAGACCAACTGCCAGCCGCAAGAGCCCGTCCTCGTCGGGCCGACCGATGTGCTGACTGCTGCCCGCTATTCACCCAATATCCCCACTTGCTGTAAACTGCCTATATTATGTTATTTTGCGTGCCCTTTAGCTAAAACGATTGGTTGAGCATGACAAGTGAGCATATCTCATTTTTAATACAATCTTCGCCGGCACTGCAAATGTTGCGCTTGCGCAATGCAGGCTGGGTATTGCCCTTTTTGTACACCGTGTTTAAAGAGCAGCGGAAAATGGTAATCAAAGAAGAACAGTTGATTCCGTTGCTGGCGGAAACATTGAGTCAGCATACAGAAGGAACCGAAGACCTGGAAGAAGCACGCATTGAATTTGGCGAAGATGAAGAAAGCCGCAGCCGGAAGTACCTCCTGAGTTGGGTGCAAAAAAGAATATTGCAGGATTTTCCCGACACCGAGGGAAACACCAACTACCAACTAAGCGCTTACACCGAAAAAGTGTTTCAATGGATGCAGAACCTGCAACTGGGGCAACACCATGTTGGCACTGAAAGCCGGTTTAAAATGTTGTTTGCATCGCTCCGCGATATGGTAGAAAATACCGAAGACGATCGCGAAAAAAAATTACAGATATTAAAAGACCGGCGTGCAGAGATCGACAAAGAGATCAAAGCAATAGAGTTTGGCAGTATGCCTCAACGTTACAACAATGCACAGGTGCAGGAAAGGCTGGATTTGTTTGTAAAACTTTGTTATGAACTCATTGGAGACTTCAGGGAAGTAGAAGACAACTTTAAGCAGATACACCGCAGCATTGTAGAACAACATACCAAAGCCGAACAAAACAAAGGCGCCATTGTAGGATACGCCTTCGAATCGTACGATGCATTGCGCAGCAGCAACCAGGGCAAAAGCTTTTATGCCTTCTGGGACTTTTTAATTTCACGCAGCGGGCAGGAAGACTGGCGTAACCTCACCGAACAATTGCTGGTATTGCTGGAAGAGCGGGAACTGGAATCTGACACCAGTTTTCTGCAAAACATCAAATCCTTTTTACTCGAACAAGGCAAATCGGTATACGATGCCAACGATAAAATGGCTGAAAAACTAAGCCGCATTATTACCGAAAAAGAAATTGCCCGCCATCGCAGGTTGCGGCAGCAGATCAGCGGCATAAAAGAACTGGTGTTTGAACTGATGGAAGAAGAAAACATGAACGCTGGCATAGCGATAGAAGAGCCTGCCGACATTAAAATCAATATGGATCGCAAACTGGTGCTGGAAGAGAAAAAGCAGGCAGGCTCTTTAAAGCAGCCCGTTGCCGCTGTAGAAAAAATTGCAGATATAGAACGGTTTAACCGGCTGCTCAACACCGCTTTCATCGATAAAAAAATTTTATGGGATAAAGTGGAACAGGTGTTGCAAAACAGGCAAACCGCTACCTTAAAAGAAATTATTGAAAGCACTTCGCTTCAGAACGGATTGGCTGAAGTGATCAGTTATTACAGCTTTTTGAGAGAAAAAGCCAAACGCACCCAGATTATCCGCAACGCCACGGAACTGATACCGCTGAATGCCGAAGCAACCAAATTTGTGGAAGTGCCTTATTTATTGTTTAGCAAATAAAATTGTAATGCCAGAGAAAATACATTCATTCACGCCGGTGTTCATCAAATTGCTGAAAGGACCGGTAGAATATCTTGAAAAAAATACCTGGGAAAAATTACTGCAATACAAAACGGAACTGATTGCTTTTTTGCAGCAGCTTGGGCTAACGCTGGTATTAGATGAACAGGACGGATATGCCTATATAAAACACAGTGTTACAGAAGACGACACAACTGGCGTAAGCTGGGTACAGCGGCGAAGCCTTACCTACGACGAAAGCGTAATGCTGGTATTGCTGCGCGATATGATGGCGGAGTTTGAAGTAGGCGAAGCAACATACAGGGAACTCATCAAAAAACGCCGGGAAATAAAGGAATATGCAGAATTGTTTTTTAAAGAGAATGCCAGTCGCGTTAAAATGTTGAAGGACATAGACCGGTTGATCGATCGCGCCGAAGAAAATGGTTTTTTAGAACGATCAGAAAATCATGATGTGACAGACGAGCAGAAATTCCGAATAAAAAAAATCATTAAAGCCAGGGTAGACAGCGAAATACTGGAACAATTTAAACAGCAACTAACAACCTATGCAGCTAAGCGTATTCAGCACAGATAGTGAGAAGAGTGGTTTCCGGCTACAATACATGGAAGTGTTTAACTGGGGTACTTTCGACGAGCAGATACATGCCATTTCACCCGGCGGCGAAAGCAGCCTGCTGACGGGAGCTAACGGCAGCGGCAAAACGACGTTTGTAGATGCATTACTCACGCTGATTGTGCCGGAAAAAAAGCACCGGTTTTACAACCAGAGCAGCGGCAGCGAAAAAAAAGGTGATCGTACCGAAGAGACTTATGTGATGGGTGGCTATGGCACCATTAACAGCGATAGCGGCGTTACCAAAACCTTGTACCTGCGCGAAAGCAAAGACGAAGCCTATAGTATTTTGCTGGCAAATTTCAGCAACGAAGCATTGCAGGAAGTCACCCTTTTCCAGGTGCGCTATTTTGCCAATGGCGACATGAAAAAAATGTTTGGTATTGCACACAAAAGCCTGCATATAGAAAGCGACTTCAAACCTTTTGACCTGGGCAACGCGTGGAAACGCAGAATTGATCAGCAATACAATAAAGGTACCCGCAAGCAGGTGGAGTGGTTTGACAGTGCCAGCAAATATGCTTACCGCTTAACAGATGTATTGGGCATGCAAAGCATACAGGCGCTTACGCTTTTCAACCAAACGGTAGGCATTAAAGTGCTGGGCAACCTCGACGATTTTATTCGAACCCACATGCTGGAACCACGCGATATAGAATCGTTGTTCCTGGAGTTGAAAAAACACCTCGCTACTTTGCTGGATGCGCAGCGCAACATTGAAAAGGCTGAAGAGCAGATCCGCCTGCTGCAACCCGTACAGGAGCATTACGAAGGTTTCAAAAATCTCCAGCAACAATATAGGTCTGTACAAAGAGCTTTAAATACTGCGGCTATATGGAAACGTTACACGCACGATCAGTTGCTACAGCAGGCGCTCGATGATGACCAGTCGAACATCAAACAACTGGAGCAGAAAACCGCCGAGGCTAAAACGCAAATAGAAGCCTTGTATGAAGAGGAAAGGCTAACGCGTAACCAGATTGATCAGAACAAAGCCGGGCAACGTCTAAAGCAGCTTGAACAGGATATGCTGGCACAACAGGCAAAGAAAAAAGAAACAGAGATTAACCTGGCTTCATTTACAACCTGGTGCAACGATCTG
This sequence comes from Agriterribacter sp., assembly GCA_051958655.1. Classification (GTDB taxonomy): domain Bacteria; phylum Bacteroidota; class Bacteroidia; order Chitinophagales; family Chitinophagaceae; genus Agriterribacter. The sequence continues at coordinate 51,675 of JBQCFW010000065.1, read as the reverse complement.
CACCTGGAAGAAAAAACAGCAACAGACGAAGAAAGCTATAAGCGCATTCAAAAAGAAGTGGGGCGCGCCAATCATCGGTTGGAACGCGAAAACCGCTTAAACGAAGATGATGACTTTGACGCAAAGAATTTGCATAAAAACGCTTTAGCCGAAAAGGAACAATTGGAGGCAGAGCTGAATACCCTGCTGCATACCAAAAGCAATATACCCGCGCACCTTGTACAGGTTCGGAGAGAGTTGTGCGCTGCATTAAAGCTTGATATAGCCGACTTGCCTTTTGCCGGAGAACTGGTACAGGTAAAAGCAAAGGAAATACACTGGCAGCCTGCATTGGAAAAACTGCTGCACGGGTTTTCCTTACGGTTGCTGGTACCCGACAAACATTACAAAAAAGTTACCCGTTATATTAACCAGACGAATGTTGGCACCCGCCTGGTATATTACCATGTAAAGGACGCCATAAAAATGCTGGCAGAAGACCAGACAGTTTATTATAAGCTCGATTTTCATCCCGATCATGTATTGTCTGCATGGGTGCAGCAGCAGGTAATACAACAGTTCGGCTATACCTGCCTGGAGGATGAGAAAACCATTGAACGGTACGACAAAGCCATCACCATTAACGGCTTAATCAAAAACCGCGACCGTCACGAAAAAGATGATCGGCCGAGTGTAAACGATGCCGGCAGGTACGTAATGGGCTGGAACAACGAACGGAAAAAAGAAGCACTCATCGTCCGAAGGAATAAATTAAGCGATGACCTCGCCAATGCCGCCGAAATTATAGAACGTTGCCGTGGCCGCGCCGGGCGTCTTCAAAAGCAGTTTTATGCTTTAAGCCGTTTAAAGGAACACGAAGGTTTTGCCCTGATAGATGTGGCTGGTATACAACGAAGCATTCATAAAACCGGGGAGCAGATAAAAGAACTGGCCAAAAGCAACAACCAGTTAAAAGCGCTTACAGCCCAACTGGAACAAATAACCGAACAACGGAACCAGGCAGAGCAGAAAAGAGAGCTGGCATTGGGCGAAAAAACCATCCTGCAAACCCGCGTAAACAGCATGCTGCAACAAAGGCAAATGTTCCAGGAACTATTGCAGCACATTACTGCGGCCGACAAAGATGAACTGCTGCAATTTCAACAGCAAAATGCAACAACACTGAGCGGTACCACCCTCGATACGATTGAAAGCGTTTTTGCACAACTCAAAGATAAACTGGAGGCAGATGCACAGGAAGTGCAGCGATTATTGCACAAAGAGGAAACTTATTTAAATCGCAGCATCAGTCACATTAAAAATCCTTCGCCGGCATTGCTGCAACGCTTTCCCGACTGGTACGGTGATGTACAATTTTTGCCGGAAGAAGCCGAGCATGCAGAAGAATTTAAAGAATGGCTGGATAAGCTTGTTACTGAAAACCTGCCCAAATACAGGAAAGATTTTGAAAACTTCATCAACGATACCATTACGTATAAAATTGGCGGACTGAATGAAGAAATGGAGAAGTGGGAACGTGAAATTAACAACAGCGTAAACAAACTCAACCGGTCGCTGAGCGTTATCAATTTCAATCGCCTGCCCGATACCTATATCCAGTTGGGCAAACGCGCTGTTCCCGATGCAACCATCAAAGCATTCCGCAACGCCCTGCTCGATGCATTGCCGCAGGCTGCTAACTGGCAGCAAAGCAGGTTTGAAGACAAGGCTTTGCACTTCCGCCAAAAAGTACAACCGCTTATAGATAGTCTTGACGAAAACGAAAACTACCGGTCAAGAGTAATGGATGTTCGCAACTGGTTTGAGTTTTGGGCCGATGAGAAATATCGTAATACAGATGAGCTGAAAAAGACCTATCGCCAAATGGGACAATTATCCGGAGGTGAAAAAGCGCAATTAACCTACACCATTTTGTGCAGCGCTATTGCTTACCAGTTTGGTATTACCCGCGAAGGAAAAAACAGCCGCAGCTTACGTTTTATTGCGGTAGACGAAAGCTTCAGCAACCAGGACGAGGACAAAGCCACTTACCTGATGGAATTGTGCAAGCAGCTACATTTGCAATTGCTGGTGGTAACGCCCAGCGATAAGATACAGATAGTGCAGGATTATATTGCTCATGTGCATTTGGTGCAGCGGGTAAACAACCGCAACAGCGTAATGTATAATATGACGATTAAGGAATTGCAGAAAAAGATGAAGAAGGGCACAAGAGTTGAAGTGTAAGGGAAGGGAAAATAAGAAACAAAAATCAAGAAACAAAAAACAAGAACCAAAAATCAAGAAACAAAAAACAAGGAAGTAAAATGCTTCAGTGACCGGCTCTGAGCTAAATAAACCTTGCTGTATAAGCTGGCTATGTGTGTGGATTCCTTCCCTTGGGGAAGGTTAGGATGGGCTCTAAGAAACAAAATGGAAAATCAAATGCAGCCGATCGCTGAAAGCTATCGCTAACCGCTAAACAACTATCAATGATACCTCCATATCTCCTGCAGCTGCAACGGTCGTATAAAAGCTATCTTAAAAACCTGGTAGCCGGCAATGCTTTTACGGCTATTGTATTGAGAGGCGAAAAAAACAAACCTGCTACAACAGTCGATTTGCATAAAGCCATTCAACTTTTCCAGCAAAATGAAAAGCGGGAGGGCAATAAGGGCTGGACCATTGAATGGACGGACTGGTCGAATAAAAAGCTGGGCAAACAAAAATGGCCCGCACAAATAATAGTAACAACAGAAAGTGATTACCTTTTTCTTTTAGGAAAAGAGAAAGAAGCGGATGAATTTAAACAACAACTGGAATCGTTATTAATCTGGCAACCACGTATTCAATCTTTCCTGCTTGAAAAGCCAGAGCAGGTGCTGGCATTGAAGGACGCATGGAAGGATATTCAAAAAGTAGTAGACTTCCTGCTGCAAACCGACGTAAGCAATTATTACATCCGCAATATTCCCGTGCCGGTTCATACAAAATTTATAGAAACATACAAGCCAGTAATTACAGCCATTTTAAGAAGCATTGCTCCGGAAAAATTTCCTTCCAGGGGTAATAACCTGGAGCAAATGCTGATGTTGAAAATAAAGCCACATCTGTATCCTGTTCGCTGGCTGGATGCCAACCTGTCTGTTACACATATGCATGGAATGGAAGTAACTGGTGTTACCGTTGAATGGCTCCAAAAATTAAACTGGAGCATAAACGAAGTGTGGTTGGTAGAAAATGAAACAAACCTGTATTTAATTCCTGAACGAAAGAATGCGGTAGCGATATTCAGCAAAGGAAACGCTACTCATAGTTTAAAGGAGATACCACTTCTGAAAAACGCAACCTTATATTATTGGGGCGACCTGGATGAGGAAGGCTTTAAAATGATGCACGCCATGCGCGGATTTTATCCGCACATTATAAGTGTATTTATGGATAGCCATACGCTTTTACAGCACGCCGATGAATTTGACAAACAAAAAACTACATACGTTACAACAGAGCTTCCCTTACTCACGCCCGATGAAAGCGCAGCCTTCAACATTTTAAAACATCACAATGGCAGGCTGGAGCAGGAAAGAATACGGCAGGAGTTTATGATGCGAAAGCTGTTAGAAATGTAAAAAGAAGATGCGTCAAATCAGCTTACAACTTCTTTCCCCATTCAACCAGTTTCAATACTTCCAGTGGAGTATTGCCCACTCTTTCGTCTCTTTGCTTTCCTAACCTCACAATCACCATGTTTTTAGAAGGAATGCAAATGATGTATTGACCCAATATGCCACGGGCATAAAATATTTCTTTTTCGCCGGGAATGATCCACCATTGGTAACCATAGTATTCGCAGGCGTTTCCCGAACCATCGGGTATCAGGCAGGGCGTTACAGATTGCCTGAAATACTGGCTGTCTATAACCGGGTTGCCGTTGATCTTTCCGCTGTCGAGCATCAGTTGACCAATTCTTGCAAAATCGCGTGCATTGGAATTAAAGCAGCAATAAGCCTTTTCATCGCCGTCTTCTCTGTCAACGCTCCACAATGCCGGGTGTTCGGCCCCAAGCGGCCTCCATAATTTTTCTGCAGCGTATTCGCTTAAAGATTTCCCGGTTGCTTTTTCAATAATCAACCCCAGTAGCTGGGTGTCGCCGCTTTTGTAACGGTGAAGCGTACCCGGTTTGTCGATGATCTTTACCGAAGCGGCCGTTTTATATGCGTCGCTTCCATAATACAACCTGGTAGTTACCGAAAAAGGATTGGCATAGCTTTCTCCCCAGTCGGTACCGCTGCTCATGGTAAGCAGATCCACTATTTTAACTTTTGCCTTTTCGCCTTTACTAAACTCCGGCAGGTATTTTCCCACGGCATCGTTTACCGATGCGATCTTACCATCCCGCATAGCCGCACCTATCAGCAACGAGGTAATACTTTTCGCAACTGAAAATGAGCCAGACAGTGAGCTGTCGCTATAGCCTTCCCAGTATTTTTCAACCACTACTTTTCTGTTTTGTACGACAAGCAGGCCAACAGATTTCAACCGCTCCAGGTAGGCGTTCAATGTGTCGGGAATGGTATTGGTATATTCATCGCTCAATTGCCATGGAACAGCGGTGCCGGTAGACACTATATTATTGTCAAAGATTTCGTAGTCGTCTATGCCAGCAAAATTGTAAAAAACTGCCTTGTACAGGTAACGGTAACCGGTAACAAAGGGAAGGAGCAGTAGAATGACTGCAATTAATAATATCAGTCTGCCGTAAGGCTTTTTATTTTTTTTCATGACGTGGTTAGGGTATTCGTGCTTATTTTCGGGCTCCTATTTTCAGCCGCAGATCGCAGATAAATTGGTATTGCAAATCTTCAAATTAAAACGCGGTGAAAAACAGGTTTAAACAGGTTGTAAGATAATTAAAACTCAAGATATGCGCATTGTAATTCTGGATGGCTATACCATAAATCCCGGCGATTTAACCTGGCAGGCAATTGAACAATTCGGTGAGCTGAAAGTATATGACCGAACGCCCGTTGAAGAAGTAGCCGAACGTGCTGCAGGCGCTGAAATTGTGCTTACCAATAAAACGAAAATAACGGCAGATGCCATCAATGCATTGACGTCACTTCAATATATAGGCGAACTGGCAACCGGCTTTGATAATGTGGATATTAAAGCAGCCGCCGCCAGGAAAATTCCCGTGTGTAATGTGCCGGGCTATAGCACCCACTCTGTTGCCCAGTTAACCTGGGCGCTGATACTGGAGCTAACATACAGAACAGGGAAACGTTCTGTTGAAGTACACAGCGGGGCATGGACAAAAAGCAAGGATTTTTGTTTTGGGCATGAAGGACTTTTTGAGTTGAGTGGAAAAACTTTAGGATTAGTTGGATTAGGGCAGATAGGAACGGCTGTTGCGCTTATAGCCACTGCTTTTGGAATGAACGTAATAGCGGTGGTAAGAAATCCGGATAAATACCATTTGCCCAATGTTCGGTTTGTAAGCCGGGAAGAATGCTTTAGCCAAGCTGATTTTGTGAGTTTGCATTGTCCGCTAACCGACGATACAAGGCAAATGGTAAATGCATCCCTGATCATTACAATGAAGTCATCGGCATATATCATAAACACAGCGCGAGGCGCGTTGATCAACGAAGCCGATCTTGCAAAAGCGCTGAACGATGGAACGATTGCCGGCGCTGCACTGGACGTATTGTCTTCAGAACCTCCTCCATCAACCAACCCGTTATTCAATGCTGCCAACTGCATTATTACGCCTCATATTGCCTGGGCAACCAAGGAAGCAAGGGAACGCTTACTGAATGAGTCGGTAAAAAATATACAGGCGTTTTTAGAAGGAAAACCGAGGAATGTGGTGAATGGGAAAATTTGAAAATTTGAAAATATGGAAATTTGAAAATGGGAAGGCTGTGAAATTATAAGTATCAAAAAACGATAAACACCAAACCGTAAACTCCCTGTGCATCTTTGTGTCTTTATGTCTTTGTGTCTCTGTGGTTCAACAAAACCTTAAATCAGAAATCCAACCTGCTTATCTTTGCCGCATGCATTATGTTTCGGCAGAGAATCTGGGAAAATCGTATGGCATTAAGCCGCTGTTTAAGAATTTATCTTTCCATATAGAGGAGGGAGATAAAATAGCCATTGTAGCCCGTAACGGATACGGGAAATCTACCTTATTAAAAATCATTGCGGGAAAAGAAACACCTGAAGAGGGAAAACTTTGGATCCATAAAGATGTAACGGTTGCTTTGTTTGAGCAGGAACCGGAGTTTATGGAAGAGCTTAGCATTCTTGACAATATCTTCCACCACAATCACCCCGTTATCAACGCTATTAAGCAATACGAGGCAGCCGGCGAATCGGAAGACAGTGAAGTAATAGGAAGGGCTATTGTATTAATGGATGAATTGGGCGCCTGGGATTTTGACAGCAAGGTAAAGCAGATATTGGGAAAACTCAATATACACCAGTTGCAGCAAAAAGCGGGTACGCTTTCGGGTGGGCAGAGAAAAAGAGTAGCGCTTGCCCGTACATTGATCGACATTGGCTTTGAGCACAAACATGTGTTGCTGATAATGGACGAGCCTACCAACCACCTGGATGTGGAAACGGTAGAATGGCTGGAGCACTATTTGAACCAGGAAAAAGTAACCTTGCTGCTGGTTACGCACGACCGGTATTTTTTGGATGCGGTATGCGAAGAGATATGGGAGCTGGAAGGAAGCAACTTATACATTCATAAAGGCGATTACGAAAACTATATAGAAAAAAAAGCCGCCCGCATTGAACAGGATGCTTCGAGTATTGATAAAGCAAAAAACCTTTACCGAAAGGAATTGGAATGGATGCGCAAACAACCCAAGGCAAGAACCACCAAATCCAAGAGCCGCATTGATGCATTCACCGACGTAGAAACAAAAGCAAAGCAAAAGATAGTAGATAACCAGGTGCAGTTGCAGGTAAAGATGAATCGCCTGGGCGGGAAGGTAGCCGAGTTGAAAAAAGTATACAAGTCGTTTGGCGATCTCACGATCATGAAAGGGTTTGACTATACTTTTTCGAAAGGCGAAAGGGTAGGAGTGGTAGGAAAAAACGGTGCCGGAAAATCTACTTTTCTCAACATGCTGCTGGGCAAGGAGCCGGCAGACAGTGGTAAGATCAACATTGGTGAAACAGTGGTATTTGGGTATTACTCACAGCAAGGGCTGGAGGTAAAGGAAGATATGCGGGTAATTGAGTTTGTAAAGAACATTGCAGAAAACTTTCCTTTGGCAAATGGCGGTTCACTTAGCGCCGCACAGTTCCTGCAATTGTTTTTATTTGAACCCGACCAGCAGTATACCTATATTTCCAAACTAAGTGGTGGTGAAAAGAAACGATTGTTGCTGTTGTCCATTTTATTTCGCAACCCCAATTTTTTAATACTGGACGAACCTACAAACGATCTTGATTTGCCTACATTGGGCGTGCTGGAAAACTTTTTAAGCGAATACCAGGGATGCCTGTTAATTGTATCGCACGACCGGTATTTTATGGACAGGCTTACCGATCACCTGTTTGTGTTTGAGGGAAATGGTAATATTCGCGATTTTCCGGGAAACTATACCCAGTACAGGATTTGGAAAAAGGAGCAGGAAGAGAAAAAAGAAGCTGAAACGCAAAAAGTACAAAGCGCATCTAAAACCGTTACACCTGCAACCCTCACACCACCTGTTGAAAAAAAGAAAGCTTCGTATAAGGAGAAGCGTGAGTTTGAAATATTGCAGAAAGAAATAGCCGATCTTGAAAAGGAAAAGCAAGAAATACATGCGCAACTGGAAGCCGCAAGTCTTCCATACGACCAATTGCAAAAACTTTCGTCGAGAATTGGCGACATAACGGCGTTGCTTGATGAAAAGGAAATGCGTTGGTTGGAACTGAGTGAATTTGTGGAAGGATAAAAGATATACTATGGAGAAAAAGATCAACGTTGTAAAAACTGAAATACTGTCTGATAACTGGTATACACTTAAAAAGGTAACGTACGATTACACCAAAAAAGACGGCACCACACAGGTGCAAAGCCGTGAGGCATATGATCGCGGCAACGGCGCTACTATTTTATTGTTTAATAAGGAACAACAGACCATTATACTAACCCGGCAGTTCAGGCTGCCTACTTTTTTAAATGGCAACCCAACGGGTATGTTGATAGAAGCCTGTGCGGGCTTACTTGACAAAGACAACCCGGAAGATTGCATTAAACGTGAAACAGAAGAAGAAACCGGTTACAAAGTGAGCGAGGTAAAAAAGATATTTGAAGCATATATGTCGCCCGGATCGGTTACAGAGATACTTTATTTTTTTGTTGCAGCTTACACACGCGATATGCAGGTTAACAGTGGCGGTGGCATTGACCACGAGCAGGAAGACATTGAAGTGCTGGAACTGCCGTTTTATAAAGCTTACAGCATGATTGGCACCGGCGAAATAAAAGATGCCAAAACCATCATGTTGCTGCAATACGCTAAAATTCATTCACTGTTGTAATTGTTTCACAATGTTCGTATAACGATTTTCCGGGCGAGCTGGTTCACTTTGCTCCTTTAAAGAACAATCCTGTATTTTCTTCCGCAGATTTTTCGCTGATAATAACCGCAGATGCTGACCGAAGATAAATGAAATGGATCGGTGCTTATACAGGGCTAAACACATGCGTCTGCATACTTGTTTAATAGAATTACTGCAGTTGAAAGGAGCGTCGCAAGGAACGATCAGCAGAATTATTGTCGCGGGAAAAAAAATTATATTGCCTACATTACAGAAATATTAACCACAATAATATGGACAGGGATATTACAAAAAGATATTCCAATGGAGAAGTAACCATTGTTTGGAAACCCGCTTCGTGTATACATTCAACCATTTGCTGGAAAGCCGCAACGGGTTTGCCTGATGTGTTCAATCCAAAAGAACGGCCGTGGATTAAACCAGAGGGAAAAGAAAGTACTGCACTGGTGGAGCAGGTAAAAAAATGTCCGAGCGGAGCGTTGAGTTATTATTACAACAAAGAGGAAGCTGCAAATGAAGCGGCTACCTGAAAGCAATTATTCGACATTGGCTTCTAAAAAGGCTTTTATTTTCACGAACGAATCCAAAAGATTGGGTCCGCTCCATCCGTGTCCTTCATTAGGGTAAAATACGAACTGGTTTACTACAGCTTTTTCGTTGAGCGCCTCAATAAGCAGGTCAGCCTGTGAGCGCGGTACTAACGGATCAATGCCGCCTTGCAATATCAAGGTTGGCGGACTTTGTTCTGATACAAATTTCACCGGGCTCGATGCTTCGTAAATGTCCGGGTCTTCTTCATAAGTTTTGCCTGTAACATTTACAAGTATGCCTTGTTGCACCGCGCTCAAACTGCTAAAAACAGTAAGGTCTGTTGGTCCAAAAAAGTCGACAATGGCTTTTACATTTTTGCCAGGATCATTTTTATAACCATGTAGCAGTGCAAGGTGTGCCCCCGCACTAAAGCCTGTGAGCACAACGTTTTTTGAAATACCTAATTCATCGCTGTTTTCTATCACAAATTCAACAGCCGACTTTACATCATTTTCCTGGGTGGGAAAAAGATTGGCAGTACCATTTGCCGCCAGCCGGTAGTTTATATTTACGAGCGCATACCCGGGAAAATAATTCTTTGCTTCGGGTATTGCTGCCGTTAGATCTGCTTTGCTTCCGCCAGACCATCCGCCACCATGTATCAGGATAACGGTTTTGGTGGTATCACTTCTGCCGGCAGGCAAATAAATATCCATTTTATTACGGTCATCTGTACCGTAAGATGTATCAATGATCGTTCTTTCCGCCAGCGGGGGATCGGGGGTAACGGGGGCATCTTCCTTCCGGCATCCGGTTATAACCAACAGTGATGCAAAGAACGCCATCAACAAACTGCCTGGCAATGTTTTCATTCTTATTGTTTGCAGCAATATTGAAAATAACATGCCAAACCCGCATTTGTTTTGAATGTGGGAGACCTCTTCTTCGTAGAGGTGACGATACAAGTAGGGGGCTCTTTTCTTTGTTGAGGTGACGTTAAGTGGTTAAATCATGATCTGCCATATGTATTTTGTGCCCCATTTTCCCCAGCGCTTCAAACTTTCCTGTATGGTTTTGTCAACACCTTTATAGTCTGTTTTCTTTCCCTTTTTGGGGGGCGCTATTGCTGCATCCTTCACTTCCAGTTCCAGTTTGGTGGCATACCAGTTGGTAAACATACGTGGTATTACCACACCCAGTATCATACCCGGCAATCCATTAAATGATTCAGGTCCGCCTTGCGAAATGATTTCCTCGGTATAAAAAGCCACCACAAATACCGAATCCATTATAACAGTGGTAGCTCGTTTGCATTCAAATCCCGCTATTTTTCGCGTATCGCCGGTAATGCGCCATTTATATTTGCGCAGGCTGTCCTGTATCAGGAAAGATTCGTCGAACACCTGTTTGGCAGCAATGGTTTGTCCGGTGGTAAAATCGCTGTACACAATGTTGGCAGATGCCGGGCCATCGCCCCATGGAGTGGACTTTTCGTTGGTTTCCCTGCCGGGTTTATACATGGCTTTATCACCCGAGAAAACAAGGTCGAAGTAGCTATGTTTATACTCCGGAATGGTTTTCTTTATGGTGGCAGCAAAAGTATTGTCGTCTCCGGCATCCATTTGCTTGTGCTGGTTTACCGTTTTTTCAAATTCAATTTTCCCTTTCAATATAAATTGTGCGCTTGCCTGTGCATAACAGCCGGCAATAAGCGCTAATAAAAAAAGTATTTTCTTCATGGCTAATGTTTTATTTATTTTCAACCTGGGCATTGTTTTTTGTAAAGTTCCAGGTAAAGGTCAACAACCAAAAACGACGCAGGGTAACATAAGTGTTTTCCGATACAAAGTTGCTGTTGATGTTCCTGTTAAACCCTATGTTTTGGTTTAAGATATCGTTTACTGAAAATTTTAAAGAACAGGTTTCTTTGAAAAGTCGTTTGCTCAAAGAGGCGTTCCAGATAATCGTGTTGCGGTTTTGATCGAACACGCTTGTTTTTTGCCTGAAATTGAAATCAGCTTCGTTCGACAGATCAAACTTTCCGGGCAAGGCTATATACGTGTCTATGTTATAATAATGATTCCAGTAAGCCGTTTTTACATCTTTTCGTATAGACGATACAGAGGTATTATAGCTGAGGTTGCCCCTGAAGTTGATGCCCAGTTTGTTTTCAATAGAATAATATGCTCCGGCACCTCCAGTGTAAGAGTTGTTAAGTGTTACGTTCTTTTCTCCATTTACATAATTGATACCCTTTCCACCCGATGCGTTGAGGTTAAAGCTGATCCTTGTTTTTAACTTGGCAAGTTTCATATTGTATCCCACATACGACCAATAATTATACGTTCCGCTGGAATTGACAGACTGGTATATTCTTCGTCCCATCGAGTCAACACTATTGTCGTTGGTAATCGTGTTGTCGGTAAAATTAAAGCTGCCATTCGCAAAAATGCCTCTTTCCTTCAGTACTTTATAATCGTTGAAGTATACAAAGAACCTGTGGTTGAATGCAGGATTCAAATCGGGGTTCCCGATAAAAATATTGAGTGGATCGTTGTTTTCACGAACCGGCTGAATTTGCTGAATGGTAGGTTGCTGGGTACTTCCGTTGTAATTGAAGCCGATGCGCGTTTGCGGTTTAATATTGTAGTTAAAACTGAATTTAGGAAACAGGTTGGTGCGATAATACCGGAACGATGAATCTTTGATATTATCGGTTTGCCTGTAAGCCTGGTAAGCCAGGTCGCTTCCAAAAGACATATTGTATTTCTTTTTGGCTATGCGGTATGCCACTCCTCCAGCGTTGGTATTGATGAGGAAATCGTAGTCGTTGGTTAATGAAGAATCGAGCGCATCGTATTTGCCGCCATCATAGTTATAGGTAATCCTGTTGGCGCTGCTGTTGGAGTTCGAAAATCCATAGTTCAGCTCAATAAAGTTATTTTTACCTAACGGTTCCGTGTAAGTTACTTTCGCATTCAATGTAAACAGCTTGCTGTTATTATACTTGCGTTGGTTGATGGTGTCTTGTTGAAAAACGTCTCCTTCGGGATTAAAATAATCCGTTACAGCATCCAAAAAACCTTCTGAGTCGGTGCCGTTGTATTTCTGCTCCACTCTTCCCGAAATGGTTCTTCCCACCTTCTTGAATTTTTTCCGGTAAAGGATGCTCGTGTTCAGCGACGACTCATCCATATTGGCCGAATTGCTGCGCGTGTTTTTATTAACCGGGTCCGATGCTTCGTTTAATGCTTCCTGGTAAAAACTGTTGAAATTCTGTGTTTTGCCTTTATAGCCATTCACTGTAATTTTTAAAGAAGAAGAAGAGTCGAGCTGCACCTCATATTTTCCGCTTAAAGTGTTGCGTATGCGTTGCGAAAAATTACTGTTCCGCTGGTTTATATAATACAGGGTGTCGGGCAAAATATACTGTGTTTTGGTTTCGCCCTGCCCGGCAACATCCATTTTTTTATACATGTAACTGGCGTTGAAGTTGTGTTTGTTTTCGTTCCATTTGTTTGAATAATGCCCGCCTCCAGTCCATATTTTAGGTAATCCATTGCCGTTAAAGTTCAACGCGTCGCTTTCTCCAAAAGAATAGAAGTAACCGTTGTTTTCGTCGTATTCGAAATTGTCTTCTGTTCCGGCGTATTTCCGGCTGTCATCCCAGTTGAGCCCTCCCTGCCCGGTGTTGGACATGGTGCCGAATGCCGCTATTTTCCTTTTCCCTTTAAAAAAGTTTACCATGGCTTCGTTGTTGAACTTGTCTTTCAAACCTCCGCCAACAGCCACCTTTCCAAAGTACCCGTTCTTCTTATCCTCTTTCAGCTTCAGGTTAATGGTTTTGGTTTTTTCGCCATCGTCAATTCCTGTAAAAGCAGCCTGGTCGCTCTTTTTATCAAATACCTGCACTTTATCCACAGCATCTGCCCGTATGTTTCGGGTAGCCACGGTAGGGTCATCGCTAAAAAATTCTTCACCATCCACCAATACCTTTTGAACTTCCTGCCCCTGCGCTATAATTTTTCCGTTTTTGTCTACCTGTATGCCAGGCATTACTTTCAGCAGATCTTCGGCACTGGCGTTGGCACGAACCTTAAAGCTGTCGGCCGTATACTCCAGTGTATCGCCTTTTACCCGCATGGCGTTGTTCTGCTTTATTACAATTTCTTTTAGCAGCAATGCCTTGTTGGTGAGGTTAATGCTGCCAAGCTCAAGTATTTGTCCCGGTTTTAATTGTATATAGTCTACATAATCTGCAAACTGGGGGTAGGAAATGATGACCGCAAAATCGCCATCAGGCAAATTATTCAGTGTAAAGCTGCCGTTTTTTTCGGCGCGGGTAAATTTTATAAGCGTTGAGTCGCTTTTCTTAATTAATGTAATGGCGGCGTTCGAAAGCTTTTTTTGATTAGCAGTATCGGTAACAGTTCCCTTAATGGCTGAGGTTTGTGCAATACTCAGTTGCAGTATTCCGCAAAACGCAATGGTTAGCAAAAAGGATAAGCGTTGAGTCATGGTTGTAGTTTAAGGATAATTTTTAAGGTTATTGGTGGCAAGATACTTTTAAATTATTTTTTATATCTTTTAATCTTACGTTAAAAAAGTTCTGATGCCCTATGCTGATGAATTCCATAACGAGATCAAATATTTTTTTTAAGGTGCATAGATGAACTATTAATGATTATTAGTCTTGCAGTTGGAAATCTCCTAAATAGTGCTAAATTGAATAGCTAAGTACAAACTATTAACTGCCACAAGTTTTTTACCCATGAAGGAAGCCCACGAATACAGCAGCGCACCTCGTTACGAAGACATTCACTTTGTGGATAGCACCAAACCTGTATGGAATTATTCATTATTTACTGATGATGATATACAAAATTTTCAACAGGGTACGCATTACCGGTTATACGAAATCTTTGGTTCGCGCCCGGCAACGGTATTGGGTAAACCTGGATACTACTTTGCAGTTTGGGCACCCAACGCCACTTTTATTTCTGTAAAAGGCAATTTTAACGATTGGAACAATGAATCGCACCCACTTTATGTACGAATGGATAATTCCGGTATATGGGAGGGATTTATACCAGGAATGACGAAGGGAGAAGTGTACAAATATCACATTCACGGTTACAAGGGGCGTAAGCAGGACAAGGGAGATCCATTTTCGTGGTTTTGGGAAAAAAGACCTGATACAGCCTCTATAACCTGGAATCTTGACTTTGAATGGAACGATTCGGATTGGCTGAACGTTCGCAAAGATCACAATACCCTCGAAGCTCCGTGGAGTGTATACGAAGTGCATCTCGCCAGTTGGATGCGCCCCGACCGGAATGATGAGGAAAGCTATAATACTTACGACCAGATCAGGAACACGCTGGTTCCCTACGTTAAAGAAATGAATTTTACGCACGTGGAGCTGATGCCGGTAATGGAGCATCCGTTTGACGGCTCGTGGGGCTACCAGGGAACAGGATACTTTGCGCCAACCTCACGCTTTGGCGATCCACAAGGGTTTATGAGCCTGGTAGAAGCTTTTCATAAGGAAGGCATTGGCGTGATACTGGATTGGGTGCCGTCGCATTTTCCATACGACGCTCATGGCTTGTTTATGTTTGACGGAACGCATACCTACGAATATGCAGATATGCGGAAAGGCTTTCACCCGGATTGGAACAGTTACATATTCAATTATAAAAGGGGAGAGGTAAAATCGTTTTTGATAAGCGGCGCGCGGTACTGGTTCGACAAATATCATATTGACGGCATACGGGTTGATGCTGTAAGTTCTATGCTCAAACTGAATTACTCGCGCACCACCGGTCAATGGGAGCCTAATGAATATGGTGGCGACGGCAATATAGAGGCCATTGCTTTCATTAAGGATTTGAATGAAACCATTTTCCGCGACTTTCCGGATGTGCAAACCATTGCAGAAGAAGCGACAGACTGGCCTGGCGTGAGCAAACCTACCTTCAACGACGGGTTGGGCTTTGGAATGAAATGGATGATGGGATGGATGCACGATACACTCGATTACTTTAAAATGGACCCGGTATACAGGAGATACCACCAGGATAAGTTTTCGTTCAGTATGATGTATTTCTACGACGAAAACTTTATGCTGCCGCTGAGCCACGATGAGGTAGTGCATGGCAAAAGCCCCATGTTGTATAAAATGCCGGGCGATGAATGGCAGAAATTTGCCAATCTCCGGTTATTATATACCTATATGTTTACGCACCCTGGTGGCAAGCTGTTGTTTATGGGCGATGAGTTTGGGCAAACCAACGAATGGAATTATAAATCGGAGCTCGACTGGCATTTGCTGCAGTATGATGCGCACAAACTACTTAAAAAATGTGTGAGTGATCTGAACGCTTTGTTACGATCGGAACCTGCCTTATACGAAAACCAGTTTAATATTTACGGTTTTGAATGGGTAGATCTCAATCACCGGGCTGAATCAGTGATCGTATACAGGCGCAAAGGAAAAGATCCAGCAAATGACATATTGGTAGTATTAAATATGACGCCGGTAGTGCACCGCGACTGGAAGTTGAAAGTATACAACAAATCGTCGTGGAAAGAAATATTTAACAGCGACAGCAAAGCTTATTGGGGAACCGGCGATGTATATAACCCCGATATACATAGCAATACTGTAGACGCCTCCGAAAGCTTATACGAGCTTACCGTTCATTTGCCGCCATTGGGCGCCATAGTTCTGCGTTAAAGATTTTACCACATAGGAACATAAGGAGCATAAGGAAATGGTAGTTTGTGGTTTGTAACTGCGATTAGAAAAACCATAAACTACAAAACCATAAACTCTATGTTACTATGTGCCTATGTGGTTAAATTTCAACTATAGTTTAATATTGATGCCTGCCATGAAATTTCTTCCCGCCATGGGAAAATAGTAATTATCGTTTACCATTGTTCCGCCGGCAATATAACTGAAGGTATAACCATTGGGCTCATAGCGCTTGTTTAAAATATTATTTACCTGCAATACGAGGTTTATTTCTTTGAACACGAGTTTATTAATGGTATAGATGGTTCTGAAATCCTGAACATAAAACGCGTTCAACTTCCGGTTTTCATTGCTTGTATTGTCGAGATATTGCTTGCTTACATACTTGCCTGGCAAACTCAATTCCCAATTTTTAAACGGTAGAATATTGATGCTGCCTCCGCCTACAACGGAAGGTGAAAAAGAAATATCGGAAGAATGGAAGCTTTCTGATTTTTGCCCACCATTATCGTAATCATCGTACCACGCGGTAAAGTCGTTTATTTTATTGCTGCTCAACGCCAGGTTGCCCGAAATGTTGAACCATTGTGCAGGTTGCCATTTTGCCTGCAACTCAATACCCATCCGGTAGCTTTCGGGGATATTGGTTCGCGCATAGGCGCCCACGTCGTTTATCTTTCCTGTAAGCACCAGTTGGTTCCTGTATTTCATGTAATACAATGCCAGGTTCCAGTTGAAGCTGTGGCTGCGCTGCTCAATGCCCAACTCAAAATCGTGCAACGTTTCCGGACGTGGTTGTTGTTCGGCGCCGGCTTCAAAGTCGTCGCGGTTAGGCTCTTTATTAGCCAACGCATAAGAAAAATATCCCGACCAATTATTGTTGCTGTAACTGATGCCAGCTTTTGGATTAATAAAATTATAGGTGTTGTTTACTTTCAGTTCCGGGTTTTCTCTAAAACCGTTCATATCATATTGCACCCGGCGATATTGAACATCACCAAACAATTCCCAATTGTCGGCTATGCGTTGCTGTAACTTAGTGTATATATTAAAATCTGTTTTCAGCGCATCTAAATTGTACCACTCATAATCTTTTGGAATACCCACCTGTCCCCACGGCAGCTTGCCATAATGGTTGCCATCATAACGGTTCCAACCACCGCCGGTTATCCATTGGGTGCCTTTATTTTTATACTGCAGCGAAAAAATACCTCCGTAATAATAATTGTCCAGCCACAGTTGGCGAACAATATCAGTAGTAGTAACAGTGGAATCGCCAATTACAACGTTTGGCAAACCAAATTCAGCCAGTTCGCGCCCGGCTTTGTATTGCTCATAATATCCCTTGCCACGCGTAAGGAACAATGCAGTATTAAAACTGAAACGGTCGTTGATCTCCTGGTTATAGAATAACTGGTAATGATCCTGTTTGTAATTATCGGTTTCATTTTCGTAAGGCTCACCCGGTTTTTCGGTGCCGGCAGAATTGTAGGTGCGGTCGGTTTCCAGCTTATCTTCTGGTATGCCATTCCATGCATGATAGGTTTTTTCTTTGCCTGAAAAAACATTCAGCCGTAAAGAAGCCTTTCCAACAAAATAAGCGGCAGACAGGTAATAGGATTTCAGATCACTTGTAGCCCGGTCAATATACCCGTCGCTGGTAATGGAAGAAAGCCTCGCATCTACCGTAAACTTTCCGTCAATCAGCCCCGTTCCAGCCTTAACGGTATTTTTCCAGGTGTTGAACGAGCCATAACTGTTATTGATTTCGCCGTAGGCATTTTCAATAAATTCGTTGGTGCTCATATTAATAGTGGCTCCAAAAGCGCCTGCACCATTGCTGCTGGTGCCCACACCGCGTTGCACCTGGATGCTGTTTACGGACGACATAAAATCGGGCATATTTACAAAAAAAGTACCCTGCGACTCTGCGTCGTTATAAGGAATGCCATTTAATGTTACATTAATCCGTGTTGCATCGGTACCCCGTATGCGCATGGCAGTGTATCCTACGCCGTTACCCGCGTCTGAATTGACTACTACGGCGGGCAGTTCATTCAAAACAAATGGCAGATCCCTGCCGGTGTTCAGCTTTTCAATTTGCTTTTTAGTCACGTTGCTCTTGGTAAAAGGTGCCCGTTCGCTTGCTCTTACGGCTTTTATTTCGATGGGCTGCAACATGAGATGCAATTTTTCAAGCCCTATCACCTGGTTACTACCGGCGTCAGTATTCAGCTCAACCGACGCTAACCGGTAACCTACGCCTGAAATGGTTGCGGTGTAAGTACCCGAACGAATGCCCCGAAAGCTAAATTCACCTTTTTCGTTGGTTACAGTTGACAGGGTAGATGAAAGACTAACAGTAGCATTGGACACAGGCTGGTTGGTATCTTTTTCAACCACCCTGCCGCTTAGATAAGATTGGGCAGATGCGCCCATGCAGGTAAAAAGCAATGCTAATACAATAGCATGCATGCTTAAAAAACTTTTTTTCATTCTGTTTTTGTTGTCGGTCATCACGTGCACTTAACATGCACTCACTTGTTATTGACCGGATTTACAAAAACAGGAAAGGAGAGATGTGAGGACTCGTCCTTCCCTGCGCAGGCATTACCCTGATCAGGTTCTACGGGTTTGATCTCAGCCCCCGACATCAGTCGGGCGGCACCCCGGGAACTACTGAGGTTAAACAAACGTTAACCGCGGTTGTTTATGACCGCAAAGTTAATGGAGTTTTAAAATAATTTCCAAATAGTGTAACTTTTGAGAGCTTAGGTCAATAAAAAAAGCGGTTGAAATTCTCAACCGCGTTAAGCATATTCTTATTTGTTAATCAAGGTTTTGGAACCCGTGTGCCTGAGGCTAATGAGTTAGTGCCTTCTTTGTTGTAATATTCTGAATATTTAAGAACCCTGTCTTTTAATACAATAATGTCCCAAAAAATGATTACCTGCTTGTGTTCCTGCACAACCATCCTGATTTTACTTTCACTTCCATCAACAAAGTCCCAGGTGAAAGGGTATATTTCATTGTTGTCGGAACGCTCTCCTGTCTTATCCGCTCTAAATTTAAAGTATTCAATATCGAAGTTTGCATTGTTGTCATTTCCGCCTCTTTTGTAATAATATGGAACATTCTCCTGCAGAAATCTTATTTCATCAATTTGCCAGGTATGCGCTGTAAGCAGCTCAATAGTCGACTTTTCCGGTGGTTTAGTTTCGTCTTTTTTACAAGATGTAAAGCCTAACACGAGACAAGCGAACGCCACTATCAAGGGAAATTTTTGGTTCATAGATCCTATTTAAGGTTGAAAAAATTATTGGGCACGAATATAAATAAAAATTAAATAATATTAATTCTCTTCGTCTAAAAAAAGCTAAAGCCCGTTTTACGGAGATTATCCTCCGCCCTGCCCAAACGGCCGAGCCGTTATTGAGGGCTTACATCAGTTGGCTTTAAAATAATTTTTCCAGACTGTAACTTTTATTACGCCCGGGCGTATAATCTAATGTGACAATGCGAACATTTCAGCATAGCTTAGTCATGAAAATTTAAACGTGAATAGATGAAAAGAATAGCTTTTTTAGTGTTGTACATTTTTATCGCTGTAATAGTAAATGCGCAAGATGTGTATGTGAACGACAAAAATGCACAACCCAGGAAAATATCCGGTTCGTTCTCAGGGATTTCCGTTTCCGGCTCCATAGACCTGTACGCCTCACAAAGCGATGAGGAAGTGGTGGTGGTAAGCGCTGCTGAAACCAAATACCGCGACCGTATTGTAACCGAGGTGGTAGATGGAGTGCTGCGGATTTATTACAATGACAAAGGGCTTCAATGGAACAGCGGCAGTAAAAACCTCAAAGCGTATGTGTCGTTCAAAACTATTAGCAAATTAAGCGCCGCGGGTGCATCGGATATTTATGTAAATGGGGTGATAAAGGGTGATGTACTAAAGATCGTCTTGTCAGGAAGCAGCGATTTTAAAGGAGCCGTTGATGTAAACAAACTATCGCTCGATCAAAGCGGCAGTTCCGATTCCCGCATCAATGGCAGAACCAGCACTCTAACCATTAATGTGAGCGGCGCCAGCGATGTAAAAGGTTATGACCTTGTAAGCGAATACTGCGAAGCTGAAGCGAGTGGTGCCAGTGATATACAAATCACCGTTACAAAAGAGCTCACCGCTACAGCCAGCGGCGCCAGCGATATTTACTACAAGGGCGAAGGCATTACCCGCAACATCAAGAGCAGTGGAGCGAGTTCGGTGGCGAGGAAGGAGTAGAGTGGTTAAAGAATTTTATTTACACTTTCCCAAAGTAAATCGGCTGTTTTGTTCCATGAAAAGAAGTCTTTTCGCACACGGCCTTTTAATATAAGCTGCTCTCTTAAATGTGTATTTTCGCTTATTGAAGCCATTGCTGCAGCTATTTCTGACGTGTTGTAAGGGTCTACGATTAATGCCGCGTCTCCGCATATTTCAGGAACAGAGGTTACGTTAGAAGCAATAACGGGAACGTTGCATTGCATGGCTTCTATCGGAGGTAGCCCAAATCCTTCGAATATTGGAATAAAAACCAGGCAAATTGCGGAGGCTAAAATTTTTTTTACATCTTCATCAGGTAATCTGCCTGTAAAAACAATGTCTTCAGAATGGGTTAGCCTAGTCCTAAAGTCCAGCAATTCAGCTTTCTTATACATGCCTTTGCCAACAATTAATAATTTATGATTATTGGTGGAATTTTTTTTATAGGCGTCAAAAGCTTCCATCAGTTTTAAAATATTTTTTCTTGGGCTTAGCGTGCCTACAAACACGAAGTATCGGCAACCTTGTGCAAAGCGAAGCCTGGTTTCTGTTGCCTCGTCTTCCGAAACGGGATGATAAAAGCTGTTAATGCCGCTATATACTACATCAATTTTGTTTTCATTTATTCCTAAAGTTTTTACCAGATCATTCTTGCTGTAGTGAGAAACCGTGCCGATCCGGGCTGCTTTAGCACCACATTTAGGAATAATAAAATTGTAATATTTCCTGTTGGTGTATTTTAAAACCTCTGGCATGTGGAGAAAGTTTAGGTCGTGAATAACACCATACTGTTTTCCCTGCCAGCCCAGGCATAAAATGCCATCGGGAGAAAGAAATAGGTTTGGGTTAATGTGTTGCAATTTTCTTTTTACACTCCACTCAAACCAGGCAATATTAAGCAGCGCATGCTTAGCAGGAGGAAACAAATTATGAGGAACTATGTTGGAAGAAAAAAGAAAAGACTTATCTACGCCTGAATCAAAAAAAAAGTGGAACTCAATGCCTGGATTTTCAACCGCTATTTTTTTGATTGTGTTATAAGTAAACCACCCAATGCCATCCATCGCATTTTTTCGGAGCAGTCGGGTATTTACGGCTATTTTCATGGAATTACTGTCAATTTTGGTTTGGCAATTATTTTTGGAAACTAAGAATAAAATGGTTTTGAATAAAATTGCCGAAAAAGCAGGTACAAATTCCTTAATAAAAGGTTGTTATCAATCAATTTGGCTATCCTGATGCCCGGATCTTTCATTGGATGAAAATCATTTTTAGGAGAGAGTCTGATTGCTTCTTCCTTGCACTTTTCAATAAATTCACACACGGTTTTACTATTTCTTTGGTTCAAAGGTGTTTTGAGCAACCGGTGAGCCAATGACCTACAATAGGTATGAATATAGGCTGGAATAGTAGAATCTATAGCCTTTTGCATTTCACTATTTTTTTCCTTTTGGCTAACCAGAAAATCTAAAAACAAAAAGAATGCATCAATATATTTGGAAGCGCCCGATAATTTTGAAACGCTTTGGTTGATCCTATATGAAAAACATTCCTTGTCTGAAACTGCCATGTATGACAGGGATGCTAAACTTATCCATAAAGTATGATCTGCGAATAAAAGGTTGGGATATGGTGGAATTCCCCCCAGTTTGTCATAGTCTTTTGCCCGCATCATGTATCCGGTACCCATAGTATCCAAGGAGTCGGTGAGTATTGCCTTCAAAAGCTCTGATGAATCATAAAAGGAACGCATGCTTCTGCACTTTTTCAGCTCACTTCCTTTATCGTTAATAAACCTGAAATGAGATTGATATAAAGATGCATCCGGATGCTTTTTTATCAGTTCTTCCATCTCTGCCAGATAGTGTTTATCAAGCAAATCGTCGTGGCCAATGAGTGTTATAAATTGGTTTTTGGGTATATATACACTTCTTTTCCAGTTTTCTTCAATAGTTAATGGCTTTTTTGAGGGAAAAATTTTGATGCGGCTGTTCTTCAATGTTGCAAGCCATTCACTTGTTCCATCATCGCTTTTATTATCCAGGATTAAAAGATCAAAATTTTGTAGCGTTTGAGACAGAATGCTGTTAATACATTCCATTATGTATTTACCACCATTACGTACTGGCAGTATGATACTAAATTTGTCCATTATTTATATATCTGGTCTTATTATCCTTCAGCAATCAATTTTAAATAAGGCTCTATAGCCTTGTCAAAGCTGTAAAATTTAGCGGCTTGAACTGCATTTTCGACATATGATGAGTAATTTTTTCTAATAGTTTCAATTGCTCCTCGAATATTTTCAGGAGACAATTCATCTATTAGTATCCCACATTGCCACTCTGTTACAAACTTAAAGCCTAATATATTACTGGCAACCACAGGAACTCCTGCTGCGATATACTTAAACATTTTACCTGATGGTGCAGATACATAATTGAAATAGTTGTCACGGATCACGGGTACATCAAAATTATAAAAGCAGAAGCCTATCTCATAATTTGATAACGATTCAACCACCTCATCGTTTTCAAGATATTTCCTATTTATTATGAGTTTCTTTTCATCTAACAGATGCTTATACTTAGCATTTACTCTCGCCATATCTTTAGGCATAATGGCACCTTGTACTGTTAGCTTTTCATCTTTGTAGGTATTAATATAATCAAGACAATGATAAAATCCTAGCTCGTCATATGCGGAGCCGCCATATACAAGCCCATTACGCGTATTTTTGGTGACGTACCTGTATATTGGTGCATTTTGAACAAAAAAAGTCTTTACCTTTTTATCTTTAAATAGGTACTGATATCTCTCAATGCTTTGAATCAATACGCAGTCAATATATTTCGGCTCTATTAAGTGCAGATATTGTTCGTCGGCACATAGCTCAAGGGATAAAAAATCTGTTTTTACTTTTAATATTGAGCAGAATACAGCATTTAATATGTCTACGCTTATAATTCTCTTGTAATGATTCTGATTTATGATCCGTTTTATGAAAAGGAATTTAAAAAAGTATTGCTTGTAGTTCAAACCGTTTTGTTTAAAGAATCTTGCTTCTTTGCTGAACATTGATAGTATCTGAAATAATACCCAATAAACATACCGCCCTTTTACATGATAAAATTTATGATAAAGAACATTCCTATTGAAGAGTTTTTGATTGTTAAAGTTGTGAGGATGCTCCGCTGTAATTGTTACAGCGTATTTTTTTTGTAACTCGTCATGTAACTGAATGACTGTTGGAGAATAAGCAATATGTTCTCCATTAAACAATATCAGAATCTTTTCTTTTTGACTATCCATTCATCATCATGTTTGCCAGTTGATAAAAATCCATTTTAGGCATCCAGCCTATTCCTCGAATTAGATTTGGCCTGCTGACCAGAATAGCGTACTCGGGAGCAAAGTCGCTTTGAAGTTCAACATATTTTTCCCATTCCAGATTTTTTAGAGCAAAGCAATACTCCAGCCATCTTTTTATAGCGTAAGCTTTTCCACTTCCGATCACGGCTTCTGTTACTGTGTCCTGATTTACCAGCTTCCAAACCGCATCTACAGTATCTCCTGCGTAGTTAAATTCCTTTTGCACTTCAATGTTTCCCAAAATAAGCTTTTCATTGCTACCAGATGCGATTCTCTGAGCAGCTCTCACTATTTTTTGATTAATGTGGTGCTCTGATCTCAGTGGGCTGTCATGATTAAAGAAATATCCTATAAATACTTTTATTCCGAATCTTTGTCCATAATACCTGGCAGCGTAAACTGATTGTATGCGCGCTATTGAGTATGGACTACTTGCTTCAAACTCTGTATTTTCATCAATTGGATACCCCTTGTTTTTGAATTGCATAGCGCTGCCTGAGATAAATACACGTGTTGAAGGAGAAAATAATCGTACACTTTCTAGAATATTAATGGTGCCAGTGGATATTGTTTCGTGGTTTTCAAATAAGAATTCATGTTTGGTGCTTGACCGGGCGGCAAAATGAAAAACGTAATCAGGCGAATTTTCTTTGATAACATTTTTCACAAAATTATAGTCACTTACTGTTCCACAAATCGAAGCATTGTTTCTGGACACATTGATCAATTTAATAGCAGCATTGCTAAGTAGTTCACCAAGATAGTATCCATCCTGCCCATTTGACCCAAAAATAACTGCACTTCGATTCTTACTCATTTTAAAAATTGAATAAATCTTTACGACAAAAAATTGTATTTATATGCGTATCTGCATATGCAAAATATCCTTTGCTGTACATATAGTCATTTATGGCAGTTATTTTTTTCTCCGTATTGTTCAGGTATCCGAATGTAATTGTTTCTACGCAAATCACCTCAGGCCTGAATTTTGCAAAGTTAACAGATTGCAGAATCTCAAGATCTAAACCTTCCACATCAAGCGAGATAAAATTAGGATGAGGAGCAAAATAGTCCTGCATTATTGCATTGATATTTTTTTGTGGAACGGATAAAGTACGGTAGTTAACACCGCTATCCCGTCTCCTAATATCTGCTTCTATTTTGGAAAATGTACTCCAACCATTTGTTAGGCCTGGAAATAAATAAAAGTCGGCACTTCCCTGATCGGTAACACCGATGCCAATGTTCAGAATAGTATCTTTTGGTCTTTCGGCCTTAATGATTTTCGCCATTTCCGGATCAGGCTCTATACAAACGCCCTTGCACCCCTTTTTATAAAAACTGTACGTATTGTTGCTTATTTTGGGTTGATTGGTTCCAATTTCGAGATAAGTTGGGTGTGATATTTTGAGGCTGTCAAATAAGTATTCAATAATAACATCTTCCCCTGTTTGTGAATAAGATGCTTTGGCCCTCATAAATACTACATCTAATCCTTTGCGACACTTTCTTAAAAATCTTTTTAAATTCATTTTTCTAAGCCGTATTGTACGGTTTCTATTGCGTTTTAAAAATTTCTATAGTAGGGATAGGAAATATAAATCCCGTGCCTTTCGACAAAGCGTCCTGCTCTCTTTCAATAAATTCATTTTTGAAATGCCAGGGCAAGACTAAATAATAATCAGGATTCATAGCACGGCTTTCGAATTCGCTGATGATGGGAATATTTGTTCCTAAAGTATAAGCGCCGTATTTATCCGGATTTCTTTCTGCTGCATAATCGACGAGCATATTATTGATATTGCACCACTGCAGGATTGTATTTCCCTTGGTAGATGCGCCATAAATATGTACTTTCTTTCCTTCTTTTTTCAATTTCACCAGCAGATCGTGGAGCTCATTTTTTACCTTTTCAATTCTATACTGAAATGCTACATACGGTTTGTCTGTGTCTAACTCCAGATCAAACTCCTTTTGTCTAACTTCATTCATTAACCTGTGATCTTCCTGTTGGTAATACAAGCCGCTTTCAACATGCGTGGCGTAACAGCGGATGCTTCCTCCATTTATGTCATTAAAGGATATTTTAAAAATTTTCATACCCGCCATTGCCGCTATTTTTTCTAAAACAGCCAGGCTGTAATATTCGAGATGCTCATGACAAATGGTATCGTAGCTGTCGAGCTCAAGCATATGCGGCATATAACTCATTTCAAAAATCCAGATACCTTCAGGAGATAGAATACGTTTGACATCTCTTACAAAATCCACCGGACTTTCCAGATCATAAAACATAGCAATAGAGGTCACGATATCAATCTTTGTGTCGCCAATAATTTTACTTAATTCTGCCGATGGAAAAATATCCTGAACTACTGAGGCTCCTTTTACCTCTTGGGCTACATCACTTGGGTCGCATCCAAACTTAATAAAACTTTCAGGATAGTAGCCCAGTAATGTTCCATCATTACAGCCAATGTCAAGTACCGAAGCATTCGGTTTAGTAACTAATGTAAGAGCGCTCTCCACAATGCCCTTTAAATGGCTGCGCATTGTTTGGTTGGTTCCGCTTCTATACCAATATGCTGCATATAAAATTTCAGGCGGAACACTGTGTTCCATTTGCAATAATCCGCAGGCATTTTCGTCTTCCTGGGGGTTACACCTTACCAGCGAGCAATTGATCTTACGTTGCGATGGCATTTCTTTTCCTGGCTTTACAAAAGAGCCTTGTAAATATTGAGGTCCAAGATAAATTACCGGTGTTAACGATGGTGAACCACATACCCTGCACGTAGTTCTCTTACGAATATGCATATGCTATTTTGCTTTGTTAATAATTTTATTTAGCCGTGTAATGTCTCCCCAAAAATGCATTGGCTCATAATCTGGATAGGGGTAATACCCAAGATTAAGAGTTACGTGTTTTTCATGCTTTTCAAGGTAATTTTTTACCAACTTTTTTACTGTTACGGGTATACCGCTGCAGCCATTAATAATGCCTGTAACCTTTGTTTGTGTGGCAACCTGCACAATATAGTCTGCCATCGTTTCTACAGGTAAAAAATCCCGCGTTTGTTCTCCGCCGCTCATGTTAAATACACTGTCTCCTCTTGCAACAGCAGTCTCTAATTGCGAAAGTAAGGATTTTGGGTTTTGGCCCTCACCATACATATAAAAGAGCCTAAGCCATTTAAAATGAAATGAATAGGTGGTCTGCAGGCTCTCCAGAAACTTCCTTAACTCGTTTTTTGCCTGGGCATAGGGATTAGCAGGGGCTGCTGGCATGTCTTCGCGTAAGCAACCCTCGCGCATTCCATATTCAAAACAAGTGCCAGTAACTGTAATATCTGGTAAGCCATTTCGAATCAGGTTATTAAGAAATAACCTGTGTTTGGGAAGATTTTCAGTAATGTGAAAATCACTTTTATAATTAGGGAGCCCTTCCCAGGCTAGGTGAATGATTAAGTCTGGTTTCTCAAAAAAGTTGTAATAATTAACAGTGTCGTCAAGAGATTGAAAGTTCAGCGGCCGGTAAACTACATTAAGGAACCAATTTTTATTTTCTGCAATCGTTTTTTGGGAAGAACTTGCAATTACGGTATGACCTTCCTTAAGCAATCGCTGCACAACATAGTTGCCAATAAAGCCAGTAGCGCCCGTAACCAACACTTTCTTCATGATACTATATGATATGCAGAGAAGGGATAGGTACTACAAACTTTCCTCCCCACTCTTGAATGTAAGATAGTTGTTGCGTAATTTCTTCTTTCAAATTCCAGGGAAGTATGATGACATAATCTGGCGGGTTCTTGCGGAGATATTCTTCGTTAACAACGGGAATATGGCTGGCCGGCAGCCATTTATTTTGTTTGTGTGGGCTAGCATCTACCACATATTCCACCAAATCGTTTTTTATGCCGCAGTAGTTGAGCAAAGTGTTTCCTTTAGCCGCTGCACCATAAGCTGCGGTTTTTTTACCTTGCCTTTTAACATTGATAAGGAACTCTGTAATGTCAAGTTTTACTTTTAATGCCTTTTCCTGGAAGTTGTTATAATATTCCAAAGAGTTTAAACCTTTTTCCTCTTCTTTCTTTAAAAGAAAATCTACATTTTTAGAAACTTGTTGCGACTTATCGTTTGCATGTTTCGCATATATTCGTAATGATCCGCCATGTGTGGGCAGTTCGTCCACATCAAATAATTGCAGTCCCTGCGAAGCAAATATTTGTCGAACCGTGCCAAACGACAGATATGAAAAGTGTTCGTGGTAAATGGTATCAAATTGATTGTTGTCTACCAGTTGCATCAGGTGCGGAAATTCCATTGTAATGACACCTTGCTCGGCCAAAACAATTTTCATTCCTCCAACAAAATCCACTATATCGGGCACATGTGCCAACACGTTATTTCCAAGTAAAAGATCTGCCTTTGTACCTTTTGCTGCAAGTTTTTTAGCCAGGTTGGTGCCAAAGAAGTCAACAATGCTTTCAATCCCTTTTTTACGAGCAACTTCGGCAGTGTTTGCAGTTGGTTCAATACCAAGAACGGGAATACTGTTTTGATGAAAGTATTGCAACAGATACCCGTCGTTCGAAGCTATCTCAACTACTTGGGAAGTTTTATTAAGTCCGAACCTTTTGATCATCTTTTCTGTATATGCTTGTGCATGTTTAAGCCAGCTTGTTGAATAGGAAGAAAAGTAGACATATTCATTGTTGAAAATCGAATTGGACTTTTTGTATTCATCCACCTGTACCAAAAAGCATTGGTGACATGTATATATTTTAAGCGGATAAAAAGTTTCGGGCTCGTTTAATTGATCCTTTGAAAGGAATGAGTTAGAAGCAGGGGAGTTGATGAGATCAATAAAAACACGATTCAGTTCAGTTTTACAAAACCTGCATTGCATAGCTTATATTCCTTTAAAGTTATTGTCGAGAAGTGGATGATTTTTATCTCTTTCAGAAACAGTGCCTACTGGCAATGGCCATATAATATTTATTGTTGGATCATTGTATCTAATACCTGCCTCTGCTTCGGGTGTGTAAAATGCAGAATGATGGTACAGTATTTCACAATTTTCTACTAAAGTTTGAAAGCCGTGTGCGAACCCCTCAGGAATAAAAAGCATTTTTTTGTTTAAAGCTGAAAGTTCAACTCCACGCCACTGCATAAAAGTTGGAGAACCTGCTCGTAGATCAATAATTACATCATATATTCTTCCCGCGATACATCTTACCATTTTGATTTCTTTATAGGGCGCTAATTGGTAGTGCATACCTCTGACAGTTGATGCATTTCCAGTATATGAGTGGTTCATTTGTACCCACTCTTTCTCAAATCTTATTTCAAGAAACGCTCTTTTACAGAAGTATCTGCCAAACCATCCTCTATTGTCAACAAAAACTTCCGGCTCTATTACAAAACAGCCTTCCAAACCTAAAGGAGAAAAGATCATAAGGCAAGATAGGAATTGATTTGATGTAATGTATAATCGGTTTTATTGGATTGTTTGTACCAATCAATCGTCCATCGCACGGCAGTGGACGCATCTAGTTTTGGGCGCCAGCCTAATTCGATTTTAGCTTTTGCAATGTCGAGCTTTAATAAGCCAGCCTCATGAGGTTGCCCTTTATTGTCAACAGACATATCTTTCCAGGTTCCCTTTCCCCAGCTTTCAATTGCCTTTTCTACCAACATTTTTACTGTAAGATGGTCATTAGCATCGGGACCGAAATTATATGCTTTTGAATATCGATGATGATCTTCTCCCAACAAGCCTCCAAGCAAAAGATAACCTGTTAAAGGCTCTAGTACATGCTGCCAGGGACGAACCGCATGAGGATTTCTTACTATCACCGTTTCATTGTCTGCCAAAGAGCGTACTATATCGGGTATAATTCTATCAGCACTCCAGTCACCGCCTCCAATTACGTTTCCAGCCCTTGCACTGGCTACAGCTTTTTGATGTTTTTCGAAATTGTCCGGATTAAAAAAACTATTTCTGAAAGAGTTTATCAACAGTTCGCAGCAGGCCTTGCTGGCGCTATAGGGGTCGTACCCCCCTAAAGTATCCTCTTCGCTATATAATACATCCCTCTCTTTGTTTTCGTACACTTTATCTGTGGTAACTACAACTACAACACATTTTTTCTGCAAGCAAAGTATGCCTTCCAGCAGGTTGGCAGTGCCCGCCACATTAATTTCAAATGTTTCTGCTGGTATTTGGTAAGATCGCCTGACGAGTGGTTGGGCAGCCAAATGAAAAACATAATCAGGTTGAAAAGATTTTAATTCTTCCTCCAGCTTTCTTTTATCACGTATATCGGCAAAAACACTTATTATTTTATTTTGAAATATCTCATCGGAAAGTAACTCTTCATAATATTCGGGAGGCAACGCGTAACCTTTGATTTCCGCTCCCAACTCCCGCAATAAAGACACAAGCCATGCACCCTTAAATCCTGTATGGCCAGTGACGAAAACTTTTTTATTTTTATAATATGAGGTAAGCGTATTTTTATTTACCATTTTTTCCATTTTGCCAGCTTATTTTGCCAAAGTGACTCCAGTTCCATTTTATCGCGTAACGCATCCATGCATTTCCAGAAGCCTATATGTTGATAAGCAGCCATTTCATTATCGTTCGTTAGTTTCTCTAATGGTTCATCTTCCCACATCATATCAGACATGTCTTGTTCAAGGTACTTAAAAACTTCAGGCTTTAACACAAAAAAGCCAGCATTGATCCATTTTCCCTCATCTTTTGTTTTTTCTCGAAATGCAGTTACACTATTATCATTACCAATTTCCATCCCACCAAAGCGTGCATCTAGCTGGACTGCGGTAATTGTGGCAATTTTATTGTGTTGTTTATGAAATTCGACTAATTTATGTATATCAATATCAGCTACGCCATCTCCATACGTCAACATGAAGTCTTCATTTCCTAAATATTGTTTCACCTGTTTCAATCTCCCTGCTGTTTTAGTATTGGTTCCAGTGTCAACCAAAGTCACCTTGAAGGCTTCGGTTTTAGTGCCTAATACTTCCATTTTGTTATTAGCTAAATCGATTGTTATATCTGAATTATGCAGGAAGTAGTTCATGAAATATTCCTTAATAACATATCCCTTATAACCCAGGCAAATGATAAAATCATTAAATCCATAGTGGCTGTATATTTTCATGATATGCCATAAAATTGGTTTGCCACCAATTTCTACCATAGGCTTGGGTCTTATGTCTGTTTCTTCGGCAAGACGAGTACCTAGTCCACCTGCAAATATTACGACTTTCATGTAATTGTAAGAATGGGCAAAGCTAACTAATTAAAAGGAGTTGACCCACGGTAAAACACCACAATGAGTATAATTGTAAAATAGGTAATTATTTTGATTTTAATCAGCGCCTCATTGATAAGACAACATGTACGAACCGCTATTTGCTGGGATGGGACTTATAAGGTAATGTTACAATCTGAGACTTTGTTACATAGTCGAGCCTCAAAAAGTGTTGAAAGGTGTGTCTTTCAAGGGTTGCAATTAAAAATAGGCGAAAAAAGTTATGGGGATATTTGCGAACTTGTAAAAAATCTTGCAATTTTCTGTTATGCTATTCCGAAAAACACATAGTCCACAAATAGGTTTCTTTCATGGTTTGGCAGATCAATTGGATCAAAAGCATCCGCTGTATTTATTGGCTTCCCAGGTTAATTGGTCTGTTTTTGAAGAAGCCTTTAAAAAACATTACAGTGCAAATATGGGTAAGCCAGCCAAGCCAATACGTTTGATTGTATCGCTTCTGATTTTAAAGCATGTTCGTAATCTTAGTGATGAGAACCTGGTAGCTCAATGGGCGGAAAACAACTATTTTCAATACTTTAGTGGAGAGCAGCATTTTCAGCCACATATTCCATGCGTTCCCACAGAACTGGTAGCCTTTCGTAAACGAATAGGCGAACAAGGAGTAGAATTAATACTTAAAGAGAGTATCCGTGTAAATGAACCGCCTGACAGTAATGGCACTGCCAGGGTAATAGTAAGTGTAGACACCACCATACAGGAGAAAAACATTACCTACCCGACTGATGATAAGCTGTACAAAAAAATCATAAAGAAGTGTTGGATAATAGCAGAAAAAGAAGGAGTTGATCTGAGGCAATCCTACAGTACAACTGTAAAAAAGTTAAGCCGTTTACAACGCTTTAAACATAGCCGTCATGGAGCCAAAGCTGCGCGGAAAGCAAGTCGTAAAATTAAAATCATTGCAGGTCGGCTGGTACGGGAGCTGGCGCGCAAGCTGGCATTAGAAAAGCTTGGAATACATTTACCCAAACTTAAATTGTATCAGCGTGTCTTGTCTCAAAAAAGAAAAGATGCCAATAAAATTTACAGCCTTCATGAGCCGGATGTAAAATGTTATTCTAAAGGCAAGGAACATAAAAAATTTGAATTTGGCAGTAAGGTCTCTTTTGTTGTCGATCAAAACAGTGGTATTATTATGGGTGCAATCAATTTAACCCAAACCCTGCACGACTCCAAAACCATACCCGAAGTACTTGACCAATATGAACGACTTAATGGAGCACAGCCAGCAGAAGTATTTGCAGACAGAGGATACAAAGGAATCAGTCAATACAAAACAACCCAAATTTGCGTGCCCAAGCCCGATAAGAAGATTAAACGTTCCAAACGAAACAAGCATAGCCGCAGAGCAGCTATAGAGCCGGTAATCGGGCATTTAAAGCAAGACTATCGATTATGCCGTAATTATCTTAAGGGAATATCAGGAGATAACCTTAATGTGATGCTTGCTGCGGCTGCTATGAATTTTAAACGAGTCATGAACCTCTGGCGTACAGAGGCAATGAATGGTTGGCTACTATTGGTTTTAGCGATAAAAGCAGTTTACGGGATCTTTATGCCTAAAAACCAAAAATTGACTTTTTGAGGGGCGACTACATAGTTAAAGCCAAGACTTTTTGTGATGTTATCGATAGAAAAAGTACGGTGACGATTGTACGATAACAATAACGGCGCTAATATATAAAAAAACAAAGGGCAGCCTATATACTTCGGCCGCCCTCACTAATAATCATTTATTGTTTTAGTTTGAATAAGTCACTATCAAAGTCGGGTGCTTCGAGTTGTCACTATAGAAACTGGAGCAGAATACGCGCGAATTATATGTAACCTCATTTTGGAGTTTAATAAGAAATCCATAATTAGCATTCGCACCAGTCATGTCTTTTACTAAATTGGTTACATCCAGGTCCACCAAATCTAAGAAAGGAGACGCTGTGTGCGGAACAACAATCTGATTGGTTGAAGAGGACGCAGGTTGGTTATTCCATGTAACAGAAGAGGCGGTCCAGCTTTCTGTAATGCGCTGAATCAACATTGCATTGTTTGTTCCATAATTTGCTCTGTTCTCATTATCGGGATGACCATTTAAAGGTGTTGGATTAGAATACAAGCTGAGTTTGGCACTTGTAATTGTAGCAGTTGTTGGTATAGAGCTTAGGTCAAATTTGAATGCGCCTCTCATACCTATGGTCCGGCCGCCATCCGTCCAGGATACAGCTCCAATTTCTGTTTGTCCTGGTCCGGAACCTTCGTATGTACTGTTTCCGTAAATATGTACTTCGTTCGGGTTTTTGTGAGGCTGGAAAGTAAGGGTGAAAGACTGAGGACCTTTTACAATAACAGAAACCGTATCAACTCCAGTAGCTCCTCCGTCATCTACAACCATCAATTGAAAGAGATAAGTGCCAGTAATCAGTTTATTAACTGTAGTGGATGGAGAGCCTTCATTGACTATGTCCGCCGAATTGGGACCAGACACCTGACTCCAGATATAAGCAACTACTTTTCCATCGGCATCTGTTCCTACTCCCGTAAGAGTAGCAGTTGTCTCAATTTCCTGATTGGGAACCTGAACAGTCTGGCTTTCTCCGGCTTCCGCAATCGGAACTTTGTTATTTAAAATGTCTTCCTTTTCGCAACTGCTAAACATAATGGCCAACGCTGCAAGCATTGGGGCAAAGGGTTTACAATTCATAGTTATATGAGTTTAATTGCACAAATAAAAGGAAAGAAGATGATATGGCAATATAATCTTATCTGTTTTCGACAATTAAATTTCTTTGTCATCTCTTCTTCCTCGCCACCACCAATATTGCCGTAGATTTAAAAGGGTTGCCCGTTGTATCATTCTTAAAAAAACGATTTACAAGAAACTTTTTCAACCTGCCTTCCTTCAGTACATCCATGGGAGCGGTAACGTAGGTAGTTTGTAAAATTTCAAAACCATTGCGCTCAAGGAGGGAAGTGATGCGTTTTTTAGTATAGATCCGTGCATTGGCCCATCGTTCGTGGAGAAACCGGGGTAACCAGGAAAAGAAAGGCACCCGGTTCCAGGGGAGGAGGGGGAGCTTGGCGCCATGTGTTTCAAATATCCACCATTTGTTGGGTACAGAAATGGCCATTAATCCATCGTCCTTCAGGAGTTTACGGTAAACAGTCACATTGTTTTCATCATGCAAATGTTCAATTACTTCAAAGCTGGTAATGCGATCAAACTGATGGGGGAGTTGTGAAATATCCTTTTCTATATCTACGCATTTGAACCGGCAATTGGTAATGACGTGATCCAGCAAATATTGGTTGATCTCCGATTCGTAATCGTTTACTATATCAATACCGAGGCAGGATTTCATTTTTTGAGAGAGCAGGAACATCGTAGCGCCGTTGCCGCACCCAATATCAAGATGTGTATACTCCTTTCCTGTAAAGCCAGGATAATTACTTATGATTTCAACGCGGCGGGAAATGATCTTGTCTGTCACATCGGCCGGGCGTCCGAGGTAATGCGCCTCTTCATCAAACAATTCATCTGGTACTCTTTGTTTATACTGCATTACAAAATCATAAATTAATAAAGCGAAATTAACGAAGCCCTTCCATTTTCCCGGCGGCTTTCCTGGCAATATTGTCCCAGTGAAAATGTTGAAAAAAGCTGGCTGGTATGTCATTTCTGATGGTGCTCTTCATTGTTTGTACACCTTCAGCAAAAGCATATGCATTATTGTCGGCAACTACCTGCAGTTTTTCACCTGTAACGGAAACGGGTACCCCGTAAGCACCACTTTTATACGATAGGGCAGATGCATTGCCCGCCAGCGCTTCCACCAATTTTGTTTTAATACCTCCGCCTTCACTAATGGGATTGAGGAAAATGTCTGCAGCTCTGAAATACTGGTCAATATCATCTACAAAACCTGCATAAACAATGTGCTTGTCTTTATAAGCCGCCAGCTTATTATAATGATCGGGCAAATGACTGCCACAAATAATAATAGTATAGTTGAGGTTAGTTTGCTGCAGCAAAGGATTGATCTCGTTCAGAATCGCATCTAACGCTGTAAGATTAGGACCATAATAAAGCGTGGCACTGTATAATAGCAACAGGTCGTCATTATTAATGTTATGCAGGCTGCAAACTATTTTCTTGGCTTCCGCTTTTTGTGCCTGGGTGCTGGTGCTGTTTTGTTGGATACCATAGGTAATTACCGTCGTTTTATCAGCATCGGGCTTAAAGTATTGAATGGCATACGACCGGTCTTCTTCCGAAATAAAAAAACTGTAATCTGCCATCTGGTGCACCCATTTTTCGTATCGCCACATCAGCTTCCACCACCACTTGCCAAAATCTTTAAACCGGAGCGATTCAATGTTGTGAGAGTGGATAACAATACGAACCTTCAAGAATTTTTTCAGCAAAAATCCCAGCCAGCCATAATAGGGATGTTCAAGTATGACATGAGTGATCGTTTTTTCTTTTATTAACCTTTTTAACGTGAAAAAATAAAACGGATTTACATAACGCAGTTTGCTGGCTGAAAAAACAGGCAATATCTCGTAAGGTTCACTACTGTTTGTTGCATTTGCGGGAATGGTAGCGCAGGTTAGCTGTACATATTTGCTCAAATGCCTGTTAAATAAAGCAATACCTTTTTGTCCTCCCATTACTGCCGGAAACACCTGGTAAGAGGTAATGCTTAAAACATGTATCATCAATCGAAAATTAAGCGGTGTTTTTTTTGACTGATTTCCAGATCGCAAACAAACCTCCGGCTAATGCCAGCAGGAAAAGTGTATTTCCAAAATACATGAGTTTTTGTCCTTTCGAATAAGACTCCGGTTCAAACTTAAATACGATTTCATGTTTTCCGGCAGGCACAGGCATGCCGCGTAATACATAGTTTACTTTGGCGTAGTCGGCTTTTTTACCATCTATATAAGCGTTCCATCCTGCGGGATAATACACTTCGCTGAACACGGCAAATTGCGGCGATGCAGCATTGGTAGCATACTTAATTTCGTCGTTGCTATAGCTGCTCAACTGAATAGTAGCTGCAGAATCGAAAGCCGGATTATTGCCTGCAATGGTTTTAAAGCTTTCATCAATAATAACGGTGTCTTTCGGCCCAAATTGATCCAACGCTTTTATTTCTTCCACCGGTCCCTTTACATATTTTATTTGTTTGATGAACCATGCAGCACCCAGCGCCTGGTTGTTTTTGTATATGCCCGCGGGTTGTTGTTGCTGCTCCGGCGGAGTAATAACATACCTGGTATCGAGCATGTTCAACACATCCATGTTGGGGGCTGGTTTTGAAAACTGGGCTTCTATCAGATCCTGGTAAATGCGCAGCTTTGCAGGATGGTATCCGCCAATATTGCGGTGAAAATAGCTTGTTATAGCCGCGGTGCCCTGAAAGGGATCGCCGGTTGAAATATTGTATACCCTAAAGTGCGGATCCTTATCCTGTAATATCTGGTTGTCGGCAGGAGTAGGAGTGAAATAATTTGCCTGCAAGGCGCTTTCATCTTCAAGATAATTGTCGGAGTTCAGGTATTTGTTGTCGATAATGAGCAGGTCGAATGTATTCACTACCGTAAAAATAATAACCGCTACAACCGGCTTGATGGTTTTTTTCATGCATAAATAGAGCAAACCAATTACCAGTGCGGCAAACATCAATGCCCGGAAAAGATTACCAAGGAACATGTCTTTCCTGTCGTCTTTCATGGCATTCACTACCAGCCTGCCAATATTTTCTCTGCCCTCCTGCGGAGCGCCAAAAGCATTTACAAGCATGGGATCTAAGGCTCCTGTAAAATCATTAAAGAAATAGATCAGCAATGCCACGAGGAACACTGCCCCGGTTGCATACAATATTTTTTTGAAAGAAGCTTTTAATATATCCAGCCCGTTTGGGGTAAACAAAATTTGCTGCAGCCCCATCACTGCGAGCAGGGAAAAGATCATTTGAGGAACGATCAATGCAGTGTTAGGCGAGCGAAATTTATTGTATAAGGGTAAATGATCGAGTAGTATAGTATTAAAACCGGCAAAGTTTCTTCCCCAGGCCATAAAAATAGCTAACACTGCACCTGCCAGTATCCACCATTTGATATTGTCTTGTATCACCACCATTCCTACAATTGCCAGGAAACAGATGATGGCTCCCAGGTAAATGGTGCCTCCTGTTCCTTCCGACATACTGCCCCAATATTTAGGCATGCTTTCGGCAATTTGTACGGCTTGTGCTTCAGGAATATTTTTTTCAACCAGGTTTTCAACCAGTTTGGAATTTGCATCATAATGATTGCTGGAACCTTCTCCAAAAACGCCGGGCATAAACAATGTGAGGGTTTCGCTTTTGCCTATACTATAACTAAACGCATAGTCACGGTCCAGTCCCTTAGTATCGGTCTTCTTTACTTCATTACCAGACGCCTCAATGGTTTTGCCACCGCGCATGGTATACTTCGTATATTCTGCCGTGGTTAATAAGATCATTGCTGAATTTGCCAGGGCAATAATGCCGGCTAATGCAGCCAATCCAAATGATATCAATAATTGTTTCCACTGCTTTTGTTTTATCCATTTTATGGCGTAGCCAATAGAAATGAATAATAAAACAAAGAAAAAGTAATAGGTAACCTGCACATGATTGAATGCAACCTCCCATGTGGCGAAAATGGTAGTTACTGCCAGTCCGGCCAAATACCGGCCTTTATAAAGCAGCAGTAAACCCGCCAGCAGTCCCGGCATGTACGATAACGTCCACATCTTGGTATCGTGCCCCGTTGCAACAAACAGCACATTAAAGCTGGCATAAGCAAAAGCCAATCCGCCCAAAATTCCTAACACCGTACGGGCGCCTGCCACGCAACTCAAAATATAAAAACTGATGCACGCCAGAAAGAAAAAGCCTATAGGTTTGGGTAACCAAAGCGTGAGCACATTATGCAGGTTGGGCAAAAAAGAATCCGCATCCGTGGCAACCTGGTAATTAGGCATGCCGCTGAACAAATGCGTATTCCACAAAGGAAAATGCCCGTGCTTTTCTTTGTATTCGAAAGCATTTTGCGCCATTCCTTTCCAGAAGATGGCGTCGCTTTGCTGCAATACTTTGCCTTCGAGCGCAGGGCGACAGTAAATGACAGCAACTATCAGAAAAATTCCTATAGCAATGAGGTGTGGTACAAATGCTTTGAAATTGATTTTTTTCACTTGGTGGCTTTTTATTTACCGGCAACAGGTGCAATTGTTTTACGTATGTACACTTTGCCAGCCAATGCAATAAAGATATTTTAAGGCGGCAAATTAATGCTAATTTCAATGTTACCCTTAATTTTAGCAGATTATATGATCCACCAGATTCTTAAAGACCGTCCTACTAAATTATTTGTAGGATTTGCTGCTTTTTTTGTTGCCAATGCTTTAATAGCAGAATGCATTGGCGGAAAGATATTTTCGCTAGAGAAATTATTGGGCTTTGAGCCTGTCAATCTTACCCTTTTTGGTCAATCGAACTTATCGTTTAGCCTTACCTGTGGTGTTTTATTGTGGCCGCTGGAATTTGTAATGACGGATATTGTGAATGAATACTATGGGCCAAAGGCTGTAAAACGCATCAGCTATACAGCAGTGGCGCTTATTTCGTATGCGTTCATTATGTTTTACGCCAGTATTCATATTCCGTATGCCGACTGGTGGCCTGCTTCTAAGGCGAGTGAAGGAGTGCCGGACATGCAGGTAGCCTTTAACGGCATTTTCGGACAGGGTATGTGGATCATTTTCGGAAGCCTGGTAGCATTTTTGGTAAGCCAGGTGGTGGATGAATTTGTCTTTCATAAAATTAAAAAAGCTACCGGCGAAAAAAAGGTGTGGCTAAGGGCTACTGGCTCTACTTTGGTGTCGCAACTGATAGATAGCTTTATAGTATTGACCATTGCCTTTAAGTTTGGCAGTAACTGGTCGTGGGCACAGGTGCTGGCCGTAGGATGCGTAAATTATATGTACAAGTTCACGGTTGCTATTTTGCTAACGCCGGTTATTTATTTTGCAGAATCGAGAATAGAAAACTACGTTGGAAAAGAAACCGCCATCAAAATGAAAAAAGCTGCCATGGGGGAGGAGAGCGTCTGAGTTACAGGGTTCAGGGAAGCGCCTTGTGTAACCAGCAACTTGCAACATGGGCTTTGTGACCTGCAGCCTTAATACCCCTCAGCCGCGTCGTCGCCCCGCTTGTCTGCCACTGCGTGTAACGTAAAGCCACCGTTGTTGTTTCTTTCTATTTTTATCATTTCTGTTCTTCCTATATCTCCCCGTGTGGTAACGGTATAACCCATTGCGCGTAATGAATCGGCAACAGGTTGCGGAAAATCTTTTTCCACAAAAATTTCGTCGGGTAGCCATTGGTGGTGGAATTTGGGTTTGTTCACCGCGTCTTCCACGCTCAGCCCAA
The DNA here is from genome assembly GCA_051958655.1 of Agriterribacter sp. Lineage (GTDB taxonomy): Bacteria > Bacteroidota > Bacteroidia > Chitinophagales > Chitinophagaceae > Agriterribacter. The sequence continues at coordinate 12,333 of JBQCFW010000065.1, read as the reverse complement.
AGTCAATTACATTTACAATGCTCTGGAACACGGATGTGGGTATGGTAGTTCCACCAGGTGTTCCCGCCACTACAAAGGGCAATCCGTCTTTAAGCACAATGGTAGGCGTCATGGAACTGAGCATGCGTTTTCCGGGAGCAATTGCATTTGCTTCTGTGCCCAGGGCGCCGTACATATTAGGTACGCCGGGCTTTACGCTAAAGTCATCCATCTCATCATTCAACAAAAAGCCAGCCCCACTTACTACCGTTCTGCTGCCATAACTGTCGTTTAAAGTGGTAGTTACAGCAACCACATTTCCCCATTTATCGGCAACAGATAAGTGCGTTGTTTCCTCGCTTTCTTTAGCTGCTATGCCAGCTTTAGTTTGCCGGCTGCTGCCAGCTTTGCCTGGTACATAATCTGCCATTCTTTCTTTAATGTAATGTTCGCTCATCAATGTGTCTACGGGAACTTTTACAAAATCTATATCACCCATGTATTCGGCCCTGTCGGCATAGGCACGTCGTTCGGCTTCCGTCATCAACTGCACGGCATTGGCAGACTGAAAGCCCATGTTGCCGATTGCTTTATCTTCTATCATTCCCAGGCACTGCCTTAATATAATACCGCCGCTGCTGGGCAACGGCATAGAAACCAGCGTGTATCCTTTATAGTTAAATGTTACCGGGTTTCGTTCTTTTGCGGTGTAGTTTTTAAGATCCTCTTCCGAAATAATACCATTCGCTTTATTCATTTCAGCAACAATCAGTCTCGCAGTTTCCCCTTCATAAAATCCTTTTTGTCCTTTGTTGCGTATGCGTTTAAGTGTTTCTGCCAGGTCAGCCTGTACCAACGTATCTCCCTTTTTCCAACCACCTTGTTTTTTAAAAGCTATTTTGGAAGTATTGTATGATGTTAGATCAGGTTGAATATGATTCAGACCGCCGGCTTCACCCTCTGTAATTACAAAGCCATGTTCGGCGAGTTCAATAGCAGGTTCAATCAGCTTTTCAAATGGCAACACCGCATACTTCATCGAGGCAAAAAGTCCTGCCACCGTTCCCGGCACGCCGGCAGAAAGATGTCCGCGCTGGCTCAGTTGCATGATCGGGTTGCCATCTTTGTCAAGATACATATCGCGGTTTGCTGCTGCGGGCGCTTTTTCCCGGTAATCGATTGCTATATTTTTTCCATCCTGCAAATGCGCTACCATAAAGCCGCCGCCACCAATATTGCCGGCACCAGGGTACACCACTGCCAAAGCCAGTTGCACGGCAATAGCCGCATCTACCGCATTGCCGCCTTGTTTTAAAATGTCTACACCCACTTTGCTTGCCAGCGGATGTGCAGATACCACTGCACCGTTGTTACCCGTAAAGCTTTTTTGAATATTGTATTGATACGCATTAAAGGATGCCGCAGGTTGCTGGTTTTTGCAGGAAAAAAAACAGAACAGTAAAACAAAAGAAATAGTACTACCGATTTTATTCATGAACCGTAATTGAAGGCGGCAATATACTAAACAGATGGCGGATGGATTGAAATCCATTCTTATAATATGTCACCGAGCCGATGGCACCGGGTGTTTATGTAAGCCAGAGCCATTATTGTTACTTGGGATTTTAATTCAATGTCATTTAGTTAGTGAAACTCATTTTTGCCGCAGATTCGCAGATGATCCTTTATCTGCGAATCTGCGGCTCATTAAAATAATTATTTAAAATTTCCAACCTTGATCGGTTTAACTAAACGGCATTGGATTTTAATCTCAGGTTAAAGATTTTCTCATGCCCTTTTAATTATTATATTGCCAGATAATCTGCAGTACATGAGAAAATACCTGTTTGTTTTAGTGAATTTTTTGCTCGCCGGGCATATTGGTTTTGCGCAATTACAATCGCCCGAAATATTTTTAGGATATAAGTTGGGTGAACGTTACACCCCGCATTTTAAAATCATCAACTATTTTAATCATGTAGCAGCTAATGCGGCCAGCATGGTAAAACTGCAGCAGTATGGCGTAACCAACGAAGGTCGCCCGTTAATGGCAGCCTTCATTTCATCGCAGCAAAATATCGGCAATCTTGAAAATATCCGTAAGAACAATCTCCGCCTGGCAAACCAGGCTGCAGACAAAATGATGCCCGATGAAAATGCACCTGCCATCGTTTGGCTAAGTTATAATGTGCATGGCAACGAAACTTCGTCTTCCGAAGCAGCTATGCTAACGTTGTACGAATTGGTGAACCCGGGCAACAACCAAACAAAAGAATGGCTGAAGAATACTGTTATAGTGATTGATCCCTGCATGAACCCCGATGGGCGCGACCGATATGTAAACTGGTTCAATAGCATTGTGGGCAAAAATTTCAATCCGCGGCTTGACGCAAGAGAACATCGCGAACCTTGGCCGGGCGGGCGTACCAATCATTACAATTTTGATTTGAACCGCGACTGGGCATGGCAAACGCAAGTGGAAACACAACAGCGGTTAAAGCTCTACCAGGAATGGCTACCTCAAATACATGTTGATTATCATGAACAAGGCATCAACAACCCTTACTACTTTGCGCCGGCAGCTCAACCTTATCATGAAATTATTACGCCCTGGCAGCGGGAGTTCCAAATGAGCATTGGTAAAAACAACGCAAAATATTTTGACAAAAATGGCTGGCTTTTCTTCACCAAAGAAATATTCGATCTATACTATCCTTCTTACGGAGACACTTACCCGATATATAATGGTGCCATTGGTATGACCTACGAGCAGGCAGGCGGTGGATCGGCAGGCTTGGGAGTATACAAACGGGAGGGAGATACGCTTACTTTATACGACAGGCTGATTCATCATTATACCACCGGCATCAGCACCATTGAAGTATCATCGCTGAACGCAGCAAAGCTGATAAAGGAATTCAGGAAATTTTTTAACGATGCTGTTGCCAAAGGATCGGGCAGTTATAAAAGTTTTGTTATTAAATACAGCCCTGAAGATGCGCAGCGTATTGCATCGCTGCTGGAACTGCTCGATAAAAATGACATTCGCTATACAGCAGGCAGTGGCAATGCAAAGGGATATAATTATGCCACCGGAAAAGATGAGTCTTTTTCTATTGCCCCAAACGATGTTGTTATCAGCGCGTTGCAGCCCAAATCTACCTTAATTGAAGTGCTTTTTGATCCTCAGCCCAAATTGGTTGATACGGCAACATACGATATTACCGCATGGGCCCTGCCTTACGTATATGGTGTAAACGCCTATGCGGTTAAAGAAAAAATTGCCGGCGGCGGGGCTTATGTAAAACCCGAAAATACGACCGGCACCGTTGCCGAAACTTACGGGTATGTGATTCCGTGGGAAGGTATGCAAAGCGTAAAGGCGGTTACGCGGCTTATTAAAAAAGGAATTAAACTGCGGTTTGCGGCAAGGGATTTTGAAATGAACGGTACCACTTTTAAAAGAGGAGCAGTGCTGGTATTAAAAACAGGTAATGCGTTGGCAGGCGAAAACCTGTGGAAGATTACCACCCAAATCTGTAATGAAGAAAAAGTAAAAGGCTATGCGGTTAATACCGGCTTTGTTGATAAAGGCTATGATTTTGGCAGCGAAAATGTACGGTATATAAAACCGCCACGCGTGGCACTGCTTTCGGGCGAGGGAACCAACTCCAATGCCGCGGGTGAAATATGGTTTTTCCTGGAGCGTGAGCTGGATTACCCGGTTACGCTTATTAATGTAAATGATTTAGACCGGGTAAACTGGAATGAACTGGATGTATTGATTATGCCCGACGGCAGGTATAAATTTCTGACAGAAGAAAGCGAGTTGAAAGAATTAAAATCGTGGATTGGCAGGGGCGGAAAGCTGGTGGCATTGGAAAGCGCTGTGGCGCAACTGGCAAAAGCGGACAACAGCCTGAAGTTTAAAAAGGAAGATGATACCGCCGAAAAAAAGGACGACTATATTGCCTTGAAAAAATTTGAGAACCAGGAACGAGATTATATATCGTCTACCACACCCGGTTCTATTTATAAAGTGCAGCTAGACAATACGCATCCGCTCGCATTTGGCTATCCCGATTATTACTATACGTTGAAGATGGACGATAATTTTTATGAGTTTATTGAAGAAGGCTGGAATGTAGGTGTAATTAAAAAGAACAACTGGGTGAGTGGCTTTGTAGGCTCAAAACTCAAAAAGCGGTTGAACGACGGATTGGTATTTGGAGTGCAGGAAACAGGTAAAGGAAGTATTGTATACCTGGCTGATAACGTATTGTTCCGCAATTTCTGGAACAATGGTAAATTGTTGTTTTGCAACGCATTATTTCTGGTAGGGCAATAAGCTACAATTATTACCTTTGCGCCGCTCATGAAATATACAGAAGAAATCAACAAGCGGAAAACGTTCGCCATTATATCGCATCCTGATGCTGGGAAAACCACGCTTACAGAAAAGCTGCTGCTGTTCGGCGGCGCTATACAAACAGCGGGCGCTGTTAAAAGCAACAAAATTAAAAAGCATGCTACCAGCGACTTTATGGAAATAGAGAAGCAGCGTGGTATATCTGTTGCCACGAGTGTGATGACCTTCGAGTACGAAGGTTTTTTAATCAATCTGCTTGATACCCCTGGTCACAAAGACTTTGCTGAAGATACTTACCGCACGCTAACGGCAGTGGATAGCGTAATATTGGTAATTGACAGCGTAAACGGGGTGGAACCTCAAACGCGCAGGTTGATGGAAGTATGCCGCATGCGCGATACACCGGTAATCGTATTCATCAACAAGATGGATCGTGACGGCAAAATGCCTTTTGACCTGTTGGAAGAAATTGAAAAGGAACTGCATATACAGCTCCATCCTATGAGCTGGCCCATCAATAGCGGAAAGGATTTTAAAGGAGTATATAATCTTTTTGATAAAAACCTGTTGCTGTTTTCTGCTAATACAAAGGCAAACGACGAAGATGTGATTCATATTACCGACCTGTCTGACGAATCGCTGGTAACAAGGGTTGGGGAGCGCGATGCCAAACAATTGCGGGAGGATGTTGAACTGATAGATGGTGTGTATGGGGAACTGAACGCCAGCGATTACCTGCAGGGAAAAATAGCGCCTGTATTTTTTGGCAGCGCCGTTAATAATTTCGGGGTGAAGGAAATGCTGGATACGTTTATCCGCGTGGCACCATCTCCGTTATGTCGGCCCACATCGGAAAAAGAAGTGTGCCCGGGCGATGAAAAGTTCAGCGGCTTTGTTTTTAAAATACACGCAAACCTCGATCCGAAACATCGCGACAGGATTGCCTTTTTGCGCGTATGTTCGGGCAGGTTCGAAAGGAATAAATATTATCATCATGTTCGTTTGGATAAGGATGTTCGTTTCAGCAATCCTTATTCATTCCTTGCGCGCCAAAAAGATGTGATTGAGGAAGCCTATCCCGGCGATGTGGTGGGTTTATTCGATACCGGCAACTTCAAAATAGGCGATACGCTTACCGAAGGAGCCGATTTTTATTTTACAGGTATACCGAGTTTTTCACCTGAGCTGTTTAAGGAAGTAGTGAACAAAGACCCGATGAAAACCAAGCAACTGGAAAAGGGGCTGCTGCAGCTAACGGACGAAGGCGTGGCGCAATTGTTTACGCAGCATGGCGGCAACCGTAAAATAATTGGCTGTGTGGGCGATCTGCAGTTTGAGGTGATCCAATACCGTTTGTTGCAGGAATATGGCGCCTCGGTTCAGTTTAATACACTGCCGTTTTATAAGGCTTGCTGGATTACTTCTGAGGATAAGAAAAAGCTGGACGATTTCATTCGTTTTAAAACAGCGAATGTGGTATTAGACAAAGATGGACACCTGGTATACCTTGCCCAGAGCGAATGGTTTTTGAATACAGAGATTACCAATAACCCGGATATAAAGTTCCATTTTACGAGTGAGATACATAAGGAGGGGTAAGGGGGAAGGTGTGAGGTGTAGGGTATGGGGTAGAAGGCTCATTGCTGATACCTGACCGCTCTAACCCCATACATCCGAAAAGTCAGGTGTAATGTGGCAATCGTGTTGCAACCGGAAACTAAACTTTGGCTGTGCTTCGTTCAGGCGTAACAGGTATTTTCCATTTTGCAGTTCGTAGATCTCAATTTTTTCAGCATCTGCATCAACTATCAGGTAATAAAGAATGCCTTGCGTTTGGTACAACTCAAATTTTGTAATACGATCGCGTGCTGCCGTGGATGGAGACAATATTTCTACAACCAAGGCAGGTGCAAAGTTCAGGTAGGGTTTTTTGATTTCCCCATGAACAATTAAAATATCTGGCTGAAGAATAGTATCTTCTGAAATTTTGTAATCGATTGGATCGTATACTTTCCAGCCGCGGCACCCTTTCAATGCAATTACAAACGCAGCAATCAATTGTGCGGAGGTTGTTTGGTGTTTTGGAACAGGTGATGGACTTTTAGCAATGGGATGACCTTCAATCAATTCCCAGCGACCTTCCCAATGCAGGTAATCGCTATAGGTGTAATGAGGTAATATTTTGTTAGCTAAACCCATATGATACAAAAATACCGTTTGATCAAATTGCAGCACGCGGATGAACTGCAACTAAAAATCTCCTGCCTTTACCAAATCTGCCACCACTTTATCAATAGGCAGCGTAACGCTTTCGCCCGAAAATTCGTCCCAATTAATAAAACGAAAGGTTTCCGTTTCTCCTCGTTCTTTATAAATATTCATTTCCCTTTCGTCAAAATCAAATGGGCGGGTTCGTAACGGAGCTTTGATCGGTTCCAATGCTTTTGCAAAATAGTAGATGGCTATAATCTGGTGATCGGGTGTAAAGGCAGACATCTGGAAAAAATCGGTCGTGTATATATGTTTGCCAATTTCTACTGATAAATTCATTTCCTCCATAAACTCCCGTTTCAAACAATCTCTTGTACCCTCGCCAAACTCCAGTCCGCCACCCGGAAATTTGGTATAATAGCTGCCTCTTATATATTCATCGCTTACCAACACCTGCTGCTGTTCGTTGATCAATAAACCATACACCCTTACGTTAAACATTTTTATTTCAAATATAGTGATTAGGGGGGAAGGTAGGAGATAGAAGGTGTAGGTGTAAGGTATAGGGTAGAAGGCCTTACACTCTATACCTTACACCTTATCCCTTTCTCAAAACCATTTTTTCTTCATAAAATACATACCCATTACAATTGAAACAGAAAGCGCGAGTATAATAGGAATATAAAACGCATGCGGCTTATGCTGGTATGGAATGGGAACGTTCATACCATAAATGCTGGCTATCAAAACCGGGAACTGCAAAATAATGGTGATGGAAGTGAGTCGTTTTAAAACAGAGTTCTGATTGTTGGAAATGATGCTGGCAAAAGCATCGAGCGTACTGCTAAGGATGTTGGTATATATATTCGCCATTTCAAGCGCCTGCGACATATCTACCACCAGGTCATTCAATACTTCTTTTTCATCTTCATTGAGGCTTAAAAAGTTGGTGCGCACCAGCTTCATCATCAACATTTCATTGGAGCGCAAGGCGGTAACAAAGTAAACCAGGCTTTTTTGTATGCGCATCAGCTCAAGCAACTCTTCGTTACGATTAGAGGCATATAACTGTTGTTCAAGTATATTCCTGCGATGGTTGATTTCCTTCAGGTATTCCATAAAAGCCTGCGTGATCTTCTCAAAGATCTTCAGCACCATCATGTTCTTTTTATCGGCATGCCTGTTTTGAAAGGTATTCAGAAATTTTTTGATCGCCCCGTTTTCAAAAGAATTTACGGTTACAATTTGGTTATGGGTAAGAATGATGCAAATAGGAATGGTAATATAATATGCATCACTTTCGTTGAAGGAATTGTTTTCTGTAGGTGTTTTAATTACAATCAGCTTAACATTGTCTTCCAGTTCAAAGCGCGAACGTTCGTCAATATCCAGCGAATCCTGCAAAAACTCTATCGGTATCTCCAGCCCTTCCGAAATTTCGGCAAACTCCTCATGCTTTAGCGGCGGCAGGATGTTTACCCAGGTCTCTTTATCGGGCCGCTCTACAGCAGTGGTAACTCCGTTGATATTTTTGAAGTATTGTATCATGCCGGGCAAAGGTAGGTGTACGGAATTAAAACTAAAATTTCTGCAATAGACTCCCTTGTTTTAATTTACCGTTATCTCCCCTTTATATACCAGTTCTGCCGGGCCGTTCAGCCATATTCTCGAAAACTTTTCGCCATCTTCCGAAATGGTAAACTCCACGCTTAGCTCGCCGCCGGGAGTTTGCACACTCACCCCGTTAAAACCATTGCTGTTGTGCGCTGCCACCAGTGCCGCAGCCGTTACACCGGTGCCGCAGCTTAATGTTTCATTTTCAACCCCTCTTTCGTAGGTACGTACAAAAATGGTATCGTCGTCTACATGTTCCACAAAATTTACATTAATACCTTCTTTGGCAAACTCATCGCTGTACCTGATCTTTTTGCCTTCTTCCACCACATTTATGGCGTTTACATCGGGCACAAATGTTACATAATGTGGCGACCCGGTATTTAAAATGCTGTATTGATCTTCGTGTTTTACCTGCTGCACATCCTTCATTTTAAGTTTCACCGTTCCGTTAATATTTATTTCCGCCTCGTGTGGTCCATCTGTAGCGATAAAATGATATTGTTGTTTGACGATGCCGGAATGATAGGCAAATTTCACCAGGCACCGGCCTCCGTTTCCGCACATGCTGCCTTCCCTTCCATCAGCATTATAATAAACCATTTCAAAATCGTAGTTGCTGTGCTTGTTTAGCAACATAAGTCCATCGGCGCCAATACCAAACTTCCTGTCGCAAAGTAATTTTACCTGGTCGTTGGTTATTCCGCTGTATTCACCATTCCTGTTGTCAAGAATTACAAAGTCATTTCCTGTTCCCTGATATTTAGAAAATCTAATCGTCATTTTTTAGGTTTAAGCAGTGCAAATTTACCGCCTTCTGCTCACACTGTTTGGTTAAATTAACAACAAAAGCCGGCTTCAGTTCCAGACAAGTATTTCGAGCGTTGTTTTTATTAATTTTTCCATGGTAGCATGTCCGTTTTTACTAAACTGTTTTGAAACCCTGTTGGCTACAATAGCACTGAGGCTCAGGCATTGGTGACCAAGCAGGTGTCCCAATCCATAGATGCCAGCCGTTTCCATTTCAAAATTGCAGATGCGGTGCTGCCCGAAGCTAAACCCTGTTAATCGGTCAATAAGACCGGGGTAATGCAGGCCCAGCCGCAATATGCGTCCCTGCGGCGCATAAAAGCCGGGACAGGTAACTGTAATGCCATGATGAAAATTTTGTACAAAATGTTTGATAAGGCTCACGCTGGCACTGCTGAGATAGGGAAGGGCCGTTACCTGTGTTTGCGTAATGAAAGCCTGCAGCAATTGTTTTTCTTCATCGTTTTGCTCGTGCCTGTAAAAGTGAAGGAGGTTGTCTATACCTAAACCATGCGTACTGGCAACAAAACTGTCAACCGGAACATCCGCCTGTAGGGAGCCCGCCGTTCCTATGCGAACAAGCTGGAGGCTTGTGAGCTGCGGCTTTATGGTGCGGGTAACCAGGTTGATGTTGACGAGTGCATCCAGCTCGTTCAACACAATGTCAATATTATCTGTTCCGATGCCTGTTGAAACAACCGAAATCCTTTTTTTTCCAATCGTGCCGGTATGTGTAACAAATTCGCGATGCTGTTGTTGGCATTCTATCGTATCAAAATGCTTGCTTACCTCGCTTACCCTTTCAGGATCGCCCACCGTTATAACAGTGTTGGCCAGCTCTTCAGGTAACAGGTTGAGGTGATATACTGCGCCCCTGCTGTTAAGAATGAGTTCAGATTCGGCAATGTGCTGCATAATTGCAAGTTATAAGAAAAGGCATGACTAATGCCCCGTTTTTTATGATACGATATGCCTGCAACAGACATTTAGGTCAATTGCATGTTTATTACGAATATACGTTCCGTATTATTTACTTATTTTCAATAAAATTCCTATTTTTGCGACCCCTGTAAAAATGGTCCTGTGGCCGAGTGGCTAGGCAGAGCTCTGCAAAAGCTCCCACAGCGGTTCGAATCCGCTCGGGACCTCGGAAAAAAAGCGAAAAGTCGGCGAATTGCCGGCTTTTTTGTTTTCACAGGATTAAAATCCATGTCGTTTAGTTATCAGTTAGTGAAAACCCATTTTGCCGCAGATTCGCAGATCATCTTTCATCTGTAAATCTGCGGCTCATTAATAATTTCCAATCTTGATCGCGCTTAACTAAACGACATTCGATTAAAATCCTGTGTTGTTTGGTTAAGGACAAAGGCATTGGATGGAATGCTAATTTTTTACCTGGGAATTAAAATCCCAGGCAACGGTATCTCATCGAGCCGATGGCTCTACCTTATCCAACAGCCAGAGCCATCGGCTCGGTAACATATTGTAACGATGGATTTCAATCCATCGGCCTTCTACATCCGTCTCCCATATCTATTATTTCAACCGTTGCTATACTATCTTTTGCATTAAAGCTGCATAGCCGTTGGTTTGCATTTGCACGTTATGCAAACCATTATAAAATATTGTTCAATCTTGATTTTGGTATTCACCGCCTGCTTGCCGGGTAACACCATTGGACAAACCTGCCTTAAAGGTACTGTTGCAGATGCTGCGTCGGGAAGGCCCGTGGCATCGGCTTCGGTGGCACTGTATCAGAATAAAACAATGCTTCAGCAAATGCAGACAGACAGCCTGGGAAAATTTCGGCTATGCGATTCGGTTAGCGGAAATGTTATAGTAAGCATTTCAATGGTTGGTTACCACACATTGAAAATTAAACCCGGAATATCCGCGACCGGGGATACGATTGACATGGGAGTGATACCAATCGTTTCGGACACAGTACATTTAAAAACCATTGTTATCCGCGGACAAAAACCGCTGGTGGAGCAACGAATAGATGGCATTGTATTCAATGCTGAAAACCTTGTGGTGGCTGCAGGTCCCGATGCGGCGGAGGTATTGCGGAATGTGCCCCTGGTACAGGTTGATGCCGGTGGCGCTGTTGCCGTGCGGGGAAGCGCCAATGTGAAGGTATTTATCGACGGAAAACCTTCTGAGTTTTTTGGATCGTCGGTGGCAGATGCACTGAAGTCAATTCGTGGAGAAAATATAGCGAGAGTAGAAGTCATCACGCATCCTTCCGCGCGTTACGATGCAGAAGGTACCGATGCGGTGATCAATATCATTACCAAAAAGCAAAACAACAATGCCACGAGCGGCAAGCTGGCGCTGATGCCGGGCAACCGTTCGGCCAATATTTCCGGCGACGTTCAATCACGCTATAACCGTTGGTCTGCACAGGCAGATGCTTTTTATCAATGGTACTGGAACAGGAATGGCTCCGAACTGGTACGTCAGTCGACAAAATTTGGCTTTCTGCAACAGACAGCATCGCGGCAAAAAGGAGGATATTTTTATGGGGGTATGAGCATATCGTATAGTTTCGATTCACTACACACCATAACCGCAGGCTACCGCTCCCGTTTTTCCGCTTCGCATACTCGCAGCTCCATTTCAAATTTCGGGCTCGGTGATCAGTCTGCCGAGCTTTCTTTTGTCAGGAAGTTGCAAACGCCTGTTTCTTTTAGAGCCAATACCTTCAGCCTGGCGTACACCGGAGTTTCGCGAGACCGGAAAAAAGAGCTTTCAGCTACGGCAATGTACTTTGGAGGATATGGCACCAACGATTATGATCTGCAACAGTATTACGATGATGATGATTTGCCTTACAGGGAGCAATTGGAAAGCATTTCGTGGAACCGGGATTTTATTGCAGAGGTCAATTATACCCGGCACATTCATAAACACTGGAAACTGGAAACAGGAGGAAAAGCAACCGGTAAATCGCTCAATAGCGAAAACATGTTTGCTGTATACGACCATGCTACCGGGATATACGGTAATGATGATCAGCGATCGAATGTATTCCGGTATCGCAATACAATATATGCTGCTTATGCCAACCTTTCAGCCAACTTTAAAAAATGGGGATTCTCCACAGGCATGCGTTACGAAGGTACAAGCCTCCACGCGCTGTTTAAGGATACAACACTGGCGTTAGCGCCTTTCAATAATTGGGTTCCGCAGGTGTTGATCAGCAGGATGTTTGGAGATAAGCAAAGTCTGAAATTCGGGTATACCACCAGGTTAGTGCGCCCTTATGTGTCTTATCTTAATCCCACGCCCGTCAGCAACGATTCTTTGAACGTGCAGGTTGGCAACCCGTATTTGCAACCTGAAACTAT
>JBQCFW010000064.1:0-13451 GCA_051958655.1 Agriterribacter sp. | reverse complement strand
CGGTTTCTTCAAAAAATGTGTTACACTTATGTGCATAGTCCTTCCTCTATAACCTCATCTGAGATTATTTACAGAGAAAAATGCAACAATGTTTATGTGGGAGAATGCAGCAGCAAGATTTTTTTCATATGAGCTCAGTTTTGGATGACAAAAATTGGTTACTAAACAGTTGAAAAATTGGCAAAGGTCCAGAGAGAGGATACTTTTCACGGTTATATACAACTACAATACTTGTATCTACAAAGGGGTGGTTGATGATGTTAAAAGTAAGTAAATTTTAAAATAAAAGTGTTTTACTGACAATTTATTTTTCTCACCGCTTTATTAAACAAAGTGAATAAGAGAAAAGACTTATGCAAAATGTAAACCAAAATTAAAGAGAAGGTGGATGGTGTAGGGTGTAAGCATAGGACGTAAGGCAGAAAGCATTAAATCACAAATCATAAATCACAAATCACAATTTGCTTCCGGATATTACTAAACCAATATTTGTTCAAGTACAGGATCGGTATAATCTTTAATAAAGGCCACAATATTATTGTAGCGGGCAAATTCATCGGGCGTATGCAATGTAGTTATCGCAACAGCCTGCATGCCTGCATTCAAGGCAGCTTCTACGCCTTTGGGTGCATCTTCAAACACCAGGCATTTTGCGGCAGGCACATTCAAAAGTGCGGCTGCTTTTACATAAGTTTCAGGATGAGGTTTACTGATAGTAACATCGTCGGCACTCACTATAGCGGCGAAGTAATGCCTTAGATTCAGATTGTCCAGTACAAAGTCAATATTGAAAGGTATAGCCGCAGAACCTATAGCCATGGGTATACCCTGCTGATGAATCTTTTCCAGAAACGACGGCAATCCGTTTATCAATGCAAGATGCGGAAGGTAATCCGCCTGGTATCTTTTTTCTTTTTCTACAGATAACCTGTCCGATTCCTGCGCGGTAAAATGCCCCTTGCCAAAAATCCTGTCCAGCACTTCGCCATTCTTTCCATACATCTCTGCCTTTACCTGCGCTTCGGTTAAACCAGCTCCCAGTTCGTTATTAAGCATATAGCTCCATGCTTTTACATGAAAAAGCATGTCGTCTATCATTGTTCCGTTCATATCGAAAATAAGTGCATCAAATGATCTGTTTGCCATGATAAAAAATTGCTTTGTGTTCTTTTTGACTGGTAAAGCCGCAAAATTGCAGCTTTCGTTTCATAAAATTGAGTACTTTCATACAAATCGCTAGCATAGTAAAAAGATCTCACGCCATATGTCGTTACGTTATACGAAAGAAACCCGTTTACTCGTTGCCATAGATTGTATCATTTTTGGCTTTGATGGCAATAACCTCAAGTTATTGCTGGTGCAAAGGGCCCTGGAACCCGAAAAAGGCAAGTGGAGCCTTATCGGCGGCTTTATACGCCCCGACGAAAGCCTGCGGCAGGCTGCCAACCGTATTCTTAAAAAAAATACGGGGCTTGAAAATGTATATATGGAACAATTGCTGGCTTTTGGCGATCCGGAGCGAGACCCGGTTGAGAGAGCGTTGTCTATTGTTTATTTTGCTTTGATAGATATTCACCAGTACGAAAAACAACTGAGTGATGAATACCACGCCGAATGGTTCTTATTAAAAGAAGCGCCCGACCTGATTTTTGACCACAACGAAATGGTGAAGCTTGCGTACAAGCAACTAAAACATAAAGCCGCTGTATATCCCGTTTTGTTTGAGCTGTTGCCGCAAAAATTCACCATTCCTCAGCTGCAGTCATTATACGAAGCGGTATATGATACGGGATTTGACAATCGCAATTTCAGTCGCAAAGTTTTATCAATGGGTCTGCTGCTGAAGCAAAAAGAAAAAGACAAACTCAATTCAAAAAAAGGCGCTTATTATTATAAGCTCAATAAACGCAAGTATCTCGACCACTATACGGCCTTTTTAAATTTCATACCCAATCCGGGAAAATTTTTAAACTGATCTTTTAATATTAAATTTTACCACCAACTGTATTTTACTGGTTCTTAAAAGCATTATTAATTTTTTGTAAAATGCTGTATTGGCTCCCGCCTAGCGTGGCCTTTACGGATAAATCCATTAAATTTGTATCAACCTTACGATATATAGCAATACTTACTACACATTTATATATCGGTTTGGTTACCCCATTAATTCTGATTTCTGGTACTTCAACCTTGTTAAATAAATACTAACTACCCATTAAATCTGTATTTGATCAGATTTAAAATTGTATGACTATGTATTCGTATGCGCTGTTGGAAAAAGGATGTTATTATCTTATTCAGGAACAAGAGGGATCACCTGTTTCTCTGATCAGAGTATTAATGGAATCTGATCATTGTGCGTTTGTGGCAAAGTATGGAGAAACGGAAACCACGGATTGGAAAAGAAAATCTGATCCTGTTTTCGACATACTTGAATTATTGGATGACCGTGCGGTGAAAGAGTGGGAATCTTCTTATTACAATAATGAAGATGCATATTATGAAGATGAAGATTAAAGCCGCAGAGTGTGAACAAAATGATAACTTGAGCCATTGTAAAAGAAAAATACAATGGCTTTTCCTTTTTTGGTACTCGATCAACTTTCAGTGAAGCTGAATGGCAAAAATGTTTTAGAAAATATTTCTCTCACCGTTAACGAAAAGGAGTGCTGGGCTATTACCGGCTTATCGGGCAGTGGCAAAACAACGCTGGCGCACACCATTGCAGGACAGCATTTTTACACTGGCCGGTTCGTTTTTCCGCGGCAGAAGGATTTGCCGGTACGCGTTACCGTAATTGATCAGCAGCACAGGTTCAGGAACCTGTCTAACATGTCCGACTTTTATTACCAGCAGCGGTATAATTCTTCCGATGCCGAAGACGCGGTTACGGTGGCGCAGGCGCTCCGGCTTTCTTCTTTTCACCAAACACTTTCTTCAGGCATTGAGCCAACGGCAATTCCTGCATTGCTGCACATTGAATCGCTGCTTGACAAACCGCTGATCCAGCTTTCGAACGGCGAAAACAAAAGGCTCCAGATAGCGAAAGCTATTTTACAGGAGCCCGACCTGCTGATACTGGATAATCCGTTTACAGGACTGGACACTGCCGGGCGTGAGATACTGAATAAGATTATTGCAACGCTTGTTCAGTCGGGCGTGCAGATTATGCTTATTACCGCTCCGCGCGAACTGCCCGATGCAGTTACACATGTGGCAGTACTGGAAAAAGGAAAACTGGTACAGGCAGTACCCAGGAATTCTTATAACAGCACGTTGTTGCAGGAACATGAAATTTTCAGCATTAACCACCAGGAGCTTGCGGGCATTGTGCAAAAAAAACACGAAGACTTTGAATATGCACTGCGCATGCGCGGGGTTAACGTAGCTTATGGCGACAAGCAAATACTGAAAAATATTAACTGGGAAGTGAAAAAGGGCGAACATTGGAGCATTTCGGGGCCCAATGGCGCAGGAAAGTCTACCCTGCTGAGCCTGCTTACCGGCGACAACGCGAAAGCATACGCCAACGAAATTTACCTGTTCGATAAAAGACGCGGAAGTGGCGAAAGCATATGGGACATTAAAAAGAAAATAGGGTATGTGTCGCCCGAAATGCATTTGTATTTCGATTATACTGCTACCTGTTTTGAAACCATTGCATCGGGTTTGTTTGATTCCATTGGTTTGTTCAGGAAACTGAACGATGAACAAACGGCCATGGTAAATCAATGGATCAGGATACTGCGTTTGGAAGCAGTGCAGCAAAAAGTATTGTCTGCGCTATCGGCTGGCGAACAGCGACTGGTGTTATTAGGACGGGCGTTGGTAAAAAATCCTCCGTTGCTTATACTCGACGAACCTTGCCAGGGATTGGACGCAGAGCATATTCAGGCTTTTAAACGGTTAATTGATGTTATTTGCGAGAGGTTCGACACCACCCTGCTCTATGTAAGTCATTACCGCGATGAAATACCTTCGTGCGTTACCCGTTTTTTGCGCATCGAAAACGGAGAGGGACTTTTTCCCGCAGATGTTCGCGGGCAGTAGCCGCATATAATAGCAGGAATTAAATGAAATAAATCTGCTCATATCGTGAAAAAACAGCTGCGTTTGTCAGCGGGAAGGTATTATCCGGTCTTTTGTTTAATCAACCAATCAACTTAATTAACTTAACTGACCATTTCTTCAAATGAATATTACACATACCGACATTTACAGGTTCAGCATTCCTATGCACCCGTTTACCATTGCCACGGGAACTATGCATTTTGCGCAGAATATATTTATTCGTGTTTTTACAGACGCAGGTTTATACGGTGTGGGAGAATGCTCTGCCTTTCCAATGATTGTAGGCGAAACGCAGAATACCTGCTTTGAAATGGCCAAAGATTTTGCAGCGCTCTGGAAAGGAAAAGACCCATTGCAGATACGCGACAGAATGAATGAGCTCCATGCTTTTACCGCTTACAACAGCACCGCTAAAAGTGCTTTTGATATGGCCTTGTACGATATTGCTGCCAAGGCGGCCAGCCAACCGCTGTACCAGTTTTTAGGGGGTAATAAAAAGCATATGGAAACGGACCTTACGGTAGGCATCGACAGTCCGCAGGCTATGGCTCAACAGGCAATTGCTTTTAAGCAACAGGGCGTTCGCATTATTAAAGTGAAACTGGGTAAAGATGCGGCGGCAGATATAGAGCGCATACGTTGCATACGTGAAGGCGTAGGCGAAGATGTGCAGCTGCGGATAGACGCCAACCAGGGATGGACTTACGAAGATTCCATCACCGTTTTATCGGGCATTGAAAAATATACTATCGAATTTTGCGAACAACCGATGCGGCGGTACAACGATCACTTGCTGCCTGCCCTGAAAAAGGCCTCCCCCATCCCTATTATGGCAGATGAAAGCGTATTTGATCATTACGATGCAGAACGTGTGATAAAAAGTGATGGATGTAGTTACGTAAACATCAAATTTTCAAAAAGTGGCGGTATATTGGAGGCGCTGGAGATCAATAAAGTTTGCAGGCAGCATAACATTCCGTGTATGATGGGCGGCATGCTGGAGAGCCGGGTGGCGCTTACCGCATTTGCACATTTTGCATCATCGCAGGATAATATTGTTTTTTACGACATGGACACCTGCATGCTGGGGCATAAAATTGACCCGGTTACCGGCGGTGTACGTTACAACAACTTTTTTGTAGAATTACCGGAAGGCGCTGGTATAGGCGCTGATGCGGATGAAAGTTTTTTAACATCGCTTGAGAAGGTTACGATATAAAGATGGTATTTGATTGAAATGAGGAGTCGTGGAGTTAAAACCATCAAGGTTGGAAAAATTTAGTGTATTAATGAGCCCGCAGATTCGCAGATGATCCTTATCTGCGAATCTGCGGCGAAAAATGAGTTTTACTTACTAAATGCCATTGGGTTGAAATCCATCCGGGCTTCAACAGTTATCTTTGCAACAATTTTTTACATGAGCATTCCCTCCAAAACAGCGAAAGACTCGCTGGTAATGATGACAGAACTGGTTTTACCGAACGATACGAATGTATTTGGCAACCTGATGGGTGGACGGCTGATGTACTGGATGGATATTGCGGCTGCACTGTCGGCACAAAAGCATGCCAACGCACCGGTTGTTACGGCTTCTGTTGACAATATCTCGTTTGAAAATCCTATTAAACTGGGCAACGCGGTATACATCGAAGCCAAAGTGAGCAGGGCATTCAACAGCTCAATGGAGGTGCATATGCGCGTGTGGGGAGAAGATCTTAAAAATCAGCATAAATACAAAAGCAACGAAGCTTACTATACTTTTGTAGCGCTGGACGCTGCTGGAAAATCAAGCGCTGTACCACAACTTATTCCTGAAACCGAAGACGAAATGCGTTTGTTTGAAGGCGCTATGCGACGCAGGCAATTGAGGTTGATACTGGGAGGAAAAATGAAACCCAACGACGCAGCAGAATTGAAAGCGTTGTTTACAGAGTAGTTCCCCGGCTTTTCTCTTTATGCGCATCACTCTGTTCAATCGCATCCATTAACTGGTCTAATATTACGTCCAGGTTGTCGTTGTAGTTAATTTGCATGGGAGGCTTGAAAGTAACCGTCATCACCGTACCTTTTTTCATCAGCTTTAAACTCTTTTTGTGAAAGGCTTTGTTGAAGCCGGTTATGACGATGGGAATAACAGTTGCCTTGCTTTGCCTTACTAAAAATGCAGTGCCTTTGCGACCGGGTGCAAACGGAGTGGTGGTGCCCTGTGGAAAAGTGATGACCCAATTCCGTTCCAGCGCTTTGAGAATTTTTTTGGTGTCTGAAAGATTCAGCCCCTTTCTTACTGTTTTGTCTTCTTCTACCCAGGTACGCTTTACCGTGAGTGCCCCAGCCATTGCCATCAAACGGCTCATGAATGTTTTCTTCATTGTATCTTCTGCCGACACAAAGTAAACACTCGAAAAAGGATTGAGCAGGTAGTACGGCACGCCAAGCTTATTTTTTTTCCGCCACTTAACAGCGCAAAAAATATGCAGGAAAGCAATCACATCCATAAAATAGGTTTGATGATTGCTTACAAAAAGCACTTTGTTGCGGGGAAGATTTTTGAGGTGCTCGGTGCCGGTAATTTTTAGCTTGTTAATGATGGCTAAACCAGGATACGATAACACCCCGATAATTACATACACTATCTTCCTTACAAGTTTAACATATCGCAGCCTTTCGTAAAATGAGGGCATCTCTAAAGTTTTAGTCCTTGGTTTACATCGCAATATAGGGTATTTGTCAAGACTTTGTTAACTCCCGTGCAACGGTTTCCCCTATTTATGTAATCTATTCCGGCAATACATCTACTTTCAAAACAATGAATATGAAACGATTTTTTTTAGCACTGGCTTTAATCGCAACAGTAAGTGTAACGTCAGCCCAGGTAAACACAGTGGTAAACCCTTACCCCAAAACGATTAATGTAGCCGGTAGCGCTGAAATGGAAATAGTGCCCGACGAAATATTTGTGCAGGTAACCCTTCGTGAATACGAAAAGAAAGGCTCGGGTAAAATAGATATCGAAAGCATTAAGAAGAAATTTTTAGAAGCCTGCAAAGCCGTTGGAATAGCAGAGTCGGACATCAGCATTGCTTCTTACACCGGCGCAGATCGTGATTACTGGCTGAGCAAAAAGAAGAAGAACCCTAACATGATGGCCAGCATCGGCTATATGGTAAAATTTGCCAACACTACAAAGATAGACGCACTGGTGGAGAGACTTGACGACGAAGCCACACAGGGATTTTTCATAGCCAAAACATCGCACAGCAAAATTGAAGAATACCGCAAACAGCTAAAAATACAAGCGGTGAAAGCGGCAAAAGAAAAGGCCATTTATCTCGGCGAAGCCATTGGCGAAAAAGTGGGCGTTGCTATTACCGTCCAGGAGCCTACAGATTATACTGTAATGCCTGTTTACAGGAACTTGATGGCGTCAAATACTTTAATGAAAGAACAGGCTTTTGATGCAGCAGCAGGAGAACCTGCGGTTGATTTCAAAAAGATAAAACTCAGGTACGAGGTGAGCGTGATATTTGCTTTGCAGTAATCGTTCGGATATCTGCATCAGCACAAAAAGGGTTGCCAACCTTCGGAAGGTTGGCAACCTTTTTCTACTCATTCTGGCGCAGGTCTTGTAGCATTGCCTTGTGATTAAGATGGCTTAGCCGGAGGCTCGCCATGGTGGTAAGAGATTGATGTCTTGCAAACATCAAAACAGCCGCCAGATCATTCACCTCGTTGACCATTGAAATACAGGTGCTACAAACTGATTTATTCTCTATACAACTTCCCTATATATTTGCGGCATGAAACCTGATACCTTTATTTTTGATATGGACGGACTGCTGATAGATTCTGAACCCTTATGGGAAGAAGCAGGCGCCGAATTGCTGAAAGAATTTGATATAGAACTCACTACTGAACAATACCAAAGCTCCACCGGTTTGCGCACGCGTGAGTGGATTACACACTGGTTCAGCTTTTTTGGTGTGGACATCCGCTTTGGCGACGATGCCGTAGACAGGATCATTAACAAAGCCATAGATAAAATTAGTTTGCATGGCATTATTATGCCGGGCGTAACAGAAGTGCTGGAACTGCTCAAAAGCAAAGGCTTCACCATCGGGCTGGCTACTTCTTCGCCTATGAGCCTGGTAGATGTGGTGGTTGATAAGATCGGCATTCGTCATTACTTTGAGGCTACCACTTCTGCAGAGGGATTGCCTCATGGTAAGCCCCACCCTGAAGTGTATATGAATTGCGCGGCCGAGCTGAACAAACATCCCATACAATGTATTTGTTTTGAAGATTCTTTTAACGGCATGATAGCCGCAAAGGCAGCCCGTATGAAATGCGTGGTAGTGCCGGCACCTGTTTTTCAACATCAGCTAAAATGGAACGCTGCCGACCTTCAGCTAAAGAGCCTGCTTGATTTTACCGAAAAGGAACTGCATCAGCTTGTTTCGTAAACAGGTTGTTCGTTTTCGGACAGTGGGCGTTCAATTGCGTACATCCACCCAATCATACTTCCTTAGTAGCAACTGGTTATCAATCAGTTGCTATATGGTATGCGTGTTGATCTGATGGGTATATAACCTAAGCTTATGTTCCGGAATTATTTAAAAACTGCTTTCAGAAACCTACGCAGAAATAAGATATACTCTTTTATCAACGTAATTGGCCTGAGCCTGGGGCTGGCGAGCGCCATGCTCATCATTTTGTATGTTAAGGATGAAATCAGTTACGACAGGTTTCATCAAAACGTTCAGAACATATACCGCGTAGTATCTTACAGCGTTAACAAGGATGGCAAAGGCCAAAAAGACGGTAACAGCGGATACTTCCAGGGTCCGAAATTTACAGCCGCCGTTCCGGAACTTACCGGCTTTACACGTATCCAAAGTGCACAGGAAGATATAAAAACAGGTACCGAAGTACACTCACAAGGTTTCCTGAAAGTAGACAGCAGCTTTTTTTCTGTTTTTTCTTTTCCGCTGTTAGATGGCAATGCGAAAACCTGCCTGAAGGAGCCTTATTCTGTGGTGATCAGCGAAGACTTTGCTAAAAAACAATTTGGCACCACCGATGCTGTGGGAAAACTGGTGATGATAAAAAAAGACAATGATTTTCAACCCCACACAGTAACGGCAGTGGCCAAACGGTGTCCGCAAAACTCGTCAATTAAGTTCGAGGCATTATTGCCAATGATAGTAGATGCTAAAGAATATCAGAATTCCGAAAACTGGTTCAATACTTTTCTCAACACGTTTGTTACGGTAACGCCTGCTGCCAATGTTGGCGACGTTGAAAAAAAGATGCAGCAATTTTATGCGCAGGATTCGAAGGATGCGCTGAAGTCAATTTTGGAAAAATATGGTCCGGTTATAGACGGTAAGATAGATTACTCGCTGCAGCCGTTTACCGATATGCATATGAGTGTTGAACTGCCCGCCCAAAATGGACTTTCCAATGCAAGCAATCCCATGTATTCTTACATTCTCTCCGGTATTGCTATTTTTATTTTGCTGATTGCCTGCATCAATTTTATCAACCTCACGGTAGCCCGTTCTATTAAAAGAGCAAAGGAAATTGGCATTCGCAAAGTGGTGGGCGGCGACAGAAAACAATTAATTGCTCAATTTTTGGGTGAGTCTTTTTTGCTTTGCCTTTTTGCATTTGCGTTTGCTATTGTGCTGGTGCAACTGGCGCTTCCCTTATTCAACGATCTTGCCAACAAGGCTTTGTCTATTTCCTATTTGTTCGATATCAGTTTGATTACTTATTATATCCTGCTTTTTTTACTTACGGGGCTGTTAGCCGGCTTTTATCCCGCATTGGTGCTTTCCGGTTACAATCCTGTGCAAACGCTTTACAGCCGTTTCATGCTGGCAGGCAAAAATTATCTCCAAAAATCGCTGGTGGTGCTTCAATTTGCGCTGGCATCGTTCCTGATTATAGCCACGTTCACTTTATACGCGCAATTCAGTTATCTCACCAGCAAAAAACTGGGCTACGACGACAGCGACCTTATCGGAATCAATAAATACAAGCTTAGCCGCAGTGAGGCTGAAGTATTTGAAACCGAATTGCTGAAAAACCCGAACATCATTGCAGTGGCACCTAAAAATGGCGGACAATGGGGCACGGCTGCTAAAATAAACAGCGATTCCATCATACAATTTTCATACGAAACAATAAACGAAAGCTATTTGCCTGCATTTAAAATTCCGTTGGCGCAGGGACGAAATTTTTCAAAAGATTTTCCATCCGATTCTACACATTCGGTTCTGGTAAATGAAAGTTTTGTAAAGAAGGCAGGATGGAAAAAACCACTGGGACAGGAAGTAAATTTCTGGTACAACGAAAATGAAAAATATACTGTTGTAGGCGTGGTAAAAGATTATCATTTCCGTTCGCTCAACGAAAAAATAGGGCCGCAGCTATTCACCATGAAACCCGGGAATCAATACGGAATTGTTTTCATAAAAATAAAACCCAACACGGCTGCAGCCAGCCTCAGGCACATTGAAACGGTATACAAAAAGCTTTTTCCATTCAACCCGTACTCGTATAAATTTTTGAGCGAAGAAAATTTGCGCAGCTACGAGGCAGAAGCTAAGTGGAAAAGCATTATGTTGTTCAGCGCCATTCTTACCATTTTTATTTCGTGCATTGGTTTGTTCGGATTATCGGTACTCTCTGCCGAAAAGCGCACCAAGGAAATTGGCATCCGGACAGTGTTGGGCGCATCGGTAAACAACCTCGTTACCATCCTGTCAAAAGATTTTTTAAAGCTGGTAATGATTGCGTTGATCATTGCTATTCCGCTGGCTTGGATGGCGTCGAACAAATGGCTTGAAAACTACCCGTATCGAATCACCATCAGCTGGACGATGTTTGCGATAGCCGGCCTGCTGGTAATAGCCATTGCATTGTTTACAGTAAGCTTCCAGGCAATAAAAGCCGCTGTGGCAAACCCGGTAAAATCACTCAGAACGGAATAAATAAAGCGAAAGGTGGAAGGTATAAGGTGAAAGGAATAGGGCGGAAGGTTGGGGAAGGTTTCCAACCTTTTGAAGGTTGGAAACCTTTCGAAGCTAACACTAATCGCTCACCGCCGATAGCTGACGGCTGAAAGCTCCACAATAGCATTGGCAATTTTGCTCCAGGTATATTTTTTCTTTTCTTCCTGCAGACCGGGAAAAAAATGAGAAGCGCCGGTTTCAAAAAACCGGATTATTTTTTCTGCCAGCGATTCGCTGTCCGGGTTAGCAATCAGCCCTGCTATCCCATCGGGCACCATGGCCGTTAACCCGCCTACGTTGGTAACGATCATTGGCTTTTCAAAATGGTATGCCAGGGGCGTAACGCCACTTTGGGTAGCATTCCTGTAGGGCTGCACCACCACATCTGCAGCACACAGGTAATATTTCACTTCACTGTCTGCAACAAATGTTGTTTTCAAAATGACAACATCTGCAATATGGAGTTGAGTTATCTGGTCAAGATAAGGCTGTGCCTCTTCGTAAAATTCGCCGGCCACTAGCAGTTTAATTGGTTTTAATCCATTCCTGATACAATGCTCTTTCACTTTTTTCATAGCATCCAGCAGTATGTCCAGCCCTTTGTATTTCCTGATAAATCCAAAAAACAAAGCGATCCGGTCATTCTTATCCAGGCTTAATTTTTCTCTTGCAATATCCTGTGGCAGTATCTCACCAAAATTATCGTATAAGGGATGCGCAACAAATCTTGCCGGATTTGTTTTTTCTACCGTTTTTAAATCGCTCAGCACCTTTTCGCTCATCGTAATAAAGGCATCCACGCTTTTTAAGAAATAGCTCGTAAGCATATTGTCGCCCGGCCGTTTTTCGTGCGGAAAAATATTATCGGCAATGCATACAATACGGGTTGTTCCATTTTTTTTTGCGCGCCTTAAAATGGTACCAAGGCAGGCGCCCATAAAAGGCAACCAATATCTTACAACAATAATATCGGGCTTCATTTTCCGCAGCTCGTTGCCCACGCTCAACCAGTTAAAAGGATTTACAGAATTAATGCGTATGTGTATGTTGAGGTCTTTGGGTGCAGGCTCTGATGAATATTGCGTGGTGCCGGGAAAAAGAAACCCCGGATACTGTAATGAAAAAGTATAGATGTGGGTATCCCAGCCCATTAGCTGAAATTCGCGCGCTAGCCGTTCGTCGTAAGAAGCCAGACCGCCGCGCAAGGGATGGGCCGGACCGATAATAACAATTTTTTTACTGACTGAACTGCTCAACCTGTAAGGCTTTAACTAAAAATAAAATTGCCGGCTATTGCATTACAAACCTATCTTTTTTTCGATAAGGTAGCTGTTTCTTTCGGGCGAATTCCGGGCTATTAATTCACCTATAAAACCAGCCAGGAAAAACTGCGATCCGAGCAACACCATGGTAAGCGCCAGGAAGAAGGAAACGCGATTGGTAAGTGCATATTCGGGATCGATAATTTTACTAACGATGAGGTATATGCTTACTGCAATGCCTATTAAAAACGAAACGGTACCCCAAAGTCCGAAAAAATGCATGGGCTTTTTACCAAATTTACCCACAAACATAATAGACGCCAGATCGAGAAAACCATTTACAAAACGCTCCCAGCCAAACTTGGTAACACCATATTTTCTTGCACGATGCTCCACTACTTTTTCGCCTATTTTTTTAAACCCCGCCCATTTTGCCAGCACGGGTATATAACGGTGCATTTCGCCATACACTTCAATGCTTTTTACCACTTTTTTCTTATACGATTTCAGCCCGCAGTTAAAGTCGTGCAGTTTTATTTTAGACATGCGGCGGGTAACCGCATTGAAAAATTTGGAAGGAATGTTTTTTGAAAGGGTGGCATCGTAGCGTACTTTTTTCCAGCCGCTTACCAGGTCGTAACCATCGGTTACAATCATTTTATACAGCTCGGGTATTTCATCGGGGCTGTCCTGCAAATCGGCATCCATGGTAATGATCACGTCGCCTTGTGCGGCTTTAAAGCCCTCGTTCAACGCTGCGCTTTTACCGTAATTGCGCTGGAACTTTATACCTTTTACATGCGGGTACTGCTGGCGTAAATTTTCAATTACCTGCCACGAATCATCTGTGCTGCCATCGTCTACCAATATAATCTCGTATGAGAATCCGTTGGCATCGGTTACATTTTTAATCCATGCACATAGCTCCGGCAAAGACTCTTCTTCATTAAACAAAGGCACTACAATACTGATATCCATGCGCAAGTTTTAGCAAATAGTTATTGAGAAACCGAGGGGAAAGCCGGTTTTTTTCTTTTTATGATAGCTGCGATAATAAGACTTACAACGAACCAAAAAATACACATGAAGGCAGTACCTAATA
>JBQCFW010000063.1:0-21334 GCA_051958655.1 Agriterribacter sp. | reverse complement strand
GGTAATGTACTGAAAAATAGTTGGTGATTATTTCGCCAATAAATCATAATATTCGGATGTTAGTCGGAAGAGGAAGCGAGCTCTGGTGGAGACCAACTCGCCAGCAATATGACTAATGCGTAAACGGTAATGGGCAGTTCCAGGAGCTGCCTTTTATCTTTATTACCGGAACGCTTAATGGCTAAAAAAACTCATTTGCTGTTTGAAAAAAAGATATACCACTTGATAAAGTCGATTCTATGTTGAGCAGTTAGCCCCCGATGTAAGTCCAAATGATTTTTAAGGTGGCTAAAGAAGCCTTCTATTCCGTTTGTTGTTGAAGGAATGGCTGGATTTCCCAGGTAATGAAACATGTTAGGTAATGCTCTTTTAATTGCAAAGAAAGAACGTCTCAATAATTTATGAGTGTACCAATATCTACCTGTTTGCTCATTGATTGTTCTTTGTTGTAAATACTGCTGATGGCGGTTATACCAAAGCGATAATTCATGAGTCCAATACAGGCGATCATTTTCGGTTTTGATACTCATAAGCATTAGAACCAGTTGCCTTAGCTCTATGCCTGCAGGATGCCTTGGAAACCGCGTCAGCCAAAGCAAACACATTCTTTGGATATGTACCAGGCATCTCTGAACCAAGACATCCGGAACAGATTTTTTGATGGCTTTAAGAATACTTTTATGACCATCGGTTGTAATGCTTTCTATTTGTACACCCAGCTTAATAAGGTTGTCTAAATCTTCTTTAATCTCGCTGTAATGCTCTCCATCAGAAAAACGAATTAACTGTGTATATCCATCTTCATGATCCTGATAGCATAAAAGGCAAAATTGCTGAAAATAGGTGGCGTCCATCCTTAAATGAACCTTGCTTCGCTTGATAATCTTTACCTTGGGGGATTGCTGTAGAAATGTATAGAAAGTGCGCTGAAGTGTATCAATCGATAAGTTGCTATCGCGGCTAAGCGTTTTAAAGGTCTGTCGCTCTAATACCCATTTTTTAAACCATACAAAACGATTTTGCAGTTGGTGCCTGCGATCATTTCGGGTAAACAGAACACCGCAATCCTTACATTTAAACCGTTGCTTAGCTAGTTGCCTGCCCCATTTGATAACTGAAAGACTACCACATGCCCAACACCTTTTTTTTTGACTTTTTCATTTACAAAAAAAGCTTAGTGAAACGACTTTCACTAAGCTCTGAGCTAAACCTTTCCTACAAAGGATTACAGCGGTTTTTACCAACTATTTTTCAGTAATATGCCCAGATAAACACTTGAATATCTTAATCTTCTAAGGAGTTAATTAATTGCTCCATTCCAAAATTTAAAAGAAAATCAGAGTAATAGCTATCGAACACATCCCGAATGTATTCATCCACAGTTACTTCGTTTTCTTGTCCATCTTTATTTAATTGCAATTTGTAATTTCTTTTTTTGGTAATCATGTACAAGAATAGGGTGTGGAAATAGATGGAGGCCAAATATCTCTTTTCAGCTACTTGTATTTGCTCTTCCGACTTTAGTTTTGAGCGATTGTTTAAAAAAACTTTGCTGTCTAAATTTATATAAATCTTCTCCAGTGTATTTCCCTCGCCAACCGGATACATTACAGTATTGAAATTCATTTCAATACCAGCGGCTTCTAAACTTGCCCACTGTTCTTCTTTAATTCTTGCGAGTTCTGGCAAGCCTATATTCTCAATACTGTCTTCTTCTTTAGGTACAGTATTCTGCGGTGCTTCTTTTTCTTTTATTTTAATCCACAGTAGCTCTTCAAAAATTTCACCAGCGCCATTTAGCGAAATTTTTACAGGCACTTCATCTCCTACATTCATTGACTCTGTAGGCGTAAAAGATAGTTTAATAGTCCCGTCTTTAGGGCTACTTTTACTTATATTCAACAATGAACTGATTCCTGTTTGATCGCCTTTTCTATCTCCACCATCCACATTATTATTATCAACGCTTAACAAAGCAATTTCAAGATCACCTGGCTCATCACATCTATCAAAATATTCATTTTCCGCATCGGTATCAAAGCGAATTGTTTTTTCGCCGTTCTGAGGAATAGTTATCACTTGCCGGTCGCCATGTTTAACATTATGTAGTTTGAAAAATGATGGAAATCGCTTGGGGTTAAAAGGCTTTTTCTCTTCCTGGATTTTTTCTTTTTTCTGGTCTGGTTTTTTGACATCCTTATCTTTCTTTTCTTCTAACTTGAGCGTATTTTGTAAAAGTTTAAATAATTCTGAATCCTTATTCAAATTTTTTGCAAACGACTTTAAGAGCTCATTTGTATCCTCGCTATCTAATCCTATCGATTCTTTTCTGTGACGGTTAATATCGTCTAGCCTACTTTTTCTAATCTTCTTACCTAAATATTCTCGGAGCTCTTTTGACTCTTCACCTTCTTTTAAACGATCACGGGAAGCCATGAATAGCTCTTTCCGGAATTCATACTTCATTTTTGTACAATCCACGTGTATGAGCAAGTAGTCTTTGAGTAAATTGAATTTTAGCGTCCTCGTTATAAATTCTGAAGTGTAATGGCCATGAGCCTGTCCATTAATGGAAAACATCACAGACATATTATTTTTAAAAAAGAAACGACGAATGTTTTCTTTCGTTTTCTTTACATCATTATCTCCAACCTTCGCCTTAAACACATAACAGGTTACTTTCATTTCTCCGAATAAAGCGTCCATATAAGTTTCAGAAAAATGATCGTCAATGTACTCGCTATCTTGTTCTAGCCTCCGTTTTAAGCCAAAAAGGTCTCTTTCCAACACTTTATTATTGGGATAGCGCTCCTTATTATCTACAGTAAAAATGGGCAGCACTGGTTCAAATAAAAATTCATTTAAACTTTGATTCAATTCCTGTGCAAACCCGGAATAGCCAGAAGGAAACTGGTAGGAATAAAGCTTTATGATAGAACCGGTTTTGAATTTTCTGTTGAACAATTTCAGATCTAAATCTCCTTTTAGATCAAATGATGGTATACTACCATCTATTGTCAAATATTCATACCAAGTATTCTTTTTGTGGTCAGATTCACCTTTTGCAAATGGATGTTCTCTTACTAGCGTAAATCCAAATTGTCCAGAGCCATCATATTTTTTGGAACCAATTAACTGATATCCCTTTTTGCCGCAAAAAACAATTGCGCCGGAGCCGCCCATATTATATTTGCCCTGCACAAACATGATTTTGTTCTTATTGCCGCTAACAAGCGATAAAAAGGAGCTTTCAAAATGCTCGGGATGTTGTCCTTCTCCATTGTCGTATATAATTACAGAAGTATTTCTAGGAGGTCCATCTGCAATGATTTGTATCTCTTCAGCTTGTTTGCGTCTGAAAGTAGGCAAGTCCCATTGTTTATGCTCCGGATAAAACTGTCTTATTGCTTCTTCCATTGACCGGGGAGCGTCAGCAGAGTCAGGGCGAATTTGTTTTTCCAAACACTTTCTCGTGAGAATAGCATCTATTGAATTCGTCACTTTCTCTACTAAGGCTGCAATAGGATTTGATTGTTGATTTTCTATGATCCCATAGTTGCTTTCATTTTTTCCTACAGGCTTCCAGTTTTCATTGCTGAAGATCTGTGGTGAACCGTCAATAATCTCCTGAATTTCTTTTTCAGTGGGAGCAAGAAATAATTTGAGGAATAAGCTTTGCAAATCGATAGATGGCATAACGTGCGGGGGTTGAGTAATGGAAAATAAATATAATGCGTTTTTGCCAAAATAAAAGCTACAAATGATTTTTTCGCTTAAACTGAAAGTGTTTTAGATAACTCGATAATATTTTCAACTGCTGTTATGGTTATATCAATCTCATCCTTAGAATTGAATTTTCCCAAGGAAAAGCGAATGCTACTAAAGGCTTCCTCGTAGTTTAATCCCATAGCTCTCAACACATGGCTAGGCTCAATATTAGCAGCAGTGCAGGCACTGCCATTACTTACGGCTATAATTGGTATATCATTTTTTGGCTTGCTAAGCCTCGTAATCATGATTTCACTGTCGATTCCTTTAAAAAAAATGTTGCTAACATTATACATTCGATTAACCACAGAACCGTTCAACCGTGCAGTTGGGCTAGCTAGCAGCGAGGTTTCTAGGTGATTCCTGAGAGTTAGGATTTTTTGTTCGTTTTCAACCATCTCAACACGTGCAATCGCACAAGCTTCGCCTAGTGCAACTATACCGGGTACATTTAGTGTCCCACTTCTATAACCATTTTCATGACCACCACCATGTAACAAAGGAACAATACTTCTTCCGTACTTAAGATCTTTTGCATATAGCACTCCAATGCCTTTTGGTGCATATAGTTTATGCCCACTAAAACACAAGATATCTATATCTTCCTTTTCTACATCAATTACAATTTTCCCTACTGCTTGCGTTGCATCCGACATAAAAAGAGCACCCGCTTCGTGTGTTATTTTTGCTAATTCCTGTATGGGTTGGATGACCCCAGTTTCATTATTTGCATACATTATTGATACAAGAATAGTATCAGATCTGAGATGCAACTTGAGTTCATCAATATTTACTAATCCGTCATTGCTCACATTTAGATAAGTTACTTCGTATCCTTTTGTTTCAAGATATTTGCAAGTATCCAAAACAGCGCTATGTTCTGTAGCAGCAGTAATAATATGATTTTTTTTGTCAGTTGATTTTTCGGCAACTCCTTTTATAGCCAAATTGATAGATTCTGTAGCACCGGAGGTGAAAATAATTTCAGATGGTTGAGCATTAATTAATTCAGCTACTGTTTTTCGTGCTTGTGTGATCACTTTGTTGATGTCTACACCCAATCTATGCATGCTATTTGCATTTGCATAGTGAGTGGTAAGAAAAGGCATCATCTTTTCCAATACCCGAGGATCAATGGGCGTAGTAGCATTATTATCTAAATAAATTACATCCCTTTCCATAACTGATTTCAACATTACATTATCACTTTATTTGCAGGCTTTATCTAGTTGAATATGGTAAAGGTAAACTAATGGTTTACTTTTTTATCAGGAATAAATGTATGTGTTGACCAACACGGAAGTTTTTTTGAATAGCATTAATCTGTTCATTATTGTACCGACGTACAAGAGTGCGACGCAACAAATGTCTAATAGAAAACGCACAGCTCACTACATAAATAAAAATCTAAATAGCCTTTTGATCGTCATCTATTGCTTGCTACTTCCCCTCCACCAACCTTTGCAACAACCCAATCACCTCCTTCTGCAACTGAATCATATTTTCATACGTCTCCACCATTTTATCCAGAGGATTGAAAGTACAGTAAGGATTAATGGCATTCATAGTGGAGGTATCGTGACTGGTAAATGTGTTTGAAACAATATTCACGGGCTTCTCTTCATCAAACGTGCGGAACAATTCGGCGGGAAATTTTAAAATGCGCGCTACTTCTTCGAGTATGCCATCGTCGATGGTTTCTTTTGATTCAAGCTGGGAAATCTTCTTTTGACTCCAGTCATCACCCAGCATATCGGCAAGCGCTTCCTGCTTTAGGCCGCGCATTTCGCGAAAGCGTTTTACATTTCGTCCTTCGTGTATTTTCTGTTCCATACCAGTTAGATATATGAGCGCTAAAGATACATTTTTACCGCTAACGTAACCGTTTGGCAAACGCTTATTTATGCCGTTGCGCAACTAATTTATTCGCCACGCGGCTTTCGTATTCCGTGGTCAGGGCGTTGCTTTGCAGGGTAACCCCGCACCAACGCTTATGAAAAACAAAGATCGCTTTGATACCCGCTGCTGGCGCTACCGGAGCATTGCCAATCCCCACGAGGTAATTGCCGAACTGTTTTCGCTGGCTGCCGTATACCACTTCAGGAGCATTATTGGCAAGCTGCTCTACTATGCCGGCGAAGACAAAATATTCCACCAACGGTCGCCCGCCGATGTGCTGCT
The DNA here is from genome assembly GCA_051958655.1 of Agriterribacter sp. GTDB lineage: Bacteria > Bacteroidota > Bacteroidia > Chitinophagales > Chitinophagaceae > Agriterribacter. Next base: position 15,385 of record JBQCFW010000063.1, on the reverse strand, counting down.
GTATTTAAAATCCATCCGGTCGCTCATAAAAGCAGCCGATGCACTGAAACACAAAAAGCAATTACCTGCAAATACCCTGGCCAATAGCGGCAGCGTTGCCGGCGGAGATACGTGGAATGAGTTCCCCCGCTTCCTGTCGCAAAAAGAATATGCTAACCCGTATCGCGTGTTTCGAAAGTTTTTTAAATACCGGCGTGTGGAACAATGGGTAAAAGATTGGGAAGAGCTGGTGGAAGCGGCACTCTCGCGCAACCGCGGCGACCTGGACGTGAATGCTATTGCGGTATACAGGCTGCTGGTAAAGCTGTTGGAGGCGGCGCATGTTTTGAACCACGGCACGGAGAGGATTTGACGTTTCCTTCCTTGCAGCGTTTTTCCCCAAACCCTGCGTATTGTCTGGATTTTACTGTACACGGGCTGTTTTCTTCTTGTATTTCTTTCAACGTTATTAATGCAATAGTTTACGCCTCACTATGGCGCTGGTTTGTTGCATACAGTAGCCAGGCGGAAGGGCGGGCAGTATTGCCTGGCTTGTGTCATTTGGGAGTAGTAACAGTGCAGCTTAACCGAAAATAAAAGCTCCGCGCCGCAGGTATAAAAGTATACAGCTTGTCTTTCTCCTTTATAATATTAAATACAGTTTACAATTAATTAAACTTAACAACACACACCGTTAATAAACAAAGTTTAATATTGTTAAACAATCGGAAACAAAATAGTAAACCGGCAAAGAGCCAAATTTTGTGGATAACTTTTTTCGTCGCGTTAGTTAGTAATTGTAAACTTTTGTTTATTTTAACTAAATAATTCAAAAAACGCCCTCTAACCCTAACCTCTTTTCTACACCACCTGCACCCGGGAAATACCAAGGATTACATAAACTAGAACTAACAAATTATGAGACTGATCCCCAAATCTGCTGGGAGAGCTTTGCTTTGTATGCTCGTATCTATTGGTACCGCCATGAGTATACGGGCACAGGATTCTCTAAGGGTAGACAGCATGCTTTTATCCAACCGAAGCGGGCTGGAAAACATTGTACAGGGAAGGGTAGCCGGACTAAGAGTGAAGAGCTGGTCTGGCACAGCGGGCGCTCAGGCCACGTTGAATTTACGCGGGGTAAGCCTCGACCCGACAGATCAATCCACCATGCCTCTTATACTTATCAACGGCGTGCCAATGGTGGCAAGTCCTTCTAATATCACCGGCATCAACCCACTCACTTATTTTTCTCCCGACCAAATTGAACGCATCGACATTATTAAAGACATTGATCGCCTGGCGGCTTATGGCGTGCAGGCGCCCAACGGAGCTCTTAATATTATTATGAAAGAAGGGCAGTCGGGGTCTATTCACGTGCGGGCAAACGCTTATGCAGGGGTCAATTTCCTGCAGAATATGGACTATCGGAAAGATGCCTTTTACGATTTTAATACTACCGCCCGCAGAGAAGTGTATGGCAACGGAAACATGATACACGATCAGAGTGTAATGGTAGACGGCGCGGGCAGTTATGGTTCTTACCTGTTTGGGCTTACCAATCACCAGGATAAAGGCATCATCAACAATACCGGGTTCGGGCGTCAATCGCTGTTCCTGAATGCGAAGTATAATATTACCGACCGCTTGTCGGCTCATTTTTATAACAACCTGGCGTTGGCCAACCGCAAGGGGCGTTATGCGGGCGAATATAGCCGTGACCTCACTTTGCCCGTAATCGGCGATGAAACGTTCTTTATGGACAAGAACAAGAATATCGGGCTGATGTCTTCTATGGCGCTGGCTTACGTCGTTGGTCATGGCATTACCATCCGGTCTGTCGCCAGCCTGTCTTACGAAGGCGCCAGCCGTGATGTATATATTCCTTCCAACTTATTAAACAGGGACATATATGCATCGAGCGCCGCTTATAAAAGACAACTGATCACCTGGAATACTTCTGTTAACTGGCTGCACGATTTTTCTGATGCGCTGCAAATGGATATGACGCTGGGCAACGAATTGAGGAATACCGATAACCGGCTCACTTCCGTTAACGGGCAACGTAGCATGGAAAACGGCGGATCGGATTTTGTAAAAGTAGTAACAGGTTACAATGCCAACCAGGTGGTAGCATTGTCCAATCACGATGTAGAAAAGATCCTGTCCTTTTATGGCAACTGGAAGTTCCGGTATAAGAAAGACCTCGCCATCAACCTGGTGGCCCGCACAGACGGCAGTTCCTTATACGACAAGAAATGGGCTTTTTACCCCGCGCTTGGTGTTCATTATGATCTGAAAAACAGCCTGAGCATACCTGTAAAACTCAATGCCGGTATTGGCAGAACGGGTGTGTTGAGCCGGCCCGAAGTGTACCGCGGGCAACTGGATGCCTATGGCGCTTATTATGGCGGCAATTACCTGGGAGTGGGAGAGTTGTATCCCGCCTTCAGCGGCGCAAAAAGTGTTGGCGTAACCCAGATAGACGCGGGTGTAACGGTGGCGCTTGGTTCGGCTATAAACGTAACAGTAGATTATTTCAATAAAACCTACAGCAATTTCACCTATCAGCGATACCAGCCCAATATCAGTGGCATCGACTACAAATTTGGAACCGGTGGCAAACTGGGGTTATCGGGAGTTGAAGTAGCGCTTGATGGCGCCTGGATACAGTCTGCCAATTTTTCCTGGACCAGTAACCTGAACATTGCCTTCTACAAGAATAAAGCAAAATCATTGCCGGGCGATATTGAGAACACCAGCCTCGCCCATCTCGGCGCTGTTTCTGGTGCTCCGGTTACTTCGCTGGTAGCGTGGGAAGGCAGCCAGGCAAAAAGGATTGGAAACAGTGAGCCTAAAGGTTTCGGAGGTTTTACCAACACCTTGCGGTATCGCAATATTTCTGCGGCCTTTACTTTCACCTATGCCTGGGGCGCGGATATTCTTGCAGAATCTTTCAACAGCCGGTACGATGCAGAAAGTGTGAACAATGAATTTCCGCTCAAAAGCGCAGAAACACCTTATTACCTCATTCGCGAAGGCGCCGATGGGCGTACCATTTACCAGGGAATCAGAACCATTGAAGATGGCAGCTTTTTACGCCTGAGCCGCGCGGCCGTTTCCTGGCATTTGACTTCCATATCTAAACTGGCGCAGTTAAGCGACCTGGAAATATTTGTTCGGGGCGACAACCTGTTCACGCTTTCGCGGTACAGTGGCATCAATCCGGAAGAGAATATTACCGGCGCTCGCAGGTACGACCTGTTGTATACAGGTACCCCGTTGCCCACTTCGATGGCTGTAGGAGTGAAGCTGGTTTTTTAAGAATGATGATGCAAAAAAAGAACAACATGAACCAAATGCAATATTGGATGAAACGTGGAACCATCCTGTCCGTTATAGCCATACTCCTGTTTTGTTCGTGCCGTAAAAGCCTTACGGTAGACCAGGAGAACAGCACGGTGGAAGAGGGCTATTATAATTCAGCACCGCGCATACAACAGGCAGTAATTGGAGGGTATGTAGACCTCCGCAGGGCTTTGCTGGCCAATTATGCGTGGATGATGTATGGTGAAGCGAGGACCGGCGACATGAAGGTAGCCGTTGCCTACCAGCAAAAGGTAGCCAGCCAGGAACTGACAGCCACCGACCGCAATCTGGTACAACTTTCAGACTGGGGATTTTTTTATGACGTGATCAAAGATGCCAACGATGTGCTGGATATTGTAGACAAGGCAGAAGAAGGCGTTCTTAATGCTTACCAGCATAATGTATACAGGGGCGAAGCACTGGCGCTCAAATCAATGGCTTATTTCTACCTGGCGCGTATCTGGGGCGATGTTCCATCGGCCGAAAAAAATAATTTTGGTGCCCGCCTTACCAGCGAAGAAGTGGTTGCGCAGGCTATGGTGTGGGCAACAGAAGCACAACAGTTGTTGCCCTGGATGCTGCTCAACGACGATGGTATTGAAAGTGTTGCCTTAACGGCTGTAAGGTTTAATAAAACCGCTGTTACCTCTTTATTGGCCCACGAAGCACTGTGGCTCGGTAACGGGCAAAGCGCCTACGATGTGCTGACGAATACTTTTACCAGCAATACGGCCGACAGTTTATCTTCTTTTGGACTGGCGATGGGTGCAGACCAACGCACCGAAATTCCGCAAGCTCCATTGAGCGGGAGCGTGCTGAGCATGCCGCTGGAGCGCTTCAACGCTATTTATCCCGAAGGCGACGCCCGCCGTTCCGGTATGTTTAATATCTCTAACAATGCGGCTGTATTGATTGTTCAGGATGCCAGCAAGATGGATCTGCTGCGCCTGCAGGAAATCGATCTGCTGTTTGCAGAGGCTGCCTGGCGCACTGAGCGTCTCGAAGAGGCGAAAGACCATCTCATCAGCGCAGCAAACGGCGCCACTGAGGATTACAGTACGTTAACCGAAGACAATTTCGGCGACGCATTGCTGAAGGAAAGACAGCGATTGCTGGTGGGCACCGGCCAACGCATGTTTGACCTTATCCGATTTAACGAAGTGCCCACCTATATTCCCGCATTTACAGAAGCTGATGTTACCAAAGGCGCTGCCTATTGGCCACTGTCAGCCAACAGTATCAAGGGCAACGGGTGGAACCAGAATGAATATTGGGCGATTCCTTAACGGAGTTGATAAAATAATTGAACCGAAAAAACAAATGTAATGAAGGCATTAATGAAAGGGGCCTGTTTGGTTTTTGCAGTACTGATGCTGTCCGCAACGGGTTATGCGCAATCAGTTATGACCGGTAAAATCAACGACTCGAACGGGAAGCCCGTCGTCGGCGCCTCCGTAGGGATTAAAGGAAAAAACACGGGTACCACTACCGATGCCGCCGGAACATTCCGGTTGCGAATGGCTGTGGGCGATACGCTCTTGCTTTCCTACGTAGGGTTTGAGTCGCGTCAAATCGTGTTCAGGAAAGCGTCCGATCTCAACATCAGGCTCACTGAAGAAAATAAAACACTGAGCGATGTGGTGGTAACGGGTTATAAAAGCCAGATCAAAACGGAAATTACCGGCTCGGTTACCAATATTAAAATGGATAAGATAACTGAAGGGCAGGCCGCAGAATCTTTTGGTTCGCTGTTGCAGGGCAGGATTGCCGGTGTGAACGTGCAGCTGAACTCTGGCGAACCCGGCGCTACGCCTGCCATCATTATCCGTGGTCTTGCTGCCGTAAGTCGTGGCGATGCTTCCGCCATTTCGGAGCCGTTGTATGTGGTGGATGGTATTCCCATCATTTCGAGAATGAGCAGTGAGTTTGCCGTTACCAGCACCAACGTGCTGGCAGACCTTAACCCCAGCGATATTGAAGACGTGGTGGTGCTGAAAGATGCGTCTGCCGCAGCCATTTACGGTTCAAGAGCCGCCAACGGGGTAATCCTTATCACCACCAAAAAAGGAAAAAGAGGCAAGCCGCAGATCAATCTCAATATCCGCACCGGCGTCAATTTTGTACCGCAGTTGCAGGATGTTGCCGGCGGAACGAAAGAGCGCGAACAGGTAAAAAGGCTCTACGATTTATATGCCCCTTACGGTGTGTCTATGCCGGCCATGTATACCGATGTTACCAATCCTTTCTACAACAACTCATCCGACTGGCAGGGCTATTTGTACAACACTTCGGTTACGCAGGACTACAATGCTTCCATTCGCGGCGCGGGCGACTTTGGTCAATACAGCATCAGCATGGGTTATATGGATAGCAAAGGCATCCTGTTCAACACGGGATTCAAACGCTACAGCCTTATGGCAGGCACCAGCTTTAATGCCTTAAAAAATAAACTGATCATCAATAACACATTGGCCGTTTCAAGAACAGACCAGGGACGAAACCCCGACGGGTTATCTGCCGGTTATTCTTCGCTGCTGCCGTTGCCCGATAATCCCATTGTAAAAGGCGCGGAAGTATACCAGCTCGGTCACATTTCCAACCTCAACGACCGGGTACGTTTCAGTTCCGATGCCACCCTGAACATTGTGCGCAACCTGAGCTATAAAGCCAGTCTGAGCCTGGAATACCTGCGTGTGATGCGCGATTCTATAGGCGAATCGAGACGCACGCTGAGAGTGGGTAATATGAGCGCTACCGGCGAAAACCAAAACCTGCTGTTCCAGAATACGGTAACCTATACCCCAAAGTTCGGCGACCATAGCCTGAGTGTGCTGCTGGGGCAGAGCATGGAAAAAACAGAGGCGAAAATAACGCGGGTGAGCAGCGTGAGCAATGCGCCCACACTATCGCAAACAGTAAACTGGCCAAAAGGCAACAGCATTGGTTCCAGTAACTACGGCGCCAGTACCCTCATGTCCTATTTCAGTCGCCTCGATTACAACTATCAACAAAAATATTTGCTGGGTGCGTCTATCCGTACAGATGGATCGTCCAAGTTCGGACAGGCGAACCGCTGGGGCGTGTTTCCTTCCGTTTCGGCAGGCTGGAACTTTTACAAAGAAGGTCTTTTTGCAAAGTCGGACTGGCTCACCAACGGTAAAATACGCGGTAGCTATGGATTATCCGGCACCACCTGGGACAACAACTATCTCGCACTCGGTATTATGGACGGCGGAAAACTGGACCAGTATAATTCTTTGATCCAGATTGCGTATGGAGGCGTTTCGGGATTTACACCTACCTGGTTCGATGGTTTTAAGAACGAAAACCTTACCTGGGTTAAAACCAATATGGCCAACCTCGGCATAGACTTAACTCTGTTTAAGGGCAAGGTGGAAGTTATTTTTGATGCGTATGAAAAAGTAACCAAAGGATTGCTCCTATCTACTTCGCTGCCCACAACATCGGGCTACAACGAGGTATATCGCAACGCGGCAGATGTGCTGAACCGCGGCTTAGAATTTACCGTTAATACCAACCTGAGGTTTGGCAGCGATTTTACCTGGAGCTCGAACCTGAACTTTGCCTACAACAAAAACAGGGTGATCAGGCTGCCCGACGGCAATGCAGATATTATTAAAGTAAGCACTTCGGGACAGGACTTCGGTTCTATCATTCGCGTAGGCGCTCCGCTCAACGGTTTCTTCTTCTATGAATCGCAGGGCATTTACCAGGCAGAAAACCAGGTGCCGGTAGATCCCAAAACCGGCAGAAAACTGATAGGGCTGCAGAACAAGAACCTGCAGGTAGGCGACCGCAATTTCAAAGATCAGAACGGCGATTATCGCATCAATGTATCAGACCGTGTATATTCCGGCGACCCCAACCCCAAATGGAGCGGCGGATGGACCAACGATTTTACCTACAAAGGATTTAGCCTGAACCTGGTAACCACTTTTGTAATTGGCAGAGACATTGTGAACACAGCGCTGCTCGACCGCCTTAAACTTGGTAAAGCATTTGCCGGAAGCGGATCACTACCCAATTTCGACAATTACGCCATCTGGGAAAAAAGTGGTGATAACGCCAAATATCCAACGTTGAACCCTTGGAGCGATGCCACGCAGGTGATCAATTACGATTCGGAGTATATAGAAGACGGTTCCTATTTCAAAATCAGGTCTGCCACGCTCTCTTATACTTTTAATAAGAAGATTATGAACCGGCTTCCGTTTGAAAGGATGCGCATTTATTGCACGGCAGACAACCTGGTGACCTTCCAGAACTACAGCGGGCCCGATGCTGAGCTGGTTACCATTGATGGTTTTGATATGTCAGGCGGTTACCCCATGCGCAGGATGTTGTTGTTTGGCGTATCCATTTCATTATAATCTGTACGATACTTTAAAATAAAGTGAGATGAACATAAAGCATAAAAATATCATTATCGCGTGTGCAGTGCTGCTGTCTCTTATGGGAGAGTCGTGCAAAAAATGGCTCGACGAGTTGCCGATCAATACCGTAACAGAAGACCAGGCCTGGAAAACAGGAAGCGATGCAGAAGGGGCGGTAGCAGCGGCTTTCGCCATTTTCCGCAGGGCACTGTCGGGGTTAACCAAAGATGATACGCCGGCAACTACCCGCAACGGTTCCTGGGGCGATTATTATTTCTGGGGCGATTCCCGCTCGGGCGACTGGATTACACCCAACGATGATGGTGACTGGCAGGCGGGCTTTCAAAACCATTTGATCGAGCGCACAGAACTGGAGCCAATGACCAACTGGCGGCTTTTTTACAGAACAATTGAACAGTGCAACCTGGTGCTGGAAAAGATCCCCAATATTACCGAAGGATTTACAGAAGAAAGAAAAAAGCAGTTGCTGGCAGAAGCCCATTTTTTAAGAGCGCTGGCGCATTTTTATGCAGCACGCATATGGGGAGATGTTCCGGTGAACCTCGAAGCACGCAATGTAAAACCGCTGGGTAGGGAACCACTTAACAACGTGATGCAGATGGTGGTAGACGAAGCGAACATCGCCATACCCGACCTGCCCTGGAAATACGAAGGAACCATCAAAGAGTCGATGTCGAGAGGAACCAAAGGCGCTGCCCTTGCTATGAAAGCCCATGCGTTGATGTGGCTGAAAGATTACCAGGGCGCTTCCGATGCGATAAAAGAATTGATGAATTCCAACCTGTTTAAGCTGGTGCCGATAGACCAGTTCAGGAATTTGTTTGATGCGGGCGAATCGGAAGAGGTGATCCTGGAAATGTATTATGATATCAAGAAAGGGGAGTATGCGGATTACTATGGTCACATCATGACCTATTATCTCACTAATCCCTATACCAGCAGAAGCAATTTGTCGCTGGCTGTAGCCAAGTCTAAAATATTGGAGATCTATCCTGATTATGCCAGGGACAAATCGGATAAAAGAGTACCGGCATTTTTTCAAAGCATCGATTTTTCGGTGAGCCCCAGTGAGCTGCGACCCATATTTGCCGATCCGCTCGCCAATGGCGAAAGAGCCATTATGTTCGCCAAATTCAGAAAAGTGAAAGACCGCAGTTATAACCTGATGGAAGCGCCGGTGCCCGTTTTCATGTATGCAGATGTAGTGCTTTTAAAAGCCGAGGCAGATGCAAGGCTCGGCAACATAGCCGATGCGTTGGAAAATCTGAATGCCATCCGTACCCGCGCGGGCATCCCGGTGTTTACCAGAGACGATCAGCCTACCGTTATTGAAGAAGTGCTGGAAGAAAGACGCCGGGAGCTGATTGGCGAATTTCATCGCGTGTACGACCTGGTGCGCCTCGGACGCCTGCACGAGTTCAATTCGTATGTTACTGAACAGGGAGAAAAAGATGGAGCTGGTTTTTTCCCTGTGAGTGACGAGGCCTTTGCCAACAATCCTAATATGGAGCAAACCTATTACTGGCAATTCAATCAATAAAACGATAAAAACGCCCAACGCTAAACGCTAAACGATAAACAAGATGAAATTACTGATCGCAATAGCGCTTGTAAGTGCTGTTTTAACAACGGGATGCAGCAAGGACTATTTTGAAGACGGAGGCACTCTGAATCCCGACGAAACAATGACCCTCGGTGTATCTACCATGGATTATCTGAAAAGTAAACCAGAGGTGTTTGATACATTGACAACGCTCATTAACCTAACCGGGCTGGAAGCGGCTGTAAACGCCAATGGCTCCACGTTCCTGGCACCAAAAAATTATTCCATCCGAAACTATTTTAACCTTGTGTTTCCCGATCCGGAAAAGCGTCCCAAAACATTCGCCGAAATTCCCGAAGAGGAAATGGAAAAGATTACAGCAATATTGAAGAACTATATTATTCCCGATAAGCAGATCGTGCGCAGCGAACTGGCCACCACCTATAGCTATGTTACTACTTACGGAGATACCAAAGCGCGATTCAATATCGTACAAGACGATTACCTGGGCAATGTAAACATGGGCGCCAGGTTTATTGTTTTTTCGCTCAATGTGGGCGCGCCCGGAGGCGCCGAAACATACCAGTCTGTTCAGGTAGAAACGGCAGACCTGCATGCAACCAACGGTATAGTGCAGGTACTCGCTGCTGATTCACACATTTTTGGATTTAACTAGGCAAGAGATGATACACAGCAACAAGATATTCCAGTTTTTAACGGCAGCATTTGGATTTACCATACTGCTTGCAGGTGCCTGCACCAAAATTCCGCAGGAAGGCAGCATTGCTCCTGATATTAATTATAAAAACAGGAAACAGTATGCCATTTCCGGGTTGCAGCTCAACATCGGCGATTTCCAGGCTTCCACCTCCACCTTGCCCCTGAAGTTTGAAATTGTGGAGATACGCGAACCCGGCGGTAAACCGGTGAGCGCATTGAGCGACGAAATTCCGGTGATCCGTTATAAAGAAGCGATTGTGGGCAACGAAAGCGCGGAAGAGCTGGCGCTCAAATCCGATACTGTAATGGTGCCTGCTTTGCGCATCAATGAAAATACCGGTGTGCTGGAAATACAGGAAGGAAATAAAATTCCGGCAGGAGAGTACCATTTTGATATACAGGTATCCAACCAGTCAGGAGCCAAGCTGCTCACGGATGCGCTTGTGGTGGAATTTAAAGAAACCGATGTATTAGCCTGGTCCTCCGGCATGGCAAAGCAACCCGAAATAGAGCGCGTTGGCGATGCACCCAACCAGGTTCGTTTTGTGGCCTACCTGGATGGGCAGCCGCTTTCGGGCGACTACATCGACTTTACCAAAGATCGCGCAGCAGGCTTTAAGGGCACTTTTGTGAACGATACCGAAGAAGGGGAAATATGGAGTGTGAAGTTCCCGGTAAAGCAGGCAGATACTTATGCTACCTGGAAAATAGTAACCGATGTAGGTGGCGTGGAAGAGGTGAGCTATGAAAGCTACAATTTCAACTTTGTAATAGGAATTCCCGGCAGTTACGTGGTTCGATTATACAAATAAAAAAATAGGTGGATGACGAAGCATGGTGATTTTCTCACACAGAAGAATGTTTATGCGGAGTTCCCTGCCCGTCCGGCAGGCGGGCGTCCGGCAAAGCGTAAAATAAAAAATATACGGATGAAAAACTTTTTGAAATATGGCTGCCTGGCACTGGCTCTTTTGCTGATGCAAGGCAATATGGCGGCTGCACAAACCAAAACCAAAAAGATACTGGTAATTGGCGTAGATGGCATTATCAACACCGCCATTGACTACGCCGCCACACCGGGTATTGGCGCACTCAAAGCAAACGGATCCTATAGCATGAGCGGTTATGGCGGCGTTCCCGCGTATACCAGTTCCGGCTGGTCTACCATGCTCACCGGCGTTTCGTCCGATAAACATGGCGTTATTACCAATGAATCTTTTTCGGGAAACAATTTTGCACAATATCCTTCGGTAGTCACCCGCATCAAATCCGTACTCTCTACGGTGGTGGTTGCATCGGTGGCCCGCAATATGGAAGTAAACACTTTGTTGAACGCGGCTGCAGATTACAAATTTCAATATCCGTCTGACGAAGAAGTGTATAACAAATCGGCCGAATTGCTGAAGCAGGCAGACATAGGCGCTGTATTTGTGCAGTTCAGCAGCCCCGCCGACGTTGGGCGCGAAGTGGGATTCCAGCTCCGCCAGGCGCGGTATGTGCTGGCCATTCAAAAAATTGATGAATATGTTGCAGGCTTGCATGCTGCCATTCAATCCCGAACCGACTTTGCCAACGAAGACTGGAATATTTTCCTGGCTTCTACGCACGGAGGAACAGAATCGGGCGTGCCACAAAGCACCACACCGGAAGAAATTAATGTGCCCATTATTTTTTCGGGTGCAGAAATGGACAAAAAAGAATTGATCGGTACCGCGCTGGCTCCGCGCGAAAATGCAGATAATATCCTTACGTTTAATAAAGCTCCCTCGGGCGACAAAACCTATGTGCGCATCCCCATCAAGGGCACCCCGTTGCAGGGAATGAACAAATTTACCATAGAGTTTTGGGCAAAAGCAAACGACAATGAGAGCGATCCTTCCATTATCGGCGATAAAAACTGGGACTCAGGCGGTTTTCCGGGCTTTACCATTTGCCGGAGCGGCTCAACCTGGAAGATCAACATCGCCAACCAGAAAACAGAACGCTATGATATTGGTTCCTCCAAAGTGCTGGAAGACGGAAACTGGCATCACCTCGCCGTTGTGTTTGATAAAACAAGGCTCTGTACGATATACCAGGATGGAGAGAAGGTAAATGAATCGGTGCTGACTTACAAGGATGCAGACAATATGGCTTCGCCTTACGATTACATGTGTCTGGCTCAGGACGGAACGCAGGTTTATAGCGGCGGAGCACCCAACTGGGCGGGCTCTTTGAATGAAGTGAGAATATGGACGGATGTGCTTTCGGGCGCCACTATCAAAAACTACATGTACCTCCGCAATATCGAAAACAGCAACCATCCTAATAAAGCCGCACTGAACCTGTATCTGAAACTGGATGAAATAAGAGGTACGGTTATTAAAGACTACAGCGGTAAAGGACATAATGGAGAGCTTGTAGGTCCCGCTACCGAGCGCCATCCCTACTATCCCATTGGGTTGACGGATGTGGCGGTGAATGTGCTGAGCCATTTCGGAATTCGTGCAGACGCCAGCTGGGGGCTTGAAGGAAGTGTGCTGAAGTCCAATGTTCCCTATCGTTTATTTAAAGTGCCCAAATAAAAAAACAAGGCGATGACACTGAATGCAAAATTTTTATTAGTGATGCTGGTTGCAGGAATAGTGGGAACAGCATCCTGCACAAAAGACAAACTGAAACATGAGGTGCAGAACCCGGAGCAACTGGTTTCTGGCCGGCTGGCCGGTACCTGGGCCATTCCCAGCAACATTATTACGCCCGACAATGTTCCGCCGGAAGTGTTTGGAGGCATGCGCCTGATATTTACTACGGATGATGAAGGCAACCCGTCGAAGTTCCTTGCGCAGGATTGCCCGATCGTATTTGGCAATGCCGGCGCTGCCACGTGGACGGTTACCGGCACGCAGGACAGCGCGCTGGTGAATATAACAGGAGTGGAGCCCCTGGATGAATTTACGGTAAAGGTTACAGGATCTTCCCTCACGCTTTCCTTTTACATGGGATGGGAAAACACGGATACGAAAGTAACGGGAAAAGGAAATTTTCGGGTAACCCTTGCCCGGCAATAGAGGGCTGCGAAGTATTTTAATAACAGACAACGCATGAGGTCTCACCGGCCACATTTAAAAAAAACAAAAATTACAGGGATGAAACGGAGCATTACCAATTTCCCCGTACAGGGAAACGCCTGCCAACCGCACGGGCAGGTATATGCGAAGTCATCCGGCAAAAATTTAAAATAAAAACTATACGGATGAAAAATAGTAACAGACTATACGTTTTGCCAGTTGCAATGGTGGTGCTGAGCATGGTGCTGATAGTATCGTGCAAAGAAAAGTTCGATCATACCATTGACACGGCTAATCCGGTTGTTGTTAGTTATAACCCCGCTTCGGCTGTGGAAGGCATTGCGGTGAACAGTGACCTGGTATTAACCTTCAGCGAAAATGTAAAAAAAGGAAGCGGAGAAGTGCTGATCATCGGTAATAACGACACGGTGCACATCAACGTAGAAACAGATGCTGTTACCATTGGTGAAGACAACCGGGTGGTGACCATTAATCCGCCGGCAGACCTGGAGGCAGATGAGTTGTATACCATCACGCTGAACAAAGGCATTGTTACCGACCTGTTGGGCAACGAATATATGGGCATGGCCGCCGGTCCCGCCTGGACCTTTAAAACCGTTGGCACCAGTGGGCTGGCGTTGAGCGCCATCAATCCCGTTCCCGGTAGCACAGACGCATCCCTGTTTAAGCTGGCACTCACTTTTGCTGCAGATGTACAAAAAGGTACCGGAAACATCAGTGTGTTTGAAACGGACGGCGATGCGAAAATTGCTGAAATACCCGTTAGCGGTCAATCCGTATCTATTGATGGAAAAACGGTAAACATACTACTGGGAACTCCTCTTGAATTTGGCACCGCTTATTATGTACTGGCAGATGCCGGTAGTTTTGTAGATGCCGACAACAAAGCGTTTGAAGGCTTTTTAACGCCTGCCTCGTGGAGCTTTACCACCACCAGTGGCAGCGGCAACAGCCTGCTGGTTTACCTGCCAATGGATAATGACCTGTCCGACGTAAGCGGCAACAGGTTCGATGCCATGCAGGGACCAACAGCCTCTGCTAAAGTTACTTTTGTAACGGATGCACAAAGAGGAAGAGTGGCATCCTTTGGTGCCGGATCTTATGCCGTGTTACCGAAACACGATTTATTGAGACCAGGCCTTTCAACCAGTTTCAGCTTCAGCTTCTGGACCAAGCTGGTAGGGATTGGTTCAGACCCTTCACTGTTTGGTAATTCCGATTGGGACAGTGGCGGTAATCCAGGGTTTATATTTGCAACAGATGGAGGTGATACTTATACTGGTCCGGGATCATCGGGCAGAGGCTGGCTGGGTAAGCTCACCGGCGATGCGGGCGGCGTGAGCAATCGTATTAACTGGCGGGCAAATGAAACAACGCCACAGGCGCCTGCATTGTCCGATAACCAGTGGCATATGGTAACCGTTGTGGTTGATCAGGATGCCAAGCGTTGGCACATGTATCTCGACGGAGTAGAATATTCGTATGCAGTGCCTCTCGACCTCAACAACCTGAAAGGACCTTTGTGGGACAGCGCTAATGATTATCCTTTCACTATATGGGAAGATGGAACAGGGCATTACAACGCCAATGACGATACACGGAAAAACCTCGCCGGGTTTGTGGATGATGTGAGGATCTATACCAAGGCCTTGAGCGCCGCAGAAGTAAGCGGTATTTATGTAACAGATCAGAAATAAGTTTTAAAACTTCTTTATACCCTCTCTCTGTCGGGGTTACAAGCAATAGTGTAAAGATTGGGCAACTGTATCAATGTTCGGCTTTATACTATTGCTTGTTGTGCTGATGGAATGAAACATCCGGCTTTCATTTCGCCGTGGTACGTGTCTCATCATAGCCGTCAACTTAAGAGCAGCAGCGGGCCAGCTGTCTCATGCTTCGACATGACAAGCAGTAGTACAAAGCTCAACATTAGCACAATTGCTTAACCTTTATTCTACTGCCTGTCACTCCTACGAAAGGAGGAGTCTACAAGTCCTTCGCCGTGGTTCGTGTCTCACGAATCACGAACAAGCGTGCGAAGCAAAGATGTCTCATTCTTCGACATGGCAAGCAGTAGTACAAAGCTCAACATCAGCACAATTGCTTAACCTTTATTCTACTGCCTGTCACTCCGAGTACCCAACCTATAGGCAGGTAAAATATAAGGATGACATCAAGTAGCTTGCTGCAAAAAACAAAAGCAGGCTAACTACACAACCTGTAATCTTAGTTGGTACCCCTTTTAGGGAGTCCGTCTCCGAGTTTAGGACTGATGCTTTTTGAAAAAT
>JBQCFW010000062.1:0-25966 GCA_051958655.1 Agriterribacter sp. | reverse complement strand
CATTCCGCATGGCAGCTCAAACAATGTGGCAGCAAAAGGGGATATTGGGTCATTTATACCGGTGGCTTGCCCACACAAAGGGAAGCCGGAAGGCTATTAAAGCAGTTGCCAGAAGGCTGGCTGTTATATTTTATAATATGGTAAAGAAACAAACAAGATAAAACCATAAAATCCTTGCGCTGTATGAACAAAAAATTAAACCAAAAAAATTCAACGGCTCCAAAAGGAAGCAGAAAAATTAGGTTGTACAATCAAATTCCATGCAGCTTGATTTTCAACCTTTCCTGATGGATGTCATTATAACGAAAGGAGGAGTCTGCCTGCCCGGAACACTCTACGTTGATCTAACGCCAAAGTTGACGGTTATGGTGAGACACGAACCACAGCGAAAGCGAGATACCATAGCCGTCAACTTAAGAGCATCAGCGAGCCAGATGTCTCATCCTTCGAGATGACTAGCAGTAGTACAAAGCTGAACATTAGCACAGTTGCTTAACCTTTATTCTACTGCCTGTCACTCCGACGAAAGGAGGAGTCTGTCCCACATCCCGAAAGCCTTTTATTTTCCCGCCCGGACCTGTAAACCATTGCTCCAGGCAAAGGAAAATTGTTAAAACCTTCCAAATTTCTTCAAAATCCTGGTAGTAATTTTATTCGATGAAGATCCTCATAATAGAAGATGAAGAAGAGCTGGCGAAAAGCATTGCCGAATACCTGTCTGCAGAAAATTATTTGTGCGAATTTGCGCCTACCTTCAATGAAGCCATGAATAAGATCGCCATATACCATTACGATTGTATTTTGTTAGATATTACCTTACCGGGCGGCAACGGGTTAAAAATCCTGGAGGCACTGAAGAAAGAAAATAAACAGGAAGGCGTAATTATTATTTCTGCTAAAAATGAATTAGATGATAAGATAAAGGGTTTGCAGATCGGGGCAGACGATTACCTCACCAAACCGTTTCATTTGCCGGAGTTAACCGCCCGTATTTATTCTCTCATTCGCAGAAAGCAATTCAGTAACAATAATATTGTAACACAAAACGAATTGCAGATCGATCTTTTGGCAAAAACAGCAAAAGTGAACAACGAACAAGTGCCGCTCACAAAAAAGGAATTTGGACTGTTAATCTATTTTATCGGGAATAAGAATAAAGTAATCTCTAAAAGCACGCTGGCTGAACATTTGTCTGGCGATTTTGCAGACATGCTGGACAATCACGATTTCGTATATGCGCATGTAAAAAACCTCAAGAAAAAACTTGCAGAGGCCGGCTGCAACAACTACCTGAAAACAGTTTACGGAACAGGCTATAAGTGGGAAGCATAATGGCAAAAAAGCTGCTCCATAAAACACTGCGCATGTACCTGCTTTGCAGCATTGGTATTTTGCTGGTTGCTGCACCCCTGTTTTATTTTTCGATGACGAGGCTTTACATGGAAGATGTAGACGAAACGCTGGTACTGTATAAAAAAGAATTCCATCACTATTATTTACCGCATTTTAAGCGCTCATCTATTGAAGACTGGAACCGTTACAACAGGGATATAAAAATACAGCCAACAGTCAACCCTCTTCTTTCAGATACTTTTTTCTATCAAAAATTTTTCGACACATTAGACAACGAAAATGAACCTTACAGGGTTTTGCAATCGCCCGTTGCCATTGAAAACGAAAGCTACCTGCTTATGGCACGTATAAGCCTGGTTGAATCGGAAGATCTGATGGAAAACATCGCCATTATTTTTACCGTTCTTATTGCGCTGCTTTTAGGATTACTGGTTTTTGCCACCAGCCGGTTTTCAAAAAAAATATGGCAGCCCTTCCGGCGAACGCTCGAAAAGCTGAAAGCATTTGATTTATCCGCCGGGCAAACCGTATCATTCGATAAAACAAACGTTTCGGAATTTGACGAATTAAACGGCTCGCTGAGTAAATTGATAGCGCACAATGTGTCGGTATATAAAACGCAGAAAGAGTTTACCGAAAACGCATCGCACGAACTGCAAACGCCTTTAGCCATACTTAAAAACAAACTGGACATTTTATTGCAAAGCGAGGGCTTAACGGAAAAGCAATACCAGATTGCAGAAGAAATGAACCGGGCACTTACGCGCAGCACCCGCATCAATAAAAACCTTTTATTGCTTGCCAAAATCGACAACAGCCAGTTCAATAGTTCCGAAGCAATTCATTTTGATGTATTGTTGCAGCAAAGCATGCAAATACTGCAGGAGCATTTTGAACAGAAAAACATCCGGGTTAGCACAAACATCTCGTCGCAGGTAACAGTGCATGGCAATAGTAGTTTAACCGAAGTGCTGATCAATAACCTGCTGCTGAATGCTATCCGGCATACGTTGCCGGGCGGTTCAATTACCGTAACACTCACCCAAACCGGTTTCGAAGTGAGCAATTCAGGTACAGCGCAACTGGATGCCGACCTCTTGTTCAAACGATTTTCCAGGCTGTCGGCAGACAATAGCGGCAGCGGACTGGGCTTGTCCATCGTTCAGGAAATATGCAAATTCCATAAATGGTCAATCCATTATACGTTTCAAAACGGGTATCACAGCTTTTCTGTACATATGTAGTTCAGAATTTCTTCTAAATCGCATCCTAACTTCGCTACCCTAATAGCCAGGCAATGAGCCTCAAAAAGAAGGATTCAAACACGCTAAAAAACATTTTCAGCGGCAGGTTTTCTATACTGTTCACAATATTAACCCTGTATATTACCCTCTCGTTCCTCACAAGAGTGGCATTTTTTATCTGGTCGGTAAAAGATGTTGCTTCGGGATTGGGTCATCTTCTCAGAGCATTCTTTACCGGATTTGTTTTCGACCTGGTTACAGGCTTGTGCTTTTTGTTTGCATACGCTGTCTATTTACTGCTGTTTCCCAAAAGATGGATCGGTTCAATATTCGACAAAGCAGTTACTTACGTATACCTGCTACCCGCACTCTTTATTATTTACTTCAGTTTAATGGCAGAAATTCCGTTTTGGGACGAGTTTGGCGTGCGTTTCAACTTTATTGCAGTTGATTACCTTATTTATACCTACGAGGTAATTTCCAATATCAACCAGTCTTATCCGCTGCCGTTAATTATCGGGGTATTGATTATCCTGGTGGCGCTTACATTCATTCTGCTGCATAAAAAAAATATTTTCAAGCGCACTTTTTCAGATAAAAAACCCATTGGTATTCGCCTTATGTATGCAGCTCCATTATTGGCAGCAACGGTGCTTTTGCTGAATATAATGGAGAATAAGCAGGCAGATTTCAGCAACAATCGCGTTGTAAACGAATTAGGCAAGAATGGTGTATTCTCATTCATCGCCGCGTTCAGGTCTAATGAGCTTGACTATAAAACTTTTTATCCTACCATCCCGGCACAACAGGCCTATACCGTATTAAAAAAAGATCTGTTGCAGGAAAATCAAACTTATACTTCCAGTCAGTGGGATGATATAAACAGGATAACAAAGGGAACGAACGAAAGCCACCCAAACATTATACTGGTTACAATAGAAAGTTTCAGCGCAGATTTCCTGGCAGCTTTCGGCAATACAAAACGTCTCACTCCTTTTTACGACAGTCTTGCTCAACACGGCATTTTCTTTACCAACCTGTATGCAACAGGTACAAGAACGGTGCGCGGAATGGAAGCCCTTACCTTATGCGTTCCGCCAACGCCCGGCAACAGTATTGTGAGAAGACCTGGCAATGACAGCCTGTTTTCTATCGCCACCATTCTCAAAGCAAAAAACTATCACCCCTATTTCATTTATGGAGGCGACGGCTATTTCGACAATATGAACAACTTTTTTGGTGGTCAGGGCTTTGATATTGTTGACAGGGACCGGGGGAATCCGTTGTCTGATGAAATTCATACGCATCGTTATAATATTCCACCGAGTGAAGTTAGTTTCGAAAATGCATGGGGCATTTGTGATGAAGATTTGTATAAGCAAGCCATTCAATATGCCGACAAGAGCCACCAGGCGAATGAACCATTTTTCCAGTTTATAATGACCACTTCCAATCATAAACCTTATACATTTCCCGCACAAAAAATTGATCTCCCGCAAGGCACCCGGGATGCTGCAGTAAAATATACCGATTATGCTTTAAAGAATTTTATAGCTGCCGCCAGGAAAAAAACATGGTTTAACAATACGGTGTTTGTAATTGTGGCAGACCATTGCGCCAGCAGTGCGGGAAAATGGGAAATAAACATCGATAAACACCATATTCCTGCAATCGTATACAATCTTAACCATGCGCCTCAGCATATCGACAGGCTCGTTTCGCAAATAGACCTCATGCCTACTTTGTTCGGCTACCTGAACTGGAGCTATAGCACATCTTTATATGGCAAAGACATCAACCAAACTTTCCCAGGCGATGAACGGGCTTTTTTCGGAAACTACACGACGTTGGGCATGCTAAAGGAAAATATATTTACACAGATCGACGATCGAAAAACAGTCAAACAGTTCCTGGTTGCTAAAAAGGATAAATCGCTGTCGGAAATAAAAGATAAGAATAATGCATTGATTCCGCCAACCATTTCGTTCTACCAAACAGCCAGTGAAAGATTTAAGAATGGAAAAATGAAAGAAGGAGCGACTCACTAACCCCTTGTCTACCGGCTCAGCATAACAACATTTTATAGCCATCGTTTGCTGGCAACGTATACACCACAGCATTCAAAATTTCTTCCCGATACTGCAGCTAAACGTTTGCTGGCGGGTGAAGACTCCCACCAGTAATAATTCAACAAAAAGAGCAAACGTGACAAAGACGATGATGATTAATGAGCGATTAACTATCAGCCGTTCAGGCAGGCAACGATAGTTCCGACAGGTTTTAGCCGTGTGTTGTATATGGCGCATTGTCTCCTTAAACTGGCGTAGCCTTGTAACATAACCCTGCTGCGTTGCCAGGCGACTCAATAACAGTTACACTCACCCGAAGCAGCTTCGAAGTTCACAATTCTGGTACAGCGCAACTGGATGCCGACCTGTTGTTTAAAAAAGTTTCAAAGCTGTCGGCAGACACCAGCCGCAGCGGGCTGGGCTTTACTATCGTTCAGGAAATATGCAGGCTGCATCAATGATCCGCGCATTATAAGTTTCAAAAGGGCGATCATGTTTTTTCTATACACTTCGTTCAGAACTTCTTCTAAACCGTACCTTAGCTTCGAAACCTCCACGCTAATCTATGAATATGAAAAAGTGGTATTCAAAACCGCCGGTAAATATTTGCTACAGCAGGTTTCCTTTGTTGTTTGCCGTATCATGGCAGCCTGTTATCTCCTTTCGTTTTACAAGCAACATTAAAACCATCATTCCTGTTTACAACAGCCTTGCCGGTAGCAGCATTTTATTAATCAACCTGTATGCAAGGGGAACAAAGCTGATGTGCGAAACGCTTGCTTTGTGTGTTTCGCCGACACCTGGCAACAGCATTGTGCGCATACGCGGTAATAATGAACCGTTCTTTCAGTTTATAACGCCTATCTCCTGTCATAAGCCACATACATTTCCTGCTCAAAAAACTGATCGCTTCCAGCGCAAGGCAACTACCGCAGGAACGAAATCAAAACAACCAAGTGCTGATCATAACTCCAAACAATTTTGAAAGAAATGATGAACACATATATCATCAGTAATTATGCAAGGCTGAAAACTCCCCTGTTTTTACTCCCTGTGTTTTTGTTGATTGTCATCGTTTTTTTTCTGTTTGTTTATAATGCTTTATGTATTGATGAGTATATACAAATTCAGAAAGAGAGCTTCTTTTTTCTTAATCATAACCTGGCGCAATATCCAAATCTTCAACTCAATCTCACCCAGTTAGGAGACGCCTTAATCTTCCTGTCGTTTTTAGGTATTTTCATTGTATATGCCCCCAGAATATGGGAGTGTTTAATACCCGGTTTGCTGATTTGTTTTGTATTTTCCTGCACATTAAAAGCCCTGTTTACAGTACCGAGACCCGCAGCGGTCTTTGATCACAATAGCTTTATCATCATCGGGCACACATTGCGTGGCCATTCCAGTTTGCCTTCGGGGCATTCAATTACAATTTTTACTGTGCTTACCGTGTTGCTGTATGCGTTTATGCCTGCCAGGTTAAAATACAAAATCACCTGGCTTTTTTGCGTAATCACTATAGGACTGATACTTGCCTTTACAAGAGTAGGCGTAGGAGCCCATTACCCCATTGATGTTATTGCAGGCAGCATTGTTGGCTATATTTCGGGGATTGCGGGTATTTTTATCAGCCGGAAATACAACATTCGCACCTGGGTTAACCGCAAAATGTACTACGCGGTATTTATTGTACTGTTCGTGGTTGGTTGTATATTCCTGATCAGTAAAATAACAGAGCAACAACTGGTAATATTTTACCTGTCGTTTACCAGCCTGGTTATTTCGCTATACAAAATTATTAAGGCTTATGCTAAAGAATAGTTTGCACCTGAATCAGTTCCATACTTTAAAGATAATCCCGTTTGTCCTGTTACTGAGTTTCCTCAATTTCCTGTTCTTTCATTTCCCGTTTTACACTTTTGTTTTTAACAATGTTGATTATAAAAGTTTGAATGGCATTGTTATTATCATCAGTTTGGTGATCCTGATGCTGGTTGCAAATGCTTTTGCTTTTTACCTGCTGTTTTTCATCTCCCGTTTTGTTGGAAAATTTTTACTGGTCTTATTCTTCATCATCAATGCCATTGCTGTTTACTTTATCAATACCTATAGCGTTATAATAGATGAGAGTATGATCGGCAATGTGCTCAATACCAATTATGAAGAGGCCAGCAGCTTTTTTTCCATAAAACTGATAGTATACATCATTCTGTTCGGTATCATTCCAGGTATTTACATCATTAAAGTGAAAATAATACCGGTATCGTGGAAGAAATTTTTAACCACCGCTTTGCTTGCATTATTGTTTATGGCAGTTATGGCATTTGCCAATGCGAGCAACTGGTTGTGGATCGATAAAAATTCAAAACAATTAGGCGGTCTTGCAATGCCCTGGGCTTATACCGTAAATATTTCGCTTTTTTACGTTCATGAACACCAAAAAAATAAAAAGGAAATTTTATTGCCCGATGCTACCATAAAAGACACTGAGAAATCGGTTGTGGTTTTAGTAATAGGCGAATCTGCCCGAAAGCAAAACTTTTCCTTGTATGGTTATGAGCGGAATACAAACCCGCTGCTTTCACAAACACCGAACGTATTTCATTTTGATGCCACTTCGTGTGCCACATATACCACCGCAGGCGTAAAATGTATTTTAGAGCATTCCAATACCGGCGATCTGTATGAAATTTTGCCGAATTACTTATACAGGAACAATGTAGAAGTTATATGGAGAACCACTAACTGGGGAGAGCCTCCCGTTCATATTCAAAATTATCAAAACAAGGACGCTTTATTGTTGAACTGTAAAGGCGATGGTTGCAATTACGATGAAATTCTTTTAAGCAATCTGAAAGAGCAAATATTAGCTAGTAAAAAAAATAAAATATTGGTTGTATTGCACGCCAGTACAAGCCATGGCCCTATGTACAGCAAGAAATACCCGCCGCAATTCGAGGCTTTTACTCCTGTTTGCAACAGCGTTGAACTGGGAAACTGTTCTCAAAAAGAACTCATCAATGCCTATGACAATACCATTGTTTATACCGATTATATCCTATACAACATAATTGAAAATTTAAAGCAACTAAAAGCGTATAAAAGCGCTATGTTCTTTGTGTCAGATCATGGAGAATCTTTAGGAGAAAAAAACCTGTACATGCATGGCATACCGCTAAGCATTGCCCCTAAAGAGCAATATGAAATTCCTTTTATAGTATGGTTGTCCGACGGTTCAAAACAACTCAAGCCCAATAAAACATTGTCTCAAAACCATGTGTTTCACAGCGTTTTAAATTTCTTAAGCATACAAAGTCCTGTGTATGATGAGAAGATGGACATTTTTAAATAACGGGTAAAACGGGATGAGTTGTTTACCCGGTTTAACAGCCGTCAGGATTTCTTCTAAATCGTTTCCGAATATTGTACTTCAAAACAAGCATGCAGCTCATATTTTGTATGCTTCAATATTGATAAAATTATTTAAAAGCAAAAGAATGGCTAATCTGCGACCACTTTCTATACTCATTTTCCTATTACCTGCTTCCATTGCTTTTGGACAATCAACACAGGTTACCATTTCCGGCGCTGTAAGGAATGCGGCAACAAAAACTGTAATACCATATGTAAACGTTGTAATTAAGACTCAAAAAGATTCCTCTTTTATAGCAGGCACCATTACCAGCGACGATGGCAGGTTTTCCATTGCCGGCATTAAACCGGGTAATTATATTGTAGCCATTTCCTTTACAGGCTTTAAAAGCCGGCAGCAAGCCTTATTTGTTGGCAGCGTTTCTGAATTTTTAGACATTCCGGTAATTGAGCTGGAAGAGGGAGCAACCACTTTGGAGACGGTAACCGTAACAGCAAAAGCAGGAGCTGTAAACAGCAAGCTCGATAAAAAAACCTATTCGGTTGCAGATAACATCAGCCAGGTTGGCGGCTCCGTTCTGCAAAGCATGCAAAGCCTTCCCGGTGTTACGGTACAAGATGGAAAAGTGCAATTAAGGGGCAGCGATAAGGTTACTGTTCTTATAGACGGAAAGCAAACGGCACTGACCGGATTTGGCAGCCAGTCGGGGTTGGATAATATTCCTGCATCGGCAATTGATAAAATCGAAATCATCAACAATCCTTCATCAAAATACGACGCCAATGGCAACGCAGGCATTATTAACATCATTATGAAGAAGAACAAACAAAGCGGGTTTAACGGCAAAGCCGGTTTTACTACCGGGCTTGGCTCGCTTTGGGTAAGAAAAGAAAACCTGCCGGGTATAAGGCCACAATATACTTTCACACCCAAAGTCAACCCTTTTCTATCGCTCAATTACCAAAAAAATAAAGTAAATATTTTTTTGCAGGCTGACAATCTTTATACCAGAACACTGAATAAAAATGAATTTGTAACACGCTATTACGACGACGGATCGACAATAAGGCAACAGTTAAAAAGAAACCGCAACACCAACTTCTTTACTTCAAAAGCCGGAATTGACTGGTATATTGATCAGCAAAATACATTGACCGTTTCGGGTATGTATGGAAGTGAAAAGATCATTGACCGGGGCGATCAGCCTTTTTTCAACGCCGATCTGTCGCAACGCCTGCGTCTCTGGCAGTTTTTGGAAGATGAATTGAAAACAACGGCAATGGCTACCGCCAGTTACCAGCATAGGTTTAAAGAACCCGGCCGTTTGCTGAATATAGGTTTCAACTACACCTTTCACCGCGAAGATGAAAAATATTTTTACGACAATTATTTACCATCGTCAAAAGGTACAGATGCTTTCAAATTGCTTTCGGATGAGCAGGTGTATGATTTTAATGCAGACTACATCAGGCCTTTGAAATATGGCCGCCTGGAAATGGGCATTAAGCTGCGTAACAGGATCATTCCTACCAATATGAATTTCATTCCCGGTACCAATTCCGTTTTAGATGTGGATGCCGGCGGTTGGGCAACCTATAAGGAATGGATACCCGCATTGTACAGCAACTATGCTTTTGAAACCGAAAAATGGGAAGCCGAATTAGGCTTGCGTGTGGAATATATAAAAATTGCGTACAATGTAAATCCCGGCCACAATACTTACAAAAGCGACGGATATAACTACACCCAGCCTTTTCCCAACCTGCGGCTGGCGTACAAACTGAATGAATACAATAAAATTTCGTTGTTCTACAGTCGTCGTGTAGACAGACCCAATGAAGTGGACATCCGCATTTTCCCGAAGTACGACGATGCCGAAATTATAAAAGTGGGCAACCCCGCATTGCGTCCGCAATTTACCAACACTATCGAACTGGGGCATAAATACAACTGGAACAACGGGTATTTGTATTCGGCATTGTATCATCGCTTTGCCAATGGTACCATTACGAGAATTTCGAGCACTGCGCCCGGCAGCACGCTTATATATGCCATCTTCCAAAATGCAGGCAAAAGCTACAATACAGGCATGGAGGCTATTTTAAATCAGAAATTGTCTGACGCTTACACTTTCAACATCAACGGTAATATTTACCGCAATCAAATCAACGCATTTACGGTAGACAACCTGTATCCGCAACCCAATACCTTTTCAGCACCAAAGCAAACTGCGGTATCGGGCAATGTAAAACTGAACAACACCTTTCATTTTACAAAGGGCTGGGATGCGCAATTAACAGCGGTATACTTAGCACCGGATATTATACCGCAGGGAAAAATACACGCACGTTTTTCAATAGACGCCGGTTTCAAAAAATCGGTTCAAAAAGGCAAGGGAGAATTATTTTGCAACGCTACTGATCTGTTGAACACCATGGTGATAAAAAAAGAAATTCAGGGTGATGGCTTCCGGTATACCAGCGATGATTATTACGAAACGCAGGTTATCCGGCTGGGGTATAGTTATAAGTTTTAGATAAATTTAAAGACAAGCAGCGCTTTGCGTTGAAATACAACCTCGTCCTTCGCCGTGGGTCATGTCTCACAACCCGCCATTTTCTTTTTATGCACCAGGGCTCATGTCTAAATAAGCCGCAGATTCGCAGATCCTTCATTTGTGAATGTGGGGCAAAAGAATGAGTTTTCACCAATTAAATGAAATTGGATTTTAATCCATCCTGTTTACTATTTCCTGTAATCAACCACTACATCGTTGTGTTGTTTTTTTCCTTTGGTTGAGCGACCGTTTTCAACGGTTGCCTGTAGTAATTTAGTCAGCTCTTTTACTACCTGTGGATGATCTGCGGCTACATTCTTTGTTTCACCGATGTCTGTTTTCAAATTATACAACTGAACGGCCGGTAAGTTTTGTGCTTTTGCCTCCTTTTCCGTAGGTATGCTCCAGCCGCCTGAGCCGCGTGCAAGGATTAATTTCCAGTCGTGGTTCCTTATAGAAAAATTTCCATCGATGGAATGATGAATGGTACTGCTTCTGGCGTATCCTTTTTTTTGCAATAACAACGGCAACAGGCTGTAGCTGTCTTGCCCTTCATTGTCTTTTAAAGGCTGTTGCAGCATATCGGCAAGTGTTGCCATCAAATCTGTCAGGCAAATAGTGGCGTTCGTTTCTGTGGCTGCCTTTACCTTCCCTGGCCATCTCACAATGAAGGGTATGCGATGTCCTCCTTCAAAGATATCTGCTTTTGTTCCCCGGTAAATATAACTCGGATTATGCCCTGCGGCAATAAGCTTGTCAAAATCTGCATTGGGAGAACAACCATTATCGCTGGTTATTACAATGATCGTGTTTTGCTCAATACCGGCAGCTTTCACAGCCTCCAGTATTTTGCCTACCATCGCGTCCGTCATCAACACAAAATCTCCGTACTCATTAGTACCAGACCTTCCCTGGTAAGCAGCAGCAGGTAAAACAGGTGTATGGGGCGAAGTGAGCGGGAAATAAAGAAAAAACGGGTTGCCCGATTTTGCCTGGCTGGATATATAAGCGGTTGCCTTGTCTGTAATTTTTTCCAGTACTTCCTCATGCTTAAAATCATTACCTGCGGGACCGGCTCTCCAAAATCCCATCTGGGGGCTTCCTTTTGTGCTATCAAGCAGAGTTGCCGTTACCCGGTTGTTCTCAATATAAAAATAGGGATGCATATCCAGCGAAGCAGGTATACCGAAAAAATAATCAAAGCCAACCTGCTGCGGGCCGTTGGTTATGGGTTGAAAGAAATCAAAATTTCCCAGCGCATCTTTCTGCCAGTCGAGTCCCAGGTGCCATTTGCCAATGCAGGCGGTATGATAACCATTGCGTTTTAACAGGGAAGCTACAGTGGTCTGGTCATTTCTTATCAGCATGGTATCGTAGCCCCACAATACACCGTTTTGCAGGCTGGTGCGCCATGCATACCTGCCCGTCAATATTCCATAACGGGTAGGTGTACACACCGCGGAGTTGCTGTGTGCGTCGGTGAATTTCATTCCCTGCGCTGCTACTTTATCTATGTTTTCGGTATTAAGCTTTGAGTTTTTGTTAAAGCAACTCACATCGCCGTAACCGAGGTCGTCGGCTAGTATATAAATGATATTGGGCTTTTGCTGTGCCTGTATGGTTATTGCGGTTAATAAACATACAGCGAAATGGATAAGATACTTTGTTGATTTCATCCGTATAAACTTTGGTTGTTACCTTGTCGTGTGATGTTGTTTCAATTAAAAATCAAAGATCTGGTTTTCGAGCTTTGCCATCAATGCAGCAACAACTTCAGGATGTTCCTTACTCTTATTCACTTTTTCATTCGGGTCTTCTGCCATATTGTACAATTCATAGCTCCAGTCTCCCTGGTCAGATCGCGCAGGGATCAACTTCCACGCTCCGTTGCGGATAGCGTATTGCCCCGAGTAAGTATGATGTACCAGTTCCTTTCTGTGCTGGCCGGAGCGGGCATTGTACAATACAGGCGCAAAACTCCTGCTGTCTTTGTCTTTTGGAATTGCCACGCCGGTTATTTCCGATACGGTTGCCATGAGATCAAGATTTGAAACCAAAGCATTTGATGCTGTGCCGGGTTTTACGACAGCCGGCCACGATACAATAAACGGTACGCGGTGCCCGCCTTCGTGCAACGCGGCTTTAAAGCCTTTCAGGTCGCCGCAGCTTTTATGACCATAATCCTTGCCATCGTCGCTTACTGGCGTACCTCCGTTGTCAGACGTAACAATGAGTATCGTATTTTTTTCAATGCCCAGCGCCTCCAGTTTTTTCATGATCTCGCCCACGCTCCAGTCCAATTCAAACACCATGTCTCCCCGCTCGCCTGCATCGCTTTTGCCTTTGGCAACCGCCGAAGGTGTGCAGGGGCGATGAGGTGCTACCGGTGTAAAATACAAAAAGAAAGGTTTTTTTGCCGCTGCAGAACGCTCTATAAAACCTTCTGCTTCGCTGGTTAACCTGGGACCGATTGAAGTATCGTTCCAGTTTTCTACCATCCATCCTTCATGCACTTCTCTTGAAGAGGTGTTTGCTACCGTAGACGAATTTCTCTCTCTCCATTTATCCGGACGACCAACGGCATACCTGTTGCAGACAAATGCATAAGGTTCCAGGTTGTTACCACCGGGTAATCCAAAGAAATAATCAAAGCCCAAATCGTTTGGCCCGCCAAATGTGGGCGTAGAAAAGTCTATGTTTTTCTCGCCCGTCAGCCCGCCCCCGCTATTGTCTTTAGGAGTTGCATAGCTGTAGCCGGCTTTTTTTAAAAAATGAATGCCTAAATGCCATTTGCCTATTGCCGCAGTTTGATAGCCTGCTTTTTTAAAAAGATCTGCAATCGTAAACTCATGCGCATCAATCAATGGCGTATCGTAGCCCGACCAAAGCACTTCTTTTTTCAATCGCGATTTCCAGGCATACTTTCCGTTGATGACGCTGTATCGTGATGGCGTACAAACGGATGAGGCAGAATGCGCGTCCATAAACATCCTCCCTGTTGCTGCCAGCCTGTCCATATTCGGCGTTGGTATTTTCGACTGGCTGTTATAGCACCGTGGATCGCCATATCCCATATCATCTGCCATAATAAATATTACGTTTGGCTTTTTTGACGGAGCGGATTGGGCAGCAATAAAATAATGCGATAACAGGAGGAGTGAAAGGATACCGATGCGTGTTTTCATTTCTGACTTCTTTAAGAGGTTAACACCCTATATGGGTGGTTAAAATAAAAGAATTTCTTGAATACTAATAAAATTTTCGCTGCGCATGGCTCGTGAGACACGAGCCATGGCGGAAAAGCATTCGGTGAAATCAGATGTCTCATTCTTCCTCATGACAAGCAGAAATACAACGCCCCTTCGCCGCGGGGTGTGTCTCACGCCCCCCCACCGTTCCACGTTCATGATTCACATCGTTCGTGATGATAAATAGTATTGAAGATTATTTGGCAAGCAAAATGCGAAAGCCGACAGAGAATTGAAGATTGTCGCCTAGGCTGGCGCCAGCTTTGAAAGTCCTGTTTTTGTTGCCATTGCCGGGACTGGTTTTATTATTCGTGTAATCCATATACAGCAGATCATTCAAACCGGTTTCGATATGAAAGCGGGGTGTTACAGCATATGCAATGCCGGGATTGACATTTAACCGGATATTATACCCTGTTGTTTTGTAAGTATCGCCGCTGGAAACATACACAGTTTTGAGCCTTGTCAATTCCCCGTCAAGCTGATTGTGCAAAAACAAATAGAAGCCCGATTTGCCAAGATGTTTGTACTGTCTTAAAAAGACGCCAACGCCGTAATAATTGTCCTTTTGCTTTTCTTTGAGGTCACCTGTTTGGGACCTGGTTACATTGGTATTACGATAAGAAAGCGCTCCGCCAACTACCAGGTTCTGGTTAATAAACCTGCCATAAGCAGGTGTAATTCTAAAAGTTGCTCCCCTGGTTGTAAAGCCGCTGTAATCTTCGTCGTCGCTGGAGTAAAGATTAAAACTTCCTCCCAGGAAATGCGCTCCCTTGCTAATTTGAGCTTGCAGGCAATTAACCGAAATACAAAGCGTGACTGTAAAAATGAACTGGTAAAATGTCTTTTTCATGGTTGTTTTTTTTTGATGAAGAACATAGGAAGTACAAAGCTCAAACACTTCGTACAATGTTTGACGTTAGATAAAGTGTTTTGTATTACTGCGTGACAGACAGTCTGCTTATTTGGGTAATAAAATGCGAAAACCTATGGTCCATTCGAGACCGCTTCCCACACTTGCTCCTGCATTAAAGGAGTTGTTTTTGCTGTTGTATGATTGTGTGCTACCGGTAGCCTTGTACCGGGTGTTTTGATAGCCTGCATACAGTAAATTGTTTAATCCCGTTTCAAGATGAAAGCGCGGTGTTATTGCATAAGCAATCCCGGGGCTCAGGTTAAGGTTAAGGCTATACCCTTTTGATTCCGTTTTATTGTAACCATTACTGTTTTCGCTGGTTCCTCTTGATAAAGTGCCTCCTAACCGGCTTTGTAAAAAAAGGAAAAAACCGGATGATCCGAGGTTTTTGTATTGACGCAAAAATACTCCCACGCCATAATAATTGTCTTTTTCCTTTCTTTCCGGATTGCCGGGAGATGTGTTTGTAGTGCGTTGGTTGCCATATGAGAGCTCCGCGCCAAGTACAAGATTTTGCTTAACAAATTTTCCATACGCTGGCGACACGTAAAAGGATGAATTTTTGTTTTGGTAGTCATCGGCGTAGGTAGAAGATTTATTGGAAGAGAAGCTGATGCTTCCTCCCAATAAATCGGTACCCTTGGCGATTTGAGCGTTCAATTGGGTGGTGATAGTGCATGCAACGGCTGTAAAAAATAAAAAGTAAAGTTTTATTTTCATGTGCTTGGGGTTTTTGATGGCACAAATATGAAGAAAGCCGCCAGCTAAAAGAATGCTTCAATTGCTTTTAACCCAACATTATACAAACGGGCTGTGAATTTTTTACAACGGTGCAGCGTTTCTATATTTTAAGAAACCTGCTGATGCTTCCACAGCTCAATAAAAGCTTCGCTGTGTTGCAGGAGATATTCAAGATTGCCCTCGGCTAATACCTGTCCGTTTTGCATTACATAAATATGATCGAAATGGCGCAACAGGTGCAGCCTGTGCAAGGCCGATACGATGACTTTGTTTTTACAGCTTTCAAAGAGCTGCTCATAAATCAGCAATTCTGTTTTAGGGTCGATGCTGCTGGTTGGTTCGTCGAGCAACACGATATCGCTGTCTCTTGCGGCAAACATTCCACGTGCCAGCGCCAGGCGTTGTTTTTGTCCGCCCGAAAGGTTTACCCCCTTTTCGGCAATGCTGCTTTGCAATCCTTTAGGCAGTTGTTGTACCACTTCCCAAAAGCGAACAGCTTTGCAAACAGCTTCTATTTCTTTTTCGCTGTAAGAAATGCCAAGCGTGATATTGTACTCAATCGTATTTTCAAAAATTTCTGGTTCCTGCGGAAAAAGTGTAACATGCGTGGCAATGGTATTGATGCCCTGTGGCTGTGGAACACCGTCGATCAAAATGGATGCGCCTGAGGCAGACGGATACAGACCGCGCAAAACTGCCAGCAGCGTACTTTTACCGCTCCCGCTCTCCCCTACCAGCGCCACGCGTTTTCCTTTTTGTAATGTAAGATTGATATTGCTAAGCCCTGCCGAACGGGCAGGTTGCACTTCTGCCGGGAGAAAATTTTCGTTGCCTTTGTGCGAAAAAGACAGATTGTGAATATTGATCTGATTCCAGTCGCGGGGTAACGATGCATCATTTTCAGGCAGGTGATGTTTGTTGTATGCTTCTGTTACCACAAAAGCTGTGCGCACATTGGTGGCATCTTTCACCACATCGGTATACAGGTAGGCCACGTTGTGAAAAACACTGGTGAACCTTTCTACATAACCCATCAGTGTTACCAGTCCGCCCAATAAAAATATCTCGCCGGGTATCCAGTGTTGCCATACATACCCCACCAGTATAACAACATATATAACTGCTACCAGCATATCGGTAACAAACCATTTCCATTCGTTGATAGCAACATTTTTACGGAAAGGCGGCCATACCGACATCACTCTTGCCAGTAACGTTTGTTGCAGGCGGCTCTGCAGGCGCAGGGTTATTACTGTAACAACGTTAGACAGACTGTCGAACAAAGTAGCCGACACCTTATGCTCTTCTTCGTTTACCTCTTCCAATGTTTTGATATAAGGCTTATCGAACCGGAAGATGACAAACACAACCAGCAGACCCAGCAACACGGCCACTCCACCAAACAACGGAGAAAAATACAGCATGGCTGCAAATGAAATAAAGAACTTGGCAAGGGTATGTATATATTCAAAGCCACGCTCAAAAAAGTTCCTGATCGATTCGTATGCTTTGCGCACCCGGTTGATGATCTCGCCTGAGTGATGGTCCTGGTGCCATTTTACCGGCAATTGCAATGCTTTGTGATAGTATTCATCCATAAAGTTACGGGCAATAAAAAATGCCAGTCTCCTTTCCACAATGCGCGCAGGCCCGTGAAAAGCCCAATCAGCCAGCTTTATTCCAAGATACACAAGAGCATACTGCCAGGTGCGTTGCAATGCATCGGAGCCGTGTTGCTGCAGATCGTTGATGTACACGCCCCATATAACGGGCAGGGCTGCCTGCACCAGGTTGCTTACCGTAAAAGCACTGTAAATGATTACATATTTAAACCGCATGTCGGCGGCATAGCGCCAGCATACCTGTAACAAAAACAGGTATGGATTGCGAAAGTACTGTCGGTCGTTCTTCACTAAAATAATATGTGGTTGCAAAATTAGGCTGCAAAAAGCATATTCCGGCGTGGAGAGCATTGGGTTGAAACCCACTGTTACAATATTTATCGAGCCTCCCTACAAACAGCGAGAGCCGTAGGCTCGGTATCATATTGTAAGGATGGATTTTAATCCATCCGCATACCCCGAACATATCATCCGCAGCATACCAAAAAATAATACCTTTCGGTTTTAAGGGAATATTTATGAAAGCCATTTGGAACAACCTGGGCGTTGCTATAGCAGTGGTATATGTTTTTATACCTGGTGCCGCTATTGGCCAGCAGCAAAAGCCGGGAACTGTTACTACTTACGAGCATTTCAGCCGCCTGAATGCTGATGCATCGTGGAGGTTAGTTGACAGTATTCCTCTCAATTTTACTACTTATCATACACAGGGGCTTACCAAAGTAGGAACATTTTATTTTTTGAGCGCTGTAAAAGTGATCCGTTGGCCTAAAAAATATCCTGAATTAAAAAACGGTTACGACCGGGACAACGGAGAAGGCATTGGCTACCTCTTTAAGTTTTCAAAAGAGGGAAAGCTGGTTGACAGCATCCGCCTGGGCAAAGGCGTTATCTACCATCCCGGGGGAATTGATTTTGACGGAAGCCATATTTGGGTGCCGGTGTGCGAATACAGACCATTGGGTAAATCGATTGTATACCGGGTTGATCCCAACACACTAAAGGCAGAGGTGGTTGCCCGCATTCCTGATGCTATTGGCGCGGTGGCGTATAACCGCGCAACCAACGAACTGGTGGGTATGAACTGGGGCAGCCGGAAATTTTACAGGTGGAAGATCACGCGCAACAAAGGCATAACCGTTGCAAACCTGTTTGATGAAAAAGGATGTGTCAATCCGCATTTTTATGTAGACTTCCAGGACTGTAAATATGCTGGTGCAGGCAATATGATCTGCTCCGGATTGCGTGCTTATAAAAATGCCAAAGGCGAGGTAGTGCGTTTGGGTGGACTGGAAATGATTGACATGAACAGTTTCGACGCGGGCTTACAGTTACCGGTAACCGAATATACCACTAAAGGTGTCATCCTTACCAATAATCCTTTTTATGTGGAGCCGGCCGGCAAAGCGCTTCAGTTTTATTTTATGCCGGAAGACGATCGTTCTACGCTATACATTTACCGGATGGAATAAAAAAAGGAGGCAACAAGCCTCCTTTTTTAAGAAAATATCGTCAGACTATTTTTTGTCAGCTTCGTCGTATTTCTTCTGGTAGAAATCAGATTTTGCTTTGTCTTTCTTCCTGTCGTAGCAATAAGCCAGGTTGTTACAAGCCGATTTGTATTCTGATTTTTCAGACAGCTTCAATGTTTCTTTTGAGTCCAGCGCATTGAACACTACTTCAAATGGAGGAATGGCTTTGTCGCAAAGTGCTACTACCTGGGCTTTCATCTCATCTTTTTTCTTTACATCTTCAGGTTTGGTGCTTTTAATTTTGTTTGCATCTTCTTCCAAAAACAAAGCCTGGTTAAAGTAGTGCTTGGCGAGGTTGAGGTTGGCTTCCAGTGCATCTGGTTTTAATGCCAGCGCCTGTTTGTACAAACCTTCTATTTTCACTATACGGTCGTTGTAATCAGCCGGTCTGTCTTTTACATCGCTTACGTGTGTTTCATTAAAAAGTTCGTTTGCATAATCAACGATCATGTCAAAATTTTCAGGATTGCTTTTGATCAACTCCTCGTATTTGGCGTAAATCGCTTTTTTATCACCCTGGTTGCGGAGGTAATCAAATTCTACCAGCGGTAAATAGTCATCTTTAGGATACAGTTCCACACCTTGTTTGATGTATTTCTGCATGTTGGGAATGTCTTTTTTATCGAGGTAATATTTAGCCAGGAAACGGTAAATAGTTACATGCTCTGGTTTGGTACCAATTTTAGCATCAGCCAGTTTTTGAAAAGCGGTTGCTGCTTCATCTTCTTTTTTAGCGTTCATGGCTGCCAATGCAGAGTAATACACCAGTGTGGTATCGAGCTTGGCAAGTCCCCAACCCTGGGAAAAAATATACTCACCTACTGCGCTTGATTTTTTAAAGTTAGACAATGCATCTTCATACTTCTCGGCATTGTATTGTGCAGCCGCCTGGTCGAAATAGCCGCCGTATAAATCGTAAACAGGCTTATAATTATCAAGCGTTAAAAAAGTGGTGGTTTCGTTTTTGTCAAGCTCCACTGCTTTTTTAATCGCTTCAAACGCATCTGCCCTTCCATCGGGCACCAGGGTTTTAAACTGGTCGTTGGTAGCAATAGCGCCATAAATTTTGGCTTTTGTAAACCATACTTCTGCATTCTTTTGCTGCTTGGGGTTTGTAAGCAACTGATCTATGCCTGCTTTCGCTTTGTCGAGTTCGTTGTTCTTAAGCATGTCTTTCACCTTGTTCAGGTTCTGGGCAAACAAGCTTAAGGTAAAAGACGCAATCAGGGTCGTTAATATTATTTTCTTCATGTTGATTGTTTTAAAACTTTAATCTATTGGTTTTTGAACAGATTATATTGAGGGATTTACATTTTCATCCGTTGTTTCCGCGTCTCCTCCTGGTTCCGTTCCGTTGTTGTTATCAGCCGATCCGTTCTCATCTGCTACAGCATTCTCATTTCCGCCATTCTCTCCTTCGTAGCGCGCCAGCTGAGTTATGGCAGCTATGGCATCATCTTCATCCAGTCTTATCAGTTTTACGCCCTGGGTAGCCCTGCCCTGCTCACTTACCTGGCTTACTGCCATCCTGATGGTGAGGCCAGATTTGCAGGTGATCATCAGGTCTTCCGTTTCACTAACGTCCAGTATGCCCACCAGCGAACCGGTTTTTTCAGTTACGTTGATGGTTTTAACACCTTTTCCGCCGCGGTTGGTGATACGGTAATTGTCTTCGCCTGCTTCATCGGTGATGGGGGTACGCTTTCCAAATCCTTTTTCACTCACTACCAGCACCGTACGCGATTTGTCGTCTTTTTTGACACAAATCATGCCAACCACTTCATCCTGCTCATCATCTACCGCAATACCACCTACTCCAATGGCTCCGCGACCGGTTGGACGCACCTTATCTTCCGGGAAACGAATGGCTCTTCCGCTCTTTACAGCCATCATGATCTCGCTGTTGCCGTCAGTCATCCTGGCTTCCAGCAACTGGTCTCCTTCTACGATGGTGATAGCATTCACCCCGGTTGCACGCGGTCTGCTAAATTCTTCCAAAAGTGTTTTCTTGATAATGCCTTTTCGTGTACAAAGTACAATATAATTGTTCTTAACAAAGGCTTCGTCTTCTAAATTTTTTACGTCGATGATGGCGCGTACCTTGTCATCCTGCGGCAACTGTATCAAATTCTGTATGGCTCTGCCCTTGCTGTTCTTATCGCCTTCGGGCAGTTGATATACCTTCAGCCAGTAGCACCTTCCTTTTTCGGTAAAGTACAACATGGTATGGTGGGTTGATGCCACAAAAAGATGCTCTATCCAGTCTTCTTCCTTGGTTCTGCCACCAATGGCGCCTCTGCCACCGCGGTTTTGCTGACGGTATTCTGTAGCCGAAGTGCGTTTGATATAGCCCTGGTGGCTGATGGTGATCACCACATCTTCTTCTTCTATCAGGTCTTCAATGCGCATTTCGTCCGCCAGGTACTGTATTTCTGAACGGCGTTCATCGCCAAAACGATCTTTAATTTCTGTAAGTTCCGCTTTAATTACTTCGAATCTTTTGCCTTCGTCGCCCAACAGCTCTTTCAGGTAAGCGATCTGTTTCATGATCTCGTCGTATTCTTCCTTGATCTTTTCGCGTTCCATGCCGGTAAGGCGCTGCAGCCTTAATTCCAGTATGGCTCTTGCCTGCACTTCATCCAATCCCCAGCCGGCATTGATCAGGTTTTCCCTGGCAATTTCGGGCGTAGCCGAATTCCGGATCATGGAAATCACTTCGTCAAGATGGTCCAGCGCAATAAGATAACCCTGTAAGATATGCGCTTTCTTTTCAGCTTCCCTCAATTCGTATTTGGTACGGCGAACCACCACTTCGTGCCTGAACTCAATGAACTCGCTGATGAGATCTTTAAGATTGAGCGTTTTCGGTCTGCCTTTTACGATAGCTACGTTGTTAATGCCATAGGAAGTTTGCAGCTCGGTGTGTTTATACAGGTGGTTGATGACCACGTTGGCAATGGCGTCTCTCTTCAGGTCTATCACAATACGAGTGCCTTCTTTTTGAGTAGACTCGTTGTTTACGTGCGCGATGCCTTCTATAATTTTTTCATTCACCAGCTCACCAATGCGGTTGGTAAGCACATCGCGGCTTACCTGGTAAGGAACGGAAGTAATGATGATCTGTTCCCTGCCGCTGGCTTTGGTATCAATATGCACCTTGCCGCGCAACACCACCCTGCCGCGACCGGTATGCATGGCGGCGCGAATGCCTTCGTAGCCATAAATGATACCACCGGTAGGAAAATCGGGCGCCTTTACGTATTTGATCAGTTCATCTATTGTTATTTCACGATTGTCGATATAAGCAATGCAACCCTCAATTACTTCGGTGAGGTTATGAGGCATCATGTTGGTTGCCATGCCCACAGCAATACCGCTGGAACCGTTTACGAGCAATTGCGGAATGCGCGTGGGAAGAATGGTAGGCTCTTTTTCCGAATCGTCGAAGTTGGGTTGAAAATCCACGGTGTCCTTCTCAATATCGTCCAGCATATGCTCAGCTAAACGCTGCAGCCTGGCTTCGGTGTAACGCATAGCCGCCGGGTCATCCCCGTCCTGGTTACCAAAGTTTCCCTGTTTATCAATCAGCGTATACCGCATGTTCCATTCCTGGGCCATACGCACCATGGCATCGTAAACCGAACTGTCTCCATGCGGGTGATATTTACCCAGCACCTCCCCTACCACACGAGCCGATTTTTTGTAGGGCTTGTTGTAATTAATACCCAGCTCGTTCATGGCAAACAAAATGCGCCGGTGTACAGGCTTTAAGCCATCGCGTACATCGGGCAGGGCGCGGCCTACAATTACACTCATCGAATAGTCGATGTAGGCCTTTTTCATTTGCTCCTCAATGTTGATCTGGATAATACGGTTGTTATCGTTGGTTTCCTGCGGCGTTAAATTATCTTCCATATCTGATTTTTCTCCGACTTTTTTCTGTAAGAAAACGCATGTAAAAATGCCTGCAAATGTAGCATTTTTTAGCGCTTTTCAGCCTGAAAAACAGTGCTGTTGGAGCGTTTATGTATCCACGAATGTGAATAGCGGAGCAAATTTCAGATTTGAGATTAAAATTTGAAATTTGCCAAAAACCGCTATTGAAAAAGATACTTGTTTTTGGCGCGGGAAAATCGGCTACCAGTCTTATTGAATACCTCGTTGCACAATGCACGCAGCAGCAGTGGCAACTGGTGGTTGCCGATGCTAACCTGCCACTGGCACAGGCTAAAATTGGTAATGCATCGTGTGCCCGGGCTGTTCTGTTCGATATGTCGGATGAACTGTTGCGCAACCAGCTTATAACCGAAAGCGATCTTGTAATATCAATGCTGCCGCCGGCGCTGCATTTTGTGGTGGCTCAAAATTGTATTGCTGCACAAAAACACTTACTCACGGCTTCGTATGTGGATGACGCCATTCGCAAACTCACTCCTGTTATTGCCGAAAAGGATCTTTTATTTTTGTGTGAGATGGGCCTGGACCCTGGAATTGACCATATGAGCGCTATGCAAATGATTCATGGCATTCAGCAGGAAGGCGGCAGGATCCATTCGTTTTATTCGCATTGCGGCGGACTGGTAGCACCAGAAAGCGATAACAATCCCTGGCATTATAAAATCAGTTGGAACCCGCGTAACATTGTGCTGGCGGGCAAGGCTGGCGCAATGTACAAGCAAAACGGTAAGATAGAGCAGGTGGCTTACCAGGAGTTGTTCGACCCAAAGAGAACGGTAGCCGTTCCGGGTTACGGAACGTATGCCTGGTATCCTAACCGGGATTCGCTGAGTTATGTTGGCTTGTATGGTTTGGAAGATGCCACAACGTTTATTCGCACTACTTTACGCCACCCCGATTTTTGCACGGGCTGGAAGATAGTCGTATCGTTGGGACTTACCAACGACGAGGAACTGATTGATACCAACCGCATCAGCTATATTGATTTTTTGGAAGACAGGATGCAGGAGCTTACCATATCGCCTGAAGAAAAAAAATTACTGGCTTACCTGGGTTTATACAACAACGAGGTGATAGGCAAAGGCAATAAAACCGCTGCCGGTATACTGCAAAGTTTACTGGAAGAGCGACTGATGTTGCAGCCAAACGACAGGGATATGATTGTGATGCTGCACGAATTAAAATACAGCCTTGATGGCGAAGAAAAAACCAGGAGCAGCTGCTTGGTTGTAAAAGGTGAAAGCAGCGTGCATACTGCTATGGCGAAAACCGTGGGTCTGCCGCTGGGTATTGCAGCCACATTGATATTGCAGGATAAAATAACATTGCGGGGACTGCACATACCAATACTGCCGGAAATTTATGAGCCGGTGTTGAGGGAGTTAAAGGGAGAAGGAGTTATTTTCAAAGATTTTTGATGGAACCATAAAGGCACGGAGATGCACGGGGGTTGTTGATTTGGGGTTTGTCGTTTGGAGTTTGGAATTAGAAGTGCTTGCTGATCACTGACAGTTCCCGGCTTGGTTCTTGTATTTTGTTTCTTGTTTTTTTTTCTTTTTCCGCTGATCGCTGAAAATCATCATCAATACGCTTTCGGTTCCATTTTTGTGTGACGAACTCTTACAATAAAAACTTCTTGTTCTGTAGTAAAATATACAACCCGATACTTTAATATTTCAAAATACAAATAGTTTCCATCGTTATTTATTTTGAGTGGGTCTTTGCTGTGGACTATTTTTCCGTCAGCCAATTCATTCACTTTTGCCAGTATTCGTTCTTTCACACTTTCTGCATTACGCGGCGAGTCCTTGCGGATATATTGAATGGCATTTTTCAGTTGGTTGGTTGCTCTTTTGGTCCAGGTGATTTTTCGCTTGATCATTACCAGTTTTTTGTCATTTTTACAACCTCGTCGTGCGTATATGTTTCCCCTTTTTTTATTTCTTCCATAGCTTCATCAATTTCCTTGTTATACTGTTCCAGATCGATGCGGTTCACAGGTTCATCTCTACCGTTTAAAAAAGTTTTAAGCATCTCTACCACTGATCTCTTTTCAGCCTCATTCAGCCTGGTAAAATAATTAAACATTTCTTTGTCCAGTACATCTATTGCCATAAAACTTATGTTTGCTACAAATTTAAATTAAAAAGATTAACCCCGAAGACACAAGGACACAGAGAATTTTGATTTTTGATTTTTGATTTCTGATTTGGAGTCCTCGCATAAGGACAACTTTAGATAGGATTATTCAGATCAAAGTTGAGTGCTCATACAGGTTCTTGTATCTTGCTTCTTGGTTCTTTTTCTTTTTCCGCTCTTCGCTCACCCCAACAGCTTCATCAACTCCTTTACCCCTTCTGTTGCCGGCTTTTCAATGGCGGTTACGTCGTGCAGCGCGGAAGAATAAGGTATTTTTTTATCGATGATGAATTTAGGAATGCCGTAAGGTGCATAGTTCACCAGGCCGGCTGCGGGGTATACTACCAGCGAAGTACCCACCACCACAAAAATTTCAGCAGTATCCATTACCGTTACAGCCTTTTCAATCATGGGTACCGGCTCTTCAAACCAAACAATAGCGGGACGCAACTGAGCGCCGTCTTCTGCTTTATCGCCTATATTAATGTCGCCCTTAATTTCGTATATCAGCCGCTCATTCTTTTCACTGCGCATTTTAAAAATCTCACCGTGCAGGTGCAATACCTTGGTAGAGCCGGCGCGTTCGTGCAGATCGTCTATGTTTTGTGTGATGATGTGTACGTCGAAGTTTTTTTCCAATGCTGCCAGCCCCAGGTGTGCCGCATTGGGTTGAACGTTCAGCGCCTGTTGCCTCCGCATATTATAGAAGCGCAGCACCTGTTCCGGGTCTTTTTTCCAGGCGCGCGGTGTGGCCACATCCTCCACATTGTATCCTTCCCAAAGCCCGTCGCTGTCTCTGAATGTTTTTAGTCCGCTTTCGGCACTAATGCCCGCTCCTGTTAATACTACCAGTTTCTTTTTTGTTGCCATAAATAAGGTAAAAGGTGTAAGGTATAGGGTGTAGGGTGAAGATGAAATCATCAATTTATTTTCTTGCAGTAAATCCAACAGGAATGTACAGGTCGCCCTTGTCGTACATGTTGATGTAAATGCTTACGGTGTCTTTGCTTCCCTGCCACCACACACGGTAAATATCCAGCAATCCCATATTGTTCATTAAACCATTCGGCGTTTTAAATCCGCAGCAACTGCCTGCGCGAAAGTAGCCGATCGATTCACCATTAGGGCCCAGCAATGCATTTAAAAATCTTCTTTCATTCATGGGTCCGCTATGCTGTTTGCTTCCCCCCGTTTTTACAGGATGTTCTTTGGTCT
>JBQCFW010000061.1:0-42653 GCA_051958655.1 Agriterribacter sp. | reverse complement strand
ACGCATCTCGACTTTTTAAGCCAGTTAACAGAAAGTATCGGTATCGTATTGAATACCATCCAGGCAAGTACAAGAACAGAAAGTTTGCTGGTTCAATCGCAATCGCTTACAGATGAACTGCGGAGAGCAAACGAAGAACTGAAAGACAAGGCGCACCTGCTGGTAAAACAAAAAGAAGAAGTAGAACAAAAGAACAAAGAGGTGGAAGAAGCCAGGCTATCGCTGGAAGAAAAAGCCGAACAGCTGCAGCTCACATCTAAATACAAATCTGAATTTCTTGCCAACATGTCTCACGAGCTGCGCACACCGCTCAACTCGTTGCTCATCCTGGCGCAGCAGTTGTACGAAAACCACGACGGCAACCTCAGCGCCAAACAAGTGAACTATGCCAAAACCATACACAGTTGCGGCGACGACCTGATTCAACTGATCAACGATATACTTGATCTGTCGAAAATTGAATCTGGTTATATCTCTACCGATTTTGTGAACCTGGCCTTCAGGGAAATTACGGGATTTGTAGAAACCACTTTCAAACACGTATCTGAAAACAAAAACCTGCAGTTTATAATTGAGGTAGATGACCAGTTGCCGGCAAGCCTGGAAACTGATCCGCAACGCCTTAACCAGATATTGAAAAACCTGCTGTCGAACGCATTCAAGTTCACCGAAAAAGGAGAAGTGAACCTGCGGATATACAAAGCAACTTATAACAGGAAACTCGGCAACAGCACGCTGCAAAATGCAGAAGCTATTGTTGCCTTCGAGATCAGAGACACGGGCATTGGTATTTCAAAAGACAAGCAGGGTATCATATTCGAAGCGTTTCAGCAGGC
Organism: Agriterribacter sp.; assembly: GCA_051958655.1. Lineage (GTDB taxonomy): Bacteria > Bacteroidota > Bacteroidia > Chitinophagales > Chitinophagaceae > Agriterribacter. The sequence goes on along the minus strand of JBQCFW010000061.1, from coordinate 41,817 downwards.
AGAAGGCTCCACCAGTCGAAAATATGGTGGCACCGGCCTGGGGTTGTCGATCAGCCGCGGATTATCCGACCTGCTGGGCGGTACGCTTGAACTGGAAAGCGAGCCGGGCAAAGGAAGTACTTTTACTTTATACCTGCCGCTCACCGGTAGCTCTATACCTAACTACAGGGGGAATAATCTTCCCTTCACGCTTTCTGAAAATGAAAATGCAGTAACGGAACCCGGCTATCCTGCTAAACCTGCAGAGGCGAGGGATCTTAAAGCGATCAACGAACTGGTAAACGAACCGGGCGACGACAGGAACAATATCACCGCAGATGACAAGGTAGTGCTGGCTATTGAAGATGATATAAGGTTTGGCAAGATCATGATGGAGAAGGTGCATGAAATGGATATGAAGATCGTGATCGCCACACATACCGGCGATGTGTTTGAACTGATCAATAAGTTTAACCCCGTAGCTATTACGCTCGATGTAAAGCTACCCGACGACAGCGGGTGGAGAATACTGGATCTTTTTAAGAACGACGTTAATTTCAGGCACATTCCCGTGCACATTATATCGGGAGAAGAAAACAGGATGCTTGCCCTGCAGCGTGGTGCAAGAAGCTTTCACCAGAAACCATTGAAAGCAGAATCGTTGCAATTGTTGCTGAACGATATTCTGCATATGAGTGAAAGCAAACATAAAAAAGTATTGCTGATTGAAGATAACGACCTTGATTCAACGCGCATTGCAGGTATACTGAACAACGGCAAGCTGGTGGAACTCGAAATTGCCTCCAGCGGAGCCAAAGCACTCGACATGCTGAAGGAAAATGCGTACGACGGCATTATTACCGATTACATGCTACCGGATATTGCGGGCAGTGAACTCATCAGCACTATTCACAGCATTACCCGCACACAAATAACCCCGTTGCTGGTATATTCTGCCAAAGATTTTACGGCAAAGGAAAAAACGCAACTGAAAAAACAGAGCAATAAAATTGTAACAAAAGACTTTTCAACGCCCGAGGTATTGCTGGAAGAGGCAGTTAACCTGTTGCACATTAATTACAATGACCTTACACCAGAAAAAAGGAAAATGCTGCGAAACCTGCAGGCCAAGAACGACATTCTTGTCAACAAAAAGATACTGATTGTTGATGATGATGTGCGTAACCTCTTTGCGCTTACTACCGCTTTTGAACGTTACCAGATTAACACCCTTACAGCCGAAAGCGGACAGGAGGCTATGAGCACTTTAGCGGAAAACAACGATATAGATATTGTGTTGATGGACATTATGATGCCTGAAATGGATGGATATGAAACCATGCAAAAAATAAGGCGTGAACATAAAAACAGGAAACTGCCTATTATTGCAGTAACCGCTAAAGCTATGAAGGGAGACCGGGAAAAGTGCATTGAGGCGGGGGCATCGGATTATATCACCAAACCGGTAAAAATAGACCAGTTGCTGTCGCTGATGCGTGTATGGCTTTATAAATAGCTTAGTAGCTTTCAGCTTTGAGCTATCAGCGATCAGCTTTCAGCTTTCTGCTTTCAGATTTTAGCAGCACGATGGCAGAGGAATAAAGCACATGTAAATTGATGGCCAGACTGCTGATCGCTGACTGCTGATAGCTGACAGCCGACAGCCTTAAACAGTTCTAAACCTCAACCTTAAAAACGATTGTTTGACAAATCAATCTGAAATAAAAATACTGGTGGTAGACGACAGGGAAGACAATCTCCTTTCGATTGAAACCATATTGGAAAAGGAACAATATACCATCGTAAAAGCGAAGTCGGGACTGGCGGCGCTGAAGGTACTGTTGCGTCACGACGATTTTTCCCTTATCCTCATGGACGTGCAAATGCCCGGCATGAACGGCATTGAAACCGCCAACATTATTTATGAGCGTGACAAGCTGCGGAATATTCCCATCATATTCATTACGGCACATGATTACGACGAAGAATATGTTTTTAAGGGATATGAGCTGGGTGGTGTGGATTATATTTTTAAACCGATCAACCCACAGTTGCTACGCATAAAAGTACGGGTGTTTGTAGAATTGTACAGGAAAAACCGCCAGTTGCTGGCACATGAACGGCAATTGCTCAAAGCCAACAATTCGCTGCAGAAAGAAATTGTGGAAAGAATTTCTTCGGAAGAAAAAATAAAATATCTCAACAGGCAGTTGGTTCAAACCAACGAACACCTGCTGTCGATGAACGAAGAGCTTGACCGCTTTGCCTATATAGCTTCGCACGACCTTCAGGAACCATTGCGCAAGATAAGGCTGTTCAGCGACCGCATATTGATGAATGGCATACAGGCGCCCGATTCGGAAAAATATCTTGAAAAGATCATTGCATCTTCCTCCAAAATGCAATCACTGATCGACGACCTGCTGCGCTTTTCCAGACAGTCGGCAGCTACTGCTGACTATACGGCGGTAGACCTGAACCAGCTATTACCCGACGTGATCAACGAAATGGAAATCAGCATCGAAAAAACCAATGCTGTAATACATTACCCAGTTCTGCCCGTTATTAATGCGGTGCCGGCATTAGTGCGGCAACTTTTTCACAACCTGCTGAGCAATGCAATCAAGTTCAGAAAAAAAGACGAAGTGCCCCTGATCAATATCCGGTTCAGCAAAGTATCCGGCGTACATAAAGACGACAGCTCCGCTCCTTCTCATAATCCTTTTTTTAACCAGATCAGCATTACCGACAACGGCATAGGTTTCGATCCCCGGTATGCACAGGAAGTATTCATTGTATTCAAGCGCCTGCACAGCGCACACGAGGTGCAGGGCACCGGTATCGGACTTTCGATTTGTAAAAAAATAATGGAGATCCACAACGGCTACATCAGCGCCAGCAGCGCCATAAACGAAGGCACTACCATTACCGTTGGGTTTCCCGCCGAAACGGAGGCGTGAGGGAATTTGAGATTTGAAATAAGTATCCTGGGAAAAAGTATCTAAATTTGGAAACTTTTGTTACTTTTGCCCATGCACCTGCAACGACACCGGTTTTTTAGGACAGAATTTTATGAAGAAGTAAGAATATTTATGCGCTCTATTGACCCAAAAGCGGCTGGCAAAATCCTTTGGAATATTGATCATGCGGAACAGACAAACGATCCCAGGCTTTTTAAAAAGCTGAGCGATGATATCTGGGAGTTCAGAACAAAATATCAGAACCTCCAGTATCGGCTACTTGCGTTTTGGGATAAATCGCAGCAGGAAGACACTTTAGTATTGGCGACACATGGTATTATCAAAAAAACAAACAAAATGCCGTTGAAAGAAATACAGAAAGCCAAGGAACTGAGGAAACAATATTTTTCACAAAAAAAATGAATCATGGCAACAAAAAATAAAATAAAGACTTATTCACTTTCTGAAATGAAAGATGAGTTCATTGGAAAAATTGGAACAAAAAAGAGAGACGAATACGAATACGAACTTAATATGGAAGTGTTGAGCTATATGATAAGAAAGGCAAGACAACAACGTAACCTGACACAAGCACAATTAGGAGAATTGATCGGCGTACAGAAAGCTCAAATCTCAAAGTTAGAAAGTAGTGCAAACAGTGCCACAATTGACACCATTCTTAAAGTATTCAAAGCACTTAAGGCTGAAATAAGCTTTAACGTAAAAATTGAGAATAACAAGCTTCAACTTGTTTGACGGACGATAGAAGAACAAAAATGACATGAAACGAATATCAGATATATTATTTCCACTTATTTTGTTCCTGCTCACTGCTTGTGAACAAAGATGGATAAAAACACCTGAAAATGCGATGACGAGATTTGAAGCATTCAAAAATGAAGAGAAATTTATTCGAGACGACAAACTATTTTATCCAGGAATTGGCGACCCGAAATTAAAACCGTTCTTGACAGATAAAATCAATCTTTCGGCGAACGACTTTAAACAACTAGCCGACAAAGGGACCACAACGGACAAAGAATATCAGGACGCTATTAAAAAAGGCCTTGAGCGATTTGCTGAGATTTACCTTGAACTTGATACAGAAGACCGAGAAAGAATTTGCCACTATTATGAAGAGCTAATGAATATTGTAGGCCTTGAAAGTTCAGGCGGACATCTGAACAACTTTATGTATGGCTTTGACCCCGCAAAAATTAAGTGACAAAGAATTGTGCTTTCCTATCAATGGGTATCTTCATTATACCGTCAACATCAGAAACCAGAAATAGTTAAGGGGGAGACATCGGCTTAGTTGCCTCAGAGAGGCAACCCGTTTGTAAAAAGCCAGCCACTTAACGCTTTGCACCGTAGGTGCTACCCTAATACAAGGGCTGCACCTACGGCGCAGTAAAAAAGATGTTGACGATGGTCACAAACAGACAGCACCTACGTCCATAACGGACCGTTTAACCATTACTATTTTCTGATGTTGACGGCTATGAAGTCTTCACCCACCGAAATTATAATGAGTTGGTAAAATAGCCACCAGTATAAGATAAACAATCCATACTCTCATAACCAAATTTGTGCATCCATCAATTCGGGTATTGTTTACAGGTTGTCGCAAAAAGACCTTTAAATGCCGCATTTAGCCTACGCTAAAAACCGGCTGCAGATTAGTTTTGTGAACACTTAAATTAATTAGTTATGCATCCAAAAATGATCTGGGCGAATTTAGCCGTAAGCGATCTAAAACGGACAACCGAATTCTATACTCAGTTAGGATTTAAACCAAACGGAGCTTCCAAAGAACTAACAAGTTTTATTGTTGGCGGCAACGAATTCATAATGCATTTCTTTTTAAAGGAAGTATTAGAGTCGAATACGAAAATAAAAATGGCCAACCTGGAACAAGGCAATGAAATTATATTTACAGTGTCTGCCGAAAGTAAAAACGAAGTAGACAAATGGGCACAAGAAGTAGAGACAGCAGGCGGAAAACTCATTTCACAGCCTGAAGAATTTGGTAAAGGGTATTACGGTTTTGTTTTTGCAGACCCTGACGGGCATAAGTTCAATGTGTTTTATATGTAGAGCGTTTATTCAGAAAAGAAGTGAGGGCGTGCAATGATGTTTGGTTTCATTGGTGTGTGTCTTACCATAACCGTAAACTTTGAATTAGATCAATGCAGGATTGTTCCAGGAAGGCAGACTCCTCCTTTCGTTGGAGTGACAGGCAGTAGAATAAAGGCTAAGCAATTGTGCTGATGTTCGGCTTTGTACTACTGCTTGTCGTGTCGAAGAATGAGACATCGCCTTTACTGATCGCTATTAAGTTGACAATTATAGAGTGTTCGCTCACCGAAAAATTATATCTGATGGATGAGACAATCAACAGTAGAAAAAAGCTCCGGTTCCCGGCTTTTCAAATCTCAAATTTCAATAAAAAACCTTCCCGGAGGAAGGTTTTTAGTTGATTGTAATAGCCCCAAACTCTAATATTTTATTGCCCCTGGCGACCCGGCCGGGCCATGAACATATTCTGCATTTCGCTGGCCGGCTTCAGTTCAATGCCTTTTGGCACTTCAAATGTTTTTGCGGGGATGTCAGCATTCAATTCTATTTTGGTTATTTCCATGTTCATCTTAAATCCATTCGGTCTGCTCATTTCGTAGCCCATTACAAAACCGTCAATTTTATCCAGGTTGGCAAGTCCTCCAAACGCCATACGGTTTCTACCGCCGCCAAAGCCACCGCTAAATCCTCTGCCACCACCACCAATGCCTGCGTTGCCTGAAGCGGGGTAACCTTCAGCCATTTTAAATTCCGGGGCATACCATACCGTTACCTCATTTACTTCGCCCTGCCGCGACTTGGTTTTGATAATGGCTTTTTTACATGTATATCCCGCTATCTTTTTTGTTTCTTCTGTTTTTATTATTTCAGGCTCGGGAGCTGTAAAATCATTTTGAGCATTTTGTCCGCTTTGGCCCCTTGCCTTTCTGATAGAATCCATACGCTCCTGCGCTTTTTTTCTCATTTCTTCCTGGTCTGCTTCCGTGCTGTAATAACCGGTTTTGCGGCCCATTGCTTCGGTTATCATCACTGTTTTTTTGGACTGGCGGTCAACGATCACCGTATTGTTTCCAAAATCGGTTTCATTCAACGTTTTTACAAAGTCTTTAGTGAAGTAAATAGTATTCTTGCTTTCCATGCCGCCTGGAAAGCCACCGCCGTCGCCATCGCCATCGGGCTGACGATTGGGATTTTGAGGAAAAGTAATTTCAGTTTTTGACTTTACGACAGCCCGGTCAATTGTTTTTTGTTGTGCCATTCCATGCAAGGCAACAAAAACAAACGTCCCAATCAAAACATACTTCTTCATACTGAAAATTGTTTATCAAATGTACAATCTGCGTTCTTCTGCCGACAATAACACAAGTTAAATAAGGTTAATAAGTTTCGAAGAAACAAACCGATCCTCCCACCCACTCTTTGTCCTGGTTGTATCTGACACCTATCATTTTTCCTTTGCTCAATCTTGCCAGGTTGATTGCTGCATGCGGACGCGCCGCTCCATCGGGCCATACATACATCATGCGTATCTCAACTTTTGCAGGAATATCGGGCGTTTCAATTACATCTGCATATTTCACCTTACGTTGTAAAATCCAGTTTTCCGGGTCTTTAATGTTGGTAAGATCCGCTGGCTCAATGTCGATCACTACGCCCTGTCCCGCAAACGAAAACAACGGTTTCAGCACATAGTTTTCTATATCGGCCGGCAGTTCTTTCAATTCATTCAGAAAATAGGTTGCAGGCACATAAGGATGATCGATAAAGGGTAATGTAAATTTACTGATACGGTAAAACCAGTTAGGGTGCGGTATCCATTCAACGTCCCAATCTTTTGTTATGTCTATAATATTGCCCAGTTTGTCTGCCTGTGCTTTCAGATCGTCGAAGATTACACGATTGTAAATTCTGTGAACCGGAATTTTTCTCCCTTCTTTTTCATAAAATAATTTCCTGCCTTCTGCTGTGAGTTCGGTTATGCATACTGGTTGTATGCCCGTATAATCCTGCGTGCAGTAAAAATCGATCTTTGTTTTTTGTTCATGCGGTTTTATTTCCAGCAAAATAACATTCTCGGGCTCATGTCCGTTAAGCAGCAATTGCCGCAACATGTCAAGATAACTTTCTTTTGTATATCCGTTCAGGTAATGACTGTAATTGCCGGGTATGTTGAAGTGTTTTCTTATAACATCCGGAAAATATACCTGGAAACCGAATAAGGTTGGAAAGCCCTGCATTTCTATCAACTGCGGCTCCAGCTCATTTTTTTCATTGAGGCATACGCCGAAGTCGAACGCAATCATATGGCTGTGATTGTTTTCGCCCGCTACATATTCATTTGGCGGGATAGAACGCTCTGTAAGCTCCTTAAAGGAAGGATCAACGATCACATCGATAATGCTTTCGCAGGCATCAAGCATTTTTTGTGTGAATGCTTTGTCAACAAAAACAGGCGTTTCTGCCACCCTGAACTCGATAGCACCGGAATGATGGCCGTACAATTCCTGTAAAAGCGATTGGTACTTTTGCGGAGTAAACTGGCTGTTAAATGTTTTTCGTAAGTGTGGAACCATGTATGTAAAAGTTTTGATGAGAGGTAAGCGGTCAGCTATGGGTTATCAGCTTTCAGTGTTTAATGTTTGTAGTTTGGAGTTTGTTAAACGATAAACTTCAAACCCGAAACTCCCAATTGCTGATTGCCTATCGCTATCTACCATACTCCTTTATACTGCCATCTTTATGCCCGATGATCACTCTTTCGGCCATATTAATAAACAGACCGTTGTCTACTACTCCGGCAATGCTATTGAGTTGTGCTTCCAGCAAGGGTGGATTTTGTATTTGCTTAAATTCACAATCCAATATATAGTTGCCGCTATCGGTAACAAACAGTTTTTCTTCTTTATATCGCAATGTAGCCGAACAACCAAGGGCAGTAATATGTCTGGCGGTATGCTGCCATCCAAAAGGAATGACTTCCACCGGCAACGGGAACTTTCCCAGGGTTGCTACAAGCTTGCTTTCGTCGGCAATTACGATGAACCTGCTGCTGGCTTTGGCTACTATTTTCTCCCTGAGCAATGCACCTCCCCCACCTTTAATAAGATACAGGTTAGCATCTGCTTCGTCTGCACCGTCTATATCTATATCAATATGATCCACTTCACCAATCTCTGTAATCACAATTCCTTTTTCACGGGCTATTTTTGCGGTAGCTTCAGAGGTGGCAACAGCGGTAATCCGCAATCCCTTTGCTACTTTTTGCGCAGTATATTCAATAGCCCAATAAGCAGTAGAACCGGTTCCCAGTCCAACTGTCAGTCCATCCTGTATGTATTCCACCGCTTTTAAAGCAGCAGCCTGTTTTCCGTCCATTAATCCAGTTTTCTGTAATATAAATTCCGGGCTTCAGCAGTCATGCCCGGGTTATGACATTGAATGGCAAATTTACCTTCTTTATATTCCTGATCGCGATACGTCATTACCAGTTGATCTTTCACCCAAATAAAAATACTGTCTCCTTTTACTCTCACACGCATGGGAAACCACTCTCCATCTTTTGTAAGCAACGCCGTTGCCTTGCCGGTTGGCTTTCCGGGCTTCCACAACCAGCCGGTATATGCTTCGGTGTTGTTGCAAATCTGCGCTTCGTAGCCTCTCGGGAAACCTTCAGGATCGTCTTCTGGCTCGTGGGCTCTTACATAAAACCCGCTGTTCGCTCCTTTACCCTGATCGATGATGCGAAACTCTCCTTTCACTTCAAAATCTTTTACCACCGGCGCTGCATACAAATGCCCCTGTCCGTTTTGCCCGGTAATCACCCCTTCTTTTACCGCCCACCGGGCATTACCGCGGGCGGTCCAGCCGGTGAGATCTTTACCATTGAACAGCGAAATCCATTTTTGCTGTGCATTGGCAATGCTTGAAAAACAGATAATCCACAGGGCAGATAAGGCAATCGTGCGTTTCATTATTACATTTTTGATACAATGTACAAATAAGAATAACCGGTTTCGCAGCCAATACAGCTAATCTTCCAATCCCCAGTTTTTTCCTTTCATTATTGCGGGTATCCCTTCCCGTAACCATTGGGCGGGACGCTCACCTTTCAACAGCCAGTCAAAAAACTGTTGCTCCCTTATTTGAATATCTTTCCTGTTCTTTCTTTCCACCAGGTTATGTGCTTCGCCGTTATAGTTCAGCATCCATACCGGCTTGTTCAGCCTGCGCATAGCTGTAAAAAGCTCAATGCCCTGGTACCAGGGTACAGCGCCATCGTTGTCGTTGTGCATAATTACCAAAGGTGTTGCTACTTTTGGCAAATGGAAAAGCGGTGAGTTTTCAATATACAGTTGCGGCTTTTCCCACAAAGTAGCGCCAATGCGGCTCTGTGATCTTTCGTATTGAAACTGCCTGTTCATGCCGCTTTCCCAGCGAATGCCGCCATAAGCGCTCGTCATATTGCTAACGGGTGCGCCTGCCCAGGCTGCCTTGAACAATTTGGTTTGAGTAATAACGTAAGCCGTTTGGTAACCGCCCCAGCTTTGCCCCTGCAGCCCTATGCGGGTACTGTCTACCCAGGCCTTTTTTACCAGCGCCCTTGCACCGCTTACAATATAGTTGTAGGCGCTTTTACCGGGATGCCCTGTAACATATTCAATATCGGGCGCAAAAACAATGTAACCCCGGCTTACAAAAAAAGAAATATTCAGGCGGCTGGGCGTTGGCGTTGGTGGAATGTAAGTAAATAGTCCATCGCTCAGCTTCTCATAAAAATAGCAGATGGCGGGATATTTTTTCTTTGGATTATAGTTCTCGGGCTTGTATACAATGCCGGTGGCTTCCTTTCCATTGTAGGCTCTCCATTTAAACAGCTCGGCAGTTCCCCAGTTATACCCGCTTTGTTGCGGATTAAGGGCGCTCAGCTTTACTTCGTTTTGCCAGTTGCTGTTCAGATAAATATCGGGTGATTGAATATATGATTCCTTTGTGTAAATATAATTTGTTGCATTTTTAGCTTTTACCACCGCGTTGCTAATGGCGTAGGGACCAGTCATAATGCTAACGGGACGGGCATTGCTTTGCAGCTTATACGATGCTAAGCCATCTTGTTTGCTGGCATCGTTAAAAGCACTTAACAACAGTTCCTGCGTGGGAGCAATGTATTGCTCTTCGGGATCGGTTTTAATATAGCGGTAAACAATTTTATTTTTCCGGCCTTCGCCACCAGTAATGTTTATGGGGGCTACCACGTTTAATGGATCGAGCTGCCAGATGTCGTACCGGTCGTATATCAGCACCGCCAGGTCGCCACCCGTCCAACCCATTACGCCGTATGAATAAGGGTCATCGGGCATGTCAAAATCCTCCCGGTATAATTTTACCGGCACTTTAGCTGATATATTTTTTGTGCTGCCGTTGTGCCAGGTAAAATATTGCTTTGCTTTTTGATCGTACCACAAAATAAAATTTGATGATGCAGAAAGCGAAACCTGCCCGACAAGATCATTTTTTACCAGTTGCCTGGAACCATTGTTGGGATTAACAGCGTACACGTCTTTTTTAGTTCGCCCTTCCCATTGCGATGCAATGCGATTGTTTACATCGCTTACACCAACGAACATATCGCCGTCGCCATCTTCGGAAACAATGATGTCAGGCATTTCTTTATCGCACAATTGAACAAAGGTTTTGTTTTCGGTGTTGATGGCGGCTAAGTAACTTCTTTTCAATTCGCGATCAAGGTTTTTTAATTGCACCGTTTGAAGGTAATCGTCTTTATAGTTCCACACATCTACTTTTACCAGGTCAATATCCACCAGCGATGTATCTTTTAAGGCAGGTATGGGTGCGGTGCCGGCAAACAATCTTTTACCAGATTTGCTGAAGCCGAGTGTGGCATTTTCGCTGATGCCCCACCCTACCGGCATACCCGGTGTATTTTTGTCGGCAATCATAACGGCGCTGTCCTGGCCATTTTGCCAATACCATAGTTTGTAAAACTTTCTAACCGCTTTTGCACTGCTGTCGCGTTCCGCTACAAAAGCTACTCTGTAGCCCTCCTTATCAATGGCATAATTCTTAAAATCATTTCCGCCCCTCATAATAGTATCAAACCTTTCTTCTACCGAACGAAATACCGATACTGTTTTTTTTGCAAGGCTGTCTTTTTTAGAGGGTGCGCCTTCTATGAGCAGGATATTGCCATTTTCGCTCCAATGGTATTCGCCTACAAACGGTATGGTTTGCCGGGTATTTTGGTGAAAGTTGTAGATCACCAGTGTTGTTCCCTCCGATGCATCGGAGGCAGCCCCGCCTTCGTTTTCCGCATCCAATGCATTTGCATCGTCGTTTTTAATGGCAGGAGGATTCGTAATCTTCTTCCGCTTTTTGGCCAACTCGGGGCTTACTGTTCCGCCGGTATTGCGAACAGAATCTAATTGTGCTTTCAGCGAATCTTTTTCAGCCGTTTTCTTAGTCGTATCCGGTAGTGGCTTTTCTAATTGCCATGCTATCCATTTGTTGTTTTTTTCGGGAGCCTGAAACGACTTTACGCGCGCTACTTTAAAAATACTGTCTTTGCCAAGCTCTATTATAGCCAGGGAATCTTTTGGAAACTGATCGGGGGTTTTCTTTTTGATGCGTGCCTGCCGCATATCGGCATACAAGGGCTTTATTTTGCAGATAAGGAAGCGGCTATCGTCGGTAATAAATATATCGGTTCCTCTTTCAATGCTCTTTTTATAGGTTTGATCGGCTGACTGGATTTGAAGCACCGCATCTCCTTCCTGAACATTTACTACATATGCTATCCATTTACCATCGTTACTGATCTTTTTTTCGCCAATGCTTTGCCAGGCGTCGTACACGGAATGATCGAGTGGTTTTTTATTTTGAGCAAAAACGGTAATAATTGAGCATGATAATAGTATTCCAAGGAATATTTTCCCCATAATCTTGAATTTATGAAACTAGGGCGCAATTTAAGATATAGCTGTCAGCTTTGAGCAATCAGCAGTCAGCTTTCAGCAGGCTGAATCATTAACAATCTGCGTTTGTATATGTAGCGGGAAAACAAAAAAATACCAGGAAGTAGGAAATAAAAAGAGAAATTGAACGGAGATTTCTCCTGCGTCGAATGACGGGAGGCAGCTAATAGCTAATTGCTCATAGCTGACAGTTCACCTGATCGATCAACTCATGGCTTTTGCGCGCACGGTAGTGGTGGCGGTATAGTTGTTCTTTACTTTGCGGCGGTAGTTTTTGAACATGCTCTGCCATTGTATTTTGAGTACACCTAATACTCCTTCTTTTACAATGTTTTTGTTCATCTTTGAAGTGCCGAACTTGCGATCGATAAAAGTAATGGGTATTTCAACAATCTTAAAACCAAGTTTCCAGGCTGCAAATTTCATTTCTATCTGAAAGGCGTAGCCAACAAAATTAATTTCGTCGAAGTTGATGCTTTCAAGCACTTCCCTTTTGTAGCAAACAAAACCGGCGGTAGGATCTTTTACGGGCATCCAGGTGAGAATGCGGGTATATAAAGCGCCGCCTTTAGATAATACGTTTCTATCCCAGGTCCAGTTTACCGTTTTGCCACCTTTTACATATCTCGATCCTACTGCTACATCTCCTTTGCTCCGGCATGCCTGGTAAAGTCGTTCAAGATCTTGTGGATTGTGAGAGAAATCGGCATCCATTTCAAATATATAAGCATATCCGCGATCGATGGCCCATTTAAAGCCGTGTATATAAGCGGTGCCAAGCCCTAGCTTGCCCTCGCGCACCTGAAGAAATAATTGCCCTGGATATATTTGTTGTAATTCCCTTACTGCGTTGCCTGTGCCATCGGGTGAATTATCATCGACAACCAATACATGAAAATGAAGTCCCATTTCAAAGATGGCATGCAGGATGGTCCTGATGTTCTCACTTTCATTGTATGTAGGTATGATAACCAGCTTTTCCAAAAAGATATTGTTTAAAAGCAAAATTAGCTATTAATTAAAAGAATATTACGTATAAGTTTTTTTTACGCTTTCTTTAACAGGGTGCGGTTCAGGATTTCTGTGAGCTTTTGTTTTGTATGCATTGGAAAATCGCCCTTCATCATCCAATCATAATACTGAGGTTCAATTTTCAGTACTTCGGTTACTGCGCGCCCTTTGTGTTTGCCGAAATTAAATATTTCCACTCCATTTTCCATAACAAAACGGCGAGCCAGGTCAACTATCGCTTCGTGCCCGGTAAACTTGATCACCGATTCAACCGTATTACCGAGTTGAGCATACCGAACCAATTGCGACTCAAGTATTTCGAACGTGGCGAGTGCGTCGGCCTCGGCGCTGTGCGCGTTGTCGAGGTTTTTATCACAATAAAATTTATAGGCAGCGCTCAATGTGCGGGGTTCCATCATATGATATACTTTCTGCACATCCAGCAAATGTTTATCTGAAATATCAAAATTCAGGCCGGCTCGTAAAAATTCCTCCACCAGCAGCGGCAAATCAAACCGGTTGGAATTGTAACCCGCCAGGTCGCAATTGTCGAGAAACTGCTTTATTTCGTTGGCCACCTGCTTAAAAGCAGGAGCATCTTTTACCATTTCGTTTGTAATGCCATGTATATCAGACGAAGCTTTGGGAATAGGCATCTGGGGATTAATCAACTTTCTCTTCACTACTTTAGAGCCATCTGTTTGCAGCTTTACAATAGCAATCTCAATAATACGGTCGGTTGACAAATTAATACCTGTTGTTTCAAGATCTATGAAAGCTAACGGTCTGGTTAGTTGTAACGGCATGCCTGAACATTGATTTAATGGGGGCAAACTTCGGAAAATTGTTTGATACTTGGGGGAGTATTTTGGGTTTTGAGTTGAATGTTTATCGTTTGCAGCTGCAACGGCAAACAATACACCCAAAACAGTAAACTCTAAATGCTGATGGCTGACCGCTGATAGCTGATCCTTACTTACTTATCTCCAGCAGTTGTATAACAGGCATTGTAGCACCCCATCCGCAACTGAATATCTCTCCGGTGGTTTTATAGTTGATTTTTACGCTGAGGTTGTGTTGTTTAAATGCTTCGGGAAGCGTATCGGGATGATAGAAAGTGGTTTCACCTGTTTTAATGTACCAGTCGCAACCATCTGCAGCTACCAGGCCGCTCCAGATCACCACGGCATCCACCTGTCCCGATGCCTTATGTGCCTTGTCGGCCGCTTTGTCTTTTGAACAGGAAAAAAGGAAAAGTGAAACGATGATAACCCATTGCTTCATACAGCTGATTTGTGATTACTGACCACGTGTGAAAAAGTTCCGTTGCAGCATGGTAAAAATATTGGATGAGCGGTTGGTACGATATTTTAACTGCCGACAATGAATAAAAAGAAAGGCTTTTAGAGATTTCCACATAATTTTGCCGCATTGTGGAAAACTACCGGAGAAGAACAGGTTACTTATTTTAATTATTTGTATAAAGCCATACCTACCCTGAACGATTTGCCTGGCAAGTGGGAACAGTATTATTCATTTAAAAATTAAAAGAAAGCAAATGGTACAGAAGACCTATTTTAAAACCAAGGATTATTGTAAAGTAAAGTTTTCCTTTAAACCCGAAAACGCAGAAACTGTAGAAATCCTGGGCTTAAACAGTGACTGGCAGCATTCGGTAATTATGAGCCGTAAAAAAGATGGTACTTTCAGTGCCGACGTAAACCTTCCCAAAGACTCTCAGCACGAATTCAAATATCTGGTAAATGAAAAAGAGTGGTTGAACGAGCCAGAGGCAGACAGCGAAGTTCCTAATATTTACGGCAGCACCAACAGCATTATTACTGTATAGGCTGCGCATCATCTTATAAATATATTGCGAGACAAAGTCCCGGAAGAACATAGTTTATTGTTTGTAGTTTATTGTTTATCGAAACGATAGACAATAAACTACAAACCGTAAACCCTAAATCCGCCGCATCAGGCAAAGATTACAGCTTCATGTCACTGATAATACTTTTAATGCGCGCATCCAGTTCCGCGCTTACTTTATCGTATTCTGCGGCATTTTTTAAAGTGGTATTTACGCTGAAGTAAAATTTAATTTTTGGTTCTGTGCCTGACGGGCGTGCCGAAATTTTGCTGCCATCGGCTAAAATAAACTGCAGCACATTTGATTTAGGAAGCTTGATCTCCCATTCTTCGCCTGTTTGCGGATTTTTCCCTTTGCGCAGTTCGTAATCGAGCAATTGCACTACCGGCGATCCATTGATCGATTTTGGCGTATTGTCTCTGTATGCCTGCATCATTTCAGCAATCTCTTCTTGTCAGCGCATTCCTTTTTTGGTAATGGAAATAAGGTGTTCTTTATAAAACCCATATTCCACATAAAGGTCTACCAGTTTTTCAAACAGGCTCCTGCCTTTGTCTTTTTCATAGGCGGCCATTTCGCACAATATGGCCACAGCGCTCACCGCGTCTTTATCGCGCAATTTGGGTCCAACGAGCAATCCATAACTTTCTTCTCCACCAATAATATAATCTTCGCGTCCTTCTTTTTCCTTTATCAGTTCGGCTATCCATTTAAAGCCGGTAAGCACATTGTAACAGGCCACGCCATTCTGCTCGGCAAAACGGTCTATCATATCTGTTGTTACAATCGTTTTTACCACCATGTCATTAGGCTTTGCAATGCCTTTCGATTTTCGCGCTTCAATCAGGTAACTGAAGGCCAGCACGGCGGTTTGGTTACCGTTTACCAACATCCAGTTTCCTTTGGTGTCTTTAACGGCAATGCCTACCCTGTCTGCATCGGGATCGGTGCCCAGTAAAATATCAGCGTCGATCTCCTTGGCCTTTTTCAAACCAATGCTCATCGCTTCACTTTCTTCGGGGTTAGGATATACCACTGTAGGGAAGTTGCCATCGGGTTTGGCCTGTTCTTCTACAATGGTAACATTGGTAAACCCATAGCGTTCCAGCAATTGGGGCACCAGCATAATACCCGTGCCATGTATGGGAGTATATACAATTTTAAGATCGTGCTGCCTGGCTATTACGTCGGGATACACACTAAGGCTTTTAGCCATTTCAATGTATTGCTTGTCTATGCCATCTCCAACCAAAGCAATGTTGTTTTCTCCACCGCTCCATTTCACTTCGTCTACCGAAGCAATTTTATCCACTTCTTTAATTACATTTTTATCGTGCGGCGGCACCAGTTGCCCACCGTCATTCCAATAGGCTTTGTACCCGTTGTACTCTTTGGGATTGTGAGAGGCTGTACAAACCACGCCGCCCTGGCAGCCCAGTAAACGTATGGCAAACGACAGTTCGGGTGTGGGGCGCAACGATTCGAAAAGATATACCTTAATACCATTCGCAGCCATTACGTTGGCTGTAATTTCTGCAAACTGCCGGCTGTTGTTGCGGCTGTCGTGTGCAATGGCTACGCGTATTTCTCCACCCGGGTATGTTTTATTCAGGTAGTTGGCATAGCCCTGGGTAGCCATGCCAATCGTATATTTATTGATACGATTGGTACCTACGCCCATAATGCCTCTCAATCCGCCCGTACCAAATTCCAGGTTCCGGTAAAAAGCGTCCGTCAGTTCATCAGGATTTTGTTCCTGCAATTTTTTTATTTCCGCTTTGGTAGCTTCATCAAAAGCGCCGTTAAGCCAGGAGTCTACACGTTTTTTAATTTTGGTGTCCATAATCAATATGCATTATAATTTGCAATCAGTAAAAATTGTTTATCCGAATATCGTAGAAATAAAGTACATGAGCAACTATTCCCGGAGCATAACTTCTTTCTCCTTGCCCTGAATGATACATGATTTGTAATTATTAACGGATTGCGCATTTACGCCGGGCACCAGCCGAATGATATACATTCGCTATTCCAGCCAGGCACCTGTTACTTTGTTGTTTTCTATTTCAACAAAAATATGCTCCTGCAAAGTGGTGGCTAAGGCAAACCCAACATAATCGGTATGCACCGGAAATGTTTTGTGCGTTCTGTCTACCAGCGCCAGGGTCTGTATTTTTTTAGGCTGATCTTTTAAGAAGGGTTGCAATGCATACAACATGGTTTTGCCGCTGTTGGCTACATCATCTACAACAATTACCACCTGCTTTTCAAAGCTAAAGGTATTGCTGAGGGTAATTTGCCGGGGAAATCTTTTATCGTCAACGCCTAATTCGGTTACTATTACCTCGCCTTTGAAAATAGGTTGCAGCAGTTCTTTTAAACGGTGCGCTATCACAACCCCGTTTTCCTTTATGCCGGCCAAAAACAATTTTTGTTCGCCTACATTCTGTTCTGCAATTTCATAGGCCATCCGTTGCAGCTTTTTTTCAATCTGGTCGTATGTAAGAATGTAATTCTTCATCAATGTTCAATTAAACTTTCCAAAACTAAGCGGTATCGGGTGTTTTTCAAATTTTACCAGCATTTATTTGTAACTGTCCGGCCAACTTACTCACCTGCTCCCCATCTACTTCTACTTAATACAATCAAACATACTATCTTAGCGTTACAAGCGGGTATGATGCAAATTGCTTTACAGGTTTTATTTATTATTGCCGCAGCCGCGGGCATTGGATTGTTTGCGCGCAGACTGCTGTACATCCGGAAAAATATATTACTGGGTAAAGATGCTGACTATAACGATCAGCCATCGTTGCGTTGGAAAAATGTACTGCTGCTGGCTTTTGGACAAAAGAAAATGTTCAAAAATCCCTTGGTAGCTATATTGCACTTTTTCGTGTATGCAGGTTTTATTATTATTAATATTGAAGTGCTTGAAATAATACTGGATGGCATACTGGGCACGCATCGTTTATTCGCGCCCGTATTAGGAGGTTTTTATACTTTCCTGATCAATGCGTTTGAAGTACTGGCAGTGTTGGTAATTGCGGCATGTGCTGTTTTTTTGGTAAGAAGGAATATCATTAAACTCAGGCGCTTTATCAGCAAAGACCTTGATGGCTGGCCGAGAAGCGATGCAAATTATATCCTGATCACCGAAATTGCGTTGATGCTGTTGTTTCTTACCATGAACAGCTCCGATCTTGTATTGCAGGCAAAAGGATATGGTGATTATGCTGAACACAGCACCGGGAATTTTTTAGTATCGGGATGGATGATGCCATTGTTTGCCGGCTTAAACGAAACAACGCTGGTGGTTATTGAAAGAAGCTGCTGGTGGCTGCATATTTTGGGAATACTGGCTTTCATGAATTACCTGCCGTATTCAAAACATCTTCATATTATATTGGCCTTTCCAAACGCCTATTACGCGCGATTGCAGCCCCAGGGTAAAATGAACAATATGCCGGCTATTCAAAACGAAGTATTGTATGCAATGCAGCCCGAGCTGGCGCCGCCGGCCGATAGCAGCGCACCGCCGCCGGCTCGTTTTGGTGCAAAAGATGTATTTGACCTGAGCTGGCGCAACCTGCTGGATGCTTATGCCTGTACCGAATGCGGAAGATGTTCTGCCGCCTGCCCGGCTAACATTACGGGTAAATTATTATCGCCCCGTAAAATAATGATGGATACAAGGGACAGGCTGGAAGAAGTAAGTAAGAATATACGCACCAACGGAACATTTACCGACGATAATAAAACCTTGTTGCATAACTATATTTCGGTAGAAGAGCTGAGAGCCTGCACCACCTGTAATGCCTGCGTAGAAGAATGCCCCGTAAGCATTAGCCCGCTGGAAATTATTTTTGAATTACGCCGCTCACTGATTATGGAAGAAAGCAATGCGCCGCAGGAATGGAATGTAATGTCATCTAATATCGAGAACAATTTCGCACCCTGGAAATTCAGCCCCGATGAAAGAGACAAATGGATTGCTGATTTGTGATTGCTGAATTGTGCTTTCCTTATACCCTACACCTTACCCCTTTCACCTTTCTCACTGCTTTTTTCCAAGTACAGACAAATAAACGGTAGCCTTGTCGGACAGGGTAATGCTTCCGCCGCCAACGTTATAGTCGCGCCGGTCGAGTGTGAATTCTCCTTCAAATAAATAATCGTCTCCTTTGGGAGTAACTTTAAAGGGAAAGGAAATTTCTTTGGTAACGCCTTTAATGGTGAGCTTTCCAAAAACGAACAAAAAATCTTTGCTGGTGCTAGGTGTA
Source organism: Agriterribacter sp. (assembly GCA_051958655.1). Classification (GTDB taxonomy): domain Bacteria; phylum Bacteroidota; class Bacteroidia; order Chitinophagales; family Chitinophagaceae; genus Agriterribacter. The sequence continues at coordinate 22,646 of JBQCFW010000061.1, read as the reverse complement.
ATTTTTGTGGAGATGAAATGGATAGTGGGATATTTGTTTACATCAAAATATTCCTCCTGCTGCAAATGGTTGTCGCGCTGATCAATACCGGTGTTGACTGTATTGGTTTGTATTGAAACGTCGAAATGCGAAACAGCGAGACTATCCGAATTGAACATGATCTTACCAGAAAGGCCTTTAAAGCTTCCATCTACATTTATTCCAAAATTCCTGATCTTAAACTTGATTGCAGATCCGTCATCTTTGGGAACAAAATGCTGACTGTTTGCCGAAAATACAGAGACTGCAAAAAGAATAATTATTAGTAAAAGATGCTTCATACGGTTGAGGTTTCGGGTCTTACAAATATATCAACTCATTTGTTAAATCGTTTCATAATATTTCGGGCGCAACGCCTTTCGCCCAGACAAACATCTTTGCAATGGAGTTTATATCGGTATACCAGCCGGCCACAACATAAAATATAAGATAGGCGAATGAAACAAGGGATTGGCTTTTTTCGTTTAGCTTTGAAATAAAATTGTTTACAGCATGCAGGTTCCGCTAATGTCAGATTTATTTGCAAATGGAGAAACACCTGAAGTATTGTTTTGGGTGGGCTGTGCAGGCAGCTTCGATCAGCGGGCGCAAAAAATAACAAGGGCATTTACCACCATTCTTAATAAAGTAGCCATAAAATATGCCATCCTGGGAAAGGAAGAAGCATGCACCGGCGACCCCGCGCGAAGAGCCGGGAACGAGTTCCTGTTCCAGATGATGGCCTACCAGAATATACAGGTGTTAAATAACTATGGCGTTAAAAAAATTGTAACCGCTTGCCCTCATTGCTTCAATATTCTCAAAAATGAATATCCCGTTTTAGGAGGTGTGTACGAGGTAATTCACCATGCGGTTTTCCTGCAGCAACTGATAGACGAGGGAAAAGTGAAAATGAAGGAAGATGGCAGCTTTAAAGGCAAACGCATTACCTACCACGATAGCTGCTACCTGGGCAGAGCCAACAATATTTACGAAGCGCCGCGCAAGGTATTGGAAGCGCTGGATGCCGAACTGGTAGAAATGAAGCGCTGCCGCAGCAAAGGCTTGTGCTGCGGAGCGGGAGGCGCACAAATGTTTAAAGAAGAAGAAAAAGGTACTATAAGAGTAAACCTGGAGCGAACCAATGAGGCTTTGGCGATAGAACCGGCAGTAATTGCCGCTGCCTGCCCCTTTTGCAATACCATGCTTACCGATGGGGTAAAGAGCAGCGAAAAGGAAGCGCAGGTGCAGGTGCTGGACATTGCGGAGCTGATTGCGGCATCTATGGAAAAATGACTAGTTGCAAAATTTCAAGATCCAGGAACCAAATTACAAATCAGAAATCCCCAAATCAGAAATCAAAAATCATCCTTTGCGTTACGGAAAAAACATACTTATTCTCACCATCCTTATCGGTATAGCACTCTTTTTTTATGTGCGCCATGTGCAACAAGAGAGAGTGGAGAGTATTAAAACTTTGTTCGCCAACCCGCAACCGGGCGATATTTACAAAATACGATTCACCAACGTCGATGGCAATCGCTCTGTTCGTTACTTTAAAGTGTCTGAAAAAAACGATGAAGCCGTTTTCTTCTACCGCGGCAAGCTCAGCGCCTGGAATGTGAGCGATGTTTTTTTAAATGAATTTGATATCAGCCGGCAGTCAAGCTTTTCCTATTCCGATCTGAAAAAAATAAAGGAAGGTACTTTTAACAACGACGAAATGAAAAACGCAGAGCTGGTAGAAATTGAGCGAAGCCAAAGTTATGTACCGGGTAATAGTTTGTGAGTTTAAAATTGGGTTAATTGAGTTAAGTAGTAAATACGTTTAACACAATATACTCAATCAACTACTTAACCAATCAACTGCTACTCAAACTTTGCCAGCAATTGTTTAAGGTTTACACCTTTGCCTAATACAGGTTTAAAAAGGTCTCCTTCCTTTTTAATTCTTTCCAACGCATTCTTAATAGTAAACTGCGACATTTTTAATCCTTTTTTGATCTCATCCCAATGAAGCGGCATCGACACGGTGGCTCCCGGTTTCGGCCGTACCGAGTATGGTGCTGCCAGCGTTGCTTTTGGCCGGTTTTGCAGGTAATCTACATAAATTTTGCCTTTACGGTTACGCGTTAGTCGTTCAATACTTGTAAAGTCGGGCAGGCGCTCATGCACATGCATAGCTATCAGCTTTGCAAAAAGCTGGCAATGATCGTAGTTGTATTTTTCGCCCAGCGGAATATACACATGAATACCGGTGGAACCTGAGGTTTTGGCATAGCCTTCTATCCCCAGCTCGTCCAACACCAGCTTTACCTGTTGTGCCGTACGAATTACCTGTTCAAAAGAATTGCCTTTGTCGGGGTCGAGGTCTATAAGGCACCAGGTGGGAAATTCCGGTTTGTGAATCGTACTGTTCCAGGGATTCATTTCTATCGCTCCCAGGTTTGCCATATACAGCAGATCGGCTTCGTTTTGAGGTACCATAAAATTTTTATCCTCTCCCACGCTGGTACGGTAAGGAAATGTTTTAACCCAGTCGGGCGCCTTGCCCGTTACATCTTTCGGGTAAAAGCTTTTGCCATTGATGCCGTTGGGATACCGGTTAAGCGACTGTGGGCGATCGATAAGATAAGGCAGAATGTAGGGTGCTACCTGGAAATAATAGTTCAGCATATCCCGCTTGGTAATTTTTTCGCCGGGCCAATATATCTTAGACAAATTGGTGAAAGAGAGTTCATGGCCATTGAGTTTTTTTACCTGCGTTTTTTCCGAAGGATTCAGCAAGGTTTTTGAATTGCCTTCTTCCGGTTTTTTTATCATCGATGCCACTTTTTTTCTTTCGCGCGAAGGCAGCACTTCTGCCAGCGGTTCGGGTTTCTCCTCTGTTACCTTATTTGCAGGTTTGTCTATCCGCATGCCTTCAAAGCTGGGATGCCGCATTACTCCGTCTGATGTAAATTCAGCATACTTTACTTCACAAACCAGCTTAGGTTTCAGCCATGTTACTGTTGCCTGGGGCGGATTGGGCCTAAAGCGGGACGGTTTATTAACATCGGGCGTTTCCGTAAAAGGACATTGACTGGTGATCAATGGTTTGAACTGCTGCATCATCGTTCTTTGCACATCATCATTAAAACCGGTGCCAATCTTTCCTGTATAAACGAGTTTCTTTTTATTGTATACTCCCACCAGCAATGCGCTGAAAAGCTTGGGTGAATTGTCGTTGTTGGTATAGCCCCCGATCACTACTTCGTGTCGCTTGCCCGCTTTTATTTTCAACCAGGTTTGGGTTCTTTCTCCTTCCAAATAAATGCTGTCTTGTTTTTTGGCAATAATGCCTTCCATGCCCAGCTTACCGGCCGCGCTGAGGAACTCTTGTGCCGTGGTTGTAAAATTTTCGCTGTAACGGATGCGGTCGTCATTGGGCAAGATCTTTTTCAGCAATGCCCTTCTTTCATGCAGCGGCAGCGATGAGAGGTTGCGCCCTTTGTAATAAATCAGGTCGAAGACGTAATAGATCAGATCGCCATCGGTTTCACTCCGCCAGTTTTGCAATGCTCCGAAATCGGCCAGCCCCTCTTTGTTGATGACGCATATCTCCCCATCAACCACGCCTTCCAGCTTCCATTTTTTTACAGCTTCATATATTGGATAAAATTTCTCGTTAAAGGATTTCTGGTTGCGCGACATCAACGCTATTTTCCCTTTATTGCACAAAGCAACAGCGCGATAGCCGTCCCATTTTATTTCGTATACCCACCCTTCTTCGTTAAACGGCTCATCGACAAGCGTAGCCAGCATAGGCGATACTTTTTTGGGGAAGGCAACTTTGGGCAGCTTGCTTATTTTGCCATCTAAGGTATCCGGGGTTGAAGATGGTCTTTTTTGAGTGGCGGTTTTCGTCTTTTTCCTTGTTGCAATGGCTGGCATGGATTGTCTGTTTTCAATGATATATAAATTATCAAGCCAAAACGCTGTGAGGAGGAAAAGCATATCTTATTACTGCATGCTTATCATAAAATCCGGAACGAAGTATTCAATTCCGCGCTGTTTGTTTGCAAAACGGTTTGTGTTACTCTTACTATTGTAAAAAACTTTGCTGCATGCAACCTTAAGCCGGTTCCCATCACTAATTCGTTCCGTACCTTATCTTCGCAATTTATGAGCAAAACTGCAGCGCAGATATTGGCAAAAGGATCATCGTTTAAAGGAAGAAAGGGGTTAAAGTTTCTCATCATCCGCTTTTCGTCTATTGGCGATATTGTGCTCACCACTCCTGCCATCCGTTGCATTAAACAACAAATGCCGGGGGCAGAGGTTCATTTTCTTACCAAAAAAAAGTTCAAAGCAGTTACCATTGGCAATCCGTACATTGACAAATTCCATTACTTCGACGACGACTATGCTGCAACGATGCAGGCTATTTGTGACGAGCAATTCGACTATATCATCGACCTGCATAAAAACCTCCGCACACTACGCCTGTGGCTGCAAACCGATACGCGTACAAAATGGTTTAGTTACAGGAAGCTGAGCCTGCAGAAATTCCTGCTTACTAAATTTCACATCAATACAATGCCCGGTATTCATATTTCGCAACGCTGCCTCCATACACTGAAGCCGCTGGGCATTAAAGACGATGGCAAGGGGCTGGATTATTTCATTCCCAAAAGCGAGGAAATAAAAACGGAAGACCTGCCGCTCTCTCACCAAATGGGTTTTATGGCCATTGTAATTGGCGCATCATACTTTACTAAAAAATTGCCGGTACCTAAATTACAGGAGCTTTGCAGCAAGATCGATCATCCTATCATTTTAATAGGCGGCAAAGAAGATTTTGAGGAAGGTGCCGCCGTGAGCAGCATGGATGCTGTAAAAATTTACAACGCCTGCGGCAAGTTCAGCCTGAACGAATCGGCTGACATCATACGAAAAGCAAAGCTGGTAATATCGCACGACACGGGTTTTCAGTACATCGCCTGTGCCTTTCATAAACCCGTTATGGCTGTATGGGGCGGAACTTCACCTAAACTGGATGTGGAACCTTACTACGGCAGCGCTGTTGCTCAAAAGCATTTCAATTTTATTGTACCGAACCTGCCTTGCCAGCCCTGCTCTAATTTTGGAACACGTACCTGCCCGAGAAAACATTTTAAATGCATGCGTTTACAGGATGTTGATGCGATAGCGTCGAAGACAATGTCGGTGATTGGCTGATTGAGGTAAATGGTTGAGTTGGTTAAGTGAGTAAGTAAGGTTAATAGGTAAGCAGGCGTTCCACTCAACTTACTTTACTTACTCAACTATTCTCTACAACGCAATTTTGATTATGCCCACATAATCAAGCAGCAATATGCCACAAAAGGAAACAATGAAAAAAAGCAATGCCAGCTCAAACATCCGCTTATAGCTATGCCGCAGGGTTGATCTTAACAACAAATCGGCAGTTATCTGTATTAAAATACCGAACAAAAAAACAGAAATACCAAGAAGCAGCAATTCTGCGAAAGTTAATGCCACAATGCCTACCCCCGACAGCATGAGGAGCACGCCGGCCACCTTGAGGGGTGAATTAAGATATCTGATCATAAAACGAAGCGGACACAGATTAATGAAACAATGTTCAGACGCTAAACTAAACAACCTGTTTAATACATTTACCGGCTCTAACGTTTCATTAATAGAATATGATCTTTTGGTAACTAAAGTGGCTAACGAATGATAAAAGATAAGCAGGCCTGCAAAGGCTAACGTTTTTTTTATTTCGCATACTCACCCGTCCATTCGCCTTCTTTATCGAACATATTCAAGCCGCTGTCCGAATCGGAGCAGGCAAACATGCCGGTCCATTCATCTTCCAGGTTATAGCACAGGTAAGTCCTGGCATCTGCCAGTACCATATAACCATTCCATTTTCCTTTGGTATCGAAACTTACAACCACCTGCTGATCGGCCCGCACCAGGTAGCCCTGATGGTTCCCCTCCTTATCAAATAAAAAGAAGCCAGTCCAGGTTGAGCTTACCATCGGGTTGAGGCTTACAGACCGTAAGGGATTGATTATCTGGTTGAAATGCGGGTTTATTTTAGTATTTTGTTTAGGATTAACCAATGCATTGCTTATAGGATTAAGCGCAGCATTGGAATAGGGATTGAGATTCCAGTTATACAGCGGGTTGATCTTGAAATTTTTGGATGGGCATACTTTTTCGTTGGCAACAGGACACAACACTTTATTCAGCTTTGGATTTCTGTTGTCGGGCACCTGCCCCAAAGCAGGTATAATAGCAAGGGTAAGGAAAGCGACGGGTATCAATGCTGTCATAACTGCTTATTTAAGTTAATAAAAACTTCAATAAGATACCGGATTGACCCGAAAGGTTGCACAACGCCTGATGGAATAGGCATCGTAGGAAAAAACACCCTTTACTAAAGGGTGTTTAATACATTGTTCATGTTGCGAACAGCATCGGCAGACTTGCTGAACAGCGCTTTTTCTTCGTCGTTCAGATGAAAGTCAACAATTTTTTCCCAGCCGTTTTTGCCAACAATTACCGGCACGCCCATGCAAATATCTTTTTGACCATACTCGCCTTCGAGTAACACACAGCAAGGCAACAATCTTTTTTCATCGCGCAAAATGGCTTTTACCAGGTCGGCTCCCGATGCGCCCGGTGCATACCAGGCAGAAGTACCTATTAAACCGGTTAAGGTAGCGCCTCCCACCATAGTGTCGGCAGCTACTTTTTTCAGCACCTCCGCTGTTAAATAAGAACTTACCGGCGTACCCTGGTAGGTAGCAAGGCGGGTAAGCGGAATCATGGTTGTATCACCATGCCCTCCAATCACAACTCCATGTAATTCGTTAGGAGATGCAGGAATAGCCTGGCTCAGGTAATATTTAAAACGGGAACTGTCGAGTATACCTCCCATGCCTATCACCCTGTTTTTAGGCAATCCGCTGGAAGTGAGTGCCAGGTAAGTCATGGTATCCATAGGATTGCTGATAATGATGATCACTGCGTCGGGCGAATGCTGTAAAATATTCTGGGTAACGCCTTTCACAATACCGGCATTGATGCCAATCAGTTCTTCGCGCGTCATACCCGGCTTACGGGGAATACCGGATGTGATCAATACCACATCGCTGCCGGCAGTTTTACTGTAGTCGTTCGTACTGCCTGTAATTTTAGTTTCAAAGCCAAGCAAAGCTGCCGTCTGCATCATATCCATTGCTTTGCCTTCTGCCAGGCCCTGTTTAATGTCTAACAAAATAAGTTCTTCGCATAAAGAGGCCCTTGCTATATTATCCGCACAGGTTGCGCCTACTGCTCCGGCGCCTACAACGGTTACTTTCATTCCTTACTGTTTTTTAATGTTTTTAATGGTCTGATCGTTACACGGCAAAACTCCACACAAACATTTTTTTATTAAAGTTGATCATGCTTCGTTTCGCCAGTCAACCCTATTGGGTTTTCTAAAAGTATTATTATCAGCAAAATAAAGGGTATTTGCCTGAATACCAAACTTAGGGTTTGTGGTTTATCGCTTTACGTTCTCATCATTGCCTTAACGCTTGCAATTTTGGCCCTGGATCTTGCTTATTGATTATTGGTTCTTGCCTTTTAGTTCTTAAAATTTTCGCCTGCTATTTTTCCTTCACCACCTTTTCAAACTCTTCCCATTTGGGATTTCCTTCAAACGATTTGAGAAACTCATGCTTCTTATCATACACAGCAATAAAAGGCAGATACCGGATTTTATAATAACTGGCAAAAAAATACTTAGGGTCCTTAGCCACCGTAATATTTTTATATTGAGCTAAATCGTAGTGTTGGGTGAACTCCCGCATTTTTTCGAGCGGAAGCGTCGTAATCATAAGAATGTGAGACTTTTTAAACACCTCGATGTTCTTTTTGATCTGTTCTGTTTCGTGTTTACAATGGTCACAATCGGGACTAAAAAGCATTACAATTACCTTTTTGCCTTTAGGAAGCTGGTCTTTAGTGTACCATGTGGTGCTGTCGGAAAGAAGAATAGAAAACTGTGGAAGCGGGTATTGTGCATAGGCCGGGGCAGATTTGGCGGCATTTGCCTGACAAAAACCGTTTAAGGAAATTACCGATACCGCGAAAAACGTAAGTAGATACCTCATAGGAGTTATTTTAGCTAAAGTAAGATTGAAAATGTAAAGCACAAGTTAAGGGGTAAGTTGTTAAAAAACAGCAAGTTTAAAAACCTGTTTTAACAGTTTCCGATAACAATATGTAGATTTGCCAAGCGTTAAACAGGCTGATAGCAAATTTGGTATGAAATGAGCCATAAGCGCATTGCATACCCCAATGAAGATTATTTGGCAAATTCCATGCGGCAAAAAATAATAAAAAACAGACACATGAAAAAACTATGTGGTTTACTGGTGGCGATGTTTGTTGTTGCCGTGCTGCATGCCCAGCAGTTAGCTAAACCTGCTGCCAGAGAAGTGCTTGTTTTAAAAGAAACAAAGTTCGATTTTGGAAAAATTCAACAAGGCAAGCCCGTTACCCACGTATTTGAAGTATCGAATACGGGTAAAGAATCCATTAGCCTTGAAAATGTTCAGGCATCCTGCGGCTGCACCACCCCCGAATGGAACCGCGACCCCATAGCGCCAGGCGCATCTAAAAAAATTACTGTAGGATACAATGCTGCCGCATTTGGCCCTTTTGAAAAAGCAATCACTATTTTTTACAATAACGGGCAAACCAAACAATTCTTCATCAAGGGTGAAGTATGGCAAGCCCCTGCTGATGCAGCCCCCGCCAACGCAAGTATTCAATTATTAAAAAACATAAACCGTTAGATATGAAAAAACTGCTATTTACCCTGGTCGCAATCACCATTACCAGCTTAGCAATTGCCCAAAAAACAGAAGGACAGTTAAAAGCAGAAAGCTTAGTTAACTTTAAAGAAAAGAAACATGATTTTGGAAAAATAAAGCAGGGCGTTCCTGTTAATTATGAATTTGCTTTCCAGAATATTAGCGACAAACCTGTGATCATCGAAAACTCATGGGCTTCGTGTGGTTGCACTACTCCCACCTGGCCGCAACAGCCCGTAGCGAAAGGAAAAAACAGCACTATTAAAGCAGGATTCAATGCAGCAGCAGCCGGTCAGTTCGACAAAACAGTATATGTAAAAGTACAGGGCGTAGACGCTCCGCTCGAGCTTAAGATCAGCGGAGAAGTATTGAGTGCAGAAGCATATGCCAAATACGAAGCCGAAAAGAAGGGCAGCAAAGGCGGTAAATAACTTTTCAGCATTAGAAAATAATTACACTTTATTACTCCCGTTACCTGGCTGGTAACGGGATTTTTTTTAGTACGCTAAAGCATTTTGGTGATCCGGTATTCAGCCGCAGATGTACAGATTCGTTACTATAATCTGTACATCAGCGGCTGACAGTATGATGGAGATGTAGAAAAATGAATTATCTTTCGGCAAACACCCGTACATGCGATTTGCTAATCTGCCCGTTGTGTTATATTGCTGCCTGCAAACAGCCGTTGCGCAGCAAACACGAAATCCCCTTTCCGCCCCCTATCTTTCTTCGGGCGCTTACAGTCAATCATTTTCCAACGCGTTGAATGCGGCTTCGCATATTGCTTCGCTTGCCACTGTTACCAGGTTTAGTGCGGGCGCATTAGGTGAAAGAAGGTTTATGCTGAAAGAAACGTCCATGTATACTGCTATTATTGCGATGCCCACCTCGTCGGGAAACTTCGCCGTGCGCACCAGGTACCTAGGCTACAGCGCTTACAACGAATCGGAAATAAGTGTTGGCTATGGAAGAAAGCTGGCTGCTGCTGTTGATATGGGAGTGGCAATGAATTATTACCGCATTGGCTTAGCCGGCTACGGCAGCGCCGGGGCCTTTAATTTTGAAGCAGGCGCTATTTTTCACATGAACGATCGGCTACACGCAGGCATTCAAATATACAACCCGCTCGATAGCCGATTAGGTAAACAAACAGACGAAAAGCTGGCATCTGTATACAAAGCAGGTTTAGGATACGAGTTATCGGGCACAGTACTGTCTACGCTTGAAGTAATAAAACAGAGCAATGCCGCCACTGCAATTCATATAGGGTTACAATACAAACCCATCAAACAGCTGTTTGCAAGAGCAGGTTATTTAACGGGACAAAACATTTTATATGCAGGCGTCGGTTACAAATACAAACAATTCAGGATTGACATGACTGCCGGTTTTCACCAGCGGCTGGGCTTTTCACCGGGCATGCTTCTTTTGTATGAATACGAAAAAAAAGTCGCTGAATGAAGCTAGCAGTAACCATAGCCTGTTTGTTTTTCACCGCATGGCTTCATGCACAGCAGCTTCCTACCTCCGCAATGGAACAACAGCTGGAAGACTATACCGAGCGTATGGATGATGCAGAAACCAGCGATGACACCTGGATGCAACAAATTGAATTTTATAAAAAAAGTCCGCTGAATCTTAACACCGCCACCGAAGATGACCTGCGAAATCTGCAAATGCTCAATGCACTGCAAATTGAACATTTTATAAATTACCGGCGACTGCTTGGCAAATTCATCAGTATATACGAATTGCAGGCAGTGCCTTCGTGGGACGTTGCCACCATCCATAAAATACGCTTATATGTAACCGTTAGCAACGCCTCCACTCCCGTTCAGCAATTGAAGAACGATTTCAGAAAAGGAGATTATTCAGTTATAACGCGTTACGGACGCACTGTAGAAAAAGCTAAAGGATACCAGCCTGCCGACAGCGGCGCGAGCTTTTATGCGGGCAGCCCGGCCAGGATCATGCTTCGGTTCAAATACAATTACAAGAATCAACTTCAGTATGGTGTTACGGCCGCAAAGGACGCAGGAGAACCTTTTTTTAACCAGGCCAACCGGGCAGGCTTTGATTTTTATTCGTTCCACCTGTTCAGCAAACAGGCAGGTTTGATAAAAACCATTGCATTAGGCGACTATATGGTAAATATGGGACAGGGATTGATCTGCTGGCAGGGGCTTGCTTTTGGAAAGGGAGCCGGCATAGCCAATATTAAACGACAATCGGCGACTTTACGTCCTTACAATTCGGCCGGATCATTTTTCTTTAACCGCGGAGCCGCAGTAAGCTTGCAAAAAAACAATTGGGAGAGCAACCTGTTTATTTCGCTGCGCAGGCTGGACGGAAATCTTGCGCGGGATACGGCTTTTAACGAAAGCATTTCCTCTATCCAGTTGTCTGGCTATCACCGAACGCCTTCCGAACTGGAAGACAAATCCGCCTTCCGGCTTTTTTCGTACGGAGGTAATATAAGTTACCGAAAAAAAAGCTGGCGGGCTGGTTTCAACATCGTTCAATATCATTTCAGCAAACCCGTTCAAAAAGAAACCCAACCTTATAACCTGTACGCCATACAAGGAAATTACTGGAGCAATTACAGCGTAAATTATCAATACACTTACAAGAACATACATTTTTTTGGTGAGACAGCCGCAGACAAAAACCTGCATGCCGGGGCTGTGCATGGTTTGCTGGCAAGCCTGCATGCCCGAACCGATTTTGTACTATTCCATCGGTATATTTCACCTGCTTACCAGGCTTTTTATGGCAATGCTTTTACGGTAAATACCAATCCCTCCAATGAACAAGGACTCTATACAGGCGCAATGTTCCGGCTTTCGCCTGCCATAAAGCTCGACGCCTATATTGATCTTTTTCAGTTTCCCTGGTTGAAATACCGGGTAGACGCACCCTCTGCAGGAAAAGATTATTTTGTACAGATCACTTACAAGCCAGGCAAACTAACGGAAATATATAGCCGGTACAGAGATCAGCAAAAGCCAATCAACCAAAATAACGCACAAAATGCATTAAATATGGTAACCGCTTTCAACAACCGGTCGTGGCGAACCCAGATCAACCACCAGTTATCTTCTGCCGTGAGTATACGACAACGCTTTGAACTGTTGTGGTACACACAGGAAAAGACAACCCCGGAGAAAGGATTTCTATTGTTCTTCGATGTTTTTTACAAACCTATGCAATCGCGTTTTACGGCTAACGCCCGGTTGCAATATTTTGAAAGCGATAGCTACAACTCAAGGCTATATGCTTACGAGAACGATGTTCTTTACTACTTTGCAGTGCCGGTGTTTTATGATAAAGGAAGCAGGTATTACCTCAACATTCATTATAAGCTCAATAAAAGGCTGGCTGTTTGGTGCAAATGGGCGCAAACCATTTACAACAACCGGGCTTCTATTGGCAGCGGGCTGGACGAAATTTCCGGCAACCGTAAATCGGAAATACGGCTTTTACTATCGGCAGGCTTTTAAACCGGGGATGCAGGTAACCGTTTAACCGGCAAGACACTAACCCAATTTACTACTCAACTCAATCAACTCAATTCTTAAGTTATTACATTTGCACAAAACAACAATTTTATGGCAGAGCAGCAACCTAATCAATTGAACATAGAAATTTCAGAAGAGATCGCCGAAGGAATATATGCCAACCTCGCCATCATTACGCATAGTCATGCAGAATTTGTAGTTGATTTTGTGAACGTAATGCCAGGCACTCCTAAAAGCAAAGTAAAATCGCGTTTAATTCTTACACCCCAGCATGCCAAACGTTTTATGAAGGCGCTTATAGACAATGTAAAACGTTTTGAAGCAGCCAACGGTCCCATACAGGATATAGAAGAAGTACAAATACCTATGAACTTCGGCGGACCTACGGCTCAGGCTTAGTGCGAGCGACAAAAAAGAATTAATCTCAGCCCTCGCACCTCGATTAAACCGAATGTGCTACATCAACAATATTCACCAATATGCTTAACAGAGAGTTACCAACCTTAGAAAGGTTGGCAACTCTTAAAGCAAACTACCAACCTTTTGTATATATAAATTCTCTATCCAATGTCTTTATCAGCGAGTCCAAACGCTTGCTTTCATAGAATAAATATCATTGGTGTATAAAAAGGCTTTGGTGAATGGTACCAAAGCCTTTTCAGTCTAATCTCTAATTAATTTCCACTGCTTCAAAACAATTCAATGAAGACAAAAATGGCAGCAGTTTTTTCATCAATGCCGGTCCGGCAAACCCTGTATCAATCTCGTAGACAAGCCTATTGTTGTCTACATGATGGCGCCAATTGTGTACCACACCATCTTTACTGTCTTTCTTTACCGATTTTTCATTAAACTGGTCAATAAAACTATCAATCCTTTTTAATAAATCTTCCGCATTTGCAAACGCCTCTTTTTTGAGCTTCATCTCCACCGTGCAATCCATATTCAGCCGGTTTATCACCAGTTGATACGAAAGGTTCTTCAGCTTAAAAGGCAACTCTGCTTTGGGATACATTTGCCGGTAATACAAAACAGGATCAATACCTTCCAGTCCAAATTCAATGTCGTTGCAATCTATATCTGTATCGCCCGGTTTGTAAATGCGACCCGATTTGGATTTCCACACCATCGTTATATCGCGGTTCCAGTTGTGGTTTACATATAGCACCATCATCAATCCCGAAATATCATCCTCCACATAGGCAAAGTGTTTATCAACTGCTAATGTGAGACTGATGTGTTTATTGATCTTTAAGCCGGTTGCTTTTTCAAAAAAAGGCGAAAGCTGCTTGTCGGCGCATTCAAGAAACTCCATTGAAAGTGGAAGATCATGTTTTCTACAAAACGTTTCTATGGTTATTTCTGGAAAAGTGAATAGTGTGCGAACGATGTACGTTCTTTTATAGCAATATTCAGGGTCTACCCCTTCAAACCAGAACTCTATATCGCCACAGTCAATATCCTCATCTGCAATATCATAAATGCGGCCCGATTTTGATTTCCATGCTATTTTTGTGCGAATTGCCCCGTGTCTCAGGTTTATCTCCGTTGCTATATACGATACACTTCCTTTTTCATACTCAAATTTTTCCACGGGACTCCAGTTAAGAAAAACACCCTCAATTTCTGTTAACAACGAGGCTTTTTTAAAAGCATCTTCCCAATGCAAATCTGCGCAGGCTGCGAAACTTGCAGACATATCAACATCATAGTACATCTTGAAGAGCTGTTTGAAAGTCATAAATTGGTCGCTCATATCTTCAAAATTAGGGTAGTTTTAGTGCGAACTCAAAAAGACGCTTTGCCAATAAAAAGCTGCTCCAGTCGTCGAGTACTCCCCACCCCCCCGTGGCAATATCTTCCAATATAGTACCAATAAGTATTGCACCTCCGCCAATGAGGGCCGCTGCTTGTATATAGGTCACCAGTTCAGGGTTTTCGCGTAAAAAAGTGGCGATCACCGTTTCATAATCATCAACTTTTTCTTTCAGTTTTTTGATCAGGCTTTTCAACTTGTCCAGCGCCGATTGCGGGATTACAATCGGCACCGGCTGCGTAATCCTCGATTCATAGTCATATACAATCAGTCCGGCGCTGTTTAGCTCCGCAATTATATTTTGGGTGGCATTTTTAGGGTTGGGGATCGTCCTCCTGGTATAGTTGGTTCCTTCTCTCCATGGTGTTATGCCTCCACCGTCTGTAGCTCCAATCTTTAGCGGTGGGCAATTGGCATTAGCTTTTATAACATAATTTTTCACTTCTATTTTTCCAGCTTTTATGCCGTCTTCATTGTTCCGTTTTATTTCGAATATTTCTCTGGTAACCTTGTTTACAATATCGGCGTATCCTTTATTGCCCGGCGAACTGCCTCCATCGGGTATCTGGTATTCCACTTCTCCCGCAATCGGGTTTTGAACAATATAATCTATCATAATCATCCAGTGCTCCATGGTACCGGGCCACTGGATGTTGCCGGTGCGGTTGGTGCCCTGGCAGTCTTTGTTTAAACGTTCATCAGCTTCCTTTTCTTCCTTGTAAATCTCGTCCCAAATTTGTCTTTCTTTATTTGTGAGTAAAGGAAGCTTGTTGGTCAATATCACCTCATCTGTCAATACCGTTATTGGTGGTATGGCGGTGCAACCAGGCACATCAAAATACACTTTGCCTCCCTCCACTTTAATACAGGTAGGTTTGGAGTACCATTCTGATCCGGATGACGCGCCGCCACCACCACCACCGCCCCCTCCGCCCGGCGGTACGGTTGAAGGGAATTGAGGCGCACTGGAAGTAGTAATCCAGATGGTGCAGGGATCTTGCCCAAAAGGATCGGCAGATTGCTGATCGACGGTAGTGTATTTAACATCAACCCCATTGGGACATTGCTGGGGAATCATGTATATCGGAGTTGGAGCTACAGGTTGAGGTGTGATTTTAATAACCTTGGCGGGCGCCGTTAACGATGCACGGTTTGCCGTATTGGTAGCAACATTCAATACCCTGGGATCATTTACGAAGAACAAAGTATCGCCAAAAATTTTATGGTCAAAGTACATGAGTATCTGAGCTATTCTGCCGGCATTTAAAGAATCCTGCTTGTTATCAAATCCGTAGCCTGCATAGCTGGCGCCTTTTACCAACTGGAAGTTAATGTGGCTGTCATAAATATTGCAAACCAGGAAGGAGTTAATTTCCTTTTGTGCAGGCAGTGCAAATGGAACAATTACCTGCACATTCTTTATCAAACTGGTGGGACGAACCACTTCTGACTTGTCCCAAAGAGGAAAGCCGATTTCTTTGGTGAGTTTGTCAACAAATTTATTGGTTCGATTCTGGAAGCGAATAGTATCTGCAACTTTCTTTATAAATGAATCAACCTGTGGTACAGAATTGAAAAAATTGATCTCTTCCTGAGACAACAGGTCATCTGAAATTTTTGTTTGTTTTTTGCAGGAGAAAATAACAAGCGATATGATAAATAACAGAAAGAGCGGTAAGATATGTTTTTTCATGTGTTATGCTTTAAGGTTAACAATGGGAACTGTCGCAGCTTGTAAAAGCTGTATAATGAGCAGCAATGCCTTTCCACAGCATCTTACGATCTCGTTAAAGCTGTTTCATAAAAGGCGGCGACCGTGCTTGTTGGCTTGGGTGACCGGTGCAAAAATTTATAGAAAGCAATGCAATGCCAGAAGAGAAGGTAATTTGATCATTCACATGGTTGCATGCAGACAATACGGTTGAGACGGGGATGTTTTTCATTTTATTGTATTAGCTGATACTAAAATAAAGAAGAAAAGATTATTGTTACCCCCTCCCTACCGTCACTTCAAAGTTCAAAGAACCATGTAGCTGTTTATCAATTGAAGTGTCCGAAAAATAAATTCGCGAAACGAAAAAACACGGTCTCATTTTTATCGCTGTTTATTTCCGCAACAATTTCTTAAAGTAGTTTTTAATTTTGCTGCAGTATTTTATACCTGCAATGCATTCATTAATTAACGCGCATTTTTATCCGTTCACGTTAACCATAACTCTAAAAATAAAAACTAAATAATTTAGTATTTTAAAACTAAACATTTTATCTTTACAGTCTTACTTAAGGCAATCGCCTTTTCATTAACCAATTTTTATCAACAATAAAACCAACTACCATGACAACTCAGGAAGTAGCCACAAAGTTTCATCAGTACATGGAACAGGGCGCATTCGACAAAATCTATTCAGAATTGTATAGTCAGGATGCTACCAGCGAAGAAGCGCCGGGATCGGACTGGACAAAAGCAACCGGCATGAAGGAAATTCAGGAGAAAGGAAAAAAATGGGCAGACAGTATTGA
Organism: Agriterribacter sp.; assembly: GCA_051958655.1. Classification (GTDB taxonomy): domain Bacteria; phylum Bacteroidota; class Bacteroidia; order Chitinophagales; family Chitinophagaceae; genus Agriterribacter. The sequence goes on along the minus strand of JBQCFW010000061.1, from coordinate 5,913 downwards.
AGAGATGCACGGCGGTACTACGGCGAAGCCAGTGGTGGCGGGCAGCTATTTTTCCTGTTACATGACGATGGATTTTACTCCTAAAGGGGGCTCAAGGACCAATATGGAGGAGATTGGTTTGTATAAAGTAAAAGACGGGAAAATTGTATCGGAGCAGTTTTTCTATTAAAAGAGATATGTTTTTAACCATTAAACCATCATGCAAGGCCCCTGAGTTTACGGGGCTTTGCTATTAATAATTTTATGGGCAGAGTAAGTTATCAACAGTTGAAAAAAAATGAAGCGATTTTCGGAAAAAATGGCTAAAATCTAGTAAATTGTATACATACGCCGTTCCCCTCTGAATACAATCCCCGGTTGCCAGGCCCGTTTTTATTGATCACATAAAAATTCTGTCATGAAAAGTAAAATTGCACCGGCAATCTGGATTGGCTTCGTGGTGGGATTAACAATCGGAGCCATTGTTGGACTGGTAACGAATCATATTGCGCTATGGTTACCCGCGGGCATCAGTTTTGGAGTAGCCATTGGTCTGGCCATAAGTAATGTACTGGCGGAAAACAATAAGTGAAGCGGTCAGCAATCAGCTTTCAGCATTGATTGCTTTATACCCTATACCTTACACCTTCTTCCTTCCACTCTATTCATACTGGCAACTCAATATCCTCCGTATAAGGCAGCAGTTCATCTGTATCTTCGATGCAACAAAAATCCAACCACGCATCATTAAAAGCAGAACGAACTTCTTCCACGTATAAACCATCAACATTGTAAAGAATGTATCTGAAGTCGCGGTCTCTTCTTTCAGCAACGTCAACTCCACATTCCATTAGTAACGCAAGCTGGTGTGTTTCACTTAAGGATTCGAACTCATGTCGTGTAAAGCACATAGGACAATCAATTTGAATTTGAGATTTGAAATTTGAGATTTCATTTTGATACTTCAAATCAATAAAATATTCCCGATGTAAAGTATAGTGCAAGTTGTTATTCTGCTGTACTATTTTCAACTACATTTTGCTGCAAGGCTTCGTACAAAATTTCAATGGGGTGTTTGGCATACCTGCCCGTACCATCCTTAATTTGATGGCGGCACGAAGTACCAGATGCCGCAATTACTGTCTGTTCCTGTAAGCCTCGTATAGTGGGAAACAGTACCAGTTCACCTATTTGCTGCGATACATCGAAATGCTCTGCCTCATAACCAAATGAACCCGCCATGCCACAGCACCCCGAGGGAATAACCTGCACCTGGTATTGCCGGGGCATAGACAACATGTTAACGATGGCATGCTGAGAAGAAAGCGCTTTTTGATAGCAATGCCCGTGAAGTACAATGCTTGCCGGCCGATCGGTAAAAAGAGAGGGTTGCAAACGTCCCTGTTCATACTCCATGGCTAAAAATTCTTCGATGGTGAAAGTGCAACCGGCTAATTGCACCGCCTGTTGCCGGATGTCTGCACTGGCAAGGTCAACGTATTCATCGCGCAATGTTAATATGGCCGAAGGTTCCACTCCTATTATGGGTATGTCGGAAGATACCAGTCCCGCTAACGCGCGAATATTATCGTTGGCGATAGCGGCAGCCTGCTTCACCATTCCCTTGCTAAGAAAAGAGCGCCCGCTTTCTTTATGTTCCGGAATAATTACCGAATAGCCAAGCTGCTCCAACAACAAGATAGCTTTTTGTCCTATCTCTACGTCATAATAGTTGGTGAACTCATCGCAGAAAAAAACAACCCTTCTTTTAGCATTCTTCGTATCGTTTGACCTTTTGCGCAACCATGCCCTGAGCGTTGTTTCCGGTAGTAACGGCATGGTGCGTTGCGGGTGAAAGCCCACCAGTTTGTTAACCACTTTACGCACCCCGGGTGTACCAAATACCCAATTGTACACCACACGAAACGTGCTTGCCAATTTCATTTGCTTCGCGAAGTTACCGATCATCCTGCTGCGCAACGGTATGCCATACCGGTCATAATACTGTTGCAGGAACTCAGCTTTCATTTTGGCAATATCAACAGCCGAAGGACATTCTGTTTTACAGGCTTTGCAGCTTAAACACAGGTCCATTACTTCTTTTATTTCGTGGTAAGCAAGCACTTGTTGCTGTGGCTGCTGACTAAGCATTTGCCTCAGTACGTTTGCGCGTGCCCGTGTGGTATCTTTTTCTTTACGGGTAGCCATGTAGCTGGGGCACATCGTTCCACCCGTTAGTTCTGTTTTGCGGCAATCGCCGGAACCTGAGCATTTTTCCGCCAGCCGGAGAATGCCTCCCTGGGCAGAAAAGTCGAAATAGGTTTTTACCGGCGGCGGTGTAAACGCATCTGTCCGCAAAAAAGAATCCATCGGCGGTGTGTCGGTTATTTTCCCCTTGTTGAAAACACCGTTGGGATCAAACAGCTGCTTTATTTTTTTGAACAATTCGTTGGTGGGCGCTCCCACTGCTTCCGCAATATACTCCCCTCTTAACCTGCCATCTCCATGTTCGCCCGATAACGACCCCTGGTATTTTTTCACCAGTTGCACCGTTTCTGCCAATATCGTTCTGAATAAAACGCGACCTTCTTTTGTCTTTAAGTTGATCATCGGCTCCACGTGCAGCTCACCGGCTCCGGCATGTGCATAGTACGATGCATTTACATTATACCGTTGCAGCATATCCTGCAAATCGCTTATGTAGCCGGGTAATTCTTCAGGAGCTACAGCGCAATCTTCAATCAGGTTAACAGGTTGTGTATCGCCGGGCAAATTCCGGAGCAGTCCCAGCCCCGCTTTTCTAACATCCCAGGCATAACGTACATCTTCATTGTACAATACCGGGTAGGCATACCCCAACCCGGCTATTTGCAACGACTCAATAAAAGCCAGCGATTTTTGTGTTGCTGCTTCTTTGCTGTGCTCCATAAATTCCACCATCAGCAGTGCAGCCGGATCGCCTTCGATGAAAAAACAATTTTTCTGGTATTCAGGATGTTCCCTGGTAAAATTCATAATGTACCTGTCTACCAGTTCCGAAGCCATGGGGCTATGCTGCAGCGCAACAATATTGGCATGAAGCGATTCCTGCAGGGTGCTGCAGTGCACACATACCAACGCCGTTTCGCGTGGCGGAATGTCTATCAACCTCAGCTTTGCTTCTGTTACAAACACAAGGGTTCCCTCAGAGCCTGCAATCAATTTACACATATTGAACGGCTCTCCTTTTTCGGTGAAGGGTTTCATATGCAGCAGGCTGTCAATGGCGTAGCCAGTGTTGCGTCTTGTGATGGTAGCTTTGGGAAAATGTTGCCTGATCAGCGCCTGGTGTTCCGGATCATTCAGCAATTGCAACAAGCCATTGTTTATTTTTTGCTGCAGCGGATTTTGGGGCTGAGCAGCTAAAATATTTTCCTGATCAAATACGGCTTCCGTTCCATCGCTTAGCAGTCCCTTTACAGCCAGTAAATTACTGCGTACGTCTCCCCAAACGATGCTGTGCAATCCGCAGGAATTATTGCCAATCATGCCCCCGATCATGGCACGCGAAGAAGTAGACGTCTCGGGTCCAAACATCAGTCCATAAGCCTTGAGGTGTTTGTTAAGATCGTCGCGTATAACGCCTGGTTGTACCCGCACCCATTTCTCTTCCGCATTTACTTCCAATATACGGGTAAAATACTTCGAAATGTCTACCACAATACCATTGCCCACCACCTGGCCTGCCAATGAAGTGCCCGCCGCGCGTGGTATAAGCGTTATATGGCGTTCGATTGCAAAAGCAATCAATTTTTTAATGTCATCGATATTTTGGGGTAATGCCACAGCCAGCGGTCTTTCCTGGTATACCGAGGCATCTGTTGAATAAGCAATCAATTGTACGGAATGTTCAACAGATTGATTGTAATATAATGCTCCACTCAATGAAGCCGAAAGCCGGTCTAACGCGTTCTGCATAAATTCGAAGTTACATAACAAGTCCAGCTACAAATGTAACAAAAGGAGGCGGAAGGGAGAAGGTATAAGGCAGAAGGTGTAGGGTGTAAGGTATAGGACGCAAGCATGTTCAACTTTCACCCTATACCTTACACCCTATACCCTTAACCTTTCGCCCCTCACCTTTCCCTCTTCCCCGTCTCCACCACAACGCGGTTGGCATTGGGAACAATGGTGAATACGGAAGTATTTGTTTTTCCCTTTTTAAAACTCCCGCTGCTGCAATGCAGGCGGTAGTCGAAATTATTAAAGCGGGCTTTTATTGTTTGCTTTCCTATTTCCGTAAAAGGAAGTGATTTGCCGGGCGCAACGGTATATTCCATTAACCATTTCTGTTTGCCGGAGGAGCTCACTTCAAACCGATCTTCATAAAACAAAATGCGGAAAGACGCAGCTCCGTCTGTTTGCCAGGCTGCTTCCAGCACATTGCCTGCCAGTTCCCTTACCTCTATATTTTTGCAGCTAACTTCCTTCAGGGTTCCGTCTGTTTGTTGTTGCAGGATGCGAATGCCTGCTAAATGATCGGTATCGCTCCATAAAAACCCGTCGAGCACAGGCAGCGTTTTATATATACATTGTGTGGATGTTCCCGGCGCCTTGAGATAGGGAGATACCACGCGCTCGTCGAACAAATGTATATCGCGAAAGCGAAAGCTGTTTCCTTTCCATAGCAGGTTTACCCTGTAAAAGCGACTGTTGTACCATGCTGTTTTATTGCCTTCATTACGGTAATCAGTAAGTGCAGTTACAGCAGTAGCTGGGGTAACCGCATAATGACTGCTGAACCATTTGCCGGAAGCAGAAAGCGTTTCTACCTTTATTTTACCGGCATTGCGCAACGAATCAAATAAAGGTGCCTGAAGTTCCAGTCCTTTTTTCATGGCCTGCCAGGTAAAAGAATTTTCCTGTCCCGCCTGCGTGTAAGCAAAACTCAAACAGGGCTCTTCGGCAATCGATCTCACAAACCAGTGAACCCAGGCGCTGTCTCCTCCCCCGCCTTTATATACCGGTTCCAGCGATATTACACCCGACATTTCGCCACCTAAGCCGCTGTCGTATTGATAAATGGGGTCGCTGCCCAACATCCTGAACACCGGCACTCCTATTTGCGATGATGCATTTTGCGCAGGCATATATGCATTCAACCGGCTTGGATAGTAAGCCTGGTTCCAGTAACCGCCCCACAATGTATATCCATCCGTTCCAACCTGGTCTTTGCAGTTGGCAGATGCCACTATATGGTACTTATCGTACAGGTAAGCAAGGGTATGCTCATCTATAAACCACGATGCTACGGCTTCGGGGTAATGTCCAAATACAGACTTGAATTTGTCCATATACACATCCACCAGCTTTTCCCGCTCAGCCGGCGTGTACCCGGTCGCAAAACCAACATTGGCGTGCCAGTCCCACGGGTATCTGCCGCGCCATTTTAATCCTGCCGCTTCCACATGAGGCTGGGTTATCTCCCACCAGGCGCCTATTTCTGAGCCGGCATTCAAATGCTCCTTCAATAGTTGCTGATAGCGGGGATTTATCAATGCATCGAATTGCAACAGGTAGCTGGCAGGCAGGTTATACCTGGAAAACAGGTTGATCTGCGACCGCACCGTTTCCAGCAAAACATCTTCAGTTATGGCGGCATTGCGGGGCTCAAGTTGCCTGATAAAGTTCACAATGTTTACAATCCTGGGGGGCTGGCTTTTAGCGGTGGTTGATGCAAGCACCAGCATAACAATAATGGCCGATATTGGCTTGAGCATGAAAAATGTTTTTATGAAAATTGATACAAATCTATCAACAGGTTGTATACGAATGCCGTTTAATTTGCAATTAAGAAACATCAAAGGTTCGAAATTTTGCTAAGACGCTCACCTGCTTTCAACAAATTAATCAAGTTCCGCCCCTGGTTATCCTTAACTAAACGACACTGGATTG
>JBQCFW010000060.1:0-4556 GCA_051958655.1 Agriterribacter sp. | reverse complement strand
CAGGCGCGTGGCGTTGCTACATCCTCAACATTATACCCCTCCCACAGTCCATCACTGTCTCTGAAAGTTCTTAAACCGCTTTCGGCACTTACACCCGCTCCCGTTAATACAACCAGTTTCTTTTTTGCAGCCATAGGCTCTGAAATATTTTTTGCAATCTAAAGAAAGAATGTGAGATGGTGTGAAAGGTGAAAGGCATAAGGTGGAAGGTGAAGGGAATATGGTTCCGAACTTCATTTACTTTCTCGCAGTAAAACCAACAGGAATGTACAAGTCACCTTTATCGTACATGTTAATGTAAATGCTTACAGTGTCTTTGCTTCCCTGCCACCATACGCGATATATGTCCAGCAAACCCATGTTGTTCATTAAGCCATTCGGTGTTTTAAATCCGCAACAACTGCCCGCACGGAAATACCCTATCGATTCACCATTAGGGCCTAGCAAGGCATTCAGGAATCTTCTTTCATTCATTGGTCCGCTATGCTCTTTGCTTCCTCCTGTTTTTACAGGATTTTCTTTGGTATAGCCATAGCTTTTGTCGGTAGCAGGTTCGGTAAGCAGGTATGTGTTTTCGTCTAACGACTCTACTGTATAAACGCGGGTATCGCCTACGCCGGTTTCCGTGTCTGAAGATTTTACAGCAGTTTTTTTCTGTGATGAACAGGCCAAAAAAAGAAACGACAGGACGATTGTTGTGTATTTGTTCATTGGTATTAGTTTAAGGTTACAAGGTTCAGGGTTCAATATAAAAATAACAAAATACAAGAACCAAAAATCAAAATACAAGAACCAATCAACAACACAGAAAAAGGTGTAAGTGATGGAAAAAGTAAGAAGTAAGAAGGCAGAGGCAGCGTTTACAGCAAAAGTGAATAGCTGCCTGCTCACTCTTGCTTCCCGCCTTTCTTCAGCTGAAAGCTGACTGCTGATACCTGGTAGCCAAAAAGAAAAAGCATCAAGTTTAGTTTAATCTTCCTGCTTTCGCATTCTTATTTAACTCTACCCGATGCTTTCGTGAGATGCTTCCATCTTCTGACGGATTTCCGCGTCTCGAATGTTGCTTTTAGTCTGTTTCCAGTTATTAGCAACGATGTACCATAAAGATACATTTTTCTAACCCTTTTATCCAAACTTTTTGCGACTTTACTATGCACCAGCTATGCACTTTTTTATGCACCGGAAAGCGCGTTAAAAGCAGGTTTGGCCCGCATTTATGCACAATCAGTCTTGCTTAAGCAAGGCTATTATGCGACGTGTATCTTTTTGCTCCGACCAGCGCACGAATTTTAGCAAAAATTTTGTCCATACGCCCGGGTTTATAATACCCCCGGCCAGCTTTTCAACCGTTTGGTCTAACCCGTTCACGTAATTCTTTTCCGCTTCGCCTTCAGCCAGTGCCATTGCAGTTGCGCTGGCCCATGCAGCCTGCCTGGCTTTGCTTACGCTAAAGTTGATGACTGCCTGGTGGCGATTGTTGGTGAGCATCAGCACAAACTTCATCGGCCACCATATTTTTCCAAGCCGGCTTTGCATTTCGTTGTAAGTGGTAGCAATCATGCTGTTGATAAGATCGTAATCTTTTTGCATGGTAAAAATGCTTTGCCCGGGTGCTGTTTCGGCGGCAGCAATAGAAAGGTCGAGATTGATATGAGCGTTTACGCCTAACAATATGTGCTGCACCACCACCAGGCTGTCTTCGTCGGCGGCTTTAAACGCTGTTTGCCAGCAGGCACTGCAGGGACTTTCATTTTTGTAACAGTGCCAGGCGTCTATATACCGTTTGGCAAAAATCACATCCAGTTTTTCCATGCGCGCAGCATCTTCAAACAACCCGTCTGCTATGCCTTTTGCTACTGCCGCAGTCATCTGTTTATACAGTATCGCGAAATATGCCTGTCGGCTTGCGTTGGTTTCGCAATGCTCAATAATGGTATCCAACTCAGACAATACTTCGCTGATGGTGGTAATGGGATTGCGGAGCATGGTGGTGAATGATGTATCAGGCTAATATAGAGAAGAAAGGTGAAAAGGCAAAAGGCGGAAGGTATGAGGTGAAAGGTTAAAGGTGAAAGGCATAAGGTGTAAGGAATGAGGTGCAAGGCCGTACACTCTACACCTTCTACCTTATTCCTTATACCCTTTTCCTGTAATTCAGCACCGCCCAACTGTTTAATACAATGGCAAATATTCCCAGCTTAACAATATGGGGCAACACATCTTTAAACCCGCTGCCTTTTAATACCACCATGCGAATAACATCGATCAGATATGCGGCGGGATTGAATTTGGATATGTTTTTTGCCCATTCCGGCATGCTGTCTATTGAAGTGTATAAACCGCCCAGCAGTATAAAGATCATCATAAAGAAAAACATGATGAGCATTGCCTGCTGCTGCGTATCGCAAAAAGTGGAAATGAGCAATCCGAACCCCAGTATGGCCAAAAGGTACATGGATATACAGGTATATAAAACAAGCAAATTTCCAACGGGTACAATGCCGTATATGCCCCAGGCTATCAACATGCCGATACTGAAAATGACGTTGCCCAATACCCAAAAAGGGATGAGCTTGCCAATGATGAAATGATGTTTTCGGATAGGCGTTACGTTTATTTGTTCTATAGTGCCTACTTCTTTTTCCTTCACAATATTGAGCGCCGACAAAAATCCACCCACCATGGTAACGAGTATGGCAAGAATACCCGGCACCATAAAAACATGGTAATTCATATGCACATTAAACCAGTTGGAAGAAGTGACTTCTACCGTGGGTATGGGATTGAAACGCGTGACGGGAACCAATTTGGCCCTGATCTCATTATTGTAATCGCGGATGATATTTCCGATGTATGCTCCGCCCAGGCTGGCTTTTGTTCCGTTGATGGCATTGACAGCTACAAAAACTTTTGCTTCGTTTTCTCTTATAATGTCTTTTTCAAAGCGGGCAGGAATTTCCAGGATGAGGTCTGCCTTGTCCTTTTCAATGAGCCTGAATGATTCTTTGAAAGACTGGTTATAGCCGGTTAACCGAAAATAGCCCGAAGCGGTGATCTTGTTGATCAACTGGCGTGAGTAAGTGGAATGATCGTGGTCTGCTACAGCCAGGTTAATATTCTTCACCTCGTAATCTGCTGCCAGCGGCATAATTATCAGCTGCACGGCAGGCATTACAAATATCATCATCCGGATGGTTTTATTCCGGAGTATCTGCCTGAATTCCTTTTGCAATAGAAAACGAATGGTATGCATAGCGAATATTTTTAGGCGAGCCTTATTTTAAAGCTCTTTACACTTACCAATAAAAAGAACAGGGTCATCCCGGAAAGAATGAGCACTTCTTTCCAGATGGCACCGAAGCCCAGCCCTTTGATCATAACCGATTTAATGATGATATTGAACCATTTGGCGGGTACAATGTTGGAAATAACCTGCAGGGGCACCGGCATATTTTCTATAGGAAACATAAAACCGCTGAACATGAGCGTTGGCAACAGCATGCCCATTAACGAAATGGTCATGGCTGCCTGCTGCGATTCGGTTTTGATGGAAATAAAAATGCCGAGGCTTAAACAGGTAATGATATAGAGGGTACTCACGGTAAGCAGTAAGGGAATGCTGCCATTGATGGGCAATTCCAGCAACCACACGCTCATTACCAATATGGTAATAATGTTGATAAAAGAAAGCAGCAGGTAAGGCACAGCCTTGGAAAGAATGACCAGGAAAGGTTTAAAGGGAGATACCAATAAAATTTCCATCGTGCCTGTCTCCTTTTCACGCACAATAGAAATGGCGGTCATCATCACACATACCAGCATTAATATCAGCGCCATTACTCCGGGCACCATGGAGTGTACGCTTTTTTGCTGCGGGTTGTATAACATCCTGGTTTCGGGAATAATGCGATAAGGAACTGAAAGATTTTCGTTGAGCTCCGACTGAAAATCCTGCACGACGGAATTTACATAGTTGGTAAGCGTAGTAGCGATATTAGGATCAGAGGCATCGGCTATTACCTGTATTTGTGCGGCGTTTTCATGCAACAATTTTTCATTAAAGCCGGCAGGCAGTATCAAAGCCATCTTTATTTTTCCCTGCTTAAATGCTTCGTCTATTTGCTTTTGACCAAGAATTGTTCTTTCAATTTCGAAGTAACGACTGGCTTCTATGCGGCTTACCAGTTGCTGTGAGGCAATGTCTTTTGCCTGGTCCATTACCACGATGCGGGAGTTCTTTACTTCGTTGGACAGTGCAAATCCAAAGATCAGGATCTGCACAACCGGCATACCAAACAATATGAGCAGGGTTTTCCTGTCGCGCAGCACATGGTAAAACTCCTTCCGCACAAATGTGATAAACTGTTTCATTGTCTTTAGTTGAATTGGTTAATTGAGTTGAGTGAGTAGTATTAAGTATTTAACTTATTTAACTCACTTAACTTACTCACTAGTCTCCCCTCTTCGCTCCACGGGCCAGTTGGTAAAATACTTCGTCCATTGATGTTGCATTAAACTGCTGCTTCAGGTTAAATGGTGTATCCAGCGCTTCAATC
>JBQCFW010000059.1:0-15982 GCA_051958655.1 Agriterribacter sp. | reverse complement strand
CCGGAAGGAAAAATTCTACCTAATATTATTCTCACCCTTAATAGACGGTATGAGTAGATTTTTCAAAGGCATATTGCCGGCATTACTTTCCGTGACAATGCTTATTGCCTGCAAGCAGCACTTAAAAAAATACGATTGTTTCCTGGTATATCCACAGGGAATGGATACCTCTCAATATCTCATCCTGCATTCCGGATTAATTGCAAAGCCCGTTCCTGCTCAATGGCTTGCCTCTGTGCAACAGTATAATAAAATGAAGGTTGATATGGCATTTTACCAGCTTTTCAGCCATTATACTTTTATGTTAACTTACGAGCTGGATGCCTATATATTCAGTGCGGCTTTTGAGGAACATCACGCTTTTGAATTCGATTTTATTGGTGCGCCCATTTTTGAAGGATATATGCAGGCTCTGCCCGATGCAAAGTTTCTCGGTTTTCTGAATTCCGGGTTTTCTATGCGCAATGTGCAAAGCTGCAGCCATGTTTTGCGGAACATTCATAAAGCAAAACGGCAATGGAAAATCTTTAAATTTTTTCATTCTAACTTTTCCATCACGCGCAAAATACTTACAAAACTAAAATGGAACAAGCTGTTTGTATTTGAACATGACCATTGGGTGGCGTACATGAAAGATCAGTATTTCCACGAAGATGTTTTCTGGTCGGCACTGGTACCCGTATTGTTTCCGTCTTTTAAAATAGCAGATGTGCAGAGCGCTATCTCTTTCAGCTTTGAGGTGAATGCCGAAAAACTGCTTGAGTTAAACGGTTACGAGTTGCCGTTAGGATGCCATGCATGGCCTAAGTTTACAGATTTTTGGAAGCGATATATAGAAATGCCTTCTCCCTAAAAGAAATTATCTTCCTTTTTCAGCTTCTTTTTTATTTTTTTCAGCATGTATTTCAGGTAAATGCCCATGCCAAAACTTTTTCGCACCAGAGCAGGCTTTTCTTTTTTAAACAAGTCGTCATTGGCAACAGTCGAAAACCCACTCATATTATACAATGCAACGCTTACCGGGTAATGTTTTTTAGTAAACTCCTTATCGCCCCACAACTTCATGTTCAGGTCATAATCTGCAAATACTTTATAGCGCAAATTGTAGCTGTACTTTTTAAATACCAATGCAGGATACAGCATCGACTGGTGGTTCATACAATACTTCGCCAGCCTGTAATTACTGAATTCGCCCGACAGCAATTCAAACCTTTTCTGCCCTTCATTAAAATGAGGTTCGCTGTTACCATAATATATGGTCTTTTCATCTTCCAGCTTTTCTGCCAGTTGGCTAAAGCCAGGCAACAATCTGTCGTCTGACCCAAGAAAGTGAAACCATCGTCCCTTCGCCCTTGCAGCGCCTTTGTTAAGCGCATCATAAATTCCTTTGTCGGGCTCGCTCTTCCACGATATATTCAGTTGCTTAAAAGATTCCACCACCGTTCTCGTATTATCTGTACTTCCTCCGTCGGCAATAACCACCTCTATATTTTTTATTTTTTGACTGGCTATCGATAGCAGGCAGTCATATATATACGAACCGGAATTATAGGTTGCAATGATGATGCTTATAAGGATGGGATTGCCGCTTGTATTTAATGCATTTTCCATGTTGCAAAATGGTAAATTTGCCGCAAGCTAATAACTTATTGATTACAACAGGTGCATTTCAAATTGTAGCAGGCGGGCGGGTCAATCCGTCTTGAGAATCTGATAATGGTCGGTGCCCCGCCAACCGGAAAATTGAACCGGGCGGCAATTTAAAATACATCCATTACAACAAACGGTGTTGATGAATAATTATACAGTACAATCTGCCATCCTGTTGCTCGTTTTTAACCGGCCCGATACGGCGCAGAAGGTATTTGATATGGTAAAAGCCGTAAAGCCGTCACGGTTATATATAGCCGCAGATGGTCCGCGGGAGGGAAATGAAAAGGATAGAGTTCTGTGTGCAGAAACAAGAAAGATATATGACCAGATAGATTGGGAGTGCTCCGTACATAAGCTCTTCAATGAGCAAAACAAAGGCTGTAAACCTGCTGTAACCGATGCCATTAACTGGTTTTTTGAACAGGAAGAGGAAGGCATTATACTCGAAGATGATTGTCTGCCGGCGATGGATTTTTTTTATTTCTGCGATGAAATGCTGCAGCGCTACCGGCACGATACAAGGATGATGAACGTTACGGGCACAAATCTACAAATGGGAAAAAAATGGGGAGATGCGAGTTACTATTTCTCTCAATATACACATATATGGGGCTGGGCAACCTGGCGAAGGGCGTGGCAGAAGTATGATATTGACCTGAAACGATACAGGTTGGAAGATATTCCACATTATTTAAACAATGTTTTTACCGACCGTTTTTTGATTGAAGGCTGGATAGAAATTTTTAAGCGATTGAAAGCAGGCGAAAATTCCTGGGACTACCAGTTTAACCTCATTACTTTTTTTGAAAACGGGTTGAGTATTACGCCCAACGTGAACCTCATTAGCAATATCGGGTTCCGGGAAGATGCTACGCATACCTACCATGGTCACACTTTTCATGCAAACCTGCCAACAGGAGAGATGGACAAGCCCATAAAGCATCCGGTTTACATTGTGCCTGAAAAAGAAGCCGACTATTTCTTTCTGAAAAAAGACTTCCATCTCGAACCCCGATGGGAAAAGGTTAGAAAAGACAATTTGCCCAGGCGCAGGTTTAAGCGCTGGATCAAAAGCTTTTTTATTAAACCGAAACCTGCACTTCTACCGGAAACGCCTAAACTTCGTTAAGTATTCACTTTATTCAATACAAGTAACAACATCATGGAAATTGATTATTCGATAGTAGTGTGTACTTACAATCCGGAAGAGGAAATTTTTAAGCGCTGCCTTGCAGCCATTTGCAGCCTTAATACTGCAGGTTTGTCAACCGAAGTGATTATAGTCGATAATAACAGTCCCGCACCTGTAGCCGGCCTGCCTTACGTACAGGAATACCTGCGCAAAATTCCAGGGGCAAAAACCATTTTTGTAAAAGAGCAGGGAGAGAGATTTGCGCGCATGGGGGGCATTGAAGAAAGCAAAGGCAAATACATTGTTTATTTTGATACCGATAACGAGCCACATTCAGACTATCTGCAGGTTTTAAAAATGCTGAACGCACAATATCCCGATGTGGCCGCCTGGGGCCCCGGAAACGTTTGGGTTGATTTTATTGGCGGCGTTGAAGCAGGCATTGAAGAATATGCAAAAGGAGCTTTCCAGGAACGGCACGAAAAAGAAATCAGGTATGCAGCCGACCCTGAATGGCAATCTTCCTATCCCTTTGGCACAGGCTTGTGTACGTTAGGCGTTTTGTTAAAGGAATACGTAACGCTGGCAAAGCGCGGCGAACTTACACCGCCCGGCAGGAAAGGCAATCAACTGAGCAGTGGAGCAGATACACAAATGGTATTGCTGTGTATTAAAAAAGGGTACTCGGCCGGTGTGGCTCCAAATCTTAAGCTGGTACACATTATTCCCCGTGTACGTGCAAATAAAAAGTATTTGTTCCGCCTGGTTTATGGAACATTTGTTGCTTATGAAAGCTGTTCCATGCAGGTTTTCCCCGAAAAGCGAGTTGCGATTGAAAGCAAAAAAATACCGGCTTGGCAGTTTACTACCAAAACGATAAAAAAGTATTACAAAGCAAAAAAGCACGGGCAGGTATACCGTTGGTTCGATCTGGTACAGTTTATTGCAACTGAGGCGGGCGTATATGAAGCATTGGGCAAACCCGTTCCATTGCTCGTAAAAAAAATGATCAGGCATTTAAAGTTAACGTGAAGAAGAAGCATTGCAGACTGTAGCAGGCAAATTTCGTTTATACAAACCAGTAACTATGTCTTTTAACAACCGGCAAGATGAAACTTTTAAAATATTTTCTTTCTACAACAGCAATGTAGATAAGGCAATACCCAAATACCAGAAAGCAGTATTCAGACATTTTGGTTTCCATATCAATCATATAGTTGATGAAAAGTTCAGCCATGGCGATTTTATGAACCATATTTGCCGCACTGTTACCGATACCAGGTACCTGGTTTTTTTTGATGTGGATTGTATTCCTGTAAAAGGGGATTGGATGGAAAAGTTATTGAACGATCTTGAAACACCCCGCACAATAGCAGGTGCTGCACAAACTGCCAATCACCTGCGCGATGCAAAAAACCTCTATGTTTCACCCTTTTTCTTTGGCATTTCCACTGCCTATTTGAAAGAGCTGGATTATCCCGATATGAATCCGACAGAAGATATGGATGCCGGGCAGAACCTGACGGAGCAAATTGAAAAAAGAGGTGGCAATGTTAAATACTGGTGGCCTACCGATATAGAAAGCCCTCAATGGTTGCTCTATCACCCGGAACACACACAATTTGGTCCGGGTACTACTTACGACGACAGGGTGTATCATGCTTTCTTTTCGCGTCTTGATAAATCGAACCGGTTTGTAAAAAAATGCCGGACTATCCTACCAACTATCACTAAATTTTATTTACGTTTTTCGTAAAAGCTGCTGGGTTGTGTTGTTGCGGCATTTTAGCGCAGAAACCTGCCAACTGTTGATATTAATCAATTTTGAGGAGTAGTAATAAGAGGGAACAATTACACATTATAGGTGAAGATTTAAAAGCTGTAGTTAAGGAATTACAAGCAAATAGTAACTGCTACTATTGCTTAAGGGCTGATGCGATGCTATCTTTGTTATGTCAAATCCAATAATCCGTTTTTAATCCAATTCCTTAGTGGTCTATCCGATACCTACGAAAATTGATGCGCTTTAACCGTCCTTTAAACGCATTAAAAAGGCAGCAATTACTTGTTGCCTTTTTTTGTGTAGCCTCGTATGTTTATTTATCTAATCTATCGCACCCATCTTCCCTCTTCTTCTATTGTTTGCGAGTGAGTTTGTTGAATACCAAGTGTATTAAAAATAATTAATCAGCATGAAACATCAATGTAAACAGTAGTTCGCTGAACGCGCCGCCGGTTATAATATCGCCCGCAAAAATGAGCAACAACGGTATTGTGCAGCACAAGCCTATAACAACATTTCTTACTTCGCGTGCAGCTTCAGCCAACTGCGCTGCCTCCTGTTCCTTCAAAGCGGCCTGGTATCCCATTTCGTAGTAGTGCCGGTTATTATCAGTCATAGCATCCACACAAAAATCTTTCAGATCGTTCATGGCAAAAATATTGAGATGATCGGTTACTAATAAACGATGAGCCCGTTATTGAGAGGTTTTCGTTCGCGTCCTGGTATTTATCAAACTCATGGCAGCATATACATTAGAGGCAGCCAGCGAGCGCAATCCCTGCTCTCCTTTCGTCATTACTTTCAGCAATAACTGGTATTCCCACATCAGCTTTTCCGCAAACCTCGAATCTATGGTGAGAATATCCTGGCTGTTGTCGATGATGTCGGCATATTTAATCGTTTGCGCATTGGGGCTTACGGCTGCCAGGCGTTGCGCTTCCATCCTTTTTCGTTTACGCCTGTTCCATTGCGGGTAGGCCTTGCTGGTATATACATCGGTTAGTTCACGCACCAATTGCACAATGCCTTTAGCCTGCTCGGGCTCAAAAATTGATTGTAAAAACGATAATATGGCGGGTTCCGGAGTGTCGGTATCCTCCAGCACATCGTGCAACAAGGCCGCCGACAAAATGGAAGGATCAGTTGATACCGTAGCACAAAGCTGCTTCACTCTTATAAGATGATTGACGTAAGGCTCATCCGCAAAGTTCCTGCGCTGACTGGCATGAACTTCCCTCGCATACGCTTCTACTTTTTCAACACTGTTCATGCTTAATTATTTTGAAAATGAAATCTGAAGGATTTTTCACTTTTCACCTTTGACCTTTCACCTAAAAACATTGTACCAACCACAGGCTGGCAGGCGCTGCGTGCGTAGGCATACGATGGCACGCTAGTTGTGCAGGTATTTAAAAATCAATCACTATGGCAAAGTATTCAAAAAAGGCGCAGGATAAAGTGGAGAGAGCAATGCATGAAAAAAAAAGTGGACAATTAAAAAGCGGCAGGAGCGGTAAAAAAGTAACCAGCCGCAAGCAGGCAATTGCAATCGGGCTTTCCGAGGCACGTAAAGAAGGTGCTAAAGTTCCTGCTAAAAAGAAGAGCGCAGGAACGGCCACTAAAAAAACGGCAAGAAAGAAAACTGCCACCAAAAAAACGGCGAAGAAGGCAGCAAAAAAATCGCCTGCAAAGAAAACTGCATCTAAAAAGTCGGCAGCAAAGAAATCAGGTGCGCGTAAATCGGCTTCACGTAAACGCAGCAGCAGTAAATCTAAGTAATGATGATGATTGTTAAAGCAAAACATTCTGTATGAATGCCAAAGGAATTACAGGTAACGGTTTGCTGCTGGCTATTGTATTGCTTTTTACATGCTATTTTATAGCATTTGCATTTGCGTCGCCACCAGCGTGGCTGCATATTACCGGTGTGGCAGGGGTGGTGCTGTTTATATTAAGAATAGTGAGGGGCGATGACTAAAAAGCAAAAGCGATCAGCTTTCAGCAACCGGGTGGCAACTGAAGGCTGATCGCTGAAAGCTAATGGCTGATCGCTCTTTAATCTTGCTTATCCTGTTTGTTTACAACGATATCTTCTTCCTGCGTATTTACAATTTTACGCGAAGCATTGGTAACAGCATCTTTGGCCTCGTCTTGTGTACTATTGTCCTGCATACCTTCACGAAAGGCCTTTTTCTTCTCCTCTTGTTGTTTTGACGGCTGCTGCGGCTTTGCTTTCCTGGAGGGATCGTTAGATGTGTACATGCTACAAGATTTTAATTCAAATGGTGGGAGCGTTTGCTGCCCGAGAATCCTGTGCTTTCACGGCTGCTCAGAATTTTGAGAATTTTTCTATTGTTCGATCCCCCCTCGTCCATTGCCCTTGCAATAAACTCACGGCTTTGCCATGGGTATACCCGCTGAAGGTAATCTATATCTTTCTTGCGGGCATCCTGGCTCTCGTTCATGGCTGGTTTAATTTTATCTGTTTTCATTGTCTGTAATTTTGCCCTTTATTATACAATTCCAGTGCCGCTGCTCCGCTGCAATAAACCTCAAAGCGATGGAGAAACGCTGCCTCAAGTTCCCTGGTGGTAGTGTAAAAAATTCTACGTTTTAAAGTGGGTTCAACAACTGCTCATTGCGGAATCAGGATCTGGTAGTTTTTGCCCTTTGGATTGCTTAATTGTTTGCCCCTTATCCATGGGTTGTGCCACACCAGCGTTTTATAACTGATGGAATGCTTTGCGGCAAAGCTGGTAAGATCGGGTATGGCGGTGTTTACAATTACTGATTTATAAACCAGCGGTGCATATCCCTCACGTTCGATTACAACAAATCCCAGGCGGCCGGGATTTTCAAGAAGGTATTTAAAAGCGAGAATGCGGAAAACGTATTTGTTGGTTTCATCCGGCAGCAACAGGTCGTAATAATTCTTTGTTTTCTGAAAGCCGGCTCTTGTTGAATAGCCTCCTTGTCCGCAATTGTAAGATGCCGCCGCAGCCGTCCACGAACCGAGCCTGTTGTATGCAGCTTTCAGGTATTTACAAGCGGCATCGGTCGATTTTTCTATATGGTAGCGTTCATCCACTTCCTGGTTTACTTCCAGGCCGTATGCTGGCGCCGTGCCCGTCATAAATTGCCAAAAGCCTGCAGCGCCGGCTTTCCATACCGCATTTTGCAGGTTGCTTTCTGCTACGCACAGGTATTTCATATCGTCTGGTAAACCATTTTCGCGCAGTTTCGCCTCAATGATTGGAAAATACCTGCGCGACAGTTTAATTACATACAATACCTGGTTCTGCAAATAATAACTATAAAGCAGTTCTCTTTCAAATTGTTCACGTATATCCTGCCGGTAAAGCGGCACGCTTTCTTCACAAAACTGAATGGAGTCGGGTAGCGGTGGAACGCTCCACTGCATGCCGGCGGGCAACGGCTTGCGTGGCAGTTCGTTTCTGTATCCAGTTAGTATTACCAGCACAACGCCCATACATATTCCTGTGGCAAGCAGGATAAAATTTTTTTGCATTGCAGATCGTTTTATCAATGCGGGCAATTACCTCACCACCAACGTGTTCATCAGTTGATCGCTGATCTTTTTTTCCAAAGCCTCTGGTATGATCGACGCTTCATCGTCTAATGCACGGAGCGATTGTATTTGCTCATCCCACACATATACATGCTGATCACCCCCGTTAATCTGCACATCAAACCGTTGTTCGTCGTTTACAATGTGCGAAGTAACCTTTACCTCGTATGGCGTATTATCTACCTGTATATTCAGCGTTTTCGATTGCGGTTTGCTTCCTTCTGTAGTTTTCATACTATATGTTTTATGATGTTGTTGCAGGAACTATGCCATGCTAACATCAGCTAATGTTATTAATTTTTCTGTGCGGTGTATATGGCATTGTTTTTTTACTGGTGAAGCATCAGATAATCAAATTATAATGATGAAAATAGTTATACTCGCTGTTGCCTTGATGACATTTACCACGTTGCCCGGCATTGCAGATGCGCAAAGTAAAAAGGTGTACGATGCCCTCTCATCCGAAAATGTTGCTACTATTGATGCGCAGATCAAGCAACTGGCTGCCGATAATGAAAATTTACACCAGGCATACGCCGGCACTTTGCTGATGAAGAAGGCTGGTTTGATAAAAGGGCCCGGAAAAAAATTGAAAACTTTTAAAGAAGGAAGAGAAAAGCTGGAAAAAGCAATTGAGAATGATAAGGACAACGGCGAATACAGGTTTTTGCGGCTGATGATTCAGGAAAACGCCCCTGATATTTTGGGCTATAATAAAGATATTAAGGAAGACGTCGCCATCATTCAGCAAAAATATTCATCAATGAAGCCAGAAGTAAAAGACGCCATACAATCGTATAGCGCAGGGTCGAAAACCCTGAAGTCTTTGTCGTTAAAATAAATCACCGTTAAGTGTTACAGAAATGAATCCTTCAAAAGAGCGATTACATCTTTCCGAAGCAGAACATTTATTGAAAGGTAAGTGGGTGGGGCACGGAATGCAATTGATATTTGAACCAGGCGCAAGCGCCGGTACGGTAAGCATGAGCGGCATGCACAGCGACCAGCCCGCTATGACAATGGACTATACGTTGTCGTATCTCGATGGCCAATTGCGGATAAAGATACAGAGCAATGCCGGTGAAAGGAACTATATTATTAACCAGGTAAGCGATCAAATGCTTGAGCTGTCAGACGCAGGCAACAACACACTTTTACTAAACCGGGCAGGGTAAAACATAACTTCGCCCTGTGTAAGGCAATTACTGATGTTTCGCGGATGTTCTCACCCGCGATCGTTGCTTTTTAATTCTTTTCAGCAGTGTTGGCATTTACTACTTTCGCCATAAAATTTATTAAGGAATTGCGCCCGGCGTCTAATGTGGTGCGCTGGTTGTGAAGCACCTGCCGGGCAGCATGCGACAATGGTGGATCGGTAGGATCTTCTAATATTTCCGTATAGGCCCGCACCATGCCTTCGTCGGTTTCGGCGCATGCCCTGAGACCAACCGTTATCTGCGGACCGGTAAAAGTTTCCAGCAACTCGATCCAGCCGCGATAAAGCTTACCCATAAAGCTGGTAGCCGTTTCGGGCGTTCCCCCCGCATAGTTTACATACTGCGACAGTTCCTTTATCTGTTCCTCGCTTAATTCAATGCCTTTATCCAGCACCGTTAGTGTGTTGGAATCATCCTTGCTGTGCTCCATTGCATTTTCATATACCTTAATCCTGTCTTCGTGCATTCGTATAAGCAGGTTCAACTGTTCTTCTATTTTTTCGTTTGTTGTCATAACGGTTTTGTTTAGTGTGCCATGTCACCTCCATTATCACTGTCAGGCGGCACAACGCTTAATACAATTTTTCCCCGTGCATGACCCGTTTCGCTCAACCGCTGCGCATCTGCTGCTTCGTTTAGCTGAAATACCCTCGATATAACCGGCTTTGCCTGTCCCGCATCAATAATTTCTCCTATTTCTCGCAGCTCGGTGGGCAATGAATCGGTTATAAAGCTGATAAGGCTTACGTTCCTGGCTCGTGCTTCTTTGTCATATTCAGGTGCAAGTGTTGTCACCAATCTTCCTGCCGGACGCAATACCTGCAACGAGCGGTATTGTGTATGACCGCCAATCGTATCCAGCACCAGGTCAATATTGGACATCTTGTCTTCAAAACGCTCATTCTTGTAATCAATCACTTCGTCTGCCCCCAGTTGTTTTACCAGTTGCCTGTTTTTTTCTGACGTGGTAGCATAAACGTAAGCTCCTTTCCATTTTGCAAATTGCACGGCCCACGACCCAACTCCGCCAGAAGCTGCATGTATCAGCACCCGCTGTCCTTCGACCAGTTGTCCATGATCAAATAGGCCTTGCCATGCCGTTAGTCCCGCAAGCGGCACTGCCGCCGCCTCCACATGTTCAATGGTTTCAGGTTTAAAATAAAGCTGGTTGGCTTTTACAGTTATGTATTCAGCGTATGCACCATTCCGCGTAGGGTCGGGGCGGCCAAACACTTTGTCTCCCTGCTTAAAATAGTCCACATCAGCGCCTGTTGCTTCCACAATGCCCGAAACATCCCAACCGGGAATCAGCGGCAGCGAAACCGGAAATTTATCTTTTCGCAACCCTTTCCTGATCTTCCAGTCAACAGGATTTACGCCGGCTGCAATTACCTTAACCAATACTTCGTCGGCCGCAGGCACAGGTTTGGTCACTTCTTCAAGCGTCAATACTTCCGGGCCGCCAAAATCATGCATTCTGATAGCTTTCATATCTGTAATTTATCTTTTTTTGACAACCTGAAACATCATACCAATCAAAGCAGTGCAAAAGCATTATGCTTACAGTTGCAGCAAATACCCAATCAATGTAAAGCGTTACCCTTTGTGGCGCGGCATATTTATTGCTCTGGATGCGGGTTTAAAAAATTGTATCTTATTTTCAGCGGCCCATTTAATATAAAAACATGAGGTTATTTTTTGCTTCTTTACTGCTCCGTACCTGTAAACAATGGATGGTTGCCACTCTGTATGTTTGTATTTGCAGTGCGGCTACGGCTCAGTTCAGCGACTCGGTGCATTATTACACAAAATTTTCCACCACGGGTATTGTGAATAAAACCAACGACAGCCGCTCGTTTGTAATGAACAATGCATTTGCCTTCAACATCAATAAAAAGAAGATCAGCTTCAACAGCAACGCCGCCTATATTTATGGAAGACAGGGCGGCAAGCTCACCAACAATGACTTTACTACCGGGTTAAATCTCGACCTGTTTAAAAATACCCGCAAATTGTATTACTGGGCACTGGTGAGCCTGAACTCAAGCTATTCTTTAAAAATAAATCACCAGGTGCAGGCCGGAGGAGGCGCAGGATACAATGTATTGAATAAAGAAAAAGCTGAGCTGGTGGTGAGCGATGGCTTTTTATTTGAAGCCAGTAGCATTAAAACCGACAGTGGTACGAATAGTACTTACAGAACGGTGCGAAATTCGCTGCGCATACGACATCGCTGGATAATAAACGACCTGGTTTCATGGGAAGGCATGCATTTCTGGCAGCCCTCCGTTCTGAAGCTCGATGATTATATCATTCGCTCTACCACTACTGTTTCCATAAAGCTACGCCGATGGCTAAGCGTTACTTCTGCGCTTACTTATAACAGGGTGTCGCGTACCAACCGAGAGAACCTGCTGGTAAGCTTCGGACTAACGGCGGAAACCTATTTTTAATAAATGGAACCTTTGTTTCTTTCACCTCGTTACAGTATGCCCTGTTCTTTCATCACAGCTTCCTCGTCTTGCGGACTCAGGTACCACATTATCTGATAACTGCTGCCGGCTAGCCGAAGGGTATAATAGATATCGAAAAGGATTTTTTTACCGGGTTGCCGTGCAAAACTCGTGCTCCACGTAATTACAGCATTGCAGAAATGCTCGCCAATCACCTCGCTACGCTCCTGTCGAACTTCCAGTTGGTGCATGCCCGTTTTTTGATTAAAGGAAAATACCTGTTCAAGCCATTGCAGGAAATATTGATTGTTATCAAAAGCGATAATGCCTGCAGGCGAGGCTGCTGTAATTTTTTCGGCATACAGCACAGCCAGTTCCCTTGCATTGCCTTTCATGGAAAGGAAGGCGTAGGTTTCGAAAAAATTTTTTACCGATTGCATATAATAAGATTGAGGTGAAAAAATGTGATGAAAAATCTTTATTATTATACATATCGTGCCAGCTTCGATGATTGACACGTCTTTGGTACGATCTTCTATTCATTCAAATACACATAATCTGATCGAATGAACTGGCATACCATCACAACGGAAGAGACACTTGCAAATATTAAAAGCAGTGAACAGGGACTGAGTGATGCGGAAGTGCAAAAACGACAGGAAGAGCATGGCCGCAATGAGCTTACCGCTAAAAAGAAAACATCTGCCATTGTTTTTTTCCTCCGCCAGTTTAAAGACATTATGATATTGGTGCTCGTAGCAGCAGCTATTATTTCCGCATTTATAGGAGAGGTAACAGATACTGTTGTAATTATCGTGATTATATTGGTAAATGCTGTGATTGGCTTCATCCAGGAATATCGTGCAGAAAAAGCAATGCAAGCCTTGCAAAAAATGGCAGCACAGCACGCCACCGCCTTGCGGAACAATTCAACCCGCGAAGTAGACGCAGCCGAATTGGTGCCGGGCGACATTGTTTTGATAGAAGCCGGCAACGCTGTACCCGCAGATGTGCGGCTGCTTGAAGTGCATTCGCTTAAAATAAATGAAGCCAGCCTGACCGGTGAATCAAATGCTATAGATAAAACCACCCAGGTCGTCAAAGAAGAGGATGCACCTGTAGGCGACCGGACGAATATGGCCTTCAAGGGAACGCATGTTACTAATGGTAACGCAAAAGCGGTGGTAATTGCCACCGGTATGAAAACAGAGCTTGGCCGCGTAGCCGGTATGCTCGACGAAGCAGAGAGCCAGACACCGCTGCAAAAAAGATTGTCTGACGTAAGTAAAAAACTCACCTTCATTATACTCGGCCTGTGCGTTATTTTCTTTATGACAGGGTATTTCAGGGGCGAAAATTTCAATACTATATTGCTTACCTCCATTTCGCTGGCGGTTGCGGCAATACCGGAAGCGTTGCCCGCGGTAATTACAGTAGCGCTGGCATTGGGCGCCCGTAAGCTCATTAAAAAAAATGTGCTGATACGCAAACTGCAGGCAGTAGAAACGTTGGGGTCGGTTACATTTATTTGTACCGATAAAACGGGAACGCTTACCAAAAATGAAATGGTGGTGAAAGAAGTATGGGCCGCAGATGAAAGCAAAAAAGAAATTTTACTGCAGGCCATGCGACTGAACCAGGATGTAAAAGACAACGGCGGCAAGCTGACGGGAGATCCGACAGAAATTGCCATGGTGCAGCATGCCGGAGACCAGCAGGCTCTGAAGCGTGTGGCAGAGCTTCCTTTTGATGCAGACCGAAAGGCTATGACAACCGTACACGAAAACGAAGATGGTTTATGGGTAATTACAAAAGGCGCATCAGAATCTGTTAGCAGCATGTTGCAAGATGCCGGTTCGGGGGAGGTATTGGTTAAGGAAACCGAGCGCATGTCTGCCAAAGGAATGCGGGTAATTGCATTTGCCGGCAAGCATTTGCAACAAATGCCCGGCGATATTTCGCCTGAACATTTAGAAGCAGGCCTGGAGCTTATCGGACTGGCAGGTTTAATAGATCCTCCGCGCGAGGAAGCAAAACAATCAATTGCCGCCTGTAAGCGGGCCGGTATTATTCCTGTTATGATCACCGGCGATCATCCGTTAACTGCCGCAGCCATTGCCCGCGAAATAGGGATTATAGATAACGAAGAACAAAAAGTAGTAAGTGGTAAAGAGCTGGCTGGCATAGACGATGCTTCTTTAGAAGATACAATAGAAATGATAAGGGTATATGCGCGTGTATCGCCCGATCAGAAGCTGAGGATCGTAGATACGCTACAGCGCAAAGGCCAGTTCGTATCCATGACAGGCGATGGCGTAAACGATGCACCTTCGCTGAAAAAGGCCAATATAGGAGTGGCAATGGGTATTACAGGAACAGATGTAACCAAAGAAGCCGCACATATGATTTTGATGGACGACAATTTTTCATCTATTGTTGGTGCGGTAGAAGAGGGGCGCAGGATTTATGACAATCTGCGCAAATTTGTGAAATACATTTTTACAGGCAACAGCGCCGAAATTGTTACCTTATTCGTAGCGCCGTTAATAGGGTTGCCGATGCCGTTATTGCCGGTGCATATTCTTTGGGTGAACCTTATCACCGATGGTTTGCCGGCACTGGCATTGTCTACCGAGCCTGCAGAAAAAAATATCATGCAGCGTCCGCCCCGTCATCCCAACGAAAGCATTTTCGGAAAGGGGCTCGGCGTGCACATTATCTGGGTGGGATTGTTTATCGGAGCACTTACGCTGGCTACGCAATATTTTACCTTGCAGCAGCAACTCGAACACTGGCAAACCATTGTTTTCAGCATTCTTTGCTTTGCCCAGCTCTGGCACGTAATTGCCATCAAAAGTGAAATATCAACCGTATTTGGACCTGTAATTGTAAACAATAAATCGTTGCTGCTGGCGGTAGCCGTTACCGTATTATTGCAAATGGCTGTTATTTACGTTCCTTTCCTCAATGCCTACTTTCACACACAGCCCCTGTCGGCAAAAGAGCTGCTGCTGGTATTTGGCGTATCCTCCATTGTTTTGCTGGTAGTTGAAGCCGAAAAGTTTGTAAAACGCAGAAAAGGCAAAGCTGCTGGTGGGTGGAGATACCACCGGTAGCGTTTCCTGTTATTGCAGGTTCCATTTTTCGCTTATCTCCGCATTAAAGCTGTGTTTATCGCGGAGGTTCGGTTTCCCTTTACCGGTAGTAATCAGTTTATACAGGCTTTCTTTAATATAGTTGGTCCATGCCTCCTCACAAATTTCATAACATTCGTACTGAGGCACAAGTCCCTCGTGCGTAAAGCGCACCTGCGTTTTACCGTCTTTCTCATCTATATCAAAAACCAGCCTGGTGCCTTTCCATTCGCTTTTGTCTTCGGTGAACTTGAAATAATTATCAAGCACCAGCCATACTATCTTTTTACCAGGAACAAGTGCTGTTAATTTTAGTTTGCAAATGTGGATGTCCTGGTAGTGATACCGGCATTCGCTGTTGAGATCGCTGGCATTGCCTTCTATTTCTTCCGACCACCATCCGCGCAAATTAAGAATAGCGCGACAGGCTTCTGCCGGTGTTTGCGGTACCAGCAGGGTGGCAGTAAAACTGGGAGAACTCATCTTTATAAATTTTAATGATTGGATATGCGTTTCTAAAGGCAGCGCATGCGTTGTCTCTACAAACGACAATGCCTGCATTGTTCCTATAAAATTACCTGACAAATAAAATCCCGGGAGGGTGCAAAATAGACTTTATAGTGGGTTGATTTGGACAAGGCTGTTTTATACATTTGTAAAGTCTTTTGAACCGGTTCATAAACATCTTGCCTACACGAAGAAAAAATACAGAAATGAAACACATTACCATTGTTGTTCCAGACGCAGAAATAAACCTGAACAGTGTTGCAGGTGCCTACGAAATTTTAAGCAAGGCCAACGATTACTGGAAAAGCATGGGCAACAGGTCTAAATTGCAGATCCAGATTGCCGGGTTTATATCCGAATCAAAAATTGATGATGGATATTTCACGCTTCATCCAAAAGACATTCGTAAAATAAGACAGACGGACCTGCTGATCATTCCTTCTGTTTTCGGCGACTATGAAAAAGCGATAGAAGAAAACAGGATGCTTATCAACTGGATCATCGATCAGTATAA
>JBQCFW010000058.1:0-36969 GCA_051958655.1 Agriterribacter sp. | reverse complement strand
AAACACCTGCAATTTCTTTTTGATCAATAGCGGCAAAAACTTTTTTCAGCAACTTGTTAACGGATTGTAAAACAACTTCGGGATCCTGCTCCGCTTTTTCGGGAGAGGATTGAATGAGCGTGCACGCTTCGTCATCGCGATAAACAACCTCGTTGCTGTGATCGTACCCCACCACTTTCACACTTGATGTGCCTACATCTACACCTATTATTATTGACATAACTTGATTTATGGTTTAAAATTAAGCGCTACGGTCATCAGTATTCGTTTTTTTATAACGCAATTCAAAAAAACAGGTCATGGTTTTGGATAAAATCTTACATTTAGGCACACTTTTAAAGAACTATTTTAACTCAGATTTCAGTATGGGAGATTTCCAGATTAAGACCAACCCTAAATCGTACGATGTTATTATTGTTGGATCGGGAGCCGGTGGAGGAATGGCGGCTTACATTTTAGCAAAAGCAGGCGTAAAAGTTTGCCTGCTGGAAGCAGGCGCTTTATTTGATCCTAAAAAAAATGTAACGCAATTCAAATGGCCATATGAATCTCCCCGCCGCGGGTCGAGTACCAAATACAGACCATTTGGTGATTTTGATGCATGTTACGGCGGATGGGAAATTGATGGCGAGCCTTACACAAAAGCATCGGGTACCGAGTGGGATTGGTTCAGGGCAAGAATGATGGGAGGACGTACCAATCACTGGGGACGTATCTCGCTCCGCTTTGGCCCTAAAGATTTTAAAAGAAAAAGTATTGATGGTTTGGGTGATGATTGGCCAATTGGCTACGACGATGTAAAACCGTTTTACGATCGTGTTGACAAAATGATTGGCGTTTTTGGTACCAACGAAGGATTGGAAAATGATCCCGATGGATTTTTTCTTCCTCCGCCTAAACCTCGTTTGCACGAATTGTTTATTAAAGATGCTGCCATTAAATCGGGTGTGCCGGTTATACCGGGACGTCTTTCCATGTTGACCAAAACCATCAACAACGAAAGAGGCGCCTGTGTATACTGCGGACAGTGTGGTCGTTCGTGCCAGTTTTATGCCGACTTCAGCTCTGGCTCCGTGCTGGTAAACCCCGCACTGGCCACAGATAATATAGATGTAATTGCCAATGCCATGGCGAGAGAAGTGACTACAGACGATAATGGAAAGGCAACCGGTGTTTCGTATGTGAATAAAGAAGACATGAACGAATACCTGGTGAAAGGCAAAGTAGTAATACTGGCCGCCAGCGCCTGCGAAACATCGCGCATTATGCTTAACTCCAAATCAAAAGCGCATCCTAACGGGCTGGCAAACTCAAGCGATGTGGTAGGAAGATACCTGCACGATTCTACCGGCGCTGCATTGGGCGGTTACCTGCCCAAACTGTTTGGCAGAAAACGTTACAATGAAGATGGCGTAGGCGGTATGCACGTTTACTCACCCTGGTGGGGCGATAACAAAAAACTCGATTTCCCGCGTGGTTACCATATAGAATACTGGGGCGGCATGGGCATGCCCGCATACGGATTTGGCATGGGCATTCAAAGCCAGAATGGCAAACACGAAGTAAACGGCAAGAAAAAAGAAGCCGGTGGCTATGGCGCTTCGCTGAAAGAAGATCAACGCTTCTTTTATGGCGCGGGCGTGGGCATGGCTGGTCGCGGAGAAGCTGTTCCGCGCAGAGACAACTATTGCGAAATTGACAACAACGTGGTAGACCGGTATGGCATTCCTGTGTTGAAGTTCAATGTAAAGTGGAGCGATTACGAAGTAAAACAGGCCAAGCATATGAAAGAAACCTTCCAGGAGATCATGCACAAAATGGGAGCAGTGATTACCTGGGGTGGCAACGACGGTCCCGAAAATAAATGGGGGCTGGAAGCGCCGGGAAGGATCATTCACGAAGGCGGAACCGCCAGGATGGGCAGCGATCCTAAAACATCGGCGCTCAACAAATGGAACCAGGCGCACGATTGTAAAAATCTGTTTGTGGTAGATGGAGCAGCCTTTACTTCGCAGGCAGATAAAAATATTACGTGGACCATCCTCGCATTGTCCATGCGTGCATCTGAATACATTATTGATGAACTGAAAAAACAGAATCTCTGATTTAAACCGAGTATTGAAAAAATTTTGATATGGACAGAAGAAAATCGCTGAAAATAATTGGTTTGGGATCACTGGCATCATCTGTTTTGGTAGATGCCTGTAAACTCCCCGATAAAAAACAGCCTGAAGCAGCTGCAGATACTCCGGCAGCCGCCAATACAGCAGCCGGCCCCGACCGCCAGCCGCAGGAAGAAGAGCATTATAAAAATGTAACTTCCTATACATTTTTTACCGCTCATGAAATGGCTACTATTACCATTTTAGGAGACATTATTATTCCTAAAGACGATGTGAGCGGAAGCGCCTCCGATGCAAAAGTGCCCGAGTTTATTGAGTTTATTGTAAAAGATATGCCCGACTACCAGGTGCCTATGCGTGGCGGATTGAGGTGGATTGACCGTGAGGCATACAACCGTTTTCAAAAACCCTTTAAAGACATCGACAACGCGCAAAGAATACAGATTGTAGACGATATCGCTTACCCATTGAAAGCAAAACCGGAAATGTCGCAGGGAGTTTCTTTCTTCAACATGATGCGCGACCTGGTATGCACCGGCTTTTATACCACCAAAATGGGTATTGAAGATATTGGCTATGCAGGCAACCAGCCCAACCAATGGAACGGTGTGCCCGACGATGTATTGAAACAATACGGCATAGCTTATACCGAAAAAGAACTGAAAGAATGCGTGAGCTACAGTTAATCTATTTTTTCATTTAAAACATCTCCCTATGTTAACACGTATATGCGTAGTTGCCTTTAATGCAGCATTGTTTATATCAGGTTGTTCGCCCAAATACAATCCGGCCAACACGCCCTTTGCAGTATATCATCCTATAAAGGAAGACAATGTAAAGAAAATGGAGAAGGGCATTACTTCACCCGGCGAAACGGTTAAACTGTTTGGCGAACCAACCCGTAAAACCATCAGCGACCAGGGCGAACGCTATGTGTATGGATACCTCGGAGATACATTATATGTAAACTTCGACAGCAGCAATACCGTTAGCAGCTTTTTGTTTCGTCCAACCACCTGGGCGCCTGTAACCGGTAATACGGATTACATGACCAAAAGCATCAGTGAAAGCAAGGTGCGTAAAATTGAGATATACAATCACAATATTCACCATCTTGAAAAATGGTTTAGAAAGCCTAATAAAAAAGAAACCAGCATAAACAGGAACAGGTATACATTCGACCGGCGCAATGGCACCCTGGTTGTGTATACCCTGGCGAATTATGAAGAGCGTGTGCTGGAATACCATTTTACGCCAAAGTAGAGGAGGCGCAGCGTGGGGGGGAACCACGGAGGCACGAAGACACGGAGCTGCACGGTGCCGTTATTTCGGGCTGGATACTTCAACGGCGTTCGGCATGACGCGAGGAGGTACGACGAAGTTTCATGAAGTGAGAAGTCTCCCAAGTTGCGAAGGGGCAGGCTTAGGTTTCTTGTTTTTGGGTTCTTGATTTTTTGATGCTTTGAAATATACTTATGCGCTCATCAGCAAAGGCAATTGCTTCATTAATTGTATGCCTCGTTTTGTTTTTCTCTTCGCGCGCCCAGCCTAACGGCAAGGTAATAGAAGAGGTGAAGGTAAACAGCAACATCCTAAAGAGAAATGTAAGCTATACGGTTTACCTGCCGGCAGATTATGATCAGTCGCAACGCACTTACCCCGTAGTATACCTGCTGCACGGCTATACCGACGATAATACAGCCTGGCTGCAATTTGGCGAAGTAAACCGTTATGCAGACAAAGCCATTGCCGACGGCACCATTCCTCCGATGATCATTGTAATGCCCGACGCTGATTCGAGCTGGTATATCAACTCTTACGACGGCAAAGAGCGGTACGAAGATTTTTTTATACAGGAGTTTATACCAGCTGTTGAAAAAAAATACCGCATCAAATCCGACAAAAGATTTCGTGGCGTAGCAGGCCTGTCCATGGGCGGATATGGCACACTGATATATGCATTAAAGTACCCCGATATGTTTGCAGCCGCCGCGCCGCTTAGCTCCGGCGTGCTTAGTGATGAGGAAATGGTGATGATGCCCGATGCGCAATGGGACAGGATGATGGCACCCTTGTATGGTAAAGGATTAAAAGGAAAAGACAGGCTGAGCAAAGCATGGTATCAAAACTCTGTGCTGAAAATTATTGAAGAAAAATCGGGAGCAGAGCTGAACAAGGTAAAATACTGGATCGATTGCGGCGACGACGATTTTTTATTCAACGGCAATTCGTTGCTGCACATAGCCCTTCGTAAAAAGCTGGTAAAACACGAATACAGGGTGCGCGAAGGTGGTCATAGCTGGCTGTATTGGCGCACCGGCATTACCGATGCACTGGCATTTATTGGAGAAAGCTTCAGGTAATTTTTAAACTCACTCCTCCCCTTCATGCGCTTTATTTGTATTTTATTGCTGAGTGTTATGGGGATGTATGTTGTCCCTCCGGTAAACGACATTAAAAAAATAGAGATTGCCGGCTACGCGCAAGGCACCACTTATCATGTTACTTACTATGCAGCCGACAGCCTTGTAAGAAAATACCAGGTAGACAGTATTCTGCTGGTAATAGATAGTTCCATGTCGTTGTATAAACCCTGGTCCTGCATTAACCGTTTCAATCAATCACAACATGGAATAGCTATCGGCACACATTTCGCCAATGTAATTGAAAAATCGATGGAAGTGTGGAAAGCGTCGGGCGGAGTGTTCGACATTACGGTGCAGCCGCTTGTAAAAGCATGGGGCTTTGGCGCAAAAACAGTCAAAAAATATCCCCGCAAATCCGCCATAAAAAAAATCCTCCGATGTGTAGGCACTGATAAGCTCTCACTTTCGGAAAATTATCTCGGCAAAACAAAACCATGTGTTACGGTAGATGTAAACGGTATTGCGCAGGGATACAGCGTAGACCTTATTGCCGGATTTTTAAAAGCAAATAACATAACAGATTACATTGTTGAAATAGGGGGCGAAATAAAAACAGAAGGCAAAAAGCCCGACGGATCGAAAATGAAAATAGGAATTGAAGCGCCGGGCAACTATGAAGATGAAATGTCGCTCATTCAAAAAGTGATTACGATTGAAAATGCTGCTGTTACCACCTCAGGCAGCTACCGGAAATTTCACGAAAGCAATGGAAAAAAGTTCAGCCACATCATTGACGCCAAAACCGGCTATCCCATACAAAATGAAATGATCAGCGTTACACTGGTGGCGAAAGACGCTATTACCGCCGACGCTTACGACAATGTGCTGATGACGCTGGGTGTAAAAAAAGGACTGGCTTTCGTAGAAGCAAGACCAGACCTGGCAGCTTACTTTATATACAAAACAACCGACGGTAAAATTGCCGACACCGCGAGTAGCCGATTTGTTGAGCTTATAAGTGAATAGAAGGATTTGGGGTTGGAGTTTGGAGTTTATCGTTTAACGTTCGCCGAAATTATAAACAGCACGCACAAACGCAAACTGCTCACTGCTGATAGCTGACTGCTCAAAAAACTATGCCCGAAGCCGAAGCCCCGGGACACAGTTGACCGTGAAATCCCCACTGTCCATTGGTTTCTCACAGACTGCATTTACCCGCCTGCGGCGGGCAACATTGTTCACCACTGATCAAATGATTTAGTAACAATCGCAGTTGTAAAAAGGACTTTAAAAAGCAGGACTGATCTTCCCCCTCAGAATCCTTCTCCTCATCAGCAAGTTTAAATAGTTGTTTCAGCAGGAATAAAAACGGGCCAAATACTATTGCACTGAGCTTTTAAATATTACAAACGTTGCATTGCCATATAAAAACCTACATTGCATTTGCATGGAAGTGCAAAATTAGATAACCAGCGAAATTATCAGTAGCCCGTACAGACTCACTATTACTCCAAAAAGACAGGAAGGTATTTGCAATTTGAAATTTGAGATTTGAGATTTTCTGCTGACGGCTGATAGCTGATGGCTGACAGCTTCCTCACCCATCCGCAATTTTGCCCGGCGTGATAGAAAATACGTCTTTAAACGCTTTTGAAAATTTACTGAGGTTGCTGTAACCAAGTTTATATGCCACTTCTGATGCGCTCAGCTTGTGTTGTTCCAGCAGTTCCCAGGCTTTGTGCATGCGCACATTTTTGTAAAACTGGTAATAGGTATTTCCAAACATCTGCTTGAACAATTTTTTAAATTTCGTGGGCGACATTGCCACCTTTTTTGCCACCTCTGTAATAGGTAAACACTCCTCCTGGTAATTGTCAAGCAGGTAACGCCTTACTTCATTGAGTTTTTTTATATCATCGCGGTGTATCCGTCCTCCTCCTTTATGGCTTTTGCGCTGATCAACCTTTTGAAGCATTTTATAACACAATTCCAGTATCCTGCTATGCAATAACAAATTATTAGGACGCTGGTCGTTCAGGTTCCTGTCAATATCTTTCAAAATCGCCATCAATCCCGCATCCAGCGTCTCCACATGATAAATGGGTTTATTGGTATTGATGATGCTCTGTAACAACGGATACTGAACATCGGGTTGCCGCGCTATAAAATCTTTTACTTTTTCGTGCGTAATAATTACAAACAGCAGATGGTATAACACATGAGGCGTAAACGAAAATGTAGCAGCGAGAAAAGGTGAGCTGAAAAAAATTCCATTATGACTCGAATAACCCAGCTTAAACTGATGTTCCTGCGTGCTCGCTTCTATATACTGATCGCTGAGATTTGACAGGAGCATGTAATGCCCTTTAAGAATGTGGGTAGTAACTTTCCTGCTAAAAACAACCGGCTGGTGAAAAGTCACCTCAATTTTCCTGGCCTGCAGCCCCCAGTCGATCACAACCTGATAAAAATTTCCCTTTCCAATGTCATTGTCAAAACTCGCACTGTCTTCCGTATAATCGGCTTTCAATTGTTCAGCCAGCCTGGCAAACCAGGTTTCGTCGTTAGTGTAAGTAATTCTTAAACTTTTGTGAGCGCCCATACCATCACGGCTTTACCGGTGTTTATTTGCGGGCAGCAGCTTATATGTATTGTCCGGACTAATATACAAAAAACAAAACGGCAATCAAATATGCAGGCGTATCCAAACTCATGCCCTTTATTATTTTGCAGCCGGTCAGTTTAACCGCAGCAAAAATTGTCCACACCTCATCATGATAAGTTTTAAGCTAAAACTAACGCCAGTGAGTATTAGCCAGCATAATTTTCCTCTCTTACAAACCATTGCACCTGCAGCTTTACATGTTTTTATATTCAACACAAAAAACGCTGTTACATTTGTTGTGAGCAGATCGTATTGTTAAGCGCCCTTACAAATGAAATACATGATGAAACAAGTATTCCTCGCATTTTGTTTTGTTCTGCAAACAGCATGCCTTTTGGCACAGTCGTCGCCTGCGCCGCTGCCTGCCTCCAAAAACAAATTTGTTGTAATAGCGCATAGGGGCGATCATACCAAAGTACCGGAAAATACCATCGAAGCTTTTAAGAATGCCATTAAGAGCGGGGCTGACTATGTGGAAGTAGACCTGCGTACTACCAGCGACGGGTACCTGGTGGTGCATCACGATGCAACGGTTGATCGTATGACAAATGGCAAGGGCAACGTAAGGGACCTGACTTTGCAGGAAATTAAAGCTCTTGCAGTGCTGGATAAAGAAAAGAACAGCAAGAAAACCTATCGCATACCCGAATTTAAGGAAGTGCTGACTGCCTGCAGGGGAAAAATCAACATTTACCTCGATTTTAAAGATGCCGATGTAGCACAAACCTGGCAGCAGATAACGGAAGCAGGCATGCAAAAGCAGGTGATAGTATACGTTAGTTCCATCCCGCTGTACAAAGCCTGGAGAAACCAGGCGCCCTCCGTTCCTCTTATTACAAGCGCTATTGAACAGGTAAAGAATAAAGATGAGCTGGCTTTTTTTCTCAGCCAGGGCACCATTGAAGTGCTGGACAATATAAGAGAGAAGGAAATGGTGGAAACAGCCAACGACTATAAAGTAGCGGTTTGGCTGGATGTGGAAAGCGATGGTGAAGAAGAGCAAACATGGCAGCAGGCAATGGAGCTGGGCATCCAGGGCATTCAAACCGATCATCCCGGCGCACTGGTAAGCTACCTCAAAAAAAACAAGATAAGGGATGGTTTACCTTCGGATCGCGCCAAAGAAGATCCCTACGCCAAATACAGGAAAAGAACCTACAGGGAATTTAAGAATATTAAATATGGCGATGCGCCCGATGGACAAAACAGCTTTGATGCCTACATACCACAAAACCTGAAGGACGGAGCAAAAGTAATTGTATATATACACGGCGGCGGCTGGAGCGGCGGAGACAAAGCTGAATTTCCGAAACAATTAGTGGAAGAACTGGTGGGTAAAAGAGGTTATGTGGTGGCATCTGTAAATTATCGCCTGGTTAAAAATGGCAACAATCGCTTTCCCGCCCAGATTGAAGATGTAAAAAAAGTTTTGGCATTCATTTCAAAAAATGCCAAAAAATACAAATATAACGGCGAAGAATATGCGTTAATGGGTGGCAGCGCAGGCGGGCACCTGGCGATGCTCTACGCATATGGCTATGATGAAAAAAAACAGGTAAAGACCGTGGTTGATCTGTGGGGACCTACCGACCTAACCGACAAAGCGGTACGGCAGGATGGCAGCAGTGCAGACAATACGGTGATTAATTTTTTAGGCGAAAAAGATCCTAATGCTGCCATTACCCAACAAGCCAGTCCGCTTCATTATCTCACTAAAGAAACGGGTGTGCCTACCATTATTTTTCATGGTGAGCAAGATCCGCTGGTGCATGTAAGCCAGGCAGAAAAGCTGCACAAAAAATTACAGGAATTGAACATTCCTTCTCAAATGGAAATTTATCCCAACGAAAAACATGGCGTTGGACCGGCATCGGCTATTGACGTGTTTACGAAAGTGATAGCATGGTTAGAAAAATATTATCCCGCACAGTAAAAGCAGTATACAGAAGCATTGTGCAGGTATTTCGCCTTCCAAAAAAGAAATAAAAATATATACATGAAACATTTTCTTTTACCTATAACAGCTTTCCTGCTTTTTGTTGGCGCCTGTAATAACAGTGAGCCACAAAATAGCAATGCTGCTGCATTAAATGGCGACGGCGGCATCGAAAACATTATTGTAATAACCACCGATGGTTTGCGCTGGCAGGAAGTATTCGGAGGAATGGATTCTGCTATTGCATCGAACGAGGCATTTAAGCAAAGTGGCAAAGACAGTTCGGAAATGTTTGAGCAGTATTGGTCAGCCAATGCACAGGAAAGAAGAAAAAAGCTAATGCCTTTTTTCTGGGACAGCATTGCCCAAAACGGGCAACTGTACGGCAACCGGTTGCTGGGTAACAAGGTTGATTGCGCCAATCCTTACTGGTTCTCTTATCCCGGCTACAACGAAATATTAACAGGCTTTCCCGACACTGCTGTCAATTCAAACGAATACAAACCCAACCCGCATGTAACAGTACTGGAATTCATCAACCAGCAACCAGCCTTTAAAGGAAAAGTGGCTGCTTTTGGCGCATGGGAAGCGTTTAACAGGATATTAAACGAAGAGCGGTGCGGGTTTCCGGTAGTAGCGGCATTTGATGCAACAGGAGGCGATCAACCAACGGCAACAGAACAATTGCTCAACAGCATGTTAAAAGATTCTTTCAAACCCTTTCATTATGGCGAGTGCCTGGATGTGTTTACACATTACATGGCATTTCAGTACCTCAAAGAAAAAAATCCACGCGCCTTATACATTGCCTACGGCGAAACAGATGAATGGGCGCATGCAGGAAGATACAGGTATTACCTGGATGCCGCACACCAGTTCGACAACTGGCTGAAAGATATATGGCACTACGTGCAAAGCACACCCCAGTATAAAAATAAAACGGCATTGTTCGTCACTACCGACCATGGCCGCGGCGATATTGACAAGAACAAATGGACAGGACATGGAAGTGGCGGAGTGGAAGACTCGCATGAGATATGGATGGCTGTAATGGCACCAGGCCTGCCCGCAAAAGGAGAAGTAAAAACAGCCATGCAGTTGTACCAAAAACAATCTGCCCAAACCATTGCTTCGTTGCTGGGATTGCAATATAAAGCCGATCATCCCATTGCAGAAGCAGTAAAAGAAATCAGGGAGAAGTAAG
The DNA here is from genome assembly GCA_051958655.1 of Agriterribacter sp. GTDB lineage: Bacteria > Bacteroidota > Bacteroidia > Chitinophagales > Chitinophagaceae > Agriterribacter. The sequence goes on along the minus strand of JBQCFW010000058.1, from coordinate 26,675 downwards.
CTGAGTTGACTGAATGAGTATTGGGTTAAGTAAGTTAATTAAGTAACCCTACGCCCTACTCCTTATGCCTTACACCCTACACCTTATACCCTACACCTTATCACTAAAGATTTACTGATGCAAAAAACATTCGTGCAAAAATTATCTTTCTTATTGACTTTATTTTCATTGACCGGATTGTGTGCTTTGGCGCAGACCGTAACCGAAAATCCTTACCCTGCTACGTTGTTCCCCGACCGCATTTTTTTGAACATTACCGAAGATGCTTCTACTTCTATTGCTGTAAGCTGGCGAACCTGTGCTGACGTAAAAGAAAACTTTCTTGAAATAATGACAGCGGTAGACGATCCTGCAAACGTAAAAAACACTACCAGCCACAAAGCTGTTACGGAACATTTTACATTGAACAACATCGAAGCGAACTATCATTCCGCCACGATAAAAAGCCTTACGCCTTCTACGTTATACATGTACCGTGTGGGTAACGGCAATTACTGGAGCGAATGGTTCCACATAAAAACGGCGGGTAAGCCTGGCGAAAAATTTTCGTTTATCTATATGGGTGATGTGCAGGTAGGCATGCGCACACTTTGGCCAAGAGTGGTGCGGGAAGCTTTTGTAAAAGCGCCCGATGCCAGGCTGATCATGTATGCGGGCGATATTGTGAACCGTGGGTTTAATGATCATGAATGGGGAGAGCTGTTTTATGGAGGCAGTTTTATTCACAGCATGATACCCGGCTTACCCTCGCCGGGCAACCACGAGCACGCAGACAATACAGCAGGGGTGAACGTAATTACTACATTGTGGCGGCCGCAATTTAACCTGCCTGACAATGGGCCTGAAGGATTGGCAGAAACCTGTTATTATGCAGACGTGCAGGGCGTGCGTTTTATTTCTCTGAACTCGCAGGCTATTTGGTTTGGCGGAGAAATGATGCAAAGGCAGGTAGACTGGCTGCATAAAATTTTAAAAGATAATCCTAACAAATGGACCTGTATTACTTTTCATCACCCGGTATACTCCATTAAAGCCAACCGCGACAATGAGAACATGCGCAAGATTTTTCAACCGATCTTCGATCAGTACAAAGTGGACCTGGTATTGCAGGGTCACGATCACGCCTATGCGCGGGGAATGAAAAACGTTCCAATGCCGGGCAAACAAAAGGTGTCGGGCACCATGTATGTTGTTTCTGTGGCTGGCTCTAAAATGTATGAGGAAAACAAGCAGGACTGGATGGATAAATCTGCCGGTCATGTTCAGTTGTACCAGGTAATTACCATTGATGGCAACAAGCTATCTTATAACTCTTACACGGCCACAGGCAAGCTGTTCGATGCATTTGACCTGGTAAAGCAAAAAGGAAAGATCAATAAGATTGTGGAAAGAAAATAGGGTTGGAGTTTTTTGAACCACAAAGCCACGGAGGCACAAAGTTGCACGGAGTTTTTTCTTTATGCCTTTTGGTTTGGGTAGCTCATCATTGGGCGTTTTGGTTAAAGCAAGAATACGTTACAAACATCAAACCTCCAAACGATAAACCATATACGATAAAACCACAACGTCAAACCCCAAACGATAAACTTCAAACCATAACCCCAAAATTCCCTACATTTATTCATGATTTCCTCATTTAAAATTCAGGATCATGAAACAACTTCTTTTGCTGTTTGGCATTTTTTTATTTGTCGCCTGCAATACTTCTAAAACAGCCGATATTAAAGAAGGTGAATTTGTTTTTCGCAACGTGAATGTGGTGCCTATGACCGAGGAAATACTGCTTGAAAAGCAGGATGTATTTATTAAAGATGGAAAGATCACACATATTGGCAACACCGGCGAAAAAGAAATTGAAAACACGGCACTGGTAATTGATGGCACCGGCAAATACCTGATGCCCGGAATGGCAGAAATGCACGCACATGTTCCTGCCGTAGAAGATACGCAGGCAATGAAAGATGTGCTGCTGCTGTTTGCCGTAAATGGCATAACCACTATCAGGGGAATGCTCGGGCACCCGCTGCACCTGGCTTTGCGCGAAGGAGTTGAAAAAGGACGTTTTATTGGCCCGCATTTGTATACAGCAGGCCCGGGATTGACGGGCAGCACTGTAAAAACACCCGAAGCTGCCGACAGTATTGTAAAACGCGAAAAGAAAGACGGCTATGATTTTTTGAAGCTGCTACCGGGATTGACGCGTGCCAACTTTGATGCCATTGCTAAAACAGCCAAAGAAGTAAACATTCCCTTTGCCGGTCATGTGTCGGCCGATGTAGGTGTGTGGCGCGCCATAGAAGCCGGGTATGCTACTATTGATCACCTGGATGGATTTGTAGAAGCGTTAGTACCCGACATCACCAGTATTCCCGAAAACAAGAGAGGATTGTTTGCCATGCACATTGCTCAAAAAGCAGATACGTCGAAAATTGACACTTTAATGAAAGCGCTGGCAAAAGGCAATATATGGGTGGTGCCCACACAGGCTTTGGCAGAGCGCTGGTTTACACCTGCCGAATCGCCCGAAGCATTCAGCCAAAAGCCTGAAATGGTGTACATGAATGAAAAGACACTTAGCAACTGGATCAATTCAAAAAAGCAAATGATGTCCGATCCTGCCTACGACTCGGCAGCGGTAATGGCATTGATAGCATTAAGGCAGAAGCTTATCCTCACCTGCCAGCAACACAACGTAGGCTTGTTGTCGGGCTCCGACGCACCGCAGGTATTTGACGTGCCGGGGTTTTCGTTACACCAGGAACTGAAATATATGGTAGACGCGGGACTAACGCCTTACCAGGCTTTGCAATCGAGCACAGTTAACGTAGCAAAATTTTTGAACAAGCCAGGCGCAGGCGCTGTTAAAACCGGCGCCGTATCCGATCTGGTGTTACTGGCAGGCAACCCGTTAAAAGACATCACTCAAACAGGCAATATAGAAGGCGTATTATTAGGCACACAATGGTTATCAAAACAAAAAATAACAGACACCCTGCAAACACTGAAAGGAAAAATTATTCAGTAAGCAGCCGTTTTATTGATCAACTGAACACTCCTGCCATTAATAAACAGCACTATGGGTCAATACGATTATGATGCAGTGGTAGTAGGTTCGGGGCCTAATGGACTGGCGGCGGCCATTGCGTTGCAGCAAAAAGGATTATCGGTTTTATTAATAGAAGCCAGGTCGACCATCGGCGGCGGCATGCGCACAGAAGAATTGACACTGCCTGGATTTAAGCACGATGTATGTTCCGCCATACATCCCATGGCTGCCAACTCTCCTTTTTTTAAAACGCTGCCTTTAGAAGCATTCGGACTGCATTATATTTATCCCGAAATATGCGCAGCACATCCGCTAGACAACGGTGCGGCTGCTGCGCTCTACCCTTCGCTGCAGCAAACTGCCCATGCATTGGGAGCCGACAAAGAAGCCTATACCCGGCTAATGGCGCCGATTGTAAAAGATTGGCCATTGATCGAAAAAGATGTGCTGGCACCGCTTTCCTTTCCGTCCAAACCTTTTCGCATGGCTGTCTTTGGATTGAAAGCCTTGTCATCGGCGGTTCAATTGTCCAAACGTTTTTCAACGGTTGAAGGCAAAGCGCTGTGGGCTGGTATGGCGGCGCATTCCATTCAACCTTTATCCAATCTTACTACTTCGGCTATAGGACTGGTATTGATGTCGGCTGCCCATCTTAAAGGATGGCCACTTCCAAAAGGAGGTACACAGTCGTTAGCCGATGCGCTGGGTGGTTATTTCCAATCATTAGGAGGCAGCATTCTAACCAATACCTATATATCGTCGCTGCAACAATTGCCTTCGGCCAAAGCCGTTTTGTTCGACATCACACCGAAACAATTATTGCAAATAGCGGGACACAAATTTTCATCGCTTTACAAATGGCAGCTTAACCGTTACCGTTATGGCATGGGCGTTTTTAAGATAGATTGGGCGCTTGATGATATTATTCCTTTTACTGCCGCGGCATGCAAAAAGGCAGGAACCCTGCATTTGGGCAGTACTTTGAAAGAAATTACACTGGCAGAAGCGCATACTGCCAAAGGAGGTCATCCCGAAAAACCATTTGTATTGCTGGCACAGCAGAGTATTTTCGACCCTTCGCGCGCGCCGGAAGGCAAACACACAGCGTGGGCTTACTGCCATGTGCCCAATGGCTCTACCAAAAACATGACGAATATAATAGAACAGCAGGTGGAACGATATGCGCCTGGCTTTAAAGACCGGATTATTGGCAGACATGTTATGGACACGGTTGCCATGGAAGCATACAATGCCAACTACGTGGGGGGAGACATTAACGGGGGCATCATTGATATCACGCAGCTCTTTACCCGTCCGGCATTGCGCAGCTCGCCCTATCGCACCGCTGCAAAAGGCATGTACATTTGCTCGGCGGCTACTCCACCCGGCGGCGGCGTTCATGGCATGTGCGGATTTCACGCCGCTCAGCGTGCATTAAAGGATGTATTTAAGATTTGAAATTTATGGTTTGTAGTTTGTGATTTCGCTAACCTTAAACGGTAAACGACAAACTAAAAATCTACAGATGTTAATCAAATGTTTTTAGGCGTCTCCTGCCCGGTGAATAACCGAAAACCTGTTAAATTGAAACTTTTTCATGCAAGCCAAAGCATGGCAGTTTGCCAGCGTGAAGGCATTGATTAAGTAAATAGTTACGGGTTGAAAAATAAAATTGGCGTTCTTGTCTTTATCGCTTTAATGGGGAAAATAACAAGCTTTGCACAAATCAGTCCTCCGGGTCTTGGAAGAGCCCGTACAGCCAACTGGCTGGCAGTAGGCCTGCGAAACCGGCTCAATAAAAATAATACATGGCAATCGCTGTCGTATGTGGGGATGGGCAGAAAAAGCAGCCCTACCGGTTTTGACCCGCTGTTAAAGCAAGCCATATGGGTGTTTAACCAGGAATTTTACCACCAGTTCAGCCGCCATTCTCAATATTCGTTTGCGCTTAGCTATCGCCGTCAGGATCAATATGTGAACGATGCTCCATACAAGCACGACCAGCCGGCTATTGAACAGGAGTTCCGGTTGTACGGAAGAATCTATTATACCATTCCCATGCATCGTTTTAAACTGACAGGTGTGTACCGGCAGGAATTCCGGAAATTTTATGGACCTGGCTTTTCTGCAGTTGAAGAAGATTTCCAGCTTCGTTCGCGGTTTCGCATACAGCTTTCAACCGATCTAAATAAAAGTAAAACTCAAAAGCTGACGCTGAGCTCGGAAAATATTTTTTCTGCAAGCAAGGAATCGGGTGGAAATAACTGGGCAAACTTTCAATACAAAGAAAGCAGGTTTAGCTTTTATTATACTGTTTCGCTGAATAAGTTACCAGTAACGGTAGACGTTGGTTACATGAACAATTTGATAGGCACCAGCGCTCTTCAGGACGTTCATTATTTTGCATTGGATGTTATAGTAAACAATCCATTTGATTAAAACATCTCCTCGTTACATGATCAACAGCTCTATTATCCCCCTTAGGAGGGGGTAACGTTTAGAACTGAATGAGTCTTGCCCCGGGGGAGGATTAACGTCCGCTCCTGTTTGAACAGTGCCGTAGATCAACCGTTCTGTCCTCGCTCCGAAGACATTAGGGGATAGTGACTCACTCGTTAGTGTGACATTTTTTAATTCTTTTGCAAACAAAAATTTCCTCGTTACATGATCAACAGCTCTATTATCCCCCTTAGGAGGGGGTAGCGTTTAGAACTGAATGAGTCTTGCCCCGGGGGAGGATTAACGTCCGCTCCTGTTTGAACAGTGCCGTAGATCAACCGTTCTGTCCTCGCTCCAAAGAGATTTGGGGGGAATAGTGACTCACTCGTTAGTGTGGTCTTTTCTTTATCGTTCTTTGAAAAAATTAACCGGTTGCCAAGGAACAGTTTAATGTTTATTTCAAACCCTGCGATGCTGCGTGGCACATTGAAATTGACACTTCTATGCAACATCCTTTTCCGGGAGCAGTAGTTATGCTCAGTGAACCATTAAAAGCCTCTACGCGGTTACGGATATTGGTAAGACCGATCCCATTTCTGGCTGTTGAAAGATCAAATCCTTTACCATCATCTTTTATTACAAGATGGAAGGCATCGCTCTTTTTACTCACGGAAATATATACCTCCTGTGCTTCGGCATATTTAACAATGTTATTGGTTTGTTCCTGGATAATGCGGAACACCATCAGCTTTTGCTCGTGAGACATAAGCTTTTCTACTTCCGGATCAAACTCAAAGGATATCGTAAGTCCAAGACTTAACCGAAGGTTGGCAATAATTTCCTGAACAGGACCCAATAGTTCCTCCTTAATCCTGGAGGTATTCAACGTTTTGGAAATTTTTCGGATTTCGTTGATGGCAAGCAATACATAACCTTTGCTTTTTTCGATGTAGTCTTTATTTTCTTCACAGTTTTGCTGCACACAATTAAGCATCAGATTCGCTACCGAAAGTATCTGGTTCACATTATCGTGTAGTTCTTTTGCCAGCTCATTAGATACATGATCCTGCGCCGCAATCACCGCCCGGGTAATCTCCTTCTCTTTTTGAATTTTGTCGCGAAGCCGCTTGGCTTCCGCCTTTTTTTGCTCCGTAATATCCTGCACAATACCTATGGCCCGCACCGGCTGCCCATTTTTGTAAATGATATATCCTTTGTCTGCAAAATACCGGTACCTGCCGCTGGCACATAAAAAACGGTATTCGGCATTGCAATAGGAACGTCCCTCTTTTACGAAATTTCTGAACTTGGTTATAGAGGCTTCCCGGTCGTCGGGATGAGTTTTTGTTTCCCACCAGTCCAGCGAACCTTTTATATCTTCAGGAGTATAGCCGGTTAGGGTCATCAGCGCCTCGCTGCGGTATATCGTGCCGGTTTCTACATCCCAATCCCAAATACAGTCTGAAAGCGCCTTGGCCACGTACGAGAAACGCTCACTGCTTTTACGTACTGCTTCTTCGGCCTGTTTTTCCGCAGTAATATCAATAGCCTGCCCCCCAATCAACCGCTTGCCGCTTTCGGTTGGCAGCAAAAATTTATGCAACATAAAATAGCCCGGAGAGCCATCTTCACGCCTTGATTCGATAACGAAAGCAAGAGGTTGCCCCGTTTGAAAAACTGCTTTATCGCTGGCGCTGAATCCTTCAGCTACGTGTGTTGGAAAAAGTTCAAAAATATTTTTATGCCTGTAGCATTGATCGATATTCCATATCCGCCTTGCCCGGTCGTTCATGAACAGCGTGTACCCATCTTCGTCTGTTATCCAAGCAGGCGCCAGACTGTTTTCGAGATAGGAAGAATAAATAGATTCGCGACGAAGCCGCGACAATGAAGTCTGGATAGGGTTCAGGTTATTCACGGAGTAGGAGGTTTTATTAACGGCACTAATGATTATCAACTATATTCTGGTAACAAAGCTTACAACCATACAGTTGCTGAAATAACGATCTGGCATGCACGTTAGTATGTGATTTTACTTTAGTTGTGCACACATTAATACAATACCTTATATGTTGTACTAAAAAAGCGGCAGCCATAATATTAATACCCTATATGGCTGACGCTGAGGGAATTTCCCATACACCGGAGCCCGACCGATATTGCTTATGAAATGGCAGATGGTTTTTGCCTGCGCAATACGAGGCTTAAAGCCAGGAATCCCATTATACCGGCAAAAAGTGAGCTTAATAAAACGATGAGTTTTGACTTTTCAATGATGGCGGTATCGTCAAATGCCAGGAGTGTTATAAAAATTGACATGGTGAATCCGATTCCGGACAGAAAACCAACACCCAAGATTGAATTCCATTTTAAGTTGTTCGGAAGCGTAGCTAATTTTAGAGCTACGGCTAAAGCAGAAAAACAAAATACGCCAACCGGTTTTCCAATGATCAATCCGGCAGCAATGCCCAGCCCAAAGCTCTCCGAAATCGTTTCAGAAAGACCTGCCTCTACGATGATGGCAGTATTGGCGAGCGCAAATAATGGTAAAATGAAAAAGTTGACCGGCTTTGCTAAACTGTGCGCCAAACGTTGCGACGGGCTATTGCTGTCACCTTTGCCAAACGGAATAACGAACGCAACAAGCACACCGGTTATAGTAGGATGAATTCCGGAATGCAGCATAAAATACCACATCACCATTCCACCAGCCAAATAGAAAAAAATATTCTTTACCTGCAGCTTATTCAATACTATAAGCAGGATATAGATAGCTGCAGCGATGAAAAGGTTTGTAAAAGCCAGACCGTTGCTGTAAAAAATGGCAATCACCAATATGGCGCCCAGGTCGTCAATAACAGCCAATGCTGTTAAAAATATTTTTAGGGAGCGGGGAACGCTTTTGCCTACGAGCATTAATACGCCGATAGCAAAAGCTATATCGGTGGCCATTGGAATACCGGCGCCCGATTGCGTGCTGCTGCCATAGTTAAACAATAAATACAGCAATGCAGGCACCAGCATGCCGCCAACTGCCGCAAAAATGGGCAGTATGGCTTTTTTAAGATTTGAGAGTTGTCCGACTTTTATTTCTGCGAACAATTCAAGCCCAACCACAAAAAAGAATATTGTCATCAACCCGTCGTTGATGATATGCTCTACGCTCATTCCCCCAACATCTGTTAACCACATATTATGGTATCCATGACCGATAGATGAATTGGCGATAACCAACGACAGGATGGTGCACGCTATTAACGTTAGTCCCGTTGACTTTTCATTTTCTGTAAAACTTCTGAGTATTTTTAACATTCTGCCTCCGATGATTGGTACTGAAAGTCAAATGCTTCTTATTCGAAGCTGTCTGGTGAGCGCGAATTTAAGTGATGATATTCGTTTATTGGTAACGGTTATGAAAGTAGGCGAAGTTTTTTTTGATTTGCTACCTGTTATTCATACTCTAAGGTACTTTGCGCCATGGAGCATAGATGGAGTTGAAATCCGTTCTTTCAATATGCTGCCGGACCGCCCGATTCGGACTTCGTCCCTTGGTGGATGTAATGAGAGAGCCGGTTAGCCACAGACCAACCCGGCGGAATAACGTTTACATTAGGCCCTCAAAAATTGTTGCATCAATCAAATAAAAAACCGCAAACCCAATCAGATTGAATTTGCGGAATTTGCCGTTGCCCACCGCGACCATTTTGGGACTATTTGCAGGGTTTGGAGCAGCTATACAAATTTGTAAAATGAATATGGTTACTCCCCAAAAATCAACCGTCAAATCACCCTAAAACGCCCGGTTTCTTATAATGTGGTTCAGTATTTTTTTTGCCTGCCAATGGTTTGCGGCTTACTTCACCTCTTCAAAAATGCCATGGTAAACTTTGCTGGGGCTCGAAACTTTGTCCAGATAGTTCACGTGTAATCTGCCGTCCACCAGCACCATTATTTCTGTATCACCAGGGGTGACTGATACTTTATCTACCCGTGCGCCTATGTTGCCAATGTTGGTGTAGGTTTCTGTACGTGTTTTGGTACCCACCTTAAATCCCGCTTCCACTGTTTTGCCGTCGGGTAAAAAAGTATAGAAAAACTCCTGGTGCAGTATCGTGCCGTCTTTCTTCAGGTATTTGCCTTTAAAGGTTTTTCCGGCAACCTGGCTGGCTGCCGGCTTTTTGATGAGCGAATATTCATTAAATATGTAATAATTCTCTATGCTTGACCGTACACCTGTGAGCTTGCCGTTTTCAATGGTAAAGTAGTATGTCTCGGGATAGCCTGAAAAACGAAATTCAATCGTATTTCCGTTGGTTATGGTATATGCCGAAGCCTCTATCCTTTGATATGTTAAGTAAGGATGTATCTTTCCTTCGGGCAGAAAATCATACAAATAAATATTATTCAGGGAACGCTCGCTGCTATTCGTACTCGCCCATTTTGTATAGATGATATAGCCTACAGGCTTGTTGATATCAAAAGCGGGTTCTTCGACCTTAATGTAGATGGGGGTACTTTTATTGCTTCCTTTTTCGGCGGTAACGGTAAAGGTTCCTTTTTCCGCAAAGCTGTAATCATAGCCGGTTATGGCTTGCCCGTTTACAAACAGGGTTGCGTCGGGTATGGCCTGCCCGTTGGCGGTAACGGTAAAAGTTACCTTTTGCCCGATTTCGGTTTTTAAAGAGGAGGCGGTTACCAACAAATTTACGGTTTGGGGTTCTTCTTCATTTAGGGAGTTGTCTTTGCTACATCCCATCATACAAATGAGGGAAAGCAACACTAATACAATAAGTGACTTTTTCATAAAGTTAGTTTTAATACCACGCTTCTTTTATTGGCGATTTAACAACAAAGGTATCACCACAGCATGCCATGTTGTTTGTAAAAAATGGAAATTTCCCGGTGTATACTGCGTACTTTATCCTTCAAAAATGTATGATTTAAAATGTGACCTGTAAATTTCCTTCCTGGCATTGTGTTACCGTTCTATTCGTAAAAGTTTCATCTTCTATTACCTGGTTGGAACTGTTCATGCTTGAGATATTTATGTGATAGTTGCCTGGAGATAGCCTGACAGTATCGCTTACCTTTCCGGCTGCAATAATTTTATCCCTGACTATGGTGCTGCTTTCCGCAAGCGTTACAAGTATACCATGCTTTACATCAGATGCTCCGAATGATACCTTCATCACCCCGTAATTCTTTGCTTCACAATCGGGAGTAGTAGCGTTGTCATTGTTTTTGCTACATCCTGCAATTAACATAAAAGAAAGTAGTATTGCGATAAGTGACTTTTTCATAAAATTCGTTTTACTGTCAATATTTTTTATTGGCGGTTAAAAACGAAGTTATCACCACACCACGCATCGTTGTTTGTAAAAAATGGAAATTTCAGGACTCGAGGTAATCCAGCTCGCACGAGTTATTGATATCGGAACGAAAGTTTCCAAAATAATCCGACGGAGAAGTTCCGATGTACCGCATAAAGTCTTTGTTGAGATGAGACAGGTCGTGGTAGCCGCATTGCAGGGCAATATTTGAAAGCATTTCAGGCTTTTGGCTGTAAAGGTTTACAAAGGCATTGAAGCGGATGATGTCGGCATACTTCTTTGGAGAGAAACCAACATATTCCATGAAAAGATAGTGCAGGTTTCTGTGGCTGGTAAACACCTGTTCTCCTAATTTTTTTACAGGAAAACAGCCTGAATTACTGCGGAGAATGTTGATGGCTCTTGCCACGGCACCGTACTTATCGGGAAAGCTTACCCGGAATTTCCTGATAAGATATTCCTGTATAAGCTGCCATTTCAAAGCTACGGAACCGGCGTAGGCCAATTTTTCGTTCAGGTCTTTGGTATTTTGGTCTGTAGCCGTAATATCAAACCGCTGGTTGGTGGAGATATGTGCATCATCATTGTGGAATAAGCGGGAAATACCGGGATGCATCTGTACCACTATCACTTCTATTTCGGACAACACATGAAATGAGGCGGGAAGGTTTCCAACACCGAAAGCGTAGATAGCGTTGGAATGGAATGTATAATTTTCACTACCGTAAACCATTTCGAGAGATTGCTTCTTTTCTATCACGAAAAACAATGTCGAAAAAATTCTCGGAACCAATTTAAATTCACAAAATTCACCCGCACTTTGTTTAAAATACGAAGCGTTTGCAATATGCCTGTTAAGAACGGGCGTTATAGGAAGCAATTCGTGGTGCATAGGTTTCTTTATTCAAACGTATCCTAACAATCCTGTTGTTGGTTTTGTTTATTACAACTTACAAATTATAAAATTACAATTTTTTCGAAAGTGTAGCATCCCGGACAAGCATTTAAGCATTGTTTCAATACACCAAAACCAGGCTGCTGTAAAAACCGAACTGTAAAGACCAGGCTGTAGCAGTTTTGGTTACCGATTATTATTGGTAAAAAAAAGGAGAACGCCATTGATCGGCTTCTCCTTGAGTCGGGAAAACTGTACAAAGGTTGAACCTTTGTATTGAGGATTTACAAGCAATTTCAGGCTTTTCCAGCCAATATAAAAAGCCGCCACCTTCAAATGTCAGTACGGTATACGGCACATACCGCTGGCTTGACGGTCTGCCTGCTTACAGTGACCGCCTGCACCAGTTTTTCCTGCGTAATGCTTTTGATGGCGCTCTACTTTCGTATTATTTTTCATCGGGGGCGGTTTTATTGTTTTTGTAAAGCAGGTAATTGAAGCGGGCAATGAAGATGAGCAGCACCGTGAACATATTGTATACCATCACATGAAAAAAAGACATGCCGTATACAAAAAGCAATGCCAGCAACAACAGTACATAATTGACGACCACAGCCCACATCAACGAGGAAAGACGTAACCGTGCAATAAATTCATCTTCCTGCTTTTCGCGCGAGAAAGCGACTAGCATACCACCTACAAGGATAAGCAGACCGGCTAGAGTGGCGGTGAGATTGGTTTTGACAAATGTAAAATAGCAGGCAGGGCCAATGGCATCTTGTCTTATAATGTTGAGTACTCGTGCACTCAGCCAGTTGGCCTCATAATCGGTGGCGGTAACGATCATACCTAAAATAAGACCCGGTACCAGCAGGCACCAGCCGATCCATTTGTACCAGTTGGGGAGAAGAGGGGTTTTTATCATGGTTATATATTTCTTCAAATGTAACGTAAACATTACATAATGTAAAATAAACATTACATTATATAACATTTATTTACATCAATCCCAAAGGCAAGCGAAAGTTAAGGCTGAGTAAATCAGGATTGTCTTGTAACTCGACATACTTGCACTCTCCAAACCTGCATATCGTCCTTTGTTAAACTGAAATTCTTTTTAGGAACTCGACCAAGTGGTATTCTTTAACAAAACAGGAGCTTGTTAATTTGCAAATTATTATTCTATTACGTTCTACTTTTTCAAAGCCGCATTTGAGACAGAATAGCTGTAGTAGGTTTACCCATTATTTGTAGCTTTATATATCGTTGCTCCGTACTCTCTTTTCTTCAACAATAGAATTATCATTATAAAGTTTTCCAAAATCCTTTGTAGCCTCTGCGATGGTTTTAAACTTATCTCCAGGATCTGCTACCCCCATCCTATCCGGGTCAATAAAATCTTAGTGGATTATTTAAAGTCTATTATCCTTCATGGCTTCTCAGGTTAATTTACACCCAAATTAAAGGAATATGGATTAATTAAAGTTTCTCATATTTTTAAGTTGTGAAAACCTTCTTGACAATATTCGGTCTTATCAGCATTCTCTACGTTGCTGGGCAGTCACATAAATTTGAAGGTGTTGTTTTTACTCAAGATGGCAAATTATTATCTAATACTCTCGTTGTCTTAGAGAATAATCAGGATTCTACAAGAACAGGTCAAAATGGGTATTTTAGTTTTACTCGCTCGGAACAGAGAGACTTGTTGATAATGATCAGCAAGAACGGTTTTAGGTCGGCAAGCTTGTATATAAGTTTTAGCACGCCTCAAAGGCCATTATTAAAAGTGTTCCTTTGCAGGCTATGTAGATATGATAGTTCAAGCAGGGTTTGCCCCGTTTGCCAACGCAGTGACAAAGTAGTTGATATTATATATGGTTTACCTATGCCACCTCTACGAGATGATGCCTATTATGCAGGATGTGTGGTTACCTGCTGTGACCCGAAGTTTTATTGTTTGAGAGATAAAGAGAAGTTTTAGAAAATCGCCTATACACTGTTTGTATTTGTGCGTGGACTAAGCGTAAATTATCTATCACTCATCTTGTTTCGACTTGATGTCGAACATTAATAATGACAGCCTTTCTGTTAGATAAATTGATCTACTACAAGCGGGAGGATAACTAAGAGTTCTCCGGGGAAGTATGACTTACCTGATATATACGGGCTGAGAGTATCAAAGCGGCGCCTACAATAAAGGCCGGAGTATAGCCAGGCAAATCCTTTATTTTAAGGGCAATCCCCAAAAGCATTACTAATATACCTATGACCCGTAAAGTGCGCATTCTCCAAATTAATACTATTTCCTGACAAATAGGAATTTAAAACCATTTTAATTTTATTGCTGCCATATCATCAATTTACCGTTTTTAAAAGCCTTATTAAATATTCTTTCGTCTGTGCACTATCGAACCCTTGGTCTACCTGCTTAAAAACTGTATTTTCAAAGCTTTCTGCTGCAACTCCATTGGCAATTAATTTTAGATCGCTGATAAGATGACTAATTTTAAAAGTTCGTCTTCGCTTAACCACTTTAAAGGTTACGTACAATAGCAAAGTATTTGCAACATAATCTGCTACAGAATCAAAATAAAAAACCGCAAACCCAATATCAGATTGAATTTGCGGAATTTACTGTCGGGAAGACAAGATTCGAACTTGCGACCCCTTGCACCCCATACAAGTGCGCTACCGGGCTGCGCCACTTCCCGAACGAATGCAATCAGGCTTAACCCAATAACATTACCAACTGCTTAGGAGGTTGCCAAAGACAACTTTCCGTGTCAGGGGGCGGCAAAAGTACGTAATTATTCTTTTCTACCTAAAAAGTTGGAAAGAAAAAGGTATTGGCTGGAGCTGGAATATTTATTTATTTTCACGCAGACAATCAGATACAGCAATTAAGGCTGGCACTTCCAACTCAACGAGCCCTGACAATAATGCTACACCGGGCTTGCCTTTTGATTTTGATCTCGATTCAAACCAATGCAACACCTACACCCTTTTTTGTGTCAACATTGCAGGACTTTTCTTATTACAGCCTTTAACAATGTTATAAAACCAACTGTATGAATAAGATAGCCATTACTTTACTACTGGTAGCAAGCATTTTTTGCGCTTGCAAAAAAGACAAAAATACTTTCACGCTCGGCATAGATGTTCAATCATCCTTTAACCAGGACAGTGTTCGAATATTTATAGATGGACAAGAATTGATCAATAAACGGTTGCAAACGAATTATGCATTAGGTGTTTGTTTTGTCGACGGGCAGGTTACAACGGCACTAAATGAAGGACAACATGAAATAAAAGTCAGTATAAACAATGCCATAACCAAAACGGAAACTTTCAACCTTCATAATAATCTTTATATTGGAGTAAACAGCGACCAATCATCGGATGTTTCGCTTATTTACTCCAATGAGCGGTTTATTTATGACTGAAAAGCGCTAAGCCTTCTGAAGGCTTAGCCTCGCCCCTATTCCACCTGCTTTTGCGATGGCGATAGCTTATCAAAATAGTTGCCGCTGTCTGCAACAATTGCTGTCTCTTTCGAGTGCGGGGAATTACCTTTGCCAAACACAAAAAACCGTACCCGCTTCGACGCTGCAGGTTCTTCTTTCTTTTTGCCATTTGCGGTTGTGGACTTTGAATGCCTGCGCTGGAATATTTTCGATACCACGTCCACATATTGTTTACAATGTGCCTCCCATGAGTAAAGATGACTGGTAGCTACAATGCCCGAA
The DNA here is from genome assembly GCA_051958655.1 of Agriterribacter sp. Lineage (GTDB taxonomy): Bacteria > Bacteroidota > Bacteroidia > Chitinophagales > Chitinophagaceae > Agriterribacter. The sequence continues at coordinate 11,219 of JBQCFW010000058.1, read as the reverse complement.
GAAGAATATTGCTCCCACAGCTTTTCGTTGGAAAGAATTGTTTTTACGGCGGCTGCAATTTCAGACGGTTCTTCCACATTTGTGAGTATACCATTTTCGCAGTGTTCCAGTATTTCTTTTGGCCCGCCGGTGGGCGATGCTACCACAGGCAATCCACACGCCGCAGCTTCAATAATAGTAAGTCCGAAGTTTTCGCCGGGAGTGGCATTTACAAACACTCCTTTTTTCCGGGCGGCCAAACGATATATTTCGGGCACATCTAAACCCGGATCATTTTTTTTAGGTAGCGCCATTTTGCCGTACAGGTCGTATTTATCCATCAGCAAAAGCAGGTTCGTTAAAGTATCTTTTTCATCGTCGGGCATTTTAGAAATATCTTTTCTCACACCTGCAAATATGGCCAGGTTCGCCATTGCCTGCAACTCACGGTCTTCGCCGTAAGCCTGTATGATCGATTCAAAATTTTTTCGCTTGTCTGCCCGCCCTATCGAAAGTATAAGCGGCTTGGCAGGGTTGAATAAAAAACGTTCAATGTCTGCATTCACATGGTATAATACCTGTTCCTGCTCTACCGTCATTTTAAATGAAGGCAGGTCGTAACGATAAAACGGGAAAAAAGTTTCGGTATTAATGCCCGGCGGAATTACCTGGAATTTTCCCTTTGCCCGGTTTTCATACAACCCGTAGTGATTGTCAATTTCGAAATTAGTACCTACTATAATGGCATCTGCCTGCGTCAGCACCTGCTCCTCCACTTCAATGCGCCGTTGCATATTGAACAATTTATTGATTTTAACAGCGCTCAATCCCTGCGATAATAATATTTTTTGCTTATTGCGCCCCAGCGAATGGCCGGTTGCAATAAAAGGAACGTTGCAAAACCTGCTGATTTTATGCGCGATGTAATTTCCATCTGCATAATGCCCGTGAACAATATCGGGAAAATCTTTCTGGCTTTTTATAAACGCCTGCGCATTGTCTGCAAATTTGTCCAAATAATTCCATAGCGATTCTTTAGGCAGGTAACTGCCACCCCCACACGAAATTCTCACAATGCGGGCTTTTTCATTAACAATTTCAATTTCATTATTATATGAATCCGAAACTTTTTCATCGTTAATACGCCTTGTAAATAAATCAACTTTCCTTACCTGCGGATGACGAGACAGGTTTTCAAGCAGTTCCAGCACGTATTTGGTTTGTCCGCCGGTGTCTTTATCGCGCCCTATTTCCGGATTTTGAAACCTGATCAATCCATGCGGGCTAAATAACTGAATATAATATTGTTGCATTGTCATTTTTTTCTGATACAAAAGATATTGGCACGGTTGTGCAATGGCACTATATTATCTTTATACCAGGGAAAAAATCAGACCAATGTATACCGGATCAGGCTTTAGCGATTGGGAAATAGGTGATATTACTGTGATCGTTCACGAGGGGAGATACCATCTCTTTCATTTAATAATACCCAATCACGATTATATTGCTCACGCCGTTTCTAACGATGGGCTTTCGTGGAAACGCGTTAAAAACGCATTGTTTGTAGGCGATCCCGGTGCGTGGGACGATGATATGCTCTGGACCATGCATGTAGTAAAAGTGGGAAATATATTTGAAATGTATTATACCGGCCTGCAGCGCAGAGAACGCGGTTTTATTTCTCGCGTGGGGCTGGCGACTTCGCATAATTTATTTGATTGGGAAAAAAATACGTCAACCATTTTCCCGGTTGAGCCCATGGGCGTTTTTTATGAAACGGCTACCAGCAATCCAAGAACATGGTTAAGTTTTCGCGATCCTTTCCGGATAGAATATAAAAACGATGCTTATTTGCTGCTGGGCGCCAGAACAGTGACCGGGCCTGTTTCAAGACGCGGATGTGTGGGCGTGGTTAAACTAGGCGATCGTGATACAGAGTTGAAGCCACCCCTGTTTTGCCCCATGGTATACGATGACATTGAATGCCCCTGCGCTTTTGAGCTTAATGGAAAATATTACCTCATCGGCTCTATACGCGAAGATATAAAAGTGAGATATTGGGTTGCGTCTGATCTTTTTGGCGAATATCATTCTTTTGATACCGATGTGCTGTTGCCGCAGGGCAACTATGCAGCGCGCACCGAATGGGATGGCGATCATTTGCTTGTATATAACTTTTTTTATGCAGGCAAGATCGATACGCTTCGGGTACTCCCGCCTCCGAAACAATTGCAGGCAGGTGCCGACGGCAAATTACTGCTGAAAAGTTATTACAGGTGGGAAACCATGGTAAAACAATCGGTAATTCAGCAGGATTTCAAAGTACTGCTACCACTTTTTTCAAACCCTTCTGCTACGTTTGATGCTTCGGATATGCACTGGATATGCGGAACACGCAGCGGATATGACCTTTTTTGCTTTGAAAAACCTGCAGCCAACTTTATATGGGAAGGATCGTTGAGCGTAACGGGAACGGGTAAGTTTGGCATCGTGTCGGATGTGGATAAAGACGGCTATGGCTATTTTATCAAGCTGAACATTACCAACGGCTTTGTGCAGATAAGAAGCTGGGGATTTAATCCGTTGAACGCCAAACAGAATTTTATTTTTAACGATCTGCAATCCGGCTTCTTTCCCCCGCAGCAACCCGATGAGCCCGTCCATTTTAAACTCATCCGCTATGGAAGTTATATTGAGCTGTCCATTAACGGTAATGTTATCCTTACATTAATGGATTATACTTTTTCAGGCGAAGCAATGGGCATATATACAGCCTCCTCACTCGTTTTTTTACAAAATTCGCAGGTAAAAATTCTTCCTGAGCCCGAAGAGGAATATGCCAGTCAGCAGGAAGCCCAATAATACGGCATTGTTTTTTAGGTACCTGTTGTATGCCGTCCAGCGTTGTTTCGCATATTCATTACAACAAAGCACAAAAATTACTTACAGTAGTTTTTGTTTCGGGAGCGGTGTATCACTATAAAAACGTGCCCGCATCGATATACGAAGCAATGCGAACCGCTTCATCCAAAGGCATATTTCTCAATACACGTATTAAGGGACATTTTGATTTTGAGAAAATTTCTTAGCATCCGCTACTGTCTGTCGCCAAAGCTGAGTTAAAAAATCATCGGAAAGACAGGTTTAACAACGCATTCTCCACTGCGTCGCTTGCCCGTTTATGCAGGTCTTTGTCGGCTTTTGTCAGCAATTTCAATAGCTGCTGGTATTCATTCAGCTTTTTAATTGCCTCGCAGCTTTCCAGGCTTTCCAGCGTCAAACTGTTGTCCAAAACATCCGCACATTTAATCGTCTGCACCAGGTCGCTTTTTTGCGCCAGCCGATTCATCTCCATCTCCTTTCTTTTGGTTTTGCCCAATGCCGGATACTTAAACGAGGTATACATTACCGTGAGGTCTTTCACCATGAGTATAATCTGCTCCGTATCGTTGTCAGAAAAGCTATTTTGGAGGAACAATCGCAGCTCCTGCTCCGTAACCGGTGTTTTTTCAAAGAGGTCGTGAAGCAGAGCAGTTGCCAGCACCACAGGATCGGAGGTTACTGCGTTGCAATATTGTTTTACCCTTACCAGGTGATTTACATATGGTTCATCGCTGTGTTTATTGCGTTGACCTGCATGCGCTTTGTTTGCAAAAAGCTCAATCGACCTCAATGTTTCGCTCATACCGTATGTTTTGTGGTGTGTAGAACGATACTTGCAGCAATCATTGGACCAAGTGGCTGACTGGTGCACAGGGTTTCCAATTTTAAAAAGTTGGAAACCTTTATATACGAGGGTATTATTGCAAAAGCTTTCTGAACGACGAAGTGGCTATGTGAGTTGCCTTTAAATCATGCATCATATTGTACAGCCCGAAAAAAGTGCGATTGATGTATATGAAATGTTTAGAGCCGCGGTTGGTATTCATTTTTCTCAACTCATTCAATTTGGCATAGCGCTGTCCCAGCGCCGCCATTTTCTGGAAAAAAGATTCATCCGAAAAATCAAAAACCGTGGCATTGAAAGGGCGGGTAAACAATTCGAGCATTTCGTGAAACATATTGGCGAAAAACTGCTTTTCTTCAGGCGTATCGTCGGGGCGCAGAATTTCCAGTTCCCACAACTTTTCTTCAAATATATGGGGATCGTAAAGATTTCTTTGATCAGCCAGTTCAAAATAGGGCTTGTAAAATTCGTCGGGAATTTCTTTAATGCAACCAAAATCTATCACCAGCAATTCCTTTGCTTCCGATATAAGAAAATTACCAGGATGCGGATCTGCATGCACTTTGCGCAGCACGTGCAGCTGATGCATATAAAAATCCCAAAGCGTTTGTCCCAGCCTGTTCACATCTTTTTGCGAATGTTTCTGCTTTATCCATTCCGAAAAGTGTTTGCCTGCCATCCAGTCCATGGTAATAATGCGCTCGCAGGAATATTCGGGATAATAGGCAGGGAACCGGATGTTGGGCAGGTGAGCGCAGGCGTTAGCAAATTCCTGGCTGCGCTTCAACTCCAGTATATAATCTGTTTCTTCAAATAACTTATCTTCAACCTCCTGGAAATATGCTTCCGAACCCTGTTTGCGGATGTTGAACATTTTCATGGCAATAGGCTTCACCAGCTTCAAATCGCTCGATATGCTTTCACGCACACCGGGGTACTGAATTTTTACCGCCAGTTGCCTGTTGCCTTTTTTTGCTTTGTGTACCTGGCCAATGCTGGCTGCATTTACCGACTCTTCAGAGAATTCATCAAAAATATCTTCGGGATTTTTGTGGAAATATTTGCGGAAAGTTTTTTTAACCAGCGCACCCGATAAAGGCGGAACAGAAAATTGCGACAAAGAAAATTTTTCTACATAAGCGGCCGGCATAATGTTCTTTTCCATGCTCAGCATTTGCGCCACCTTAAGCGCCGATCCCTTCAACTCCTTTAAGCTATCGTAAATATCTTCTGCGTTGTTCTTATTCAGTATTTCTTTCGCTTCCGTTTCGTCTTTTGTAATCTTATCACCGTAATACTTCAGGTAATTAATACCCACTTTGGCGCCCGCCTTCAACAAATTCCCCGCTCTTTCCAGCTTTCCTGTCGGGATTTTATCTAATGTCTTCATGCTTATTAACTAAATGAACCGTGAAACCGCTCCTTCCATAAAAACTTGCTTACATCCAGGATTTTTTTCAATGGAGAGCTGTACACGAGATCGAAACCGGTGTCGATGGATTTTTCGATATATACATCCGTACTTTCAAACTCGGGCGACTGATCGTTTTTCCAAAAGTCTATTATAGAAAGAAAATGCAGCCAAAGTACCTCTTCTCTCGATTTATCGCCAAACTCCTTTACCCTGCCTCCCGCTTTGTCCATCATCGGCAATTGTTCAAAATGGATCGATCGCAGAAACTCCCGGTGAAGCCCTTTAATGGCGCCCAGTTTTTTCAGCCCCGAAAATTCTCTTTTATTCCCCAGCAGGTGCAGCACCAGTGAGCGGTTAAGGTTGAGATTCTCGAAAAAAATATAATAAAAATTGAGCAGCTTCTCTTTGGCGTCAAATGCTTTATATCCCTTGATCTTACCCGTTAGTTCCAGCGACTTTTTAAAGAAATGTTTGAGATATTCATTTTCTAACGCTTCAAAACCAGAAAAATGCTGATAGAAATCACTTTCTTCAGCCTGATGGCTTTTCATGAACACATATACATTTACTGGTTGTTTGCCATTGGAAAGTAAATAATCGCTGTACAACTCCAGGAGCTGTTCTTTACTGAGTTTCTTTTTTTCCATAACCAGAAATTTACGGCAAAGCTAGCAAAGTTTAAGCTATCAGCCTCAGCCTTCAGCAATCAGCTTTCAGGTGTCAGCTTTCAGCCATGAGCATTCAGCAATCGGCTTTCAGCAATCAGAAATCAACAAATCATAAATCAGCAATTTCCTTCCTGCCTCCACTTACCACTTACCACTCTTTTCTCACTTCGGTTAACCCCGTACAAAATCCGGGTAATTTGAGATGAGTGGAATCTTTTAATTTTAAACGCTTTAAAAAAGACAAGAATGATGAGACAGGTTATGATTAAACAGGCATTTTTACTGGTAATGTTTGCCTCGTGCTTTACTCCGTTTCTGCAGGCACAAAAAGCAGATACGATATGGTTTCATAAAATTGATTTGAACAGGTTTACGCAAGACTGGAGCCTGACGCCTAAAGCGTATCTTGCATTGAAAGATGACCCCATAAGCATAGTTGGTAAAAAATTCACCAGCGGCTTAAGAACACCTGCAGAGAAAACGATAAGGTTTGACCTGGAAGATGCTCAAAGGCTCCATGCGCTGGTTGGAGTAGATGATGCTTCAGGCAAAGGATGTACCGTTGTTTTTTCGGTGGTGGCTGATGGCAAAGAACTGTTCAGGAGCCCTAAGATGAGGCGCGGGAAAAAACCGCTGAAGATTGACCTTCCTTTAAAAGGAGTGAAACAGCTTTCCATTATTACAAAAGATAACGGTACGGGGTTGTACAACGACAAGGCTGTGTACGCCAATGCTTACATTACCTACACAGGATCGCAGCCCGTGGCGCTTAATTTCAACTACATCAACGAAAGGCATATCCTTACTCCACCCGAATCGCCCAAACCAAGAATTAATGGAGCAAAAGTTTTTGGCGTGCGGCCCGGCAATCCCTTTATGTTCACCGTTGCCGCTACCGGTAAAAGACCGATGACCTTTGCGGCAGAAAATCTCCCGAAGGGACTTGCATTAGATGCCCATACAGGCATTATTACAGGAGTGCTTGCGCAAAGAGGCGAATCGCTGGTTACCTTAAAAGCAACCAACGCTTTGGGAACGGCTACCCGTACCCTGAAAATAGTGGTGGGCGACAAAATAGCGCTTACTCCCCCTATGGGCTGGAATCCCTACAACCGGTATGGCGATTCCATTGATGATGCTACCGTACGCAAAGGCGTAGACGTAATAGTAAGCTCAGGACTTATTAATTATGGCTGGACGTATGTAAACATTGATGACAGCTGGTCGATAAAGCCCGGCTCGAACGACCCAATGCGATCGGGCGCACCGCGTGATGCCAATGGCATGATCAACGCGAACAAAAAGTTTCCCGACATGAAGGGGCTTACGGACTATATACACGCCAAAGGTTTGAAAGCCGGGTTGTATTCGTCCCCCGGTCCGCTCACCTGCAGCAAATACACCGCTTCATACCAGTTTGAGGAGCAGGATGCATTGCAGTGGGGCAAATGGGGATTTGATTATATAAAATATGACTATTGCTCGTATGGAGACCTGTTTAAAACCGATTCCATCGAAAGACTGCAGAAGCCCTATATTGTTATGCGCAACGCCTTAAACAAGGTGAACCGTGACATCGTGTTCAGCATGTCGCAATACGGCATGGGAAATTCGTGGGAATGGGCTGAAAAAATAGGAGGCAATTCCTGGAGAACTACCGGTGACCTGATTGATACCTGGGAAAGCGTATCTGAAATCGGATTCACACAGGCAGGAAAGGAAGACTTTGCCGGCCCGGGACATTGGAACGATCCTGACATGCTGGTAGTGGGACTGGTAGGCTGGGGAGAAATACAGTACCCAACAAGGTTAACTGCCGACGAACAGTATTCTCATGTTTCCCTGTGGTCGCTACTGTCTTCGCCATTGCTAATGGGTTGCGACATTGTGCAGATGGATGCCTTTACCAGGAACCTGCTCACCAACCACGAAGTGATTGACATTAACCAGGACCCGCTAGGCAAACAGGCGGCCAGGATATACCAGAATGGCGGACTGGAAATTTGGGCAAAAGAACTGGAGGATGGCTCCAGGGCGGTGGGACTGTTTAACCGCAACGCCACTACGGAAACAATCAAAGCAGGCTGGGACTTACTGAATCTGAGCGGAAAACAAAAGGTGCGCGATGCATGGCGCCAGAAAGACGAAGGTGTTTTTTCTCAATCGTTTTCTGCAGTTGTTCCGGCTCATGGTGTAAAGCTTATCACGATCAGCAAAGCGGAATAGGTATTTAATGATCATTTTATTTGTACAATGTATTGCAGGAGCCGATCCGTAATCGTGCTCCTGTTTTCATTTTTTTTCAGCTGCGCTTATACGGCACGCTTTTTTTGTTGATGATGTATTAAGAATACAGTAAGCAAATACGAAGCAGTATGAAAAAAATTATTATAATCTCCACCTGCATAATGATTTTGCTTTCGTGCAATAACAATGCGGAGAATGAAACAAAAAATACAAATATGAATGATACCAACAGCAGCAGCAATGCAGCAGAGCCTACACCGGGGCTGGGCCAAGACCCAACCCGGAACGACACACGCCAGGGAGACCCCCTGGGACAAAGCGCAATTGCTGATTCTTCTACCCAAAAAGGGGAAGCCGAACCCACACCAGGTCTCGGTCATGATCCTACCAGAACAACCCCTGCCAACGCGGCATCACCTTCCAGCAAAAATACCGGCCGCACAGAAGACTCAGTAAGGAGGGGCAATTAGCATACTTCTCCTCATTTAAAACTAAGCATCGAAAGCATTTCACCTTCCGGAAGTTCGCGTGCTGTATAATGAAGACTGAGTTCATGTTGGGTATTGGACTTTTCTAACAGCAGCAATTCCTTTACCGGTATCGACATGCTCCAGTCTGACCCTGTTGTATTAGCAAACACCCATTTCTTCAAAGTATTTCCTTTCTCGTCTTTCAAAAAAATACTCCTACCGGTACCTGCGCCCTTTGTGGAACAATGCCGGTAAATAATCCGCAGGTGATCGTTTTCGTTAGCTTCCTTCAGCTGCAATACCCTAAGGCTTACAGGTTGACGCACCGTTTGCTTCAGGATGATCTTGTCGTTCAAATATATTTCGTAACTGTCTAACCCAAACTTTGTGGTAAAGCCCAAAGTAGTAATGCATAGTGTAACCAGTGCAACCATACCAATGAACGCCTGGTTGATTTTGAATTGTTTCATATTCCTTGTTTAAAATGAAAAGGATAGTGTACTGGTGCAATTTATAATGGCAGGAATATGAAGCGGGAAAATAATCGACCAACAGCCAAGATTGTAGACAGCAGTTTGATAAACCAACGCGCTTAGTTAAGCCATTGAGGATTGAAAGTTTTAAATAATTATATTAATGAGCCGCAGATCCGCAGATGACGAATCTGCGAATCTGCGTCAAAAAATGAAAGGCTCATGTAATTCGCTATCTGATCAAAAGTATTTGTTCCATTATGGCATGATAATATAGCTTATAAATCCATTTTCTTTAACGCTCCTACAGCATGATCGACAGCCCTTGCAGTAATTGCCATAAAGGTAAGTGAGGGGTTTTGAGTACCGGTAGAAGTCATGCAGGCACCATCGGTTACAAATACATTTTTGCAGGTGTGCAACTGGTTGAATTTGTTCAGCAACGAAGTACGAGGGTCTTTTCCCATTCTTACACCGCCCATTTCGTGAATATCTAAACCGGGAGCCTGGCGCGAATCGCGGAAACGAATGTTCTTGGCACCAGCTGCTTCGAGCATGCCCTGGGCCTGTTCCGAAAAATCTTTCAATACCAGTTCATCGTTTTCATCATAATCTACCGAAATAACCAATTGCGGAATACCGTTGGGATCTTTTTGCTGAGGGTCGAGCTTTACCGTATTGGTAGCTTTGGGAATGGTTTCGCCCTGCATCATCATATATATGCTCCACGAACCCGGTTCTGTAAGATTGTTTTTAAGATCGGCACCTATACCAATATCGTCTGGCAACTGCCGCGTCCAGCCGCTGCGCGTAGCCAGGTAAAATGTCATGTACCCACGCTGAAAAGATGCATCCTGCTTGTATACATTCCTGAAATTAGGCATCATTACTGCACAGGGCCGCCGGCCATGATAATAAGAATCGGTCATTCCGTCCATTGTAGCAGTTACGCTTCCCCGGTAGTTATGGAAAGCAACATATTTTCCCAGCAAACCATTGTCATTTCCCAGCCCCGAAGGAAACCTTGAAGAGACAGAGTTCAGCAACACCTGGTTGGTAGCCAGCGTAGATGCATTTACAAAAATGATCCGCGCATGGTATTCCTGCATTTGTTTGGTATGCACATTGATCACTCTTACCCCACTCGCCTTTTGCAGCTTATCGTCGTAAATAATAGAGTGTACCACGCTATCGGGCTGAATGGTGAGATTGCCGGTTTTGGCTGCCCACGGCAATGTGGAAGCATTTGAACTGAAATAGCCCCCATAAGGGCAACCTCTTTCGCACAGGCTGCGTGCCTGGCATTGCCCCCTTCCCTGGTCGATATGAATTTGCTGGGGTTTGGTAAGATGGGCGCATCGGCCAATCACCACATGCCTGTCCTTATAACGGGACAGTATACCCGACCGGATAGTTGATTCGCATTCGTTGAATTGCCAGGGCGGCAAAAACTCACCGTCGGGCAATACATCCAGCCCGTCCCTATTGCCACTTACCCCTATAAAACGTTCTACATGGCTGTACCAGGGGGCAAGTTCATCGTATGTAAACGGCCAGGCAACCGCAAAACCATCGCGCGCCGGCCCTTCAAAATCGTAACGGCTCCAGCGCTGCACCTGCCTCGCCCACAGCAATGATTTTCCACCAACCTGGTTGCCTCGTATCCAGTCAAATGGCTTTTCCTGCACGTAAGGTTGTTCCTGGTCTTTCAGGAAAAAATGCGAAGCAGCTTCCGTAAAAGCATAACACCTGGATGCAACGGGATTTGCCTCACGTACTTCTTTATTCAGCCGTCCCCGGTGCTCAAACTCCCAGGGAGGCGTAAACGCTGTTGGATAATCTTTTACATGTTCAACGCTGCGACCTCGTTCAATTACCAGGGTTTTCAACCCTTTCTCGCAAAGTTCTTTTGCCGCCCATCCCCCACTGATACCAGAACCGATAACAATTGCGTCGTATGTATGATTCGACTGACCCATGTGTTTGCTTTTGCTGTTTGTAAAAATAAGGTTCCTCTTTCTAAAAAAAACAACATATTGGGATACACGAAGTACGGCAGTGCATTTACCTTCGGCAAGAAAGTTCAAATTTTTGCAGGCGGATGTACCGTCGGGAAAAAGGTTTCCAACCTTTGAAAGGTTGGAAACCTTACATCTTCGCTACCGGCCAGTGGCTCACCCACCAAAAAATTAAAAATCAACATATAAGGCTACCCGAAGTACAATCGCTTTTTAAACA
>JBQCFW010000057.1:0-18959 GCA_051958655.1 Agriterribacter sp. | reverse complement strand
GACATGACACTGCTGGCGGCGCGGACGGATTGAAATCCGTCCTTACAAAATGTTACCGAGCCGATGGCTCTTGCTGTTCGTGACGAGGCAGAGCCATCGGCTCGGTAAGATATTTTTGCCTGGGATTTAAATCCCAGGTTAAGATGACATTGGAATTTATTCCTTTAATAATCTTGTGAATATTGGTACCGAAAAATGCCTTGCAATATCTGAGCCCTCCACCGGAGACGCTTCAAAAATCATTTCTTTAGCCTTGTCTAGACAAATAATCTTTGCTATATACTTTCCATCAATGTCTCTGGCAATCAATATCTCACGTATTTTATAGTTGTATTTGCTAACAGTGTCTTTTATACTAAAATCAGGATTATATGCTTCACCTTTTTTAATAAAGATTTTCAATTTTTGACTGCTGTCGCTTTTATTTTCAAATACCAACTGAGCCCCAGATAGAGAATCTCGGGCTACAATATAAGATGCTGCAAGGATTTCTGTTTTTTGTGCGTACGAATTATCGTCGGAATGTAAACAGGAAACATAAATAAGAGATAGGCACAGCCACTTGAATGTCAAACACCTTACATTTGAGGCAAACATTTTTACCACTTGGTTTTATGGGGGTTGGTTTTCGGGTTCATTTTTGTGTCATACATATTCAAAATGATCACTTATGAGATCATTCTTTTTTGAGGCATGTCAGCACTTTCTGAACCTTATTTGTAAAACGTTTTTTACAATCGCCTGGTACGCCATTGCTGAGTGGCCTTTTTAAATTCATCTAATGTATCTGTAAGAAAAGCTTCATCGTTGGTATTCTCAATATAGGATACCAACTCTTTTTTTAGGTCTTTATTGGCCATATAAAAATGGTTTTATCGAATTTACTAAATTTTTCCGGCCAGGTATTCCAACCTTTTTTTCTTTAGCTTCGTTCTCTTAAAAAGCAAAAAACATGGCTATAGCAGTTGGCACAAAAGCGCCGGATTTTACATTGATCAATACCGATCGAAAAGAAGTTTCTTTAAAAGATTTTGCAGGAAAAACACTTGTCATCAATTTCTTTCCTGCTGCATTTACCAGCGTTTGTACGGAGCAGTTATGCAGCAATCGAGATGAGCTGAGCTTTTACAACGACATAGGCGCGTCGGTTGTAGGAGTGTCTGTCGATTTACCGTTTTCGTTGGGAATATTTAAGGCGCAGCAACATATCAATTTCGACCTGTTGTCGGATTTCAATAAAGAGATGATCAAAGCCTACGGAATGTATCTTGAAGATTTTGTATTAGGTTTAAAAGGCGTGGCAAAACGAGGCGTGGTGGTAATAGATAAAAACGGAACTGTTGCATACTCTGAAGAGACAGCCAATCCCGGTACGCAGGTAAATTTTGCAGCTTTGAAGCAAAGTCTTGAAAAATTAAAATAATAAGCATTCAGGTGATCGGTTATTCTTTGGGCAATTCTATGGAAAAAACCGATCCCTTTTTTTCCTGCGATTCAAACCATACCCTGCCGCCCAGCAATTCGGTAAGGTTTTTAACGATCGACAACCCCAACCCGGTAGACAGCTCGTTATTTAATCCATTGCGCCCCGATTTGGTGCGTTTATCAAAAATGCCGGGGTGAAGATCGTCCGGTATTCCTATCCCGTTGTCTCTTACGCGAAAAACGAACGACGACTGCTTTTCTTCTATGATGATATCGATCTCTCCATTATCGGGCGTAAACTTTATAGCGTTTGAAACCAGGTTATGAATGATCTGGAAAAATTTAACGCTATCGGTATTAATGTTTGCATTCTTAAGTTCAGTAATAAGCCTGAACCTTTTGGTTTTATTGGTGGCAATTAATTTATCCAGAGTAGCCACAATTCTTTCTAACACATCAAACCTTGTTTTCTTAATGTAAATTGTTTCAGACTCAAGGTGCTCTTCTTTCAAAAAGTCGTTCACAATATCAAGGCATTGCTGGGTGGTTTCCTGTATCAGTCGCAACTGCGCGCTGATCTCTCCGGGTGTTTTATCCTTATAGGTTTGCTGTATCCAATCAAGAATGTTCTTCGATAGCAGCAACGGACCCGAAAGATTATGGGTCATCATATCCAGCAACGTATCTTTTTTGGCACCATAATTAACTATATAGTCTTCGTGTTCTTTTTCTTTTGTTATGTCTTTTAAAAAGCCAATAATTGTGTTACGATCTTCAAGCATGTATGCATCGCACAACAAATGCCGGAAGGTTCTGTCGGCAAACTGCAACCTGAATTCCGTAAGTCGTATGGAATTGTTTTGCAGCAATTCTGAAAAACATTGTTTCAGGTAATGAGCGTCTTCCGAGCGGATAAGGGGCAGCATCAGCTTTGGATGTTCCATTAAAGCTTCTTCTTCCATATTAAAAATGTTGGAGAAGGCCTCGTTTATATAAATGAACTTAGAATTTGTAACGTTGTAAATAAAAACACCGTCGTTTGATAATGCTCCTATGCGTTTAATATCGGTGTACACCACTTTTCTAATTTAATGTTTCAGAAATCCCCTTGAAGAAGCAAATGCAACAAGCTCTGCCGTATTTTTTACACTGGCTTTGTCTATCATGTTTTTGCGGTGGGTTTCAACAGTTTTCTCAGTAATGAAAAGCTCCCTGGCTATGTCTTTGGTAGAGTATCCTCTGCCTAATAATTCAAGTACCTTTCTTTCCCGCTTCGAAAAGAAGTCTTTTTCTCCCCGTAAGGTATCCACAATTCCTTCGAGAAATTCGTTAATGTTTTTGAGCTTTTTGGAAGTTTCAGCGCAAATATACTTTTTACCTGCATGGACTGACTTAATTGCTCTTAATAATTCTTCATAGCCGGCTTTTTTCGACACAAACGCCATGGCGCCGGCATTCATAATACGGGCTACACGGTCGGCATCGTCATAAACGGAGTGCGCTACCACCTTTATGGACGGAAAGTGTTCACGAACATATGCACAAATCGTAAATCCATCCATCGACCTGATGTCTTCCATGCCATCGAGGTAAATATCGAGCAGCAGCACATCAATTTCTGTGTGAGGCAAAAGCTGTATTAACTCTTCACCGTTCCTGGCTTCACCTGTTACATGAATGTCTTTGTCTTGCGATAGTAAAAATTTAACCCCATCGCGCATGATTTTATAATCCTCCAGGTGAAAAACTTTGATCCTGTTTAGCGGCATATTTTTTCTATTAAAGCGATAAAAATAGGCAGAGGATGCATTTTTACGATCATCAGTGTTGAAAATCAGGGATTTCCCTGATATATTTTATCGCAGAAACGTGCTAACATTGAATTATCGCATGAACACTCTATCTCCACTATTCCGTTTTGTATTGTCTGCCGAAACAGACTTTATCTGGTTTCATTCGGTTTGCCTGCAAATAGCAAATTGGGCTGGTGTAAATAATATCGAACAACTCTATTTTGCTTTTTCCATTATTGAAAAATGTGATAAGCAAATGCAGGCGCAGGGCGAAGTTTGCTTTTTTTTGATCAGGGGGCGAAATCCGATGCTTAAAGTTACTATAAAAAGCGCTCACATATCGGATACTGTGGAAATATTGCTTCCTGCACTGCCCGATCTTTCAACCAAGCCAGCGATTCAGCATGACCTTGTATTGAACGATTCAACCTGGAAACCTGAATACAGGGACCTGCAGCATTTTAATTACGCACTGTCGCACGATCTCAAAAATTCGCTTGCCAAGCTTAAGCTGGCGTTGTCGTTGCTGGAAGAAGAAGAAGTGCCTTCTCACCTGCGCTATTATATTGAAATTATTCATCGCTCATCTGTTAAGCTGGAAAGCACTATGCTGAGCCTGAACAAGATCATTGAGCTGGGGCATAACTCTGCCAAAGTCGTTCAATCCATTTGCCCCGCTGCTGTTTTTGAAGAAGTGGCAGAGGATTTTTTAGACGGGATACATGAGCTGAAAAAAGATTTCGATGACATCGACTCTATCACTTACATAGAAGTGTATCTTAAGAGCTTGTACACGAATATGCTTAGCAATGCGGTGAAATATGCGTCTCCCGACCGCCCGCTTGTTTTTTCTGTCGCCGCCCGTAAGGAAGGAAACATGGTAGTGTTGTCTTTTACAGATAATGGGCAGGGGATAGACCTGGAAACCTACAACAGTAAAATATTCCATCCGTTCACCAGGTTCAGCAATAAAGCCGAAGGAAGTGGCATGGGGCTTTACCTTGTAAAAAGCATTGTGGAGCGTAATGGCGGAAGGGTGGAAGTAGAAAGCGAACTCGACAAGGGCACCACCTTCCGGTTTTACCTGCGTGAATACGAACCTGCGCCGCAGCCGGAAAAAAATAAAGCTATACCACGTTTGTGATATAGCTCCGTATAACATTATTCATCCCCTCCATCCACTATCCCCTCCATCCCACAATCCCATCATCCCAGTCCAGTCTATTTTATCTTATCTCTCACCAGGTCTTTTATTGCAGCAACAGGAAGTCTTTCCTGAGCCATGGTATCCCGGTAGCGGATGGTAACGGTATTGTCTTCTTTGGTTTGATGATCTACCGTAATGCAGAACGGAGTGCCAATGGCATCCATACGGCGGTAGCGCTTACCAATGGCATCTTTTTCTTCGTAGAAACAATAAAATTCGTCGCGACAGGTATTCATAATTTCCCTGGCTATTTCCGGCAATCCGTCTTTTTTGGTAAGCGGGAGGATGGCAAGCTTAATAGGCGCCAGCTTTGCGGGAATGCGCAGCACGGTGCGGGTTTCTGAACTGCCATCGTCTTTAGGAATGATTTCCTCGTCGTAAGCATTAGACAGTATCAGCAGGAACATCCTGTCTAAACCAATCGACGTTTCAATTACGTATGGAACGTAATTACCGTATGGTTTGCCGGTAGTTTCATCAATATCATTATCGAAATATTGCAGCTTTTTCTTGCTAAATAATTGATGCTGTGTAAGATCATAATCTGTGCGGCTATGAATTCCTTCTACTTCTTTAAACCCAATCGGAAATTCATACTCAATGTCTCCGGCATTGTCGGCATAAAACGCAGGTTTGGCATGAGGATGCCAACGATACTTTCCCTCAGGTATTCCTAAGCTTAAATGCCATTGTTTCCTTGCATTTTTCCAATACTCAAACCATTCTTTTTGGGTGCCGGGCCTACAAAAAAACTGCATTTCCATCTGCTCAAATTCGCGCATACGGAAAATGAACTGTCTTGCCACAATTTCGTTGCGAAAGGCTTTCCCCATTTGTGCGATACCGAAAGGAATTTTCATCCTGGCGGTTTTTTGTACGTTCAGGAAGTTTACAAAAATGCCTTGTGCTGTTTCGGGGCGCAGGTATACAATATTGTCCTCTTCATTGTCAGACGCCACTGCACCAAACTCTGTCTTAAACATCAGGTTAAACTGCCTTACCTCCGTCCAGTTGCTGGTACCGCTGATGCTGCAGGTGATCTTATTGTCTTCAATCAGCTTTTTTATGCCGGCAAAATCCTCAGCCGCCAGCAATTTTTCCATTTCGGTAACCAGGGCATTGCTTTCCTGCTCAGGCAGCGTTTCGGCGTGTGCTTCAATGAGGTGATCGACCCTGTATCTTTTTTTACTGTCTTTATTATCGATCATCGGATCGCTGAAATTGTCAACGTGTCCCGATGCCTTCCAGGTGGTGGGATGCATGAAAATAGCGGCATCCACACCCACAATGTTTTCGTGCATCTGGGTCATGCTCTTCCACCAGTAATCGCGTATGTTTTTTTTGAGTTCGCTTCCCCACGGACCGTAATCGTAAACGGCACTTAAACCATCGTAAATTTCACTGCTGGGGAATACAAATCCATACTCTTTGGCGTGTGCTATTATCGCCTGGAATTTATTGCTATCGTTCGTTGCCATAAGGGCGCAAAGATAGGGGGATTTGGGGGAAGGCGAAAGGAGTAGGGTGGAGGGTATAGGGCGTAGGGCGTAAGGCAGAACGTGAAGGAAAAAAATTGTATTCCCTGTCCTATACCTTATACCTTATACCTTACTGGCTTTTTTATACTCGTTTTTCTGCAACCATTGCAATACCTTATCGCGTTGGTCGCCTTGTATGATAATTTCGCCATCTTTTACCGATCCGCCGGTGCCGCAAAAGTTCTTCAGCTTTTTCCCCAATACTTCCAGGTCCGCAGCTGTTCCTTTAAAGCCATATATAAGCGTTACCGCTTTGCCCGCCCGGTGTTTGGTGTCGAGCGTTACCCGCAGCGCCTGTTGCTGGGGTGCAAGGGATGTTTCATCGTTTTTTTCTTCTTCAAAAGAAAAACCGGGGTCGGTGCTGTAAACGTATCCGCGGTTATCGGGTTTGTTTTTTTTCGACATACTGTTAACTGTTTCAGATCAACACTGCTTTTAAACTAAGATCGAGGCTTACTGCATGGTGAATTACGGCTCCTACGCTCACAAAGTCTACGCCGGTTGCGGCATATGCTGTTACATTTTCAAGGTTGATGCCGCCGCTTGCCTCTGTTTCAACTTTACCATTTATCAATACCAGCGCTTCTTTTAATTGTGGCGGCGTAAAGTTGTCGAGCATTATCCGGTCTGCCTTACCCGTTGCCAGCACTTTTTTTACGTCATCAATATTTCTTGTTTCTATTTCAATTTTCAACCCGGCCTTTTTTTGTTGCACGTAATCGTATGCTTTAGACAGGGCCTGTTCGATGCCACCGCTATAGTCTATATGGTTGTCTTTCAGCATAATCATATCGTACAGGCCCATACGATGATTGACGCCGCCGCCTATGCGAACCGCCTCTTTTTCCAGCAGTCTGAAATTAGGTGTTGTTTTGCGTGTATCCAGCAGGCGCGTATGATAGCCTTTCAATTTGTCGGTAAACTTTTTTGTAAGGGTAGCAATGCCGCTCATTCGCTGCATGCAGTTCAATACCAGCCGCTCACATTGCAATATGGTGTGCACTTTGGCCTGTATTTCAAAAGCCGTTTCGCCGGCATGCATCGGGTCACCATCTTGTTTGTGCGCTGTAAAAATCGCTCCAGGCTCCATGTAGCGAAAAATTGTTTCGGCTACCTGCATACCGGCCAATATCCCGTCTTCCTTAATTTTTAATATGGCTTTGCCGCGGGTATCGGGCAAAATGCAGCAGAGCGTAGAGTGGTCTCCATCGCCTATATCTTCCTGCAACGCATTTTTAATAAGTTGTTCCAGTGCTTGTTCGTAAAACATCATGCCGCAAAACTACTTTAATTTAAAAATTTTTGGCGCTATCGTTAAAACCACCGGGCACTTATCGAAACATTTGATTCGAAAATCGAAGAAAAGCCAGCTTGCGGCGAATAGATTATAATCAGCGCAAAACATAATACATCTTTGTACTGTCAACGTTGTTAAATTCAGATCCTGAGAAAATGACCCAAACTTTTGAAGAAAAGGCCCGTTATTAATCCGTACCCAATTCCTTTGAAAACGAGTAAAAATCCTGATCCGAGAACCCTTTAGTTATCCAGATCCTGAGAAAGATGAAACCCTGTCCTTGAAAGCCGAAAGCCAATTTCACTCTATGAAAACTAAATAACCTTAGCAAAACGCTGCCAGCATGGAAATACAAACGGCGCAAGCCCGATCAGACGAACACACTACCTCGATGAAATATTTGTAGCCGGACGACCGTCCGGCTTTTTTTATTTGGATAATGCAGCCATTAAAAAAACATTATCATTTGATAACGGTTAGGCTATTATAATTCATTTCTTTCCTGCTTAGCTGAGGGGCTGGATGTCTATTTCTTTCGGAGTGAATAATTAAGTTCAGAAGCGATGAGGTGCTGCTCTTTATCAAGCATGAGGATTGTTGTGTCGCCTTTTTTCAGGAAATAGCGGGATTCTTCAGGATCGTCGTAATTTAAAAAATACACAATTGCTGAATCATCGCCTTTCATTCCTTTAAGTATATCCCACTTGCCATTGCTACTAAAAGTGGTATCTCCAAGCTTGTTACCAAGATAAGTTTCTTTAAGTGTGTAAGTATTATTCTCTGCATTGGCAATATCCTGGTAAAGACTTAATTCTGTTTTGATACCGCCACAATCGGCGCAGGGTAAAACACCTTCAAACGTTCCAACCAGCGTAAGATGCGATGAATCGTATTCTCTGCCGCCATTATTTTTCAGGGCCAGGGCAGAATCAATATTAGCA
Organism: Agriterribacter sp.; assembly: GCA_051958655.1. Taxonomy (GTDB): domain Bacteria; phylum Bacteroidota; class Bacteroidia; order Chitinophagales; family Chitinophagaceae; genus Agriterribacter. Next base: position 10,758 of record JBQCFW010000057.1, on the reverse strand, counting down.
GTAACGGGTGTATTTTGAGATGTGTTGCTGCAAGCAGCATAGAAGAATGCGAGGCACAGAACGGGAAAAAAACTTTTCATTCCACAATTATCTTTGGCTAAAGATAAAAAAACTACCCTCAGAAGATAACTGCTGATCCATTTTTTTAAAAAAATTTATGCAAAGATAAAATGCGTATTGTTGAAATTAACTTTCCATTTTACGTCGCCTATATAAGCGAAAGCCTTTACGGTACTGTTATTATAAAAGCGAAAGAGCTGGTAATTTTCGTAGCCTGACCGGGATTTGATGATGGACTGGTCGTCTGCATCAACGTATACATCGCCCGAAATTACTTTCAATTCGGCCTGTTCTTTTACAAAAAGCGAATCGAGATGAGTGTGCACACTGCCCAGCCAGTTATTAACCGTGAGTTTTTTATACGAGCCAGATACAATGGTGCTGCCGGTTACCTGGCGCAAGGTAACCACGCTTTCGTCGGGCACATAAATTTTTATTATGAATGCATCGCTTCTCACCAGCAATGCGGTAAGCGATTGGTTGGCTATTTCAATTTTATTTTCTTTGAAAGAAATTTGAGGTATCAATGCTGTGTTATCTATCCCCGTAGCATCTATTTTTATACTCAGTTCGGGGTGTGTATGCAGTTCAAAGCTGCCCGACCATAGCCTGATGGCGATGGGTAAGTGTTGGTGGAGGTTTATTTGTTGCATAGAAAAGTTTTTATAGCTATAGCAGTCAGCGATCAGCTTTCAGCTAGTAGCCAGTGGTAAGTGATATGTGATAAGTGAAGTTTGTGTTTATTCTTTTTTGCTTACTGGTTCTTGCCTTTTCCTTTTTGGTTCCTGGCTTTTTGATTCTTGGTCTTTATTGCTGACCGCTGGCCGCTCAAAGCCCCAATACCATCTTCAGCTTCATGTATCCGTTTTTGCTTACCGGAACTTTTTGCCCGGTATTGAGCAGCGCCAGGTAACTTTCTTTTTCATAAGGGTCGAGCCTTGTAATGTGTTGTATGTTGATGATGTAAGACCGGTGAGAACGTACAAATACATGTTCATCTAAAAACTGTTCAAAGTACTGCATTGTTTTGTTCTTCAGGTATACGCCATCGATAGTGTGGATCTTTACATAGTCGTCGGCAGCTTCGAGGTATAAAATTTCGTGTACGGGAATGATCTTTATTTTGTTGTAGATCTTTACCACTATCCGGTTGTTGTGCAGCGGTGTATTGGCAACGGTTTCGAGCAGCGCGGGTGAAAACGAAGGCTTAGCATTGCTTTCGTGTTGTTGCAGCCATTTTTGCATGGCTTTATCAAATCTTTCTTTGCTGAACGGTTTTAAAAGATAATCCACTGCATGCGCTTCAAAGGCCCGGATGGCATACTCATCAAATGCCGTAGTAAAAATAACTGCAGGCGGATGGTCTACCAGCTCCAGCATTTCAAAGCCGTTGATCTTAGGCATTTGTATATCCAAAAAAATAAGATCGGGCTGATGCTGCATAATTGCTTTCACTCCTTCAAAGCCGTTGTTGCATTCCTCTACCAGAGTGATCTGGCTGTAATCAGCAAGAAATTCCTTTACAATGCCACGGGCTAGCGGTTCGTCGTCTATTATAATCGTCTTTATCATTGCTGCGGAATTTTGATGCGTGTAATGAAAATGTTTTGTCTGGTTGCTGTTTCAAGCAAATCGTTCCTGGCAAATAACAGGTACAGTCTTCTCTGCACCGAACTCAAACCAAACCCTGTGCCCGTGCGGGGTTGCGATACCTGCGGATCGAATGGATTTTTAACCGTTATGACCAGCAGTCTTTCCAGTATCTCTGCATTTATACTAATGGTGATATCATCGGTAGTATCGTATAATCCAAATTTGATAGCGTTTTCTACCACAGGCTGCAACAGCAAAGCTGGCAACATGAGGTTAAGCGAATGCTCGTTACTGTTAATGCTCGTACTCAGCCGATGACCGAACCTTACTTTTTCAATATCCAGGTAAAGCTGCAGGTATTCCAACTCTTCTGCCAGGGTAACCCATTTGTGTTCTTCTTTTTTCAGCGTATTGCGCAGGTAATCCGAAAGCTGCTGTATCATCTTTCTTGCCTGTGCGGGCTGGGCTACTACAAGTGCGCTGATAGAATTTAAACTGTTGAATAAAAAATGAGGCTGCAATTGCTGGCGGAGTTTAAAAAGCTCAGCGTCTCTTGCAATCTGGTCCGATTCATTCTTTCTCCGTTCCTGCTCTTTCTGCTCTTCAAGCGAATGCCACAGCACATTCAGCAACACCACACAGCCCAGTATGAGGAATGCAATGGCGCCCCGCAGGTGTATGGTTTGGTTGAAATAATTGTACACCTTTTCATCGGCCAATTGCGACATTGCCAGCCTGGCTAATGCCACCCAGGCGATTGTGAATAACACACACATGCACAACAGAGAGGTAAGCTGATCTTTCCGGGGCAAATAATAGCTCAGCACAATAATGATCAACAGCCCGGTACCGCCCAGCAGTGTGTTGCTGATAATGCTGTCGGTTAAAGCCTCCATGGTGGTATAACCACATTCCTGCAATACCCATATATGCACCATGGTCCATAAAACCCAAAAGCCAGCGTAGTATAATTTGTATTTGTATGTTGATAATACCGTTGCCGTCACAAAAAAGATTTACATGGTTTCCAGTACACGGCGGGTGCTGCTTGTTTTTAGATAGGCAGCCCGCCGGTGAATCAACTCCGTATATTGGTCACCGTTATCTTTTTCTTCAATCCGGCTATACACTTCGGCACCGTCGATCATTTCGTTTATACGGAACAGTTCTGCTACGTTGATGAATTTCCATTGTACCAGTTTTTCCGACGTGTTGTAAAAACAATCTTCTTCCTGGTGGCCTATGGCGTATGCTTTGTGCAAGGCTTCCTCTTCGTTTGCAGCGGCTATCAGTCTTAACTGTTCGTCAAACTGCGGTGTGTGATCGCCGTCGCCACATATAATGCGGTAAATGATTTTAGCCAGGAACCAGTTCATACAGTTTCGGTTTTATGGTAATTAATAACTTTTGATTTCAATGCCTCCAAAAACCGAAGTACCGTCTATCAGGAGTACTTTGTTAGGGTCTGGAGCAATATTGGTGATGGTGCGTTTGTCTTCAAAGCCGGCAAAAATGGAAGTGGCGGTAGATTTAATGGTCCAATGTGCAGGAACTATCAGTTTAGTGCCACCAAATATCTGGGTAATGTCCAGCTTTGCAAGTCCGTTAATATCTGCCTGCGTACAGTTGATTTCTGTTCCGCCCATAAAATTGGTAATATCACCTCCCTGGAAGTTTTTGGAAAAGATCACTTTTTTGGCGCTCCCCAAAATAGAGGTAACATCTACCAGTTCGTTCGAATCGCTTTTGCTTTTAGTACCTGCTCCCGGATCTGCCTCTGCTTCCATTGGCGTAATGTACTCCGCGCCCATGTTGCCGAAATTCATATTCTTTCTGGGACCACAGTCGGCATGCCACCGCCAATGTTCCCGCATCCACTTTTTGCGTTTGCCCGCCCCAATGATCATGAATATGCCAATGGCAATTATCACAAAAGGCCATATAAATGGTTTAAGGTTTACACCGGGAAGTATTTTATCGGCGAGGAAAATGCTGCCTAATCCAATTAATATGATCCACCCGGGACCACGAAACCCATGTTTCAATCCTATAAAAATACCCACCAGTATCAGGATCATTGGCCAGCTCATAATCCACGACGGAAAATCAAGAATGGTTTGGCGAAGAATGGCCGCCACCCCAATTAAAAGGAGGAATAGCCCCGCCAAAACGGTTCCTGTTTTATTTTCACCTGGAAATTTGTCGTTTGTCATTTTGTTCCGATTATTTATACAAATCTATAATGGCATGGCACTGCTTACAAGCCCATATAGGTTATTGTAGCTATTCTGCCGGTAAAACCGGTTATTTTACCGGTGAAACCGGGAGATAATAATTGGGTTAAGTGGTTAAGTAGGTTAATTAAGGTAGCTGAAGGCTGAAAGCCGATTGCTGACGGCTGACTGCTGATAGCTTTAAAATATTTCCGCATTTCGTATTTCATATATACCGTTTTCTGCCTGTCAACTCCTATCTTTGCGGGCAAATTTTCAGGTTACATGTCCAAAAAGTGCATTAAATCCTTATTGGTAGCGGTTTTCAGCTTTTTCATGTTGTTTTCTTATAATGTGTGTTTTTCACAGCAAGAACATGAAAATCAGTCTGCCGACCAGCATGAAGCGCCTGCTCATGGTGAAGAGGGTGAATTTGATGTTACCGGCTTTATTTTAGACCACGTTAAAGACCACCATAGCTGGCATTTATGGGGGCATACCTCCTTACCATTGCCGGTTATAATTAAAACCGATAAAGGATTTGAAACTTTTTCTTCCGCAAAACTGTCGGGCGAACACCACGAACCGATCGTTTACAACGGGAACTACCCCTATAAGATAGTGGAAGGAAAGATTAAGATAGTAAATGCGGATGGCACTGTAAATGAAGAAGATTCCAAAAAAGTATTCGATATTTCTATTACCAAGAACGTGGCTTCCATGTTTCTTACGGTTTTCCTGCTTATTATAATGTTTACCAGTGTGGCAAGAGCTTACAAGAAAACCGGTGTAAAATCGGCCCCCAAAGGCTTTCAGTCGTTCATTGAACCTATTATTATTTTTGTGCGCGACGAAATTGCAAAACCTTACCTGGGACATGCCTACGCGCGGTTCATGCCTTTCTTATTAACGATCTTCTTTTTTATATGGATCAATAACATGCTGGGTCTGGTGCCTTTCTTTCCGGGTGGCGCCAATGTAAGCGGTAATATCGCCTTTACTTTAACCCTGGCGCTGTTTACATTTATTATTGTGAATGTAAACGGAAAAAAAGATTACTGGAAACACATCTTCTGGATGCCCGGTTTGCCTACGCCCATGAAGATATTTTTGATGCCTATTGAGGTGCTGGGTGTATTCATCAAGCCTGTATCGCTCACCATCCGGTTGTTTGCAAACATTACGGCAGGGCACATCCTGGTAATGAGTTTGATCTGTTTGATCTTTATTTTCAAGTCTGTGTATGCTTCGGCAATGTCGGTTCCGTTTGCCGTATTCATCAATGTCATCGAATTACTGGTGGCATTCCTGCAGGCGTTCATCTTTGCTATGTTATCAGCGTTATATATAGGAATGGCAATTGAAGAGCATCATGATCATCATGAGGATATACCCGTAATATAGCAGTAAAAGCGTTTTTTATTCACTTTTAAATATTAAAAAATGGTAGTAGGAAGTGTTGCTGCAATTGGTGCAGGTTTAGCGGCTATCGGTGCCGGTATTGGTATCGGTCAAATCGGTAAAGGCGCCGTTGAAGGTATTGCACGCCAGCCAGAAGCTGCCAACGACATTCGCACAAACATGATCGTTGCTGCGGCGTTGGTTGAAGCGGTTGCGCTGTTTGCGGTGGTGGTTGCGCTGCTCGGTAACAGTGCCGGTGCGTAATTTATCCAAACATCTTGTACGGGTGTTTAGCACAGGGCGACTGCTCCCGTACATTTCTTTTGAAATTTAATTGCTTATAAAGCTTTTTATATGTTGTTAGAAATAAATCCATTGGTGCTTCCCGATCCGGGTTTGGTTATATGGTCAACGCTGGCCTTCCTGATCCTTTTATTTGTACTGGGTAAATTTGCCTGGAAACCTATTATGAAAGCAATAGGCGAAAGAGAAAAGGGTATTAACGATGCCATTGCTTCTGCCGAAAAAGTAAAAGCAGAAATGGCGCAGTTGAAAAGCGACAATGAAAAATTGCTGGCTGAGGCTAGAGAGGAAAGAGCGCAGATACTGAACGAAGCAAAAGCCATTAAGGATAAAATGATCAACGACGCCAAAGAGCAGGCTAAAAATGAGGCTGCTAAAATTATGGCTGAAACCCGCCAGACCATTGAAAACCAGAAGATGGCTGCAGTGGTTGATTTGAAGAACCAGGTGGGTAGCCTGGTGGTGGAAGTAGCTGAGAAAGTGCTCCGCCGCGAGTTGGGCGATAAAGCGCAACAGGAAAATTATATTAAGCAGCTCGCCAACGAAATCAAACTGAACTAATGTTCAGCATTTCAAATTTCAAATCACAAATTTCAAATTTAAAGGATGCTCCAGCCACGTTTAGCCGGACGATATGCGAAAAGCCTGATTGATCTGGCTGTTGAAAACAAACAGTTAGAAGAGGTGTATGCAGATATGCTGTTCCTCCGGTCGGTTTGCAAACAAAGCAGGGAATTTGTAAACCTGATGCGCAGCCCCGTTGTGCAGGCAGATAAAAAGCTCAGTATTCTGGATGCCGTAACAGGTAACAAGGTGAGCAAATTAACTGCTTCTTTTAACAAGCTGCTGGTTCAAAAGGGCAGGGAAAGTATTTTTACAGAGATCATTGCCGCAGCAATTGATCAATACAATAAAATAAAAGGAATACATAAGGTAAAGCTTACTACAGCGCAGCCCATCAGCAACGAATTGCGTGCATCTATCGAAAACAAAGTAAAAGCTGATGCCGGTTTGGCCAATATAGAACTGGAAACCGTGGTAAAGGATGAACTGATTGGAGGCTTTGTGCTGGAGTTTGACAACAACCTTATTGATGCCAGTATATTGCGCGATCTGAAAGATATTCAAAAGCAGTTCCGCAGCAACGAATATGTAAGAAACATTCGTTAAGGTATTGAGTAACGATTCAGAAATTTCATTAAACACTATAAACTAAAAGATATATGGCAGAAATTAAGCCCGATGAAATAAGTGCGATACTGCGCCAGCAGTTAAGCAATTTTAATGCAGGTGCCGACCTGGAAGAAGTGGGCACAGTACTGCAGGTTGGTGACGGTATTGCCCGCATTTACGGCTTAAACAACGTACGTGCCGGTGAGCTGGTAGAGTTTGAGAACGGTGTAAAAGCTGTTGCTTTGAACCTTGAAGAAGACAATGTGGGTGTGGTATTAATGGGTGAGTCGAACGAAATTAAAGAAGGTAATAAAGTTAAGAGAACCGGCAGCATCGCATCTTTAAGAGTAGGTGAAGGTGTTGTTGGTCGTGTAATAAATGTGTTGGGAGAACCTATCGACGGAAAAGGTCCCATTAAAGGCGAAACATACGAAATGCCCCTGGAGCGTAAAGCCCCCGGCGTAATTTATCGTGAGCCGGTAAAAGAACCTTTGCAAACGGGTATTAAGGCGATCGATGCCATGATTCCTGTCGGACGTGGTCAGCGCGAGTTGATCATCGGCGACCGTCAAACAGGAAAAACGGCTATCGCTATCGACACCATCATCAACCAGAAAGAATTTCATAAAGCAGGCAAAACTGTTTATTGTATATATGTAGCCTGCGGTCAGAAAGCATCTACCATTGCCAACGTTATGAAAACGCTGGAAGACAATGGTGCGATGGAGTATACTGTAATCGTAGCAGCTTCTGCTTCAGATCCTGCTCCGCAGCAGTTCTTCGCTCCTTATGCCGGTGCAGCTATAGGAGAGTTTTTCCGCGATACCGGTCGCCCTGCATTGATCGTGTATGATGACCTTAGTAAACAAGCGGTAGCTTACCGCGAAGTATCGTTGCTGTTGCGTCGCCCGCCTGGACGTGAAGCTTATCCCGGTGACGTATTCTACCTCCATAGCCGTGTGCTGGAAAGAGCCGCCAAAGTGATCAATGACGACGCGGTAGCTAAAAACATGAACGACGTTCCCGACAGCATTAAACATATGATAAAAGGCGGTGGTTCCTTAACGGCATTGCCCATTATCGAAACACAGGCCGGCGACGTATCGGCTTATATTCCTACCAACGTAATTTCGATTACCGACGGACAGATCTTCCTGGAGTCGAACCTGTTCAACGCCGGTATCCGCCCGGCCATCAACGTGGGTATCTCGGTTAGCCGTGTGGGTGGTAACGCGCAGATCAAATCCATGAAAAAGGTAGCGGGTACGCTTAAACTCGACCAGGCATTGTACCGTGAGCTGGAAGCCTTCTCTAAATTTGGTGGCGACCTCGATGCCGCAACCAAATCGGTAATTGATAAAGGTGCCCGTAACGTGGAAATCCTGAAACAACCACAGTACACTCCGTTCTCGGTTGAAAAGCAGGTAGCCATTATTTATCTCGGTACACAGGGAGCTTTAAGAGATGTGCCTGTTAATAAAGTAAAAGAGTTTGAAGAACTGTTTTTACTGGAAATGGAAAACAAACTGCCTGATGTATTGGCCGAATTTAAAAGAGGAAACCTTCCGGAAGAAGGCATTAAGAAAATGACTGAACTGGCCAAAGGCCTGATCGGCAGATATAAATAAGTAGAAAATAAGTTTATAAGTGAAGAGCCCTCCTCCGATGTCTATCGGAGGGGGGCTTTGTTTTTCCATACATCGATTAACAGCCCTCCAACATACTTTGGCAGGTAAGAAAACGTTATATAGAGTACTAAGATAAGAGTATCCATGTATGTCTATTAATCTATGATAAACGGGAGTTCATTTTGGCGAAGAAAGCATCGTTTCTGTCGAATCGATATTTTTCTATTAGTTTTCACTTATATTTTTGATGTGAAAACATTTATTTCTCCCGCCCCTGTGAAAATCCATAAAACCCGTATGATGGAAACCCAGTTTCAACCTATTAAAAAGCTTTGGCTGCTTTTGCTTATTGCAGCAATAGCAACAGCGGCAGCTACGAAAGTTCGGGCGCAAGCCACTTATGCTGTGCCTGTAAGTATAGGCAACAATGCCTGTACATCGGGAAAAGGCTTTGTGCAGTTCAGGTATACTTCCAGCAATCTTACACTTGCCCAGGTTCCCCCCACATCCTGTAATCTTTCTAACCTGGCAAGTCCGGGGTTCAATGAATATAATGCTGGTATCTCTTTCAATCCCAAAGACACAAATCTTTATTATACACGTTATGTATCGCCCAACACTTATGTATGGCGTTGGAAACCAGGCTCTGCCTGTCCGCCGCCTACAGCGCTGTTAACCGTATACAATAATATGTACGTCATTGGCCTCACCTTCGACTCGGAGGGAATGGGCTATCAATTGATCTATACAGGATCTTACCCCTACGGGCTGGCTTTGCAGAGCGTAAACTTTACTACTGCTACACTCGGCCCCATTGTACCCGTTTCTTTACCAGCCGGCTTAAACCCGCTGGCAGGAAACGGCGACTTTATCATTACACCAACAGGCCAGTTTTTGGCTATACTTGATAATAACTACATTACCATCAATTATCATGATTATGGGTCAGCTCCTTTGCAGGCTACGCTGATCAGCAAGCTGAGCGGCAATACTATTATCGGGTTGTCGTATTCTGACGGTAAGCTTGTAGCATCCGATTATTACAATGCAGGCGGATATTACAGAAGTAATTATTACGAAGTGGGAATTGTAGACGGAGCCAAAACAACTATTACCACCGCACCATGTTACTTCAGCACCGATATGACGGATATTAATACGGCCATTGGTGTTTCCAAAAAGCTTGCTTCGGCTACGCCTACGAGCACACCCGGAACTTATGATCTGTGTTACGATATTTATGTACAGAACTATGGCAACTGGCCCTTGTCGAAAATAAAAGTAACAGATAACCTCGCCGCTATATTTGGTCCTCCCAATATTTCGAACATTTCAGTTTCCTTAATTGATAACCCCGCAGGTGTGGTGCTCGATCCTACATTTAACGGGTCTACAAAAACGAATTTGATTGACAGTGTCAATTCCAAACTGCCGGCTTCACCAGCAGCCAACAATCATTTTACCATACGGTTGTGTTTTAGGGTGAAGAGCATAATAGTTGGGAAGGTTTACAACAACAATGCATTTGCTACCGGCGATGGATACCTGAATGTGCGTGTAACTGATAAATCAACCGATGGCGATAATCCCGATCTTAACAGTAACTCTAAACCAGACGATACGGGTGAAGACAGGCCAACGCCGTTTGTGGTGCAAACAACGGCAGATTCGCCGCCTTGCGATGCACTGAACAGGGTATTGTATTTGCAGAACTTCGGAACAGGAAGCGGTATGTCTACAACCATACCATTGGCCACGGGAACAAATGTAGGAGGTATTGCACGTACAGATTATACAGGCAGCACGTCTCAGCCATTGGCGGTAGAGCGGTATGCACTTACCAACAATGCTAATAATGGTAATACATCGCGCTGGATCAGCTTAACCGATCATACTACCGGAACCGGCAGGATGATGGTGCTGAACGCGGATGTGCAGGCAAACAAGGTATACCGTGATACGATCAACATTCCTTGTACCAATCTCCGGTATTCACTGTTTGCATTCGTATCCAATATTGCCAATTCCTCTTACGAAACCTTCTGTAACAACGCGTTTGGAGGATTGGTGCCGCCCAAGCTCATTTTTGCGGTAAGAAATGCTGCCGATGGTAATATTATTACCAACCTTACGACCGCCGATATTACCAGTGGTGCATGGACGCAATACGGTATGAAGTTCGTAATGCCGTCGGGCGTAACAAAGGTGGTAATAGAAATTACGAATGCTGCTGCTGGTGGTTGCGGTAATGACCTGGCGATAGATGATATACAGTTTGGCTTGTGCGATCCTACTCCTACGGTTGAAGTAAATGCAGCGGCAGGATGTAATGCAGGCAATACAACCTTTAGTGCAACTTTGAGCGACACTACAGTAATATCAGGCAC
>JBQCFW010000056.1:0-86793 GCA_051958655.1 Agriterribacter sp. | reverse complement strand
CAAATGGCTGCAGGAAGTGGGCATGATGAACGTGTTTTTTATTATTAACAACGTGGCCATCACTCCTTCGCTGGAAGAGGGAACCATACTGAACGGTGTTACCCGCAACAGCGTAATTACTGTTTTAAAAGAAATGGGCATCAGGGTAGAGGAGCGTAAAATAAGCATTGATGAAGTGATTGCCGCCCATAAAGCCGGCAAATTGCAGGAGGTGTTTGGAACCGGCACTGCCGCTACCATTGCAATGATCCAGAAGCTGAAATATAAGGAGTATGTGATGGAATTTAACGAAAGCAACTGGGCACTGAGCGGACAGGTAAAGCAAAAGATGAATGACATTCGCGAAGGCAAAGTTCCCGATACACACGGTTGGATGTTCGCCGTGTAGTGGCTAAGGAAGTTAAGAGTTTGGTGTGTTGATTGGTTACGTGAGTAAGGTACAATTTGAATCAGCCAGCTTAATGGTCTTATTCAACCTACTTAACTACTCACCCAATTAACTACCCACCAACACTGAGGAAATAGAACCCCACATATAAAGAGAGCCGTTTTATACGGCTCTTTCTTTTTTTTGCAAATACCACCTGTATTTGCCTGATTGTGTGCTTTTTATGCCTGTTAACAGTAACTGGTACAGTATTGTAACTAGCGGTAGTAAATTATGTTTTATGATGAAAAGAACCGTGACTTTCCGCTTAGTATCAATCGTTTGTATTTTGTTGAGTGCTTCTATCCTGTTTTCTTGCAAAAAAGACAATGGACCTGACCCCGACCCCGTGGTAGATTTCAGGAATTACAAGCTGTTTAATTATTCAAGTGGCAGCGAGGTAGAGGCGGGCACGTTTAAAATTGAACAATTGCTCAATGGTAATTCAAGGCTTACCATTAATATAAGTGAACCTTTCAGGCAAAATGGAACTAGTTTTGACGCCGTTATTAATACCAAGGATGGGGATGATGAGCTGGTTTTTGCGAACCTCGGCAGGGTAAACGGCGGCACCGGCACTTTGATAGCCGACCCGGTAGTGAGCAGTGGCTCCAATTTACCCGTAAAATTTACCGATCTTATCGGCAAAACGGGCTACTATGTTAAGGTGATGAACGGCGCTAATGTGCAGGCCACAGGCGAAATCAAATAAATATAAGCGGCACATTCGCAGATGAATGCGTTTTATTGGCGAATTTGCAGCAAAATGATCCGCTCATAAAACGACAGAGCGCATTTTTTATGAATTTCGGTTTATAAATTTTGGTATTTCCCAACAAGCCGCTTACCTTTGCCGTCCCAAAAATATAAGGTAAGAATGCCTACAATACAACAATTAGTAAGAAAAGGTAGAGAAATCATCAGGGCTAAAAGCAAATCCAGGGCACTGGATAGCTGTCCCCAGCGCAGGGGCGTTTGCACACGTGTATACACCACTACACCTAAAAAACCAAACTCGGCTTTACGTAAAGTAGCCAAGGTTCGTTTAACCAACAAGGTGGAGGTGATTGCGTATATACCGGGTGAAGGGCACAACCTGCAGGAGCACTCTATCGTGTTGATCCGCGGCGGTCGTGTAAAAGATCTGCCAGGTGTTCGTTACCATATCGTAAGGGGTAGCCTTGATACTGCGGGCGTAAAAGACCGTAAGCAAAGCCGTTCTAAATACGGAACCAAAAAGGAAAAGGCTAAAAAATAGTAAACAAACGTAATTCGTTCAGCAAGTAATAATCTTAAAATAGTATGCGTAAAGCACAAGCCAAAAAATTACCATTAGCACCCGATCCAAGGTATAATGATAAACTGGTAACCAGGTTTGTAAACAACCTGATGTGGGGCGGTAAAAAAAGCACCGCTTATGATATTTTTTACAATGCGGTTGAAAAAGTATCTAAAATATCTGGTGAAAATGGTTATGAAATATGGAAAAGGGCTTTAAACAATGTAACACCTGCCGTTGAGGTTCGCAGCCGCAGAATTGGTGGTGCTACCTTCCAGATTCCTACCGAGGTTCGCCCCGACAGGAAAATTTCATTAAGCATTAAATGGCTGATACGCTACAGCCGCGAAAGAAACGGCAAGACAATGGCCGACAAATTAGCCAACGAAATAGTGGCTGCCAGCAAAGGTGAAGGTGCTGCTTTCAAAAAGAAAGAAGATACACACCGTATGGCCGACGCTAATAAAGCATTCGCTCACTTCAGAGTATAAAATAGTTTTTAGTTTTTTTTACCCTGTTGCCAAAAGCAGCAGGGTTTTTTTATGCCGCACGGTAACACGGTATATAGTGTGCCGGGACAGAGTCCCGGAAGAACATAAGGTGTACGAAGTCCGGAGACTTCGTACAGCAGACCGTATGGCCGACGCTAATAAAGCATTCGCTCACTTTAGAGTATAAAATAGTTTTTAGTTTTTTTACCCTGTTGCCAAAAGCAGCAGGGTTTTTTTATGCCGCACGGTAACACGGTATATAGTGTGCCGGGACAGAGTCCCGAAAGAACATAAGGTGTACGAAGTCCGGAGACTTCGTACAGCAGATGGGAGAGCATAAAGTGTAACGAAGATGTTGATGTCGCGCTGGAAAAGGTTTCCAACCTTCCAAAGGTTGAAAACCTTCTACAAGTAATGGGGATGTCACAGTCTGGCAACACACATAATCTGTGCTGCAAGACCTGCGCCAGTTAGGAAGAAAATTTGCGTTTATCTGCGAAAAAATTAGCGTAAATCTGCGGGAAACCTGGCTAGAAAACAAAAAAAGTGCTTCCGCGAGAAAGCACTTTTGAAATAGGTTGTCGTTTTAAATGCCAGCTTTTACCTCGTGTCCCTCGTTCTGTCCCTGCCGTCTCTTTCTCTTTCCTTCTCCTTATTTTTAAGGAACTCTTCCTGCCGCTCAAAATCTTTATCGTAGGCTTTAATGATGGCTTTCACCAGGCGGTGACGTACCACATCTTCCTCATCCAGCTCTATATGCGTTATGCCGTCAATATTTCGCAAGATGCGGACTGCTTTTTCCAATCCGCTCTTTTGATGTTTGGGAAGATCGACCTGTGTAAGATCGCCGGTAATAATAGCCTTGGCATTAGCGCCAATACGTGTTAAAAACATTTTGATCTGCAGATCGGTAGCATTCTGCGCTTCATCCAAAATAATAAAAGCATTGTCGAGCGTACGACCGCGCATATAAGCCAGCGGCGCAATTTCTATTACGCGCGTGCTCATATAATAACCCAGTTTATCGGCTGGTATCATATCGTCCAGCGCATCGTATAACGGTCGCAGGTAAGGATCGATCTTTTCTTTCAGATCGCCCGGCAAAAAGCCCAGGCTCTCACCAGCTTCCACCGCAGGACGTGTAAGGATGATCTTTTTTACCGATTTGTTTTTTAAGGCACGCACTGCCAGCGCCACCGCTGTATAGGTTTTACCGGTACCCGCGGGACCAATGGCAAATACAATGTCGTTCTTATCGGCAGCCGTTACCATCCGCTTTTGATTGGCGGTTCGGGCGCGCACACTTTTTCCGTTGGGACCAAACACCAGCACCTCGTTGGGATTGCGCTCCACAAAATTGTCAACTGTTTCCGCATCGTCGCCTCCAAGTATCTGCTCAAAATAGTTTTCGCTCACATGTCCATTCCTTTCCAGGTATTGGATCAGCAATTCAATTTTTTCTTTTGCCGATTCAATTTGTTCCGGAGCGCCGCTCAATTTCATTTGTGTGCCGCGGCTGAGAATTTTAAGAAGAGGAAATTTTTTTTTGAGGAGGTCCAGTTTTCCGTTGTTAACGCCAAAAAATTCTATAGGGTTAACAGTTTCCAGGTTAATGATTGTTTCTGTCAAGTAGGTTCGTTTTATGTTCACAAATAGTCGCGATAACTGAGACTAACCATCCGTTGATTCCAAATTTAATCATTCAGCTTCATACTTCCATGAAATAAATTATCAACAATATGTGGAAACCTAAAACCTTGCCAATAATTTAAGATTTAGCAAACGTGGAGTTAACCTATTGGGTATAGTGTAAATTGTATTCGAAAAATCTTTAACAAGCATATACGAAATCGTATTGTCGCGGTCTATCAGGTTAAACACTTCAAAGCTGGCCCAAATGTTTTCGAAGTTCCTGAATGGATGGTGGCTGCGCCTGCTGGCTTTGTCGCTGCTGAGCAGTAAAGCACTAAAACCAATGTCTACCCTCATATATGGTTCAATGGAAAGCGCATTACGGTAACGGATACTGCCTAGAATATTATAAGGCATGTTGGTTCCGTAAACAGCGTTCAGGTGTACTTTAAAGTTTTTATTGGTGGTAAGATAATCCTGGAAGAACAAACCGAATGTAACGAGCCTGTCTGTAGGACGACGCATCCAGCCTTTGTCAAAACGAACACTGTCGGCAACCACCTGGTCTTCCGTTTGCGATGTAATGAACTCGCCCGCCGCGTTTTTATAGCGGTAATAATAAAAGTCATCAATCTTTTCCCTGCTCCGCATCAGTCCAATACTTACCCAGCTTTCAGCATCTTTCACCAGCTCGCTGAACAAACGCAGTTCAACACCGGCGGTATAAGCTTTTGCATTGTTGTTGCCCGCATAACGGATCCTTACATTGTCAATGTCGTATACATCCACATTCCACATATGCTTATAATAGGCTTCAATGGTCATGCGCGTAGGGCGGCTCCACGATTTGAAATTGTATTCAGCTCCCGCGCTTACCTGCCAGCTGCGTTGTGCTTTCAGGTCAGTATTCAATGTGCCATCGTATCTTCTCAGTTCCCTGTAAAAGGGTGGCTGGTTGTAAGAGCCGGCGGCAATTTTTAATACCCAGTCTTTATTAACATCGGGTAGCCACGACAGTTGTATCCTCGGCGATAGCAGCAGTTCCTTATTCAGCGAGTTGTAATTAAAGCGCAATCCTCCCTGTACGGTTATCTCTTTCCCGGCGGTAATATTGTCTTGTATATAGCCAGAAAATTTGTTGATGTCCAGGTCTGCATCCGAGCGAATTACCTTTTGCAGGGTGAGCTGGTCGGTATTATAGGGGAGATTGTAGCCGGCAGAATCCTGTGCCTCCCATTCCGAAAGTTTATCGGTAATAGCTGTTCTTTCAACACTCAAACCCCATTGCACAAAATGGTTTTGCGTATTCCAGGTTCCTTTGTGTGAAATGTTCAGATTTTGAATAACAAGTTTGTTGCGGGCATGATTCATAAATACGCCTGCTCCTAAGGGGTTAGTAATGGTTCCAAAATCGGCCTGCGATTTGTCAAAGCTGCGTTCGCCAAAAATATAAGCGCCGGAAATATCGTACGCTTCCTGTTCCCGGTTTTCGAACCGGCTCACCATCCACTTAAGCTTTACCTTTTTGCTGAGTTGCTGCTGAGCAGAAAACCCGATCATGCTGGTAGTATACCGGTCCAGCTCCTTTCCATCAAAAAAAATATCAAGTCCAAGGTTGGCACTGAATAAGGGTGATAATACTGAAGAAGTAAGCCGGGCTTCCTGCGGGATTAAAGAAAAGCGTGTTCGGGAAAGATTGCCCAGTAATTCAAGCTGCCAGGTGTTATTGATCTTATAAGTGAGCAATGCCTGCACATCGGCAGACGATGGCACATAATTTCCCTTGGTTTCCTGCGAGCTTAACAGGTTGCGGTTGGAGCGGTTGCGTACGCCCACGAGATAAGTAAATTTTTCGTTTTTAGAAACACCTTCCAGGTGCAGCCCCTGCTCCAGTAAGCCAACGTATGCGGAGCCACCAAACTGTTTTGGCTTTCTGTATTGAATGTCGAGCACGCTGCTCATTTTATCGCCATATTTTGCCTGGAAGCCACCGTTGTAAAAATGAATGCCGCCCGTTAGTTCTGGGTTGATGAAGCTAAGCCCTTCCTGCTGTCCGCTACGTACCAGGTAAGGACGGAAAATTTCGAAATCGTTCACATAGATCAGGTTCTCATCATAATTGCCACCCCGCACGGAATATTGCGACGTAAGCTCGTTGTTGCTGCCTACAAATATTTTGATCAGGCTTTCTACGCCGCCGGTTACAGAAGGCATGGCGAGCGCATTTTTAGGGTTGATGGTTACGAGTCCGCTTTCCCTTCTTTCCCGTTCGTCTTTAATAATCACTTCCTGCAACACCTGCGAGGTTTTATCCAGCCTCACTACGATCTTCTCCTGCTCGTTTTCGTTCAAATAAAAATTACGTTGCGCAGTTCGATAGCCGGAGGCGGAAAACACCAGCCCAATAGCACGCAAGGCAGGTACTTTGATGGTAAACGTACCAGAGTCGGAAGTAACAATGCCGCCTTGTTTGCCCAGTATCACAACCGACACATTAGGCATAGACTTTTCATTATCGTCTACAACCCTGCCGGAAATAACTGCATTTTTTTGCTGCGCCCACACAGTGGTGTGCAATAGCGTCAAAAAGGCAATGAACAAGGTTCTGGTGAATAGCATTAAGATTGAATGGCTTGGTGTACAGCAATATTACAGAATATAGTGGTAAGTGATAGGTGGTAAGTGGTAAGTATCAGCATTCAGCTTGTTGTTTGGGGTTTGGAGTTTATTGTTTGACGTTTGTTCAAACGGCAAACATCAACCGTAAACCCACTCATCGCTGATAGCTGATCGCTGACGGCTGACAGCCCTTTAATACTGCTTTACCACGGTTGCAGGATTGCCTACCGCAATGCAATTTGCGGGAATGTCTTTGCTTACCACGCTGTTGGCCGAAATAACGCTACCGGCGCCAATGCGTACCCCGGGCAGTATTACTACGTTGGTGCCCAGCCATACATTGTCTTCAATAAATACAGGCTTGGCTTTGCCATGAGTATTAATGCGGTTACTCACATTATCAAAAGACAATTCATGCGCATTGCTGTCCATAATCTGCGTGTTGGCAGCAATCAGGCAGTTCTTTCCAATTTCAATTCTTTCGTAGGCATGCAGGCAGGTGCCGTGTATCCTTGTATTGTCTCCAATAACGATTACGCCACCGGGATAGTCGAGCAATATCTTACAAGGCGAATGCATGTTGAGGTGGTATCCTCTTTTATTGGAATTGATGGTTACATTATTGCCAATGATCAGTTTGGTGCCCGCAGCCATTTTAATAATAGGATTTCCCGTGAATCGCGACTTTTTTCCAACGGCATTATTGGTGTTCAGCAAAAGCCTCCGTTTAACAAGCCACGTAATAATAATGTTTTTAGCAAATCGTATTACATCCATAATTGCGCATTAAATCAATCAACAATTAACTGTAAAAATAATCAGCAGGTTTATATCAGGTGATGTATTGTTTCTCTCGCGAAACTACAACTAAAAAAGTGATGCATTATTGCACTGTTTAAGTAATTTATATAGCCGCATTGCAGCAGTGTAAATACTTTTCTTTAATAGACATCCGAAAAGCGTATAATCTTAATGGTTAGATATAAAGAAAATCGTTTGGCTGGTAAAAGCTCATTTTCTGATTGCTGCATTTTCTGTTAAAAACAAATCAGCAATAAAAACCCATCAAATATCATTCAGCAGGTTGATCAGGAAAAGTTCGCAGCCGTTGTACCGGTGCTATTGCAGGATACCGCTGAAACCCTTCCACTTAGATTAGTTAGCCGGGCAATGGTGGTTGGAAACTTACTAAAAAAGCGTTGCCAACCTCGGACGGGTTGGCAACGCTTTTTAATAAACGCTTATAGTGCTGTTATGCCTGTACCTGTTCAGCAGCAGTTTCGTATGCTTCGTTGTGTACGCTGGCAACCGCACGACCGGAAGGATCGTTGAGGTTCTGGAACGATTTATCCCATGCCAGCGCTTCGGGTGTGCTGCACGCTACGGAGGGCACAGAAGGCACACATGCCGCAGCAGTATCCGAAGGGAAATGCTCGCTGAATATAGAACGGTAGTGATATTCCTCTTTAGACATAGGCGGGTTTACCGGGAAACGGTAACGCGCATTCGCTAACTGTTCGTCGGTAACTTTTTCAATGGCAATGGCTTTCAGCGTGTCAATCCAGCTATAGCCTACGCCATCCGAAAATTGTTCTTTCTGGCGCCATGCAATGCTTTCGGGCAGGTAATCTTCAAACGCCTTGCGCAAAACCCATTTTTCCATTTTGCCTTTACCAGCCATTTTATCGGCCGGATTCAGCCTCATGGCTACATCCATGAATTCTTTATCCAGGAACGGAACCCTGCCTTCTATACCCCATGCAGCCAGCGATTTGTTGGCGCGCAGGCAGTCGTACAGGTGAAGCTTGCCGAGTTTTCTTACGGTCTCTTCATGAAACGCCTCTGGATTGGGTGCTTTGTGGAAATAAAGGTAACCTCCGAAAAGTTCGTCCGATCCTTCGCCCGACAATACCATTTTAATACCCATGGATTTGATGATCCTTGCCATGAGATACATGGGAGTGGAGGCGCGAATGGTGGTTACATCGTATGTTTCAAGATGGTAGATCACGTCGCGGATAGCATCCAGTCCTTCCTGTATAGTGAAATGAATTTCGTGATGCACGGTTCCGATGTGATCGGCCGCTTTGCGGGCAGCCGCCAGGTCGGGAGAACCCTTTAAGCCTACAGCAAAAGAATGCAATTGCGGATACCAGGCAGCCTGCGTATCGCCCGATTCAATTCTCTTCGCCGCAAATTTTTTGGTTACTGCCGCAATGATCGACGAATCGAGCCCGCCGGAAAGCAACACGCCATAAGGCACGTCAGACATCAACTGGCGGTGTACCGCATCTTCCAGTGCTTTGCGCAGTGTGGCAATATCGGTTTTGTTGTCTTTTACATTTTCATATTTTTCCCAATCGCGCTTGTACCATTTTTTCAGTTCATAACCACCATCCTTGCTGTAGAGGTAATGACCCGGCAAAAACTCCTTGATGTTGTTGCAAACACCTTCCAGCGCTTTCAGTTCAGATGCCACATAAAAGTTGCCCCATTCGTCCCAACCCATGTAAAAGGGAATAACGCCGATATGATCGCGGGCTATAAAGTAAGACTGATCTTCTTTATCGTAGAGTGCAAATGCAAAAATGCCGTTCAGGTCTTCGAGAAAGTTGATGCCTTTTTTACGGTAAAGCGCAAGGATCACTTCACAATCAGATTGTGTGAGAAACTCATAGTCTGGCATGGTAGCCCTGATCTCCTGGTGATTGTAAATTTCCCCGTTTACAGCTAATACCAAAGTTTTGTCTTTTGTATACAACGGCTGACCACCCGACTGGGGATCTACAATGGCCAGGCGTTCGTGCGCCAGTACAATATTATCATCGCTGTAAATTCCCGACCAGTCCGGACCGCGGTGCCGGATTTTTTTTGACATTTTCAGAATCTTTGGCCGGAGCGACTCTGTACCGGTTTTGCAATCAAACACGCCAACTATACCACACATAAAATATTAAGTTTAGTCTATTAGAGGTTAAAAAATTTCGCCAAAATTAGGGTAAGAATTACATAAAAGAAATTATTTTTCCTTTTTTCGTGGAAAATTTTCAATGTTTGAATAAATATACAGGAAAATATTTAAAATAATGCCATGTATGATGGGGAAATACGTAGTGTTTTCCCTTTTTCTCGCTTGGAGAAGTGTTAGCCGTCAGCGCTCAGCTATCAGCTTTCAGCCGTCAGCCGTCAGCAATGAATACAAGGTTTCCAACTTTTTTTAAAGTTGGAAACCTTTAGAACAGCTATGAAACTTACCGGATAGTCTGCAATGCTGTAAAACCTCATAGATTTGACGCTGATTGCTGATAGCTGATCGCTCATTATTTTTGTTGCTGACTGCTTAAAAAATATAGTAATGAACCGGATCGACCGCCTGATGGGGGTGCTCACCATGCTGCAATCGAGGAAATATGTAACAGCCGAGCGCATTTCAGAGAAATTTTCAATTAGTATACGCACGGTGTACCGCGATGTAAAAGCATTGGTTGAAATTGGTGTGCCGGTAAGTTTTGAAAACGGGCGCGGGTATTTTATTGTGCAGGGATATTTTTTGCCGCCTGTTTCGTTCAGCAATGAAGAAGCAAATGCATTGATACTGATGGAAAGCATTTCGGCACGTTTCGCCGACCAGTCCATCCGGCAACATTACGAAACTGCGCTGAACAAAGTAAAGTCGGTATTGCGGAGCAATCAAAAAGAAACGGCAGAACAATTGTCGTCACAGATCAAAGCCATCAACTGCCTGTATACCGGCAACGATTTCGCCTACCTTTCTCCCATTCAAAGCGCTATCGCTTCTAAAATTATACTGGACATTGAATACCAGAACAACCGGAATGAAGTAAGCTCCAGGTCGATAGAACCGGTTGGACTTATCTTTTATGCCTTCAACTGGCATATGATTGCCTGGTGCTGGAGGCGCAATGAGTACCGCGACTTCCGGGTATCCCGGCTCCTCAAACTCCATTACACAAATACGCCTTTCCGAAAACAGGACCACGTAGACCTGAACGAATATATAAAGCTGCTGCCGGTGAATTATTGATGGATTTTAGCAGTAGGATGTGGTGTGAACGGACGAATTAAAATCCATCCTTACAATATTGAACCGAGCCGATGGCTCTTGGTGTTGATTAAGTTTCAGATATTACATTACTCGTTTAATAGGTAGGTGGTGTTTTTTGGTGTGAACGGACGGATTAAAATCCATCCTTACAATATTGAACCGAGCCGATGGCTCTTGCTGTGATTAAGTTGGCAGGCTTATTAGCTTGGTTTTTTTGGTCTTTGTTTCTTGGTTTCTTGTTTCTTGATTTCTTGGATCTTGCTTTCTTGATTTTTGGTTCTTATTTTTTGCGCTCACTTTTTCTTTTTAAAAATGTTCAATAGTTTGTGACTTGGACTTTCGCCGTCATCGCCAACCACGTAGCCATATGGCTTGAGCTTTTCCACATGGTCGAAAATAATTTTTGCAATGCTGAGCATGGGGATGAAGAGAATCATTCCTGCAATGCCCCATATAATGCCGCCAAGAAAAATAGCAATAATGGTGCTTAACGCCGTGAGACTTACCTCACCGCCAATTACGTTGGGTTCTACAAGGTAATTGTCGATAGTTTGTATTACGATCAGCGAAATGAGTACCCACAACGCCGGTTGCAAAGTGTCTTCCGTTACCAGCGCCGTCATAAACGGGAACAGTCCGCCAATGATTGGTCCCAGGTAAGGTACAACGGTAAGCAGTGAAGCAATGGCAGCCAGCAGCAATGCATTCTTAATGCCGATGATCAGCAAAGCAATGGCATACAATACAAAAAGGAAGAGCATAGAAAGAATTCTGCCGGTAAGATATTTTTGCGATACGTGTGTGATCTGAGCCAGCACATCTTTTACTTCTTCTTTGTTTTGCCCGGCATACAGTTTCAGGAAAAAACGTTCATACTTTTCTTTGTGATACAGCAGCAGAAATGTGAACACCAGCACTATGGCAAGTCCCGCCAGGATTCCGGTAATGCCTCCTGCCACTTTCCCAATACCAAAGGCGGGCGATTTTTTTATTTCCGTCATCTGGTTTTGAACCATCGCCTCCTGTTCCTGGGGCGAAATCTTGAACCAGGCCTCTATTTGTTGTTTAACAGAGGTCCATATCTCGCCCGTTTTTTGTTCTATCAGGTTCAGATCTTTTAAAAAGTCAGATAACTGCATTACAATAATAGCGATCAACAGCAGGAAAGTAACCAGCAAAATAGCAATGCATGCGGCGCACGACAGCCACCGGGGAAATTTTTTTTTATCCAGGCTACGGCAAACAGGCGCCATCAGCATTGCCAGCAGTATGGAAAAGAAGAGCGGAATAAGGACCGGCTTTCCGAAATACAAAATAACGGTTGCTAAAATCGGCATTAGTAAAGCCTGGTTGATGCGGGCAGACAGCAGGTTTGATGTTGATATTGACATGAAAATGTATTAAACTGAGATGAGCGTTTAAACCGGGTAATTCCACAAACGCACGGAGCAAATCATGAGCACTCAAATAATCGGGCCAAAACCTGTACCACGAAATTACACGGTTGTGGATACAAATCCCGGGCCGCTCGTGCAACGAGATCAAAAGAGCATAACAATGTTCCTCAACCGGCGCTACTGGCATGTTATTTTAAGTGATTTGTAATAAACTTTGAACTATGGACAATCCAAACAAAAAGAAAGCAGACGGAAAACGGATCAGTCGCCAGCCGCACGAACAGGCTTACCAGAAAAGAAAAGCAGCGGAAAAAGGCGGTTCTAAAAAGTCGCGCAACAGCAAAATGATGCATTCGTAGCCGGCAAACATGCGATAAAACTGGCTTATATGCATTTAATCAGATAAAGTTCTTCCGGCATCCGGGAGAACTTTTGCATTGATAAGCCCCGGGCTTTTTGGAAAGCCGCTGCCATTGTTTTTATTTCATATTCCACGTTCCAGTTCTTTCATAAAACCCTGAGCGTTATACAATAAAATCAGTGTTTTTACGGATGCTTTTGCAACGGAGTAGGCACAGCTTTTGAATTTGCATATTTAAAGTGAAACGATATGCTTAAGCCCCCTCATTTTCAATGTCCTCCGGAAATTTTGGAAAAACTGGAGCGCCTTGCACTTACCCTGCAGGAAGAACATACTCATTTAAAATCCATTGCTTCCGAAATTTCTCACCGGCAGCTTCGCAACAGCATTCACCTTGCAGCGCAGGAGTGCAACCAGTTTGCTGCCGAAGTAAGCGCACAGATCTCTATGCTTGATCAAACCCGTACCATAAACAGTACTGAAAGTACAACGGTCGACATCATAGCATTGCCGGTAAACATTTCTTCAGAAGCTGCCATTAAAAAGGCGGTGCGTCGTTGCAGGACAACGGAGCTTCGACTGGCAGCCGCCTATCGCGAGATGCTGAATGAACCTTATTTGTTGCCAGACCTGCGGGTATTGCTCCGCCGGCAATACAACGGCGTGCTCTGTGCTTTTCTGCAACTGAAATTGCTCGATGGCAACTATATTTATTGCAGCGACGATTTTGAAGAATAAGGAAAGAAAGAAGCAAAAACAAAATTCAAGAACCAAGAGCCAAGAACCAAAAAACAAAAAACAAGAAACAACAAGAAAGTCAAAAATCAGAAATCAAAAATCCTCTCCACCTGCCGCGCTATCTCCAATTCTTCATTGGCAGGAATAACCAGTAGCTGGCAGGGCGCGCCTGTTGCCTGTATGGCTGTGAGGCTTTCGGACGATGCATGCTGGTTCTTTGCATCGTCAATCTTTATATTCAACCATTCCATTCCTGCGCTTACTTCTTTGCGGAGGTCTGCATCGTTTTCGCCTACGCCGCCCGTAAATACCAGCGCATCCAATCCGCCTAACGCTGCGGCATAAGCGCCAATGTATTTTTTTATGCGGTATACATACAGCCTGCGTGCCAGCAGTGCGGCGGCATTGTTTTGCCGGGCAGCCTTTTTTATATCGCGCATATCTTCCATACCGCAAATGCCTTTTAATCCGGATTTTTTGTTTAAAAAGTTTTCGGCATCTGCCGGTTGCCAGCCCAGCTTCGTACATAAATACAATGGTACAACCGGGTCAATATCGCCGCTCCTGGTGGCCATCACCAGGCCCGAAAGCGGGCTGAACCCCATACTGGTGTCGATAGATATTCCACCCTTAATGGCTGCCATGCTACATCCGTTGCCGAGGTGCAGGCTCACGATGCGGGCATCGTTCCTTTTTAAAAATTGCCCCGCTGCGGCGCTCACATACCGGTGACTGATGCCATGAAAGCCAAACACCCGGATGTTGCAATCCTTTGCCACCTGTTCGTCAATAGCATAGCTGCTGGCCTCCGGCGGCAGGGTATGATGAAAAGCCGTATCAAATACGGCGAATTGCGGGGTGCTTTCAAAAATCTGTTCCGTTGCTTCTATACAGGCAAGGTTCACCGGGTTGTGCAACGGCGCCAGCTCCGATAAATGACTGATCTTACTTTTAACGGCATTGGTTATGCGCACCGCCTGTGTAAAGTCTGTTCCGCCATGTACCACCCGGTGGGCAATGGCATCAATTTGCATATTGCTTTTTAATGTAGTCATAACCGGCTGCAACGCCGCCGCATGGTTGTCGTGCAACCGTTCTGTCAACCCTTTGTGCAGTAATTCTTCCTGCGGCATTGCGTACAGCTTGTACTTCAGCGAGCTGCTACCTGCATTTATTACCAGTATATTCTTTTTTTCGCTGCTCATCGTTTCCATTTCCATTCTTTTATTTCAGGCATATCAATGCCATGCGTGTTGATATAACTGCGATGCTCTTCCAGTTTCAGTTCCATTTTATTTTTCAACGCTGCCGCCTTTGCCGCCAGTCCAGGCACCCGCTTTATCACATCCATCACCAGGTGAAAACGATCCATGTCGTTCAGCACTGTCATATCAAAAGGCGTGGTAATGGTGCCTTCCTCTTTATACCCTTTTACATGCAGGTTGTGGTGATTGGTGCGCCGGTAGCAAAGACGATGCACCAGGTAAGGATACCCGTGAAAGGCAAAAATGATGGGACGATCGATGGTAAAGATCGAATCGAAGGCCTCATCGCTCAAGCCGTGCGGATGTTCCGTGGCCGGCTGAAGCCGCATCAGGTCTACAACGTTCACCACCCTTATGGCAAGCCCGGGTATATGTTCTTTCAGGATGGTAACGGCTGCGAGTGTTTCCAGTGTAGGTACATCGCCGGCGCAGGCCATTACCACATCCGGGTTTTCATCCGATGCCCATTCAAAAATACCAATGCCGCTGCTACAGTGTGTTACCGCTTCGTCTATCGACAGCCATTGCGGCGAAGGATGTTTGCCCGCCACCATTACGTTTACATAGTGTTTGCTGCGCAGGCAGTGATCCATTACAGATAACAGGCAATTCGCATCGGGCGGCAGGTAAATGCGGATAACCGATGCCTTTTTATTCATTACCACATCCAGGAAGCCGGGGTCCTGGTGCGTAAAGCCATTGTGATCCTGTCGCCATACATGCGAAGCAAGCAGTATATTTAAAGACGCTATGCTGGCACGCCAGGGCAGTTTAGCCGATACGTTCAGCCACTTGGCATGCTGGTTGAACATAGAGTCGATGATATGGATAAACGCTTCGTAGCAATTGAAGAGCCCGTGTCTTCCCGTGAGCAGATAACCTTCCAGCCAGCCCTCGCATTGATGTTCGCTCAGCATTTCCATTACCCGGCCTTCGCTGCCAAGATATTCATCCCATGCAACTGTATCTGCTATCCACTGGCGTTTGGTTACTTCAAATACCCTGTCAAGTTTATTGGAGATTGTTTCATCGGGTCCGAACAGCCGGAAATTGTGTTGGTTCAACCGGATGACATCACGGATCAACTGTCCCGCCACTTTGGTATCTCCCGGTCCCGCTGCCGAACGTTGATCAACCTCCAGCGCATATTGGCGAAAGTCAGGCATTTGCAGGTCGGTGAGCAGTCGACCGCCATTAGCGTGCGGGTTGGCGCCCATCCTTTTTTCTCCCACCGGTGCCAGCGCCGCCAGGTCTGCCCGCAGTTTACCATAATTGTCAAAAAGTTTTTCAGGTTCATAGCTGCGCAGCCAATGTTCCAGTTGCTGCAGGTGGGCCTTGTTTTCGCGCGGATCGGAAAGCGGCACCTGGTGCGAGCGAAAATGTCCTTCGTTTTTATAGCCGTCTATTTCAGCAGGTCCCGTCCAGCCTTTGGGCGAACGGAGTATGATCATTGGCCAAACCGGGCGCGCAATATTTTTTTCTGCTGCTGCCTTTTTTCGAATCTGTTTAATGATACGCATCGCCTGGTCGAGCGCTTTGTACATAGCCGCATGCATGGACATATAATCAGATCCTTCTACCAAAATTGGTTTCCATCCATATCCACTGAACAGCTCTTTCAGTTCTTTATCGCCAATGCGCGCCAACACTGTTGGGTTGGCAATTTTGTATCCATTCAAATGCAAAACGGGCAACACAACTCCATCATTGAGCGGGTGAAGAAATTTGTTTGAATGCCAGGCCGTAGCCAGCGGTCCCGTTTCCGCTTCACCGTCTCCCACCACGCAGGCAACCACCAGGGTGGGATTGTCGAAGGCAGCGCCAAAAGCGTGGCTCAGCGAATAACCCAGCTCTCCGCCTTCGTGTATTGATCCCGGGCATTCGGGAGACACATGGCTTGGAATACCACCCGGGAAAGAAAAGCGTTTGCAGAGTTTTTGTATTCCCGCTTCGTCACGGGTAATGTCGGGATAGATTTCGGAATAGGTGCCTTCCAGGTAAGTGTTTGCCACCAGTGCAGGCCCTCCATGTCCCGGGCCGGATATATAGATCATGTTAAGATCGTATTGCACAATGATCCTGTTCAGGTGTGCATAGATGAAATTCTGCCCCGGCGTGGTACCCCAGTGCCCCAGCAGCACGTTTTTGATGTGCTGCGGTTGAAGCGGCTGTTTCATCAGCACATTGTGCTGCAGGTAAATCTGTGCTACAGAAAGATAGTTTGCTGCGCTCCAGTATTCATGTAGCCGTTCCAGTTGTGCCTGCATTTTGTGCGTTTAGCGTAAACGCTGCAATCAGTTTGCCAGAAAATTTATGATACGATTTGGGATTTGTGATTTGTGATTGCTGATTGCTGAAAGCTGACGGCTGATGGCTCACTGCTACGGCTGGCCGCTTACAGTTCAAAGAACAACGACCTTTTCCTGGCATACTCACGATGGCGTAAAAGCCGGCAGCCCGATGCTGCGGCAGCGGTTTGGTGCATATGGATTTGCCTCTTTTTTGACCCCCTGTTGAACCCTCCGGATTAATGGTTCAATCTATCTTTGTCGCACATGAGATACATCTGCAATTGCTGTTGTAAATGCGATAATGGTCTCGCAATCCGCTTCCCTTCGAAATTCTCAAACAAACAGTTTCATTGCAAGTAACAGCGCCGGTTAATCGGGCGCTAACAGATATGCCAGGGGCTTATGCATAACATCATGCGCTCCGTATGCTGACTTTTAATGCTGCTGTAAACATTTCAATTATTCCATCAAAAATCACATCTATGAAAAAGTACCTGCTTACGCTTACTATTTTTATTCAAACCTTATTCCTGGTCAGCACGGCCGCTATGGGCAATACCGGCAACGACCTGTTGTATAAGGACAGGGGAGTGGGCAATTGGATGCCCGCCGCATTGCCGTTTGCAGGCGGTCATTTTCATTTGATAACGCACGGGCGTTCCGGGCAACTGCTCATAGAAGGGCAATGGCGCAACGCTGCACAGATTGCCGCGTTTATACAACAGCGCCGGTTACTGGGCAGGGCGGTGCGGCAGCTCAACATTTACGGATGTGAATTTGCCAAAGGCGCTGCCGGACAGGCGGCGGTGCAGTATCTCCAAAAGCGTTTGGGCATCCCCGTTGCCGCTTCTACCAATATTACCGGAGCCGGCGGCGATTACCGGCTTGAAACAAGCAATGTGGAAGCGGGTGCGCTGTTTGCCGGCTTTACCGGCAGCCTGCAATGCCCGGGCACGGCGGGCGGCACTGGACCGGGCGATGATTTTGACGGCGATGGCGTTTGTAATGATGCAGACCTGGACGACGACAACGACGGCATACTGGATAGCAAGGAAGATGGAGCAGCCTGCGGCAGCGAAGAAGCTCCTTTTACCAGCCTGGAGCAGGCCCGCGCCAATGTTACCACTGTTACAGCACGGGGTGTATACCATTTTAACCTCGGTGGCAATACTCTTCCCCGCTCTGTGGCCCCCGGCGGGTATGTGCTGGTGGCGGTAGACTGGGGGGATGGCGCCGGCAATTTGCCCACGTCTGCCGCCCTGGGGCTGGACAAAGCAACCTACGGCCGGGGGCTTCTTCACACCACCACGCTCGGTGCCCTGGGCACTGTTGAACAGATCCGCATTTCCTCCCACAGTAGTTCGGGAGGAGGGATAGACGCTACCAGTACTAATGCCGCGCTCATCGAACGGGTAAAGACCGGGCGACCGCTCCACCGGGGGTCGAGCAGCGACAACACCATAAACGATAGCTGGACCGGGACAGGATCGGATGCTTTAAGCGTTAACGCTACCACTTCCTCAGGTGACGACAGCTTGAAACAGCGGGTACACGGCCCCGGCACTTCTGATCTCAGCACTTTTTTCTGGCGCCCTGCCGCAAGCAATCAAAGAGTGGTTTTTAACAGCGGAGAAATTGCTTCTACCGAATACCTGGCACTATGGGTAAGAGGCAACAGCAGCGGCACGCCATGCAATAATGAGGACGATACCGACAACGATGGCATTCTCAACCGGCTGGACCTTGACAGCGATGGCGACGGTTGCAGCGATGCTTTTGAAACAGGCATTAGCGGCAGTTTGCAGCCCGGCACGCTGATGAACAGCGGCGGTCCGTCCTATTCGCCCAATGCCATTGCCCAGGGCGGCTATGGGGCTAACGGTTTTGCCGATGCGCTGGAAACGAGTGAAAACGGTGTGTATACCGGCTCCTATGCCAATTATACCAACGCCACCAACAATGCGGTCCATACCTGCCCGGCCATGCCCCTGCTGCGCTCCGATGTAAACATTGGTCTGACAGGTGAGAACATTACGCGCAACCTCAGCACCAACGACAGCATTCCTTCGGGCAGCACTTATGGCAGCGCCACCACGGTGCCCGGTTATACCAACCCGGGGGCAGCTACGCCCGCCATCAGCACCGATGGCACTTATACCTTTACCTCTTTGGATCCCGGTATTTATAAATTTTATATACCGGTCTGCCCGCCTTCGGTGAGTACCGGTTGCCCCAAAGAGCTGCTTACCATTTACGTGCTTTCCGATGCCAATACGGATAATCCACCCGTGGTACTGCCCGATTATTCAACCATTTTTTCCGGTGGCACAGCCCACCTGGCCACGCTGGCTAACGACAGGTCGGGCAATGCCGGGCAGGCGCTTGACATTGGATCGGTAAGCATTACCACTTTTCCTAAAAACGGAACAGCAGTGGTAAACGAGGCAACGGGCGATATACGATATACCCCGCAGCGGGATTTTACAGGTGTAGACACGCTGTATTACAATGTGTGCGATACGGCCAGTCCTTCGCCCCGCTGCGCGTCGGGCTTCCAGGTTATTACGGTGCTTCCACCCACGGCTGACAATACCGTATCGGCATCCGACGACTATGCCTCGGTGTTGCAGAACGCAACCGTTGCCGGCAATGTTACAGACAATGATTACGATCCGGAAGGCGGCACGCTTTCCGTTGCCCCGCAGGATACAACGGTGAGCGGTGTGGGCACCTTTGTGCTCAATGCCAACGGTAGCCACAACTTTGACCCCCACGATGCCTTTGCGGGCAGTGTAAGCTTTCCCTACCGGGTATGCGACGGCGTTTCGCCCACTCCTGCCTGCAAAAGAGCCACTGCTTATTTTGTGGTAAACACACCGTCATCGATGGCGACGCTGCCGGTAAGGCTGGTTGATTTTTGGGGCAGGCATCACCATGGCGCCAACCAGCTGCAATGGAAAACAGCCCAGGAAAGGAACAGCGCTTATTTTGAACTGCGGCACAGCAGCCATGGCAGCGGGTTTACTACCATTGCCACGGTGCAGGCCGCCGGCAACAGCAACCAGGTGCTCCGTTACCAATACCTGCATACCGGTGCGCCGGCAGGCAATAACTTTTACCAGCTGGTAGCGGTAGACAAAGATGGTACCCGCGCCTATTCGGAGATCATTACCATTACCACCCGCAGGCAGGGTTCGGTGCTGCTGTATCCCAACCCCACCCACGGTATATTTATACTGCAGGGCGACCGGTCCGAGCTCCTCAGCATCCGCCTGTACAATGCTACCGGCACCGACGTTACCGGGCAGGTGCCACTTAAAAAACTGTCGGAAGAAAAGGTACAGATCAGTCTGCATGCGCTGCCTCACGGCATATACTATGTAAGAACCAAAACCCAGGGGCTGAGAGTGGTGAAGCGATAGGGGGAGATTTTTTGATTTCTGATTTATGATTGCTGATTTATGTGATCTCATAGCTGATAGCTGACCGCTGACGGCTGATCGCTCGTAAACTGATAGGGTGTCATTCGTTACTATGAAGCCGAAAAAAGAGGATGGGGAATTCGTTTCCTCGTCCTTATTTAATGCCGGAAACAAGAAACAAAAAGCAAGAACCAAGAAACAAGAACCAAAAAGCAAGAAATAAAAAGCAAGAACCAGGAAGCCGGAATCACAAATCAGAAATCAGCAATCAGAAATCAGCAATCACAAATCAAAAATATATCGCTATCGTTGTGTTGGCGGTGAAATGAATACCGATCATCGCTAAAACTGTATGCGGTAGTTAAAGTTTGGCCAAAAGCCCAGTTGATTCTGGGTACGGATCTTCCCGGCCCGGCTGTCGTACCATTGGCTGAAAACATTTTTGTGATTGGTAATATTTTGAAAGTCGACAAAAAACTCCTGCATGAAACCTTTGTTGTTCATCCGGTAAGTGAGCTTAAGGTCGATCCGGAAATAGGCTTTTGTCCGTTCTTTGTAAGCATGTTCCTCGTAATAAATTACCCTTCCCGCCAACTGCGATGCCGCTGCGTTGATGGGCGTATACCGCTTGCCACCGGCTGTGGTAAGCTTAAAGTCGACAGCAAGAGTATGTATGCCTTTCAGTTGCCATTCCTTGCCCGCCAATCCGTTCAATACATACTGGCCGTTAAAAGCAGTGTTGTGCTGAATGCCGTTGCTGCCCTTGTATTTTGAATCGAAAACAGATACGGTAGCAAGCACATAATAGCCGTTGGAAAAAGGTTTTTCTACTGTTAACTCTATTCCGTAATTGTATCCCTTTCCTTTATTCACCAGGCTGTCCTGCAGTCCATCGCCATAACCGGCGCCCATGTTCAGTGCCGACCAGTGGGTGCTGCGTGTTTCTACCGGCACATCGCCCAGCAGTTGCATATACGCTTCAGTTTTGTACCGCCAGTTGTTGCGCAACGCCTGTTCCCAGCCGGCAACAATGTGGTGGCTTTTTGTAAAGCCCAGGTCCCTGTTTGTTTGTATATAATTTTCGTTTACACGCGTTTCATGAAAATAGGTCATCAGCGTTTGCATTTGACTGTGCCGTCCGTATGCCAGCGAAAACGCTCCTGCATTTGTCAGCGCATAGCGCAAACCTATCCGTCCTTCTGCCACCGCGTTCTTATTAAGCGCAAGGTATTGAGTGTATACGCCGGTGTTCAATATCAGCTGCGGGCTGAAACGATGTTGCCACTGCGCATAGCCACGCAGGAGGTTTGTATGATTTTTTTCCTGTAGAAAAGGAATGAACCCGTGGTCTGCATCGCGAATGCTATCGGTATAGCTGTAATGCAACTGATCGAAGGTAACGCCGGCAGTAAGCCGGTTGCGCGCCGAGAATTTTTTGTTGAGCACCAGGCTGGCCACATAACGCCACTCGCTGCCATTTTCTCTGTAGTTTTTATGAGGAAGCCTGTTGGCATCCAGCGAGTCCTGCCGGGTAACAACATTGTTGCCTGTGGCTGCCAGTGTGAGCGTATACGAGGTGGTGTTATTAAAAAAATAGGCATGCTTCAATCCCGCAGCGCCCATTTTTGCACTGTTGTAAAGGTTGTGATAAGGATCGTTGTAAAAATTGCTCGTGTCTTTCAGTTCACCTTTAAAATCGATGCTGCTTGAGCCACCAATGCCGAACAGGGTGAACTTCCCGGCCTTTTTGGTAGGAATGTCAAATTTAAAGCTGATGTCCTGGTAAGCAGGCACTGCGGCCCCTGTTCCAACGTCCACACCCAGCGAACTCAGCAAACCGGGTATACTGTACCGGTAGTAAACCAGGTACGAAGCTTTGCTTTTTTTACTGAATGGTCCTTCCGCTCCCAGCTCCAGCCCGTTAAAGCCCACTTGCGCTGTAAACTCTCTCCGATGGTTGTTGCCGCTGCGCAGGCCCAGGTCAAAAGCGCCTGCAGTAGCGTTGCCGAACTGTGCAGGAAAAGCGCCTGTATAAAAAGCCGATTTGCCAATTACGTTGTTGTTGAGCAAGCCTACCGGTCCACCGGTAGCGCCCAGGCTGCCGAAATGGTTGGGGTTGGGAATGTCAACGCCTTCCAGCCGCCACAACAACCCCAGGGGGGAGTTGCCTCTTATGATAATATCGTTCCTGCCATCGTTTACACTGTTTACGCCCGCAAAGTTCGAAGCCATCCTGGCAATATCATTGCGGCTGCCGGCAAACCGCCTGCTGTCCTCTGCGTTGAATTCCACTGCGCTAACGGTAGCCATCTGGCGGCTGGTAAGCTTTTCTGTGCGGCCCGTTATCACCACTGCTGCCTGGGTTACATGCAGCTTTTCCAGCAGGTCGAGGTTTAAAACAGTTTCTTTACCGGCTTCCACCACTATATTGTTCCATACCAGCGACTCGTAGCCAATATGGCTTACCTGCAAGGTGATGCGCCCTACAGGAACGCCTTCAATTACAAATACCCCCAGGCTGTCGGTAATGCTGCCCAGGCTGCTGCCTTGTATGGTTACAGAAACGGCAGCGATGCCTCTTTTTGACTGCTGATCGATTACCTGCCCCCTTACGGTTTGTAGTTGCTCCTGACCGATGGCGGAGAATACACTCAACAATGCTGCGATTACAAACGGTAATACCTTCATATTTTTTGGGTTATTTTGATTTGCCTGTTCTCTTCCCAACGCGCTCCATTCACCCGGCAAAATTATCATTGCCTCATTCGCCGCAACGGGTTTGGGGATGAACAGCAAGCATTTAGTGGCGAAATGCATTTTGGGACGAACGGCAAAGGGGTATAGTCTGAAAGAACTAGTTTTGCGACACTAAAAACAACAGGCGGCGAAGCATTGCAGCGCTCAATTGATTTATTGAACATCCTGATATTGTATTAACATGTGGCTTAGCATCATAAACCAACCTTTTCCCATCAACACCTGGCGATGGTACTGGCTCCGGGGAATTGGTTTTGGCCTGTTTGTTTTCCTGTTCCTCTATTTTTTCAAACCGTTTAGCCTCAACCTGTATCCCGCTGCTCAATTGTTGTATACCACCGCCATATATGGATTGATCACCGGGTTGGTTGTTTTGACGGGCAGCGTGTTGTTGATTAAAGTGATCGCCCCGCGCATCAACGAAGCAAAATGGACGCTCGGCCGGCAAATAATATGGAATACTTTCTTAATGGTGTGCATCGCCCTGCTCAATATGCTGGTTACGCAGTGGATGCACGATGTATGGTTGCCGGTGAGCTGGTATTTTATTATGCTGCGGTGGGTGGTGATGCTTGGTGTTTTTCCCATTGTTATAGCCGAGCTGCTTACTTACAATCATTTCCTGCGTCGCCATATAAAAAGCGCAGCACAGCTTACACAAATGGTGCAGCATACGCAGCAACGGAATGCGGTTGTGTACCGTTCTGTTCCTGCCCCGCAGCCGGAGCTGCACAATGCATCTGCCGGTCATACACAAACAACAGGCAAAACAGCGCGGCAGGAGCAAACATTTGCTTTGCCCCGGCCGCTGTTGTTACTGGCAGGCGAAAACCAGGGCGATAAATTAGAATTGCCGGCCGACAGCTTGCTGGCTGTGCAGGCGCTGGACAATTATGTTACTGTGTATTGGGAGAAAAACGAACGGCTGAATACAACCCTGTTGCGCAACACGCTTACCAATATTGCCTTGCAGATAGCGGATGTGCCGCATGTGTTCAGAAGCCACCGCGGCTGGCTGGTAAATACAAAAAAAGTAATGCAGGTAGAAGGCAATGCGCAAGGGCTCAGGCTCACCATCGGCGGCATGCAGCAGTCCGTGCCTGTATCCCGGGCTAATATTGCCGGCTACAGGGCTTTAACAGAGCAGCAGCACGTAACGAGCAGTAATTAAAGCTTGGTGGACGATGGTTGATGATAAGTTGCTGGTTTTTTGACCCTCCTGTTGCTTGGATAACCCGGGCAGATAAAATAATTTTGTCTTGTAATTCATACACTGGCTATCGTATGGGTCGGTGCGTTTGAAAAAATCGAATCCAAATCTTAAAAATCACATATCTATGGAAAATCACTTCGCCCCTGCCGGCGTATCGAACGCCGTTCATTTTGCTGTTTGCACTGTTACAGTTGCCGGCAAAAAATGTCTTACAATTTATAAGGCTCCATGCGCCTGCATAAAAGCTTTTCCACATTTTTTTCCTGCTGGTGTTTGTTCTTCAAATCCACGCAAAACATTAAACGGTAATACCGCAACGGATATCCGTTGCAAGCCACACACTTTTGTGTGTCTGTTGCCTCCTCTTATACATTTTACATAGCAACGCCTCAACTTCCATTTCTACCTCAGGGCATGTTATCCATCGCACGGGCACCGGCGCGGTGGAACAGCTAACCTATGCTCGCTGCCGTTGGAGCAAAGGCTCATCATGCCCATCCGGCAGCAAACAAAGTTTCAGCACAACTTGGTTAATACTAAGGCTACAAACAGAAAACACCATGTTCCGTATTATTATATTCCTTACAATTGTTACCTCTCTGAGGGCAGCAGCGCAAAATCCCGACTCTTCCGTTATAAAACAGATAGTAGTTCAGCGGCATATGCGCTCAACTTTCAAAAGCTGGTGATACCCGCCATTGCCATTACCTATGGCGTTGCCAGCCTGAAAGTTAACAACCTGAAGCGTTTTGATTTTTTAGTGAAAGACGGAGTGGAGCGACAAGCGCTGAAGCGTACGCGTTTGGATAATTATGCACAATATGCTCCTGCATTGCTGGTATATGGACTCAATGCAGCAGGTGTTAAAGGCAAACACAGTGCGAAAGACCGAACCATTGTGTATGCTGCATCGCAACTGATCAGCGCTGCGTTTGTGCTTTCTATAAAGCACACTGTAAAAGAGAAAAGACCCGACGGCTCTAATCTGCTTTCGTTTCCTTCGGGACATACTGCAACGGCATTTTCATCGGCCCATTTTATGTTCAGGGAATATAAAGACAAGAACTTCTGGCTTGCCGTTTCGGGATATTTGTTCGCCGCTTTTACCGGCACCTACAGGATACTGAACAATAAACATTGGTTTAGCGATGTAATTGGCGGGGCAGGGTTTGGTATATTATCAACAGAGCTGGCGTATTTTTTTTATCCAGGAGTAAGTAACCTGTTAGCATGGAAAACTAAACCGGGTTCAGCCGTCATAATGCCTGTTGCTAAAAATGGCGCTATCGGAATTGCATGGATAAAGCGCTTTTAAGAGGAAGATGTTGACGGATGTGTGCCGCTGAAAGCCGACTGCTGATGGCTCACCACGCACCGCTGATCTTCACCGGTTTTTGCTGTTGCAGCGATTCCTGTGCCGCATAGGCAATAGCCGTTGCCGTTATCACGTCTTCGGCATTCATAGGCAAGCTGGTATTGTTGAGAAGCGCATCAATAAACAACTCCATTTCTTTCAGGTAAGAGCGTTTGTAGCGTTCGGTAAACGAATTCAGCGGCAACGCGCTGTGAATGCCTGCTGCGTCAAATACGGTATTGCTGTGGTAAAGGTTGTTGTCTACCTGTATCATACCACCATCACCAAATATTTCAATACGCTGATCATACCCGTACACGGCTTTGCGGCTGTTATCTATTACCGCATAAGTGCCATCCTCAAAAGTAAGCGTGATGAGGGCTGTGTCGATGTCGCCGACTTCGCCAACGGCCTCATCCATAAAAACCAATCCCTTTGCAAATACCTCCACTACTTTTTTGTTCATAATGTACCGCGCCATGTCGAAATCGTGGATAGAAAAATCCATGAACAGTCCGCCAGAAGTTTTTAAAAATTCCACCGGTGGAATGCCAGGATCGCGGTTGGTGATCTTTACAATCTGCAGCTTTCCGATCCTTCCGGCCGCCGTGGATTGCCTGGCCTGCAAAAAATCCGGATCGAACCTGCGGTTAAAGCCCAGCATGAGCTTTATGTTGGCCGCCGCAGCTTTCTGCAATAAATCACGCGTAACGTCAAGCGACAGGTCCAGCGGTTTTTCGCAAAAAATATGCTTCCCTGCTTCAATTGCTTTGGCAACAAGTTCGGCATGCGAACTGGTGGGCGTACAGATCACCACTGCATCTACATCGGGGTTGGTGATTACATCCACAGGGTTGTTGGAAAATAAAAAGTTTCCGAACTCATTTCTGAAATTCTCTTCGGGGTATACTGCATCCGACACTGCCGCAATTACGGCTCCGGGTATATAATGGTTCAAATGATTGAAATGGATCCTGCCCATACGTCCAAGTCCTATGAGGGCTACTTTAACTGGTTTGTGATGCATCATAGTAAAATATAGTAAGCGCTAATATATTAAATATCGGGCTCTCAGCAGCGATCGGCAATGAGTGACCAACAGCCAACTCGCTCACGTTAATAAACTCATCCTTGTAAACCTTTGTTAAATGAAGCGCAGGATGGAGAATGACTTTGGTGCCTCTCTATTTTTGAGCCTCAAAACATTCCTGTATGAAACGGCTACTGCTCCTCACAATTACTGCCATCTCTTTTTCTTCTGCAAACAGCCAGGGAAGCCAAGCAAAAGTACTCGCCGATAAAATTGTAGCTGTGGTGGGTAATGAAATTGTACTCCGGTCTGATTTAATAAATGGTGCTGCCGATAACAAGCGGCATCATATTGATGTTGCATCGGGTGAAGATTGTGATTTGCTGACGGATATTATAATGCATAAAGCGTTGATTGCACAGGCGCAAAAAGATTCATTGCATGTTGATGAACAGGAGATAGAAGCGGAGCTGGAGCAACGCATCCGTTATTTTATTCGTTTATATGGAAGCAAGGAAGCGCTTGAGCAAATCGCAGGAAAAACAATTTACCAGATAAAGGAGGATAACAGGAAGTTCATCAGAGATCTAAAACTGGCAGATGCTGAACAGGCAGCCATTACGGAACGAATCGCCGTTACTCCGGCAGAAGTGAAAAGCTATTATAACAGCATACAAAAAAATGAGCTCAATTTCTATGAAACAGCGGTTGAAATAAACGAAGTTGTTCTGTATGCAAAACCCGGCCCGGAAATGGAACAGTATGCAAAGGACGAACTGACGTCCTTTAAAAAGAAAATTGAGCAGGGAGAATTTTCATTTGAAATGGTTGCCCGGATGTATAGCGACGACAAGGATACCTATAAGAACGGGGGACTTTTGGAATACAATCGCAATGATAATACCGAAGATCCTCTGTTTCTGCAAACTGTGTTTTCTTTAAAGGAAGGACAACTGTCTAAAGTGTTTAAAACCAACAGTGGTTATCACCTTGTGCAATTGATCAGTCGTAATGGCG
This sequence comes from Agriterribacter sp., assembly GCA_051958655.1. Taxonomy (GTDB): domain Bacteria; phylum Bacteroidota; class Bacteroidia; order Chitinophagales; family Chitinophagaceae; genus Agriterribacter. Next base: position 59,434 of record JBQCFW010000056.1, on the reverse strand, counting down.
ACGATGTTGTGATCAGGCATATATTGAAGCGTCCGGTTATAACAGAAACTGCTATGCAAAAAACAATGGAACGTCTTGATACCATACGATTTGGGCTGGTTGCAAAGGCATTTACTTTTTCCAACGCTGTGGAACGTTACAGCGAAGATCCTAAAAGTAAATTCACGGCAGGCGCTGTTACCAACCTTAAGGGCAGCGTTTATCTTACAATACAGGAACTGGATAAGGATGTTGTTGTAAGGCTGGATAAATTGAAAAACGGGGAATATTCCGAACCGTTTGCTTTTACGGATGAAAATGGCAGAAGAGGAGCAAAACTGTTATACTTAAAGAGTAAGACGGAACCTCATATTGAAAACCTTAAAGACGATTACGACAAGATTGCTCAACGCCTGATAGCTCAAAAAAAGACGGCGGCGCTTAATAAGTGGTTTCAGCAGTATATTAATAAGTATTATGTTGCTGTTGGCAGCGATTATGCATCATGCGGGCATTTTAACGACCGGTTGTATTAACGAAGCAGCAATCCTGATTTTTCCAAAACCACATAGTGATTGTTTTACTTACAACGTTGATACTATTACGTTACAATTCTATTTTTATTAGAGTATAGATGTATCCTTTTAAAATGGATTGTTTCAATTAACATTTAGTTCCGTTTTTGTTTCACTTCTTAGCCCTATTGTATTGCAATACAAAGCCTGTGATGGCGTTTGAAATATGTGCGATGCAGGATTGCCTTTCCACAACGCATCTTCGATTATTTATTCTAACACATTTATTACTATGAAAAAAACACTGTATGTATTGGGCCTGGCTTGTATTGTTTTGTTGGTTGTGTCGTGCAACAAAACAGATATTTCAAATCAACAGCAGGAGGAGACGCCTGGTAACGAGGCACCTGCAGATCCGGGTTACAATCCTTCCGATTCTGCTTTCGTACAAATAATCAATGAATCTGCCCGCGATGATGCATTTGTGGATACCGTCTATTTTTCCGGCGGCGGTACACTTGGTGGCGGCTTTCCTTTAAAGAAAGGTGATACTGCAGGGCTGTACACTACGGCTGCCGGAAGCCAGGTGCTGTATATAAAAGTAAGCGGTGGCACTACAAAAGGTTTCTCTGTAAGAGATTCGGAAGGTAAGGTGATTGTGCGCGTGCGGAGTGATCCGGGAACGAAAATATATGAAGTTGAGGATGTCTCCGTATCATCGTCCGATACGTTTCACATTACCTATAATACAGACAAACCTTAACTAAAAACTTTCTAGGTTCAAGGTGAAGTGCTAAAGGGTGAAGAAGCCGTCTCATTTATGAGATGGCTTCTGTGTTTAAAGGGCAGTTTAATTATAAACCTGGCTGCGGTGTAAAGACTTACTGCTAGTGTTTCACATTTCGTGGCAATATTGCATGAGTTAACATAACTTTCTCGTAAAACCGGGGAAAAATTCCCCCATTGCATTCATAAATCCCCTGTATTATTTGCGGAACATTATTTTATTAAGAAATAGCAGGTTTAGTAATTTTAATCCATACATGAGTTCAGAACCACGTTCATACGTCATTTCAAAAAAGCTCGACCGTTTTTTTGAGGATGTACATGCTATTTTTCTTTTTATCGGTAAATTTTTCAGGGAACTGCGACCGCCTTATGAGTGGAGGGAAATTGTGCGCCAGTGTTATATGGTTGGCTATAAGTCGCTTCCGCTGATATCGGTTACGAGTTTCGTGGTAGGCATTGTTTTTACCAAACAGTCCCGCCCCTCACTGGCAGAATTTGGAGCCACTTCGTGGTTGCCTTCGCTGGTTGCCATTGCTATTTTCAGAGCGCTGGCTCCATTGGTTACCGCACTCATCACCGCAGGTAAGGTAGGTTCCAATATAGGAGCGGAGCTCGGATCGATGAAAGTAACAGAGCAGATTGATGCCATGGAAGTGTCGGCCACCAACCCGTTTAAATTCCTGGTAGTAAGCCGTGTGTTGGCTACTACTTTTATGCTGCCCATCCTGATGTTTTATATGGCTTTTATCAGCATGATTGGCGCATACCTGAACATTTATGTAAACGAAGACACCAGCTTTGTTACCTTTTTTATCAAAGCCCTGGAAAGGATCAGCTTCCTGGATTTGTTTTCGTCGCTTATAAAAAGCTGCATATTTGGTTTCAGCATTGGAATTATAGGTTGTTACCAGGGCTATAATGCCACACAGGGTACACAGGGGGTAGGCAGAGCGGCCAATGCGGCCGTGGTAGCGGGTATGTTTGTTGTATTTATTGAAGAAATAGTGATCGTTCAAATTACAAACTGGTTCAGATAGCGCATATGCATAAAAGTGAGAAACAATTCAGCAGGGATGAAGCCGTCATCACCATCCGCGATCTTAAAAAATCGTTCGGATCGAATCATGTATTACGCGGGGTAGACCTGGATGTATACAAAGGAGAAAATGTAGTGGTGCTGGGGCGTTCAGGAACCGGGAAGTCGGTGTTGATTAAAATCATTGCCGGTTTGCTGAAGCCTGATAGCGGCACCGTAACAGTACTGGGTGAAGAGGTATCGCAGCTCAACGATCAACAATGGCGGGAGCTGCGCCTTAAAATAGGCTTCTCTTTTCAGAGCAGCGCGTTGTATGATAGTATGACGGTAAGCGAAAACCTGGAATTTCCGTTGCTGCGCAATTCCAAGAATTTAAAGCGGGCAGATGTAAACAAGCAGGTTGAGGAAGTATTAGATGCGGTAGGCTTGCTGCAAACCATTCACCAGTATCCTTCCGAACTATCGGGCGGACAACGCAAGCGCATTGGCATAGCACGAACGCTCATCATGCGTCCCTCTATTATGCTGTATGACGAACCTACGGCCGGACTTGATCCCATCACCAGTGTGGAAATCAACAACCTTATCAACGAGGTGCAGGAAAGATTCAATACATCCTCTATCATTATTACACACGATCTTACCTGTGCAAAAGCAACGGGCGACAGGCTGGCTGTATTGCTGGACGGTAAGTTTGCGAGCGTGGGCAGTTTTGATGAAGTGTTTGCTGTGAAAGATGAACGAATCAACAGTTTTTACGAATATAATTTTATTGATTGATGGAAGCGAAAAAAAACAGGCGTGGCGTAATAGTAGGAATATTCATTGCAGTGGGCATTGCAATATTCATGGTGGGGGTTTTTACCCTGGGCGGTCAGCAGAAGGCCTTTGTAAAGTCTATTAAAATAACCGCCATTTTTGACGATGTAAGTGGTTTGCAGCAGGGCAATAATATCTGGTTTTCGGGCGTAAAGGTAGGAACCGTAAAGAAGATCGAATTTTACAATAACTCCCAGGTGAAGGTAACGTTGCATATTGAAGACAAAGCGCGGGAATTTATTCGCACCGATGCAAAAGCAAAGATCAGTACAGACGGCCTGATTGGCAATAAGATCATTGTTATTTACGGCGGCACGCCTACCGCGCCTGCTATTGAAGGCGGAGAGACCATTGCAGTGGAAAAAGCGTTGAGTACCGACGATATGATGGCGACGTTGCAGGAAAACAACATGAACCTGATTGACATTACCCGCGATTTTAAAACCATCAGCAAAAAGCTGGTGGCAGGCGAAGGCTCGCTGGGCGCATTGCTGAACGAAACAGCATTGTACGACGAGTTGAAAGCGGTGGTAAATAACCTGAACGTGGCAGCCCGCAACAGCGAAAAACTCACCGCCAGCATCGCGGGGTATACCAGCAAGCTGAATAAGGAAGGCACACTGGCATCGGACCTGGTAAGCGATACGGTGATCATTCCCAATTTGAAAGCAGCGTCCGACCAGCTGAATACTGCTTCTGCGGCAGCAATGGCATTGGCAGATAATCTGAAAGATGCTACCAGCAATTTAAACGATACGAGCAATACGGTGGGCGTTTTACTGCACGACGAGAAACTGGCTGCCGATATTAAAACCATCATGGAAAATTTAAATAGCGGCAGCAAAAAGCTCGATGAAAACCTGGAAGCGTTACAGCATAATTTTTTGCTGAGAGGGTTTTTCAGGAAGAAAGCGAAACGGGAAGCGAAGGCCGCAAAGGATTCGGCTAAGCTGGCGAATTCGGTTAACTAAATCGATGAGCGTCGCCTGGAAGCGACAGCAATATTGTGCGGGGCGCGAAGTATCTGTCTTCGCTATTGCCCTAGCTTGCCAGGAATCCCTTCGCTCCCACATACCTCCGCCACTTTTCAATTACCTGCTGTATGTCGTCGGGCAGCTCGCTGTTGAACAGCATTTCTTTTTTAGTAACAGGATGAACGAACCCCAGCGTTTGAGCATGCAGCGCGTGCCGGGGACAAATAGCAAAGCAGTTGTCTACAAACTGCTTGTATTTTGTAAACACAGTGCCTTTTACAATACGGTCGCCGCCATAGGTTTCATCGTTAAACAACGGGTGACCTATATACTTCATGTGTACGCGGATCTGGTGCGTGCGTCCCGTTTCCAGCCTGCATTCCACCAGGCTTACATAGCCGAACCGCTCCGTAACACGGTAATGCGTAACCGCATCTTTACCATGCTCGCCTTCGGGGTAGGCATCCATTATTTTGCGAAAACGCTGATGTCGGCCAATGTGTGCCACTATGGTGCCGCTTTCTTCCGGCAAATCACCCCAAACCAATGCTACATATTTTCGTTGCACCGTGTGTTCGGCAAATTGTTTGGCCAAATGCAGGGATGCTTTCGCATTTTTAGCCAGCACCAGCAAGCCGCTCGTATTCTTGTCAATACGATGCACCAATCCAAAGCGAGGCAAATCAGATTCCGTTAACGAAGGATTTTGTTGTTGCAGGTGCCATGAAATTCCGTTTACAACCGTGCCGGAATAATTGCCGCAACCCGGGTGTACCACCAGTCCCGGAGGCTTGTTGATAACAATAATGTCGTCGTCTTCGTAAATAATATTCAGCGCCAGCGGTTCAGGAATGATCTCGGTCGATTCGGGCGATGTATCCGAATACATTAATACATGATCGCCCGGTTTTATTTTGTAGTTCGATTTTACCGGCTTGTCGTTTACCAGCACAAATCCCTTTTCAATACCCTGTTGCAACTTGTTGCGCGTGCCGCCTTCCATGCGGGTCAGCAAAAATTTATCTATCCGTATTGGTTCCTGCCCCTTATCTACTGTAAAAGACATACGCTCGTACCGCTCTTCACTGCCGTCGCCGTTTTCAAGCTCATTGTCCCATTCCTCTTCCTGTTTCATATTATCGTATTTCGGCAAAGATAATACAGCCACAGGTTTTCTCCCCATTCAACCCATTTAACACAACCCACCCACTCAACTCACTCCGCTAATAACATAAGGTGCGCGGTAATGTCCCTTTAAAAGTTTATTGGCTGCTTCGTTGTTGGTAAACCTTTCTGTTTTTGCATCAAACTCCAGGTATTTGTTGCCAACCCTGTAAGCAATGTCTGCCAGGTGTACCAGCGAAGCGCTCAGGTGTCCCTGCGTTACATCGCCGTTGGGTTGCTTACCCTGCCGTATACTGTCAATAAAATCTTTCTGGTGAAATTTATCGGGAAAATAACCTTTGTCGCTGTCTACTATTTTCCCATCCACTTCCATTACCTGCCATCCTACACCATGTCTTCCAAGGTACATCAGTCTGTCGGTTCCATATATTTCGATGCGCGTAGCGTTTTGCGGCCAGTATGGCCATTTGGTACCGTAGCGTACTTCACGTCCCTCTTTTGTCATATAAGGAGTGCAGGAACCACTTTCGCAGGTCATATCAAAACCATCAAACTGGTAAGTAATATTCAGGAACTCCGGTGTTTCTTTTTTGGAATGGAAGCCCACATTTCCTCCCGTGCAGTATACAGATTTTGGATGAGCAGGATCGCCTAAAGCCAATCGCGCAAGATCCATTACATGGCTGGCATCGTCGGACAATGCGCCACCTCCGTACGCCCAGAAATCGAGCCAGCCGCCGCGTCCCGTCATACTGTGCCGGTTAGGATTATACGGAACAGCCGCCGCCGGTCCCTGCCATGCGTCCCAGTTCAGTCCTTTGGGAACAGCCGCATCGGGTACCGCCTCCCATTTGCCACCCCCCAGCAGGTTGTAGCATTTTACATGCACAATATTGCCAAGCTTGCCCGACTTAATATAGTCTCTTGCCGAAAACGCGTAAGGCGCACTCCGGTTCTGAAAACCAATCTGAAGGGTTTTGCCATATTTTTTTACAGCCCGTACCAGTTGTTGTCCTTCCCATACCGAAAGCGTTGGATTTTTTTCAACGTATACATGCTTGCCTGCCTGCAATGCCCAAACAGAAGCCAGCACATGCCAATGCTCCGGCGTGCATATTACCACGGCATCCACATCCTTGTCGTCTAATACCTTACGCATATCCGTTACAAACACCGGCGCATACCCCTGCTTGTTTTTATAGTTCGCAATTTCCTGCGGAATTGCTTCCAGCGTTTCATTTACATCGCACAAATATTTTACTTCCACGTTTTCGTTTTCTTTTACAATGCCCGACAGCACATCGCGACCGCGACCACCGCAACCAATCAATGCCAATACTATTTTATTGGCAGCCGACCTGCTATAGGGCGTAACAAGAGAAGGTTGCAAGGTTAAACCCGCTGCACCCAGCGACAGGTGGTGGATAAAACTACGTCTATGCATAAGCGTTTTTTTTGAAATCGTATTTGGATGTTTTGATTTTTCAAGGCAATTGCTTCATAATATCAGGCAACTTTTTATGAAGCTAAAATTTTAGCTTGCCTTTGTGCACAGTGTAATCGGGCAGACCGGCTATTGCCGTACCGACCGGAACGAATTTCTTCCCTGCTAAGCATCTTTTCCGTCCAATGCTTTTTTATTTCCCATCTTTCAGCAGGTAGTGTATGCTGTTGGTAAGCAGTTGCCTGAAGCCCGGAATGCTCCAATCGTCCCAATGCCCCAGCGATGTATATACGATCCTGTTTTTTCCATTGCTGTTCGTCCACAGCACCGGTTCGGATTTTTCGTTGGGAATGCTACCGGTAAGCAGTACCTGCACATCGGGCGACGAAAGCGGCGAATTTTTATACAACCAGTTTTTGCTGCCAAAACCTTCTGCCGGTACCCCTTTCAGGATGGGATGCGATTCCATGCCCGGAACAACCTGTATGCGCGTGAGCTCTTCCAGGTGACCGTAATGTCCCTGGTAATTGCCACCCAGTATTTCTTTGTCAAATTCCGGCCATTGTTCCAAAAAGCCCGACACTTTTTCCGTAGCCGCGGCAACGCCACCGCCTTCCCGCGGCACGTTTCCCCTGGCGTCGAATGCGTGACTGGCGGTACGTATGCCCAGCACGGGTTTGCCCGCTGCAACAAAATTTTTAAGCAGGCTCATTTTTTCCGGCTCCAGTGCAATGCGACGAATAAAGATCACCGCCAGCGAGGCGTCATTCAGTACCTGCATATTTTCAAGGTTATGCCTGCCGGCACCTTCCATTAACGGCAAGCCGGTGGCATATTCGCAATTCACTCCTTCTTTCAACATCAGCTCGTGTCCAAATTCCGGCAGCCGCTGGTTGGCTTTGTATTCCCCTTCGGCTGTTAAAAAAGCAATGACCGGTCTTTTGTCCTCTGCAAAGCGGAATTGTTTGCGCGTTGTAAAATCAGCAGATACAATGGATGGGCAAACATATTTTTCAATGTATTCTACTATAAGGCTGGTGCCGGTGAAATGCGATACAAAAGGCCGCATTTTGCTATTGTACATTACATCCGTAAGGTCGCGCATCAGCACCACGTTGTATCCTGCCCGAACCATATTCCTCAATCCAAAAGTGCGGCCTATTACGCACATGTTGGTATGCACGCCCGTAAGTATTACGTTTTTAATTCCCCTGGCTGCAAACAAACCGGTAATCTCTTCGCCCGAATCGCTGATGGCGTCCCCCTCTTTAATTTCAATGGCATCAATTTGTTTCGTCCATACGTTAGCGGGAGCTTCGCCCGGTTCTTCGCATCCTTCGTCGGACTGATCGATGGGCCATTCGGCGCCTTTTTCAGTATCCAGCAATCCGCCTTCTTCCAGTTTGGGAGAAGCTTTTTTGCGGTATTTCATTGCCAGCTTTCTGCCGGGTGTGTTCTGGTAATACTTCATGCAGTCGCTCGGGGCATGTACAATCTGCATTCCCCGCTGCCTGCCAATATTGATCACTTCGTTGAGGTAAGGCGCCATTTCAGCTACTCTTCTGGTGGCGCCGCTGCACCAATGCCTGTCCCACATATCGCAAATAATAATGGCTGTTTGCGAGGGCTGCCACTGCTGCGCCTCATGTGCTATAATAAAAGCACCTTTTTCGTCTTTAGAAGCCGGGCGTTTTTGTACCGATACCGTAAAAGGCTGTGCATTGTCCTTTACCTGCGCTTCCGCTTCAGGCAGCACAATAACCGTTGAAAGCAAAAAGAAAATAACCGGGTTGAGCTTTTTCATATATCACTTATAAATAGTAGTTGAAATGTTATACGATGCGCATGGTCATGCCGCCATCAATTACAATGTTTTCACCGGTTATAAAGGAGTTGCTGATAAGCGTGGTAATTACGGAGGCTACATCTTCGGGTGTTCCTTCCCGGTGCAACGGTATCCTGTTGTCGATATTATTCTTAACCTGCTCCGGTGTTAAAAAGTTTTGAAACCGTGTTCTGATAACGCCTGGCGAAACGCAGTTTACCGTAATATTATCGTCGGACAGTTCAAAAGCCAATGCCCGGCAAAACTGGGGCAAAGCACCTTTTACTACAGCATAAGTTAGTGCATTTTTAACACCACGTATACCCGCAGCCGAAGAAATGAGCATAATAGCGCCTTCTTTTTTGGCTTTCATATAAGGCACTGCTGCCCGGCATAAATGAAAAACGGCATGCACATGCAAGTCAAAGGCCTGGTACCATACTTCTCGTGCGCCATTCAGGAGGCTGCCGGGAGCAGCGGCACCGGCACTGTGTACCAGTATATTGACCGCTCCCAACTTTTCGTATACGGTTTCCACGCACCTGATGCACTCCGATTCCTGCGAAAGATCGGCAGTAACAGTAATGCAGGGAACGCCGAGCTTTTCAATTTCCCGTTGTACCGCACCGTCGCCGTTGTTACGGGCTGCCAGGGCAATGCCTACACCCTGCCGGGCCAACTGAAGCGCTGTTGCAGCGCCAATTCCATGCGTGCCGCCGGTTACAATAGCTGTTTTGTTAAGTAGTTGCATTGGTTCACTTCAAACTGAAGCAAAAAAACAGGCTGTTTTCCAGAAAAGATTCCTGATTATTATCCAATGTGGGAAGGTGAAAGGAGAAAGGTGGAAGGAGAAAGGTGAAAGGTGAAAGGTGAAAGGTAAGGCTGGTTTGAATTTTGCTAATTTTACAGGAAAGCGATTACGATGAGTTCGGCATTTGTAAAAGAAAGCGACGAGCAATGGCTGCATGATGTGGGTCCCGGAGTGGCTGCATTGCTGGTATATTTAACAAGGGAAAATAATGGCGTGCGTGTGTACGAAAAAAGAAATTACACAGATCCCAAAACGCAAAAACCTGTGTACGAAATGAGCAACGGGCTTTTGTATAGCAAAGACGATGAGGGCAAGTGGTTTATTGCCGGCTGAAGGATACCATGCGGGGCATCAGATCATGGCAGTTTGCCCGGGCAATTGCAACACCATATGGCTGATAGCGAGTTTTTTTACCGTTCCTTCCAGCAGTTGAAGTACCATGTTATCGGCATCGTTGTAATAAGCTGCTTCGTACAACATGGTTATGTTTACAAGGTTTTGTTTCAGCAGCAAGTCGTATATACGCGTAAATTTTTGATTGGGCTCTTTTGAAATAGCGTCTACCGACGACTGGTCGCCGGAGCTGATCTGTTGAGGAATGTTGACATTCAACTGCGCAGCAACCACATTAATGTCTTCCAGTATATCATGGTAATCCTCCTTCATTAAAATACCTATTTGCCTGGTTTCGGGATTGTTCACAGCCAGTTCAGCAAGTTCCAGTTGCTGAAACGCATTTTCTGCTGCAGCGAGCAAATATTTTTCTGTATTTCCTGTGTTGTTGAATGTATGACTTCTCTCCAACCGGGGACATTCTCCTTTGTGATAAGCCGGTAGCGGCACTTCATATACAACCTTTGTTGCGGAATCTGTGCAGGACACGCTGCCTATTAATAATATTGCTATGGAAAATAACAGATGCATTCACCAATGTTATTTTAATTATCGTGCCGCCACCCAACCGGCTTAGCTTATTCGCCGGTTTTATAAACTGTGCAAATCTTTTCCCAAAGCCACTCCACAATGGGGGGAAGGGGGGAAGGTGGAAGGTGTGAGGTATAAGGTGTAGGGTATTGGGTGTAGGGGGTATTGGCTGAAAGCTGATAGCTGATAGCCGAAAGCTGATCGCTGGCCGCTATATCTGGTAGTACGGAAAATCTGCTTCGAGGCGATGCATTTTTGAACGTCCGGCACGCTTTAACGGCCATAGTTTCATCTTTTTATCTTCAGCGGCAAAAAAGATATACAATACATCTTCTTTTGCAAGCGTGGATGTGTTAAGGCAATTTTTGAGGCACCGGATCACCGATTCGGGTGAGCTTTCCGCACGTCCGTCTTTAATGGTAACAAGGTCGCCGCATGCATATACATCTTCAAAAGTATTTTCAAGATTACTGATCATGCAGTGTAAAACAGAAGCATCTTTAAGCTGATGATAGATGAGGAAATCCATAAGACTTGAATTGTTTGACACAACAGCCATAAAAAACAGTGCCACCAGCTTAGTGGCTGTGATTATAATGCGATCCGTTTAAAAGCGTTCGCCGGCGGCACTATTTATATAATATGGTAGAGGAACGATCAGGCAGCTAACCTGCGTTTCATTTAATTTTCTTTTGCAAAGCTTCTGCGGCTGCTAAATGACTGTCTAGTTTGGGCAAGGTAGCGTTGATAAAGGTTTTTACATCAACATTAATGTCTTCATCTTCGCTGGCATCTTTAAAAAGTGAAATGGTTTTTTTATGATCTTCCACCATTGCATCTACAAAGCTTTTATCAAACTCCTTTGCGTTTTTTCCGCTCAGCTCAGCCACTTTTTCCTGGTGTTCCTGCGATGGTGCTTGCGGCACAGTAATGTTAAGTTTGCCGGCAATTGCTACCAGCTCGTTGTTGACAGCGGTGTGATCGGCAACGATTTTCGATGCCAGCTCTTTAACAGCCGGATCTGTTGCTTTTTCTTCGCCTACTCTCGCCGCAGCTACTTCGGAAAAACCGCCGTCGGCAGCTTTTACGAGGAACTCGCTTGTTTCTTTCTGCGTATCCGATTCCACAGGCTGCATATCATTTTTTACTTCATTGGCAGAATCTGCATATTTAACCGGATCGTCCGGTTGATTGCCGCACGATGCTAAAAACAGCAAGCCGGCAGTAAATAAGAATGTATATTTCATATATAAGATTTACAAGTGAAGCATTATACCCTGGAAGAACCGCCTATAAGTTTTACCAGGAATAAAATGATTGCTATTACCAGCAATATATGAATAAGCCCGCCGGCTGCGTATCCTAAAAAACCAATAGCCCACCCAATTACCAGGATGACAGCGATGATGTACAATAAGTTGCCCATAAAAATTTGATTTAATTGTCAAGATATCTTATCGCGTTAAAAAATCGGGCCGCACAACTGAACGCATTGTTTTAGTATAACCGGCAATAGACATCGGCGCACATCCGTGCATTGTGGTCTCCTTTTTGAAATAGAGTAAATAAAACCAGTATGGATGAGCATGATTTATCGCTGAACATTCCTGCCACCGACAAACCGCGGGTGGTAATTATTGGCGGTGGTTTTGGTGGACTGAATGTGGCAAAGCACCTTCCGCAGGGAATGTTCGAGGTAGTGCTGTTTGATAAACACAACTACCATACTTTTCAGCCATTGCTGTACCAGGTGGCTACAGCCGGGCTACAGCCGGATGCTATCGCAAGTCCGTTAAGGCATTTGTTTAAAAACCTGGACGATTTTTATTTCAGGCTGTTCAAAATAACGGCTATTGATCCGGAGCAGCAGGTTGTTTTTACGCCCGCCGGAGATCTGCATTACGATTATCTTATCATAGCTGCGGGTTCTGTTTCTAATTATTATGGAAATGATGAACTGGCGCAACAAGTGCTGCCTTTAAAGTCCATCCCCGACTCGCTGAACCTGCGCAGCCAGCTGATGCAGGTTTTTGAAAAAGCGGAAATGACGAAGGATGCTGCCACACGCGCTTCGCTGCTGAGCTTTGTAATTGTAGGCGGTGGCCCTACCGGTGTAGAGACCGCTGGCGCGTTGGCTGAACTGCGCAAAAAGGTGTTGCCGAAAGATTATCCCTGCATCAATTTTAGCGAAATGAAAATTTACCTGGTGGAAGGAATGAGCCGCTTGTTACCGCCTATGTCGCAAAAGGCTGGAGCGCGGGCCCAGCGCGACCTGGAAAAGATGGGTGTGAAGGTGATTGTAAATGCAATGGTAGAATCGTACGACGGCCAAACGCTTAATTTTAAAAATAACGATCCTGTTCAGGCCTCCACAGTTGTTTGGTCAGCAGGAGTAAAAAGTGTGAGCATCGAAGGCATTCATGAACAGTGGCTTGAAAAAGGCAGGTTGCTTACCGACAAATTTTGTCGGGTAATGGGCACGGGCAATATTTTCGCCATTGGCGATATTGCTTTGATGAAGACAGATAAGTATCCGAAAGGACATCCGGGCGTGGCACAGGTTGCTATACAAATGGGGAAATTCGTAGGAAAAAACCTTGCAAAAATACACAAGGGTGAACGGGTAGACGACTTTAAATATTTTGATAAAGGCACATTGGCAACTATAGGACGCGGTAAGGCTGTGCTTGACTTTCCGGGCAACAAATACATGGGCGGAAGGGTTGCCTGGTGGATATGGTTGTTTGTGCATATCAACTATCTCATCAGCTTTCGCAACAAGTTAATGGTGTTTGCAAGCTGGATATGGAATTACTTTACGTTCGATAAAGGAAACAGGCTGATCATACGCCCCTATATTAAACGAAAGGCTGCCGTGGGAAGGGTAGTGACTTCGCATGAATAACAGGTTAATTGAGTTGAATACCTCGCACCTAATTAACTCATTTAACTCACTTAACCTGCTTAACTACTTACCACACATGAAGGTTGCCTGCTGCCATTGTATCGCGGATGTATATTAACAGTTCATCCTGATCGTTCCCGTTTTTTAGCCGCTCTTTAAATGCAGACAGCCATTGGGCTATCGCTTCATCTTCCGTAGCTCCTGTTGCGGCAATACCCGTTGCTTCGTCTGTTCCAAGTACACAATGAAAAACTTCTTCGCGTTGAAACAAAACGGGTCTGAACTGTTTTACCTCCGGGGGCGTTTCGGGTGCATCATAGTCAATGGGAATCAATAATTCCTCCGGCACGGTCATCTGTTTCATGCTTTTTTATTATTAAGATCGCAAGAATTATACCCGAAAAGTTAGGAGTAAGGAGTAGGAAATAAGGCATAGGGAAACGCAAGAGCCAAAATGCAAAATACAGAGAATCAAAGACAAGAACCAAAAAACAAATGACAAGATCCAGGAACAAAAAACAATAGGAATTGCATGGGCTGGGTTGAAGTGACCAGCGGCTGAATGCTCATTGCTGAAAGCTGATAGCCAACTACACTTTTTCAATCAATTGCAACGCATTAGCCGGCGCAAAGGCTTTTTCATCGTTGTCGAAGTATACATACACATCTTTCTTTTGCTGCAGCCATTTACGGCAATTTTTTGCCCATTTGCCTAAAGTTGCTGCTGAATAACTGCCACGGTATTTTTGTGCAGGACCGTGCAAACGGATGTATACAAAATCGGCAGTGAGCACCAGAGGTGATATATAATGCTCCAGTTCGTAAATGCACAAAGCGCAATTGTGTTTTTGTAAAAGATCGTATACTTCCTGCGTATGCCAGGTGTCGTTCCGGAATTCAAAAACATAACGGTGCTTTGGAGGCAGCGTGTCGAGAAATGTCTTCAGCCGTTCAATGTTCACTTTCCATCTCGGTGGCAGTTGAAGCAATAATGGACCCAGTTTATTTCCCAGGTGCGAAACGAGCTTAACAAATTGGGTTATTTCTGCTTTGGTGGTATGCAGCTTTTTCAGGTGAGTAAAGTAGCGATTGACTTTTATGGCGAATAAGAATGTTTCGGGTACAGTGGCAGCCCATTTTTGCAAATGCTGCTTTACAGGCGTTGCATAGAAAGAGTTGTTTACCTCAACTGTCGACAATTTCGTTGCATAATAGCTGAGCTGATCTTTTGTTGATAATTTATCGGGATAAAACCTTTTTTTCCAGTGTGCATATTGCCAGCCCGATGTGCCGATATATATTGCAGCTTTTTTCATTACAATTCATGCTTCAAATAAGGGACCATTGCAGGTGATGGTAAGCGACAAGACCATTATCTGCCCATTTCCAGGCTTCGGGTTGCGCATTACAAGGGAAAGCCGGCTAGGCGAAATTTGCAACTTTCTCACCCTTGTCTTCTGCACTTACCACTTTCTTTTTATATTTATGTTGTTGCAACTGATGACACCAGCATTGGCAATTAAATTTTTTCCACTTAAACATTTGGTATGAAAAATTTATACGTATTGGCTGCTATTATTGGAGTGATATTGTTGGTTGCCTGCGAAAGTTCCAAAAAGAACAGCGGTACAGCGGCGGGCAATGCTTCGCTTAATGGCACCTGGGAGCTGAACTACATAACAGGACCGAGAATTGCATTTGAAGGACTTTACCCGGGCCGAAAACCTGTTATTACATTTAACACTGCCGATACCAGCTTTAGCGGTAACACAAGCTGTAATAATTTCCGGGGGCGGTTGATCAGCGAAGGGAACAATATCAGCTTTACCAATGATATGGCGCTGACTAAAATGTTTTGTGAAGGGCAGGGTGAAAATGTATTTATTGAAACGCTAAAAAAAGTGAACAGGTTCTCTGTTACAAATGATACCACGCTCACTTTTATTATGGGAGATGTAGCTATGATGCGGTTCTCGAAGAAATAGCTGTCAGCGGTCAGCAGTCAGCTTTCGGCTATCAGCAATCAGAAATCTCAAATCTCAAATTTCAAATTTCTTAGCTTTTCCTTACCACCCATTTCCACATTTCCTTCCACGAAACTTTTTTGCCGTACAACAAAATGCCGGTACGGTATATTTTGGCGGTGAGCCAGGTAAAGAATAAAAAGGATACGATGAGCAGTACCATGGAAATACCCAACTGCCACCAGGGTACACCGTAAGTTACCCTGCCCATCATTACTACCGGCGATGTTAGCGGGAACATACTGCCAAATACTGCCAGGCTGCTGTCGGGATCGTTGATGGCTTTTGTCATGATGACAAAGCCAAGTATTAACGGCATCATAATCGGGAATACCAGTTGTTGCGCTTCCTGCTGATCTTCGCTTACCACGCTGCCAATTGCCGCAAATAAAGAGGCGTATAAAAGATATCCTCCCACAAAATAAAACAGGAAACAAAAAAGAATAAGCCCGATAGGTAGCGAACGCAGTCCCTCAAGCACGATCAGCATTTTACCCGAGCCAGCCTGCTGTGTTGCGCCGCCAATAACGGGATTGGATAGCTGCTGGAACAGGTCTGGAAAAATTAATGGTAAAACCAGTTGAAGAGACCCCATCAGCACAATCCATATAGCAAACTGGGTTAACCCCACTGCACCAATGCCCACAATTTTACCGAGCATGAGCTGAAAAGGCTTTGCTGAGCTTACAATCACTTCTGCAATGCGGTTGGTTTTTTCCTCCATTACGCCCCGCATAACCATGGTTCCGTATATCAGTAAGATCATGTATATCAGAATGCCGCCCGCAAACGACACCACATAGGCTACGCCCGCTATACTTTTCTTTTCGCCTTTGGCGGAATCAATCGTGTTTTCAACTTCAATATCCGCTTTTATTGCTTTGTAAATGTCCGGATCAATGTTCGCAGCAATCAGGCGTTTTCTTTCAATAGCCGCATTGATCTTCCGTTCAATGGCAGATTTTACAAAGAGGTTTACCGATGCCTGGCTGTGTATTTTAATCTGCCCCGGGTCATTGTTATCAAGCGGAGGTATATACAGGAACAAGGTATATCCCTCTTTTTTGTATTTTGTTTTGAAAGATTGTTCTGTTTCGTTCTGGATAAAGGTATAGGTCGATTTGTCCTTCGCGCTCGTTTCGATCTTTCCTTCAAAAAGGTCTGCTTTATCTATAACAGCAATTTTTTGCGTGTTGGTATCTCCGCTGATAGAAACGGCAATGATAACGGCATAAAAAGCAACAATTACAATGGGCACGATGATGGTGGTAAGCAGGAAAGATTTTTTCTTTACCCGCGTCATGTATTCTCTTTCAATAATCAGCCCTATCTTATTCATAGTATAATACAGTTAATAATGATGGATAGTAACAGTGCCTTTTACAAAGGTTGAAATTGTCTTGCCAGTGGAGTATCTTCCACCAGCCTGATAAAAATGTCGTTGAGCGATGGCAGCACTTCGTTGAACGAAACGATTTCGTGCGATTGAGACAACAGGTATTGCAATACATCGTGAGGCTTGTAACCTTCGTGTATTTTCAAGATAATGTGCTCGCCCTTTGTACCTGCCAGTTCAAAAACATTGTTATCCTGAATCAGCTCCGGGCGCTTTTCAAACCCTACTTCAAACAGGTTTTCCTTAAAATCCTGCTTAATCTTTTTTACCGAGCCATCCAAAATTTTCGAGCCCCGGTTTATCAGCACAATATGATCGCATATTTCTTCCACTTCACCCATACGGTGTGTGCTGAAGATGATGGTACTTCCGTTTTGAGCAAGCCTGTATATCTCATCTTTAATAAGACTTGCATTAACCGGGTCCAGCCCGCTAAAAGGCTCATCGAGTATAATCAGTCTTGGCTCATGCAATACGGTGGTAACAAACTGGAGTTTCTGGCTCATGCCTTTGCTGAGGTCCTGCACTTTTTTATTCCACCAGGTTTGCATCTCCATTTTCTCGAACCAGAATTTGATCCTGTCCATTGCTTCGGCTTTGCTCAGTCCCTTCAATCGTGCCAGGTACAATGCCTGTTCGCCGATCTTCATTTTTTTATACAAACCTCTTTCTTCGGGCATGTAGCCAATTCGGATGATGTCATTGATCGGGTCAAATTTTCTGCCGTCGAAAGTGATACTGCCTTCGTCCGGAAAAAAGATACCGGTGATCATTCTCAGCAAGGTCGTTTTTCCCGCACCGTTAGGTCCCAGCATTCCGAAAATAGATCCTTCCTCTATCGTAAAGCTCACATCGTCTACTGCCTTTTGCGTAGCGAAATATTTTTTAAGATGACTGACTTCTAAAATGTTTTGCATAACGATTGATTAGTAGCCGCGGGGTTTAATTTTGTTACAAATGCCGAAACAAATTTTTACAGCTTGCAAGTTACGGGGAAAAGGTGGAAGGGAAAAGGTATAGGGTTAAGACCTTATACCCTACACCTTATTCCTCATACCTTACCTCTTATACCTTATTTTTGGTGCAAATATTAACTAATGGGAGCGCCCGGTATGGTTTCGTTTGATAATACGCAAAATGCTTTTGCTTACAAATCAGATAAGGAATTGAAAAAGGCAGCGTTTCTTTTTGCCTCTATGGGTTACTCGTGGCTGGTAAAAATAGGAACCAGTATAACACCTAAAGCTATCAAAGCAGGGTTGCCTGTAAAAGGCCTGATACGCAATACTATTTTTACGCAATTTGTTGGTGGCGAAACGCTCGAAGAAACAGCGCAGGTAGCCAGTAAGCTGGGCGCTTTTAATGTAAGTGTAATTCTTGATTATGGTGTAGAAGGAGGGGAGGATGGTGAGCAGGGATTTGACCATGCCATGCAGGAGTTTATCCGCGTAATTGAGTATGCAGCTACGCAGTCCAACATTCCGTTTATGAGCATTAAGGTAACGGGCTTTGCGCGTTTTGGTTTGCTCGAAAAGCTGGACTCGTCTGTTTCGGGCAATACCGGCCCGTTAATGAAACGGTATGCCAAAGCGTTAGAAACGCTTTCTGCCGAAGAAAGAGAGGAGTGGAGCCGCGTGCAGGAGCGGATGGACAAGATATGTAAGTGCGCTGCGGAAAAAAATATTGGCGTATTGGTAGATGCCGAGGAAACCTGGATACAGGATCCCGTTGATGTGATTACCATTTTAGCCATGCAAAAATACAATGCGCACAAAGCGGTGGTGTATAATACCATCCAGTTGTACAGGCACGACCGGCTGGCATTTTTAAAAGATTCGCTGGAGGCTGCCGAGCTGAAAAGTTTTATTTTAGGCGCCAAGCTGGTGCGCGGCGCCTATATGGAAAAAGAACGGGTGCGCGCAACCGAAATGCAATATGCTTCGCCTATTCAGCCCGACAAAGCAGCTACCGACCTCGATTATGATGCCGCGGTATCCTTTTGTATACAACATCTTGATAAGATTGCTACCATCGTGGCATCGCACAACGAACAAAGCAATTTGCTGGCAATTCAACTGCTGCTGCAAAAAGGCATATCACTCCATCATCCGCACATTCATTTTTCGCAGTTGTATGGCATGAGCGATAACATTACATTCAACCTGGCAAAGGCCGGTTGTTCCGTAAGTAAATATCTCCCTTTCGGACCCATTGAGGATGTGATTCCTTACCTCATGCGCAGGGCGCAGGAAAACAGTTCTGTTGCGGGGCAAACGGGCAGAGAACTCCGGCTGATCAAAAAAGAAATTCAGCGAAGGGCAAAAGCATGATAACTTTTACACTCAGTGAACATGTAATGTATGATGGGAACAGTTGGCTTGAGGAAATATTACCTCAGGCGGTAACAAGACTTACACGTTATTAGCAGTCAGCGTTCAGCAATCAGTGTTCAGCCGTAGGTTTCAAATCCTATCCGTAATAGCTCATCGCTGGCCGTTGATTACCCTACAACCTTTACCCTACAACCTTTACCCTACACCCTCCACCTTACACTCTATGTTAAATTTGCAAATTCATTTTCTTTTGGCACAGTTTTTAAAATCAGTTCAGTAATTCAGAACGGCTTTTCTTTTGAGCCATTTTTTACTAAAATTGAATTGATATGAAACGTAGATTGTTATTCCTGTTAAGTGCCACCGCTTTTTTAATCCTTGTTTCTACTACTTCTTTTTCACAGGTTCAGATAGGCGTTCACGGTTCCCGCCTAGAAGGTTCAGGAGCTTCTCAATGGGGATTTGGAGGTAATATAAAATTTTTGCTGGCAGATAAATTTGCAATAGGTGCCAGCGTCAAGGGGTATCCGAAAGATATGAAGACCGAAAATTTCAGCATGGGAGGTAACAATTATAAAGTTGCCCGTGGCAACACTATTGTACCTGTAACCGGATCGGTTGATTATTATTTTGGACAAGCGCCCATTCGTCCATACCTGGGTGCTGATGTGGGTGCGTATTTTACGCAGTACGTTTTTTCGATGACGCAGAATAACGGCAGCAGTTCGTACTATAATACCTCGAACAAGAAGACTTATTTTGGCGCAGCCCCCCGCGCCGGTTTAAATGTGGAGCTTGGTCCTGTAGGTATTTTCGGGCAGGCGGGTTATAACTTCCTGTTTGGGTCTGGCGACAGAGATAAGCTCACCGTTCCCGGCATTACCGATCCTATCGATTCAAAAGCAACCGATAAGTTCTGGTCGTTCGACGTTGGTCTGTTCGTTAAATTCGGTGGAGGAAAATAAGCTATTCAACAATTCTTAACTCCATATATATCCACAGCTCCCGTTATAAATAATAACGGGAGTTTTTTATTTGGTAAGTTCAAACAGCAGTTCAGGTTCGTTGGTGGTAATGTAATCAAACTTATTTTCAATAAACCATTTCATGTCTTCTGCTGCATTCACCGTCCATACATTCAGGTTTACTTTTTCTCTTTTAGCTTCCGCAATCCACGTAGGATTTTTTTTGAAAACAGATGCATTGTAATCAATGCCCCACACGCCATCCTGCTTTATTACCGACGGCGATTTTTCACCGTTCAGGTAGGCAACTTTTGCATCGGGCTGCAGTTCCATTACTTTTTTTACAATGTTGTAATCAAAGCTGATGTACATTATCCACGGTGCTGCTTTTAATTCCTTAACAAGCTGCACTGTTTTTTCAGCAATATAAGCCCCTCGCTTAATATCGGAAAAAGCCGGTTTTATTTCCACCACCAGCATCGTTTTTGCAGCGTTTGTTTGTTGCATGCCGGCAAGCAGGTACTCCCGTAGCGTAGGTATATTTTCGCCATTTGAAAGTTTGTGCTCCAGCAGCTCGGCGTAAGTGCTCTTATCAATGATCTTGCCGGCATAATGAGGGTCGTGGTTCACCACCAGCGAATCATCCACCGTCATATGTACATCAAATTCCGAACCAGTGCAACCCAGCCGTATGGCTTCCTGCAACGACGCAATGGAGTTTTCGGGCAAATTGTTTTTCTTCCATGCACCGCGGGGCGCTACTACAATGTTAGGCGCGAACGACATTTTGGAAGCTGTTGTTTTTTGGGTGCCTGAGCAGGCGGTAGCCATCATAACTGTTAATGCAATAACAAGCAGCCAGCAATATTTTTTCATCCGTAGTTTTTTGTTTCGCCAACATCGGCGTTTATTTTTATTGAATTTCTATCGTTGCTAAAACAGGTTTATGGTCTGAATATTCATAAGGCAATACCTTTACATCGGTTACGCGCCACCGTGTATTTTTGTTCAGCCATACAAAATCAATTCTTACTTCGGGCTTGTCTGCCGAAAAAGTGAAAGCAGGATTGCCTTTTTTCTCCGCCGCATCCAGCCAGTGGCCTTCCATTACATTGTAAGGTTCATCGCCTGGTTTAAAATTAAAATCGCCGCATACTATAACCGGCACTGTTTTTTGCGCAAGCAGTTGGTTGATCTTTTCAACCTGCGCAATTTTATTGGGCAGGTACTGATGACAGAGATGGGTACCTGCAAACAGTATTTTTTGATCACCTGTTACAGGGTATTCGGCATAAATCAATGCCCTCGGTTCTCCTCCCGCCGGGTTGGGTAATACCTGCACTACAGGTTTCACGGGTTTTTTAGTAAGTATCCCTTCGCCATAACCGCCACCATCATATTCCATTGCCTTTCCAAAATAACCATGCATGCCTGTTTTTTTACCAAGCTCCTGCACCCAGTTTATGCGGCTTTTGTATATACCCGCCAGTCTGCCCGTAGCGCTGTCTACTTCCTGAAAGGCAACAAGGTCTGGTTTTAACTCATTAATGAGTTTGGCAATGTTGTCCAGGTTTGCCTGTCCCTTTTTGTAAGGATTTTCGCCATGGTATATATTGTAGGTAAGAATTTTGAGCTTCGTTTGTGCGTTTGCGTATACTGTGCAGAAGAGCAGCAGTAAAAAGGCGACATATTTCATGATATGTAAGATAGAGTGGAGCACGAAGTTCTGTAAATATGTTATACAAAGCGGGGTTTGTATGTATTACAGGTAAAAATATCCACGAGCAATTCACATTTGTACGTAAAGCGGCCGAACGGCTTTGCTTTTACCCAGTTGCTTTTTATTAACTTGCACCCATGCAACAATACCTTGAATTGCTCCGGCATGTTTTGGATAATGGAGTGCAAAAGCACGATCGTACAGGCACGGGTACTGTAAGTTGTTTTGGTTACCAGATGCGTTTTGATCTGAGTAAAGGATTTCCCCTCGTTACTACCAAAAAGCTCCACCTGAAAAGCATTATTTACGAGTTGTTGTGGTTTTTGAAAGGCGATACCAATATTCAATACCTGAAGGAACATGGAGTAAGTATATGGAACGAATGGGCAAATGAACAAGGCGACCTTGGCCCGGTATATGGCAAACAATGGCGGAGCTGGGAAGGTGCGCATGGCGAAACGATTGACCAGATTACAGATGTTATTCAGCAGATCAAAAAAAATCCCGATAGCCGAAGGCTGATTGTGAGTGCATGGAACGTTGCCGACCTGCCTCAAATGGCGTTGATGCCTTGCCATAACATGTTCCAGTTCTATGTAGCTGTTCCAAAAGGTGGCACCAAGCCTGCGCTTTCCTGCCAGTTATACCAGCGTTCTGCCGATGTATTCCTTGGTGTTCCGTTTAACATTGCATCGTATGCATTGTTAACATTAATGATTGCACAGGTGTGCGATCTTGAGCCCGGCGAATTCATTCATAGCTTTGGCGATGTGCATTTGTATAATAATCACATAGAGCAGGCCAACCTGCAGTTGTCGCGAACACCGTACAACCTGCCGGTAATGCGGTTGAACCCGGATGTAAAAAATATCTTTGATTTTACATTCGAAGATTTCAGCCTGGAACAATACCAGGCTCATCCTGCCATTAAAGCGCCGGTTGCCGTTTAATGCTCATTCAGGATAAGAAACTTTTTTGTCGCAGATTCGCAGCTTCAAAATTGCAATCTGCGAATCTGCGGCATAGCTAACAACATTCGTATAATTTGTGGCTTGTTTGTTGTGACAGAGCGCAGTACATTATTCACAAATTCTTTTTATGATCATATCCCTTATAGTAGCTGCGGCAGAAAACAATGCTATTGGAAAAGACAATCAGCTTCTCTGGCATTTGCCCAACGATCTTAAGTTTTTTAAGAACACTACCTGGGGCATGCCTGTTATTATGGGGAGGAAAACTTATTTGTCGATGGCAGGCGAACCGCTGCCCGGGCGTTACAATATTGTGGTGTCGCGTCAGCAGGTTTCTGGTATTGAAAGAGAAAATGTGTGGGTGGTAAATTCGGTAGAAGAAGCCATACAAAAAGCGAAAAGCACCGACTGTAAGGAAGTGTTTGTGGCGGGTGGTGGCCAGATTTATGATGCCTGCCTGCCGCTGGCAGATAAAATATATATTACGCGCGTGCATGCTGTATTAGACGGAGATGCATTCTTTCCTGCATTCGACGAAAACAAATGGGAAAAGGTGTACCAGTTGGACTTTGCTGCGGATGACAAGCATGCATATGCATATTCATTTCAAACATGGATTAAAAAGAAGTAATATTTCTTTTTTCCTTCTACTACCCCTAGTTTTGACAGGATGTACAGTAAACCCCGGCTGGCTTTAAAATACCTTCAATACTATATTACCGCGCATAACGGTAAGGGGCATGGCATACATTCACCATTTGTGTTTGATTTTGTTACCAGGGTGCTTAACGACAGGCGCCAGTTTTACGCCTTTCAAAAAATTGAGGCGCAACGGGGATTGTTGCTGCTGAACAACGAGATTATAGAAATAGAAGATTTTGGTGCCGGCTCGGCTATGACGGCGTCGAATAGCCGAAAAATAAGCAACATTGCCAAATGGTCGTTGAAATCGCCAAAGTACGCGAGATTGCTTTTCAGGATGGTCAATTATTTTCAGCCACCCACCATTATTGAGCTAGGCACCTCATTGGGTATTACCACTTCTTATCTTGCAGCTGCCCAACCTGCGGCTACCATATTTACTTTTGAAGGCGCTCCGGCTGTTGCGGCATTGGCACAACAGGTATTCCGGCAACTGAATTATTCAAACATCCGGTTAATGCCGGGAAATTTCGATACAACGCTTCCTCCTTTTTTACAAAAAAACAGGAAAGTCGATTTTGTTTTTGTAGATGGCAATCATCGCGAAGAACCTGTACTAAAATACTTTGAGTGGCTATTGCCGTTTACTCACGGAAGATCAATACTTGTATTTGATGATATCCATTGGAGTGCAGGCATGGAATCTGCCTGGAAAAAGATCATTGGACATCCTGCCGTTACCTGCAGCATCGACTTGTTTTTTATCGGCATAGTTTTCTTCAATCCCGATTTTAAAGTGAAGCAGGACTTTGTGATAAGATTTTGAGGATCGCCGCAGATGCGCAGATGAAATGTAGTAATCTGAGTATCTGCACCATTGAACGGGAAATTATAATGGGCTACAATTCGAAATGCACCGCGGCTGTTTGAAGAATATGACGAGGTATAAATATTTAACTAAATTTGATAAATATTTGCTATGAAAGTATTGCTGGATATACCCGATAATAAAGCCTCCTCTTTGATGGAAGTACTGAAAAGCATTTCCTATGTAAAAGCCAAGCCTCTTACTAAGGCAAAAGCAAAATTAATGGAAGAAATAAGTGAGGCAGTGGAAGAAATAAATTTAATCAAGGAGGGTAAAAAGAAAGCTCGTAACGCTGAAGATTTTTTGAATGAGCTATAAAGTAAAATCCATTTCGGTATTTGAAAGGCAAGCTAAAAAGCTTATCAAAAAATATGCTTCTTTGAAGAAAGAGCTTTTAGAATTGATTCAGGAACTTAAAGAGAAACCAGAACAAGGGGCACCTATAGGGAAAAATTGTTTCAAAGTTCGCATCGCCATTGCTTCAAAAGGTAAAGGTAAGAGTGGCGGAGCTCGGGTTATCACTCATTTTATGGTGGCAGATGATGTAGTTTACCTGTTATCCATATACGATAAAGCTGATAAAGAAAACCTTACTGATAAAGAATTGACTGAACTTCTTAGGGCTATTACGCAATAAAATAATATGCGTCAAAATAGTTAAATCCTTTCCACTTAACGCTGCTATATTAAAAGCCTTCGCAGGTGTGCAGATGAAAATATAACAATCTGATCATTCGCACCATCAGGCGAAAGCACTTATCCCGATGAGGGAACTTCAAAAGTTTTGCATGCATCTATCAATAAAAAACCGTGCCTTGACCGTTGTTTTTCTATTCAATTTTACTACTCCCGCGTAGCATTTTTTTCTTTAAATTCATTGCATGATCGCAGGAATTCTTAAAGAGCCGGCCGGCGAAAACAGGGTTTCTTTATTGCCCGAACAGGCAGCAGTATTGATTAAAAAAAATGTAGCAGTATGGATAGAAGAAGGTGCAGGTATAAATGCTTTTGCAAATGATGCCCTATATACAGAACAAAATGTGCGATCAGCTTCCCGTAAAAGTATTCTTGCCAATGCTGATCTATTATTAAGCATTAATGGATTATTATCGGCAGAAATATCACAAATAAAAAAGCAGGCGATAGTCATAGGCGTTATGCAGCCCTTGTATTATCCCGCGCTTATGCAGCAGTACGCCGCTGCTGGTATTACTACGTTTAGTATGGATATGCTGCCGCGTACCACCAGGGCGCAAAGTATGGACGTATTGAGCAGCCAGGCTAACATTGCAGGGTACAAGGCCGTGTTGCTGGCTGCTAATAATTACGCGCGGTATTTCCCCATGTTTATGACAGCTGCAGGAAGTATTGCCCCGGCAAAAGTGCTGATATTGGGAGCAGGCGTTGCGGGCTTGCAGGCGATAGCCACAGCCAGGAGGTTGGGGGCGGTAGTGGAGGTATTCGATACGCGGCAGGCGGTAAAAGAAGAAGTGATGAGCCTTGGGGCGAAATTTATTGAGGTGGAAGGTGCAACCGATGCAAGCAAAGCCGGCGGATATGCTGTTGAGCAGACTGAAGCCTACCGGCAAAAGCAACAGGAAAAAATAAAGGAGAGTATAGCAAAAGCGGATATAGTGATTACCACCGCACAAATACCGGGAAAAAAAGCGCCCGTGTTGATATCAAAAGACATGCTGGAACAGATGAGAAATGGTTCCATTGTTGTTGACCTGGCGGCTGCCACGGGTGGTAATACACCCTTTACAAAACCAAACGAAACAACTGTTTATAATAATATTAATATTATCGGTGCTTCCAACCTGGCATCTTCCATGCCATTTGATGCAAGCAGGTTGTATGGAAAGAACATTGTTAACTTTTTAGCGCTCATCATTGACAAGGAGGGAAAGCTGGCGCCCGATTTTGCTGATGAGCTTGTAAAAGGTGCCTGCATAACACATGCCGGTAATGTTGTAAACGAACGTGTGGCGGGATTATTGGTGGATGTAGGTTAGTATAAACAATAAATTAAGTAACACATGGAGGATTTATTGAGCTGGATATCGCAACATCAGCAGATCATATACATTGTTGTGTTGATGATATTTGTTGGCATTGAAGTAATAGGACACGTGCCCGCTGTATTGCACACGCCATTGATGAGCGGTGCAAACGCCATACACGGCGTAGTGATCATTGGCGCTATCATTGTAATGGGCAAAGCAGAGCCCGGAAATTACACCGCGCTTATATTGGGTTTTCTGGCAGTAATACTCGGCACGCTCAACGTGGTAGGAGGCTTTGTTGTAACCGACAGAATGCTGGAAATGTTTAAGGGGAAAAATAACAAGAGACAAATAACAAGAGACAAAAAACAAGAGACAAAAACACATAAACACATAAACAAGAGACAAAAACACATAAACACATAAACACTTATTGCTAATCATGGATACACCTAAGAAAACCTATGATCTGGAAGAACGTACCGCAGTTTTTGCAGAAAGGATCAGGGATTTTTGTTTGAGGCTACCTAAAAATGCTGCTAACTACCAATATATTCCGCAGTTGCTAAGAGCAGGCAGTTCGCCGGGAGCTAATTATATTGAAGCTAATGAAAGCATCGGCGATAGAGATTTTATTATGAAAGTTAAAACCTGCAGGAGAGAAGCAAAAGAAACAATGTATTGGTTAAGGCTGGTATTGGTAAACGACGCACCTGAGTTAAATGAAGAAAGGTTGTTTTTACAGCAGGAAGCAAAAGAGCTTGTATTGATATTCAACGCAATTGTAAAAAAGAGGCAAGGCCAATAATCGCCAGGTATTTTTCGACAAGTTGTGTTCCTTGTTTCTTTTTTTTGAGATTATTTTTGGGGATCTTATCATTTGGTTCTTGTTTCTTTTTGGGTTCTTGTTTCTTGATTTTTGGGAATTTTAAAACACATGTCCAACACACTAACCATACTATACCTTATTGCCTCGGTAAGTTTTATTATCGGGTTAAAAATGCTTTCCCATCCGTCATCTGCGCGCAAAGGGAATTTAATTGCAGCGGGCGGTATGACATTGGCAATACTGGGAACTATTTTTTTGTATAAAGATGAATCGGGATATCCTTTGCATAATTATCAATGGATATTTGGCGGGTTATTGATTGGAGGAATAACAGGAGTGTTTGCTGCCAAAAAAGTGCAAATGACTGCCATGCCCGAAATGGTGAGCTTATTCAATGGCATGGGTGGCGCGTGTGCGGCATTGATAAGCATTGTTGAATTCAATCATTTAATACGTAACATAGTGCCCGAGGGCGGATGGATCCTTTATCCACCCCTGTCGGCGCTGGGCACCAACCAGATTGCTGTTCAATACGATTCGCTGGTAATCATCCTGGCTGGATTGATCATCGGTTCCATATCGTTTGCAGGAAGTATTGTAGCCTGGGGCAAGCTGAACGGAAAGATGAAAGACTTTAGCTTTAAAGGGCAGCATATTGTAAACAGCGTAATGCTGATGGTAATACTGGCATTAACCGCCTGGATGATATACAAGTATACCATACAGGATTCTCTTCCTTTAAAAATTGCTGAGTCCAGTATTATTTTAGATCATCAGTTTTTTCTTTTTTTCGCTGGCTTGTTTTATACCATTCTCGCTCTTTCCATTTTATATGGTGTATTATTCGTGTTGCCCATAGGTGGTGCTGATATGCCTGTGGTCATTTCTTTGCTTAACTCCTTTACCGGCGTTGCTGCCGCCTGTGGAGGTTTTTTATACGACAACAAGGCCATGCTTACAGGTGGTATATTGGTAGGCGCCGCGGGAACATTGTTAACCATACTCATGTGCAAAGCAATGAACCGCTCTTTGCTGAATGTGTTGATTGGTTCGTTTGGCGGTGCAAACCATGCTGCTGCCGGCAATAAAGAGCACGGTGCCTATAAAGAAATTACTATCAGTGATACTGCTGTGTTGATGAACTATGCCAGCAAAGTAATTATTGTGCCGGGATACGGGCTGGCAGTAGCGCAGGCACAACATACTTGTCACGAGTTGGAAAAATTGCTTACAGAAAAAGGTGTGGAAGTAACCTATGCTATACACCCTGTGGCAGGACGAATGCCGGGGCATATGAACGTATTGTTGGCAGAAGCGGATGTTAGCTACGATAAGCTGCAGGAAATGGAACAGGCCAACGAAGCATTTCATGCAACAGATGTGGTGCTGGTATTGGGTGCAAACGATGTGGTGAATCCCGCTGCCAAAACCGATCCGTCTTCTCCCATATATGGAATGCCTGTGCTGAATGTTGAATTGGCAAAAACAGTCATTGTAAACAAGCGAAGCATGAAACCCGGTTATGCAGGCATTGAAAACGAGTTGTTCTTTCAGCCTAAAACATCCATGCTGTTTGGCGATGCCAAAAAAGTGCTGCAAGACCTGGTAACAGAAGTAAAAGCGTTGTAGCTGTCATCCATTATATTTGCTGCCTGTAATTGTGAGAGAGCATTATTCTAAATGAGTATAAGAGTGATGGAGCTTCAAGTCGCAGACTTGTAAGAACATAAGAAGTACGAAGTCTGGAGACTTCGTACAGCATTGACTTTCCCATCGGCCCGCCCAGAGGACTGATGGATGGAATTTTAAATAATATTATTAATGAGCCGCGGATTCGCAGATGAACCTGCATCTGCGGCAGAAAATACACTTTCATTAACCCAATGACATTGAATTGGAATCCTGAGCACTCATTGTAAAAGAAAAATATAGTTAGCTATCAATTTGTAGAGCATAATAAAAAATGTCGGTCATTCCTGGTGCATTAATAGAGTCGTTACAAAATGTTGAAGGTTTCTCTAAGGAATCCTTTATGGCTGTGCATGCATCCAATGAGCAGGTAACTTCTGTGCGGGTTAATCCAGACAAAAAAAATACACAGCCGAATATTATTGTGAAAGATGAAGTGCTGGCAGTTTTGAGTGAGCATGCCAACGTATCGCCGGTGCCGTGGTGTGCAACCGGATTCTATTTATCGCAGCGCCCATCGTTTACGCTTGATCCGCTGTTTCATGCCGGAGCTTATTATGTGCAGGAAGCATCGTCGATGTTCCTGGAGCGGGTAATAAAAGAAGTATTGCCCCAGCATAACAGCGAAGCCTACCGCGTACTCGACCTGTGTGCTTCCCCCGGCGGAAAATCTACACATCTGTCTTCACTTTTTCCTAAAAGCCTGGTAGTAGCCAACGAGGTTATAAAAACGCGTGCAGGCATTTTAGTAGAAAATATTATTAAGTGGGGAAATGAAAACGTGGTGGTAACGAGCAACGATGCAGCTGACTTTGACAGGCTGCCTGGTTTTTTTGACGTGATAGTGATAGACGCGCCGTGCAGCGGAAGCGGCATGTTCCGGAAAGACCCCGAGGCGATTGAAGAATGGTCGCCGCAAAATGTGGATCATTGCAGTAAACGACAGCAGCGCATACTCAAAGATGCCTGGCCTTGCCTCAAAGAAAATGGCATCCTGATCTATTCAACCTGTTCCTATTCAAAAGAAGAAAATGAAACGATTTTAGACTGGATGAGCAGTGAGCTGGAAGTTGCCAGCAGGCGAATACCTGTGGAATCCAACTGGGGGATTGTTGAAACACAGTCTGAAGCAGCCGGATGCTGGGGCTACCGGTTTTATCCCGATAAGGTTAGGGGAGAAGGATTGTTTATTGCCTGTGTTCAAAAGCGCGCAGCCGCCGACATGCCCCCGCAAAAAGGCAAAAAACTGTTAAATGTCGGCAGACAGGAGCAAAAAGTACTGTCGGACTGGATCGTAGATGCAGCAAAAAACGACTATATACTGTTAGAAGAAGAAATACTGGCGTTTGATAAAAACTGGTCGGAGGACATATCGGTGCTGATGCAGTGGTTGTATGTGAAAAAAGCCGGGGTAAGGATTGGAAAGCTGATCAGGAATGAACTGATTCCCGATCACGAACTGGCACTGAGCAGGTTGGTAGCGCCCGATGTGAATAAAACAGCGCTTAACCTGGAAGGGGCGCTTCAATACCTTCGCAAGCTGGACATTAAGGCAGAGAGTGCGCAAAAAGGCTGGGCGGTGGTTACTTTCAGCGGTTTTCGTTTGGGGTGGATAAAGGTGTTGCCCAACCGGGTTAATAACTATTATCCGCAGCGGTTTCGTATATTAAAACATTGATTTTCACGTTATACATCCGATCGGTAATTTTTGCTATTTTCGTATGTGCCGACATAAATAATATCAGATGAAGAAACTCGGATTTACATTGTTGTTTTTTGTGCTCTTGTCCGGGCTTACTGCTCAATCCTACGACCTCACCGTTCTGGCTGAAGGAGGAAAACTGTTTCTCAATCATACCGTAGCGCCAAAGGAAAACCTTTACAGCATCGGACGATTGTACAATATCAGCCCAAAAGAAATTGCGCCCTTAAATGGCTTAACCATTTCCAGCGGGCTCGAAATAAACCAGGTGATTAAAATACCGCTTACCGCCGCAAACTTTGCGCAGCAGGGAACAGCAAAAGCCGATGAGATGTTTGTTCCCCTGTATCACACTGTAGCCGAAAAAGAAGGATTGTTCCGGATAGGTCAGAACTTTAATAAGGTAAGCGCTGATAATCTGAAAAGCTGGAATGGGCTCAGTTCAGAAAGCATCAGTGTGGGACAGCCACTGGTTGTAGGTTTTCTCCGGGTAAAAAAGGAGCAATCGGCGCTGGCTGCCAATGGCATAAAAAAGATTGGCGGAATGGTAAATGCAACACCTCCGCCTGCAGCAACCGCCAATACACCTGCTGCCACACAACCACAGCAACCCGTTGCCACCGCCAATGTTCCCAATCCCATTCCTCAAAATACCAATACCACCCCCGCATCAACAACCAGCACTTCTGCCGGAGCCGATGAAGGGACAGGCTTTTTTAAACCGGTATACCAGCAACAAGCCCGGGGCAGTTCGTTCCGCAGCGAAATGGGAGCCGGCGCCATCTTTAAAAGTACCAGCGGATGGCAGGATGCCAAATACTATGCGCTGATGAATAATATTACACCCGGTACCATAGTACGCATCACCAATTCTACCAATAACAGAACCATCTTTGCAAAAGTGCTGGGCGAGCTTCCGCCCGGTAAAGAAAACGAGGGTTTGCTGATCCGCATCAGCAATGCAGCAGCCGCCGAATTAAAGATCGGAGCCAAAGAACTGAGATTTGCTGCCGAGGTAGCCTACGGTAAAAGTTAGTTTCATTATCAAAAAGTTATACAAAGATGTGGAAAAATTAACACATTCAATGTTTAAACATTGAATGTGTGATATTAATTTTGCCCCTTATCTGTGGGTGTACTGTATCTTCCTGATGTTGCATACACTCATAAACATTCACTAAAATTATTGCACATGAAAAAATCCTTTCTTTCCATTGCAGCAGTTGCATTACTGGCAACAGCCTGCACCCAGGCTCCCGATGCCGCCAAAGCTGAAGCCAGCGAAAAGCAGGAAGCTGCTGCTACCACCGGCGCAACTTACACTCTGGACACTACTACAAGCCGTGTTGCCTGGATAGGCACAAAACCTGTAGCAAGGCACAATGGCGACTTTAAACTGCAGAGCGGAACATTTGCGGTTGAAAACGGCGCCATTACCGGCGGCAATTTTGTAATCGACGTGGCGTCTATACAAAACTATGACCTCTCGGGAGAAGACAACACCAAACTGGTGGGTCACCTGAAGAGCCCCGACTTTTTTGATATAGCAAAGTATCCCACTGCCAAATTTGAAATTACCAAAGTGGAAGCTTTGCAGAACGACACATCCGGCACGCACAAAATCAGCGGCAACCTCACTTTAAAAGACAGTACAAAAAATATAACGTTCCCCGCAAAAGTATCATTGAGTGATGCTGAATTAACAGCCACGGCTAATTTCAACATCGACAGGAATCAATGGGGAATACACTTTAACAACAAAGAATCGCTTGGCGATAATTTTATCCGCCCCGAGGTAAATCTTACCCTGAATATTGCAGCTAAGAAGTAGACGTAAGGTGTAGAGACAAGGCATGCCTTGTCTCTACACCTTATAAAAAATCCCGGCCTTTTCCCTCACGGCGTCCAGCACTTCCATCAAAAGCAGTGTGTCGGCATGTGTCATAACCGGACTTTCGGTTAGTCCCTGACGTAAGCATTCATTCACATGGTTCGCCTCGTAATGATAGCCAAAACCTTCGGTAGGCGGAATTGGTATCAACTGCATGCTATCCATTCTTTCGGGATAGTATTCGAGCTGCGCTTCAGGCGCGTAAAAGCGATTTGTTAACCGTAACCTGCCTCCTGTACCGCTGATATTTGCCTCTGTGGGCAGATGGCTTGTGTACGAAGAGAACAACTGCGCCATTGCCCCGTTGTTATACCGGAAAAGAATGGCACACTGTTCATCCACACCCGTTGCGGCAGGAGTCATGTGCGCCTCTATATGATCGGGCTTGCCCAATACGCTCAACGCATAAAATACATTGTAAATACCAATGTCGAGCAGTGTGCCGCCACCCAATGCAGGATCAAAAATGCGTTGCGCCACCGGCTGCTGTGGAATAAACCCGAAGTTGATCAATATATTTTGGATATTGCCCAACCTGCCTTCTGCCAGCAATGCTTTCATTGCATGGTACGAAGGAATAAATTTTGACCACAGCGCTTCCATCAAAAAAATGTTTTTTTCGCGCGCCAGGTTTATCATGGTCTTTGTTTGCTGCAGGTTGAGTGCAAATGCTTTTTCGCACAACACCGGTTTGTTATGTGTTAAGCACAGCTGCACATGATCGGCATGTAACCCATGAGGAGTAGCGATGTATACCACGTCTATGTCCGGATTATTGAGCATGGCTTCATATTGATCGTATATCAGCCGCGCGCCGTATTCAGCACCAAAACGTTCGGCGTTCAACTTATCCCGCGAGGCAACCGCCAGCAGTTCGCAGTCTGGCACCAGTCTGAGATCGGAAGCAAATTTTTTTGCAATTTTTCCACAACCTAAAATCGCCCATCGTATTGTTTCCATGTATAATAGTTTATCGTCCTTTCAGTAAAGATTTTATTTCGTTGTATGTATAGATATTTACGCCGCGGTTGCCGGTTTTCGTAGCAGCTATCATGGCGGATGCAACTTCTGTTGCTGCTACCGGTTTATACTTTGCCAGCGATCCCGCCAATAAAAAGGAGAGTGCCGGCATAACAGCCTGGGCTATTTTTTCGCCTGTTCTCGATGCTGCTCTTTTTCCCAATAGCAAAGATGGACGGAATATGTGCACAGCAGAAAACTCCATCGGGGATATTGCATCTTCCGTTTGACCTTTGAGTGATAAATAAAAATTAGAGGAAGCTGAACGGGCGCCAATGGCCGATACCAGTGCATATTGCGTGTATCCTTTTGCTAAGGCAAACCTGGCGCCATTTACAGGTATATCAAAATCAATTTGCCGGTATAAAGTTTTATTGCCTTTTACATCCTTCATGGTAGTGCCTATGCAGCAAAAAACTATATCTCCTTCGGTTATTGCCTGCCGGTAGTTTTCGGTGTCGGAAAAATCAACGATCCTGTTTTCGAGCCTTGTATGGGCAACAGGTAAAGGCTTTCTCGTTAATGCAATGATCTTTCCATATTCATCATCATTCAGCAATAACTGCAAAAGATGATTTCCGATCAATCCTGTAGCTCCCAGCAGCAGGGCTGTTTTTGGATACATGTTTTTGTTTATTTTGCGGTGAACGTCACCAATATGCAAATTCAGGAAAATATTTCGCTCCGGCAATACAATACTTTCGGGATAGATGTGCCTGCAAAATACTTTGCCGGTTTTTCTACTACCGACGAACTGGCTTTGCTTTCGGAGAAGGCCGGAAACGATCATAAAATTATACTGGGCGGTGGCAGCAATGTGTTGTTTACACAGCCGGTTAATGGCTGGATATGGAAGAACAACATGATGGGGATTGAGGAAGTGGGTGAAGACGATTCTTTTGTGTATGTAAAAGCAGGTGCAGGCGAAAACTGGCATCGGTTTGTGCAATATACTATTTCAAGAAACTGGGCAGGACTTGAAAACCTGTCGCTGATACCTGGTAATGTAGGGGCTGCACCTATGCAGAATATTGGTGCGTACGGTGTTGAATTAAAAGAAGTATTCAACAGCCTGGAGGCCTTTCACCTGCACGATAAAAAAGTACATACGTTTACTTCGGGCGACTGTCATTTCGGGTATCGCGAGAGTGTATTTAAAAAAAAGTTGAAGGGACAATACGTTATTCTGAATGTAAATTTTCGTTTGCGCAAAGAGCCGGTATTTCATACAGAATACGGTGCTATTAAAGAGGAACTGGAAAAAATGAAAGTCGGGGAGCTTAGCATTAAGGCCGTATCGCAGGCTGTTATCAATATCCGGTCTTCCAAATTACCCGATCCCGCTGTTATTGGAAATGCCGGCAGCTTTTTTAAAAACCCTTCTGTAAGTAAAGCGCAGTATAACAGTTTAAAGGAGCAATATCCCTCTATTATTGGATATGAAAATGCCGACGGAACAGTGAAGCTTGCGGCAGGTTGGTTAATAGAGCACAGTGGTCCCAAAGACGATGTAAGCTGGAAAGGGTATAGAAAGGGAGACGCAGGTGTGCATGCCCGCCAGGCATTGGTGCTGGTAAATTATGGCGGTGCAACGGGCAGGGAAGTGTATGATTTAAGTGCGGCAGTACTCGAAAGTGTGCAGCGCAAATTTGGAGTGACGCTTGAAAGGGAAGTGAATATTTATTAGAGTCTCTGTCGTCCGGAGGCGACAACAAGAATGTGCGAGGCGGACCTGCCTGAAGGCAGTCACGGACGCCTCGCACAGCAAGAAATTCTCACAGCTGACCGCTGTTAGCTGACTGCTGAAACCTCACTTTAATATCCCTGATCAAATCCTTCTTCCTCTTCTTCTCCTGTAGAAGCGGCACCACCCATATTCAGCATAGAACCCATGAGGTCTTTAAACTCAATTTTACCATCAAGCACTTTTTTGCTGATGAGTGAATAAGCAGACAAACCGTGTAAGATCAGTTCCATCAGCAATGCATTCTCTTTTTCGTTGGCATGCGGATAGCTTTTCTTTACCAATCCATACAAGCCATCTACTTTGTACAACAATTGTACTTTGTCTTTGTCTTTCAGACTGAACAACACATCCAGCGTATTGCCCTTGTCGAACCAGTTGATGATAGACCGGTAAGGATTATCGGCTTCCTTTTGTTGCGTTTTTCTTTTCTTTAACGCCTCGGGATTGGGGAAGTATTGTGTGAACTGTGTACGGATGGCTTTGTTGAGCAAATTAAAGGCGACCTGGTAAGGACCTTCCTGCTCGCCTTCATACACCAGCTCTACTTTACCCGTAACCGAGGGTATGATGCCGGTAAGATCGGAAACCCATACCTGTGTATCTTTCTCTTTATTAAGAATGGCTCTTCTTTCTGCCGCGCTTACTGCATTTTCAAAAGCAGAAATGGTCAGTCGGGCGCTTACGCCGCTTTTCTTGTCCACCAGTTCACTGTTCCTTGCTTCAAAGGCAACCTGCTCAATCAATCGCTTAACAAGGTCGCTCACCTTTACTATTTCTTTTTGCGACGGGTTGATATCTGCTTCCTGCTCGGTTATTTCCAGCGCCTGCTCCAACGATTTTGGATAATGCGTGAGGATCTGGCTTTCAATACGGTCTTTCAATGGCGTTACAATAGACCCACGGTTCGTATAGTCTTCGGGGTTAGCAGTAAATACAAATAATATATCGAGTGGCAAGCGCAGTTTAAAGCCGCGTATTTGCACATCGCCTTCCTCCAGTATGTTGAACAAGGCAACCTGTATTCTCGCCTGAAGGTCGGGCAGCTCATTGATTACAAAAATGCCGCGATTGCTCCTCGGAATAATGCCATAATGAATAACCCTTTCATCTGCAAAATTGAGTTTGAGGTTGGCTGCCTTGATCGGGTCAATATCCCCAATCAGGTCGGCCACGCTTACGTCGGGCGTTGCGAGTTTTTCGCCATACCGCTCGCTGCGGTGTACCCAGTGAATAGGCGTTTCGTCTCCGTGAGCGCCGATCAGGTCCTGTGCAAACTTTGATATAGGAGCCAATGGATCGTCGTTAATATCGCTGCCGGGAATAACAGGAATGTATTCATCCAGCAACTCAGTCATTTGCCTCGCCATTCTCGTTTTTGCCTGCCCGCGCAAACCCAGGAAAAGAATATTATGCCTGCTTAATAATGCTCGTTCTACGTCGGGAATAACGGTGTCTTCATATCCTACAATACCCGAAAAAGTGGTTTCTTTTTTTTGAAGTTTGCGAATAAGATTTTGCCTTATTTCCTCTTTAATGCTTTTAGGTTGATATCCCGAAGCTTTTAATTCGCCCAGCGTTGTACTTTTAGTCATACTTAATGTTACTCTTCTGATTTGTTTAATTATTTATTTACCCTTTGGGGGTGCTTATGAGCAATGCGGCATTTTAATACACCGTCTTTCTTTTTCCACTCTCAAAATCTTTAAAAATAAATGCCCCCAGCTTATCCAGCGAAGCAAAAAAAGCCTTGCCGTTGTTGGTTTCGGTAAACTCCTGCACAAAACGTTGCAGGTAAGGATCTGTAGCGATCATGAAAGTAGTGATTGGTATTTTGAGCTTTTTGCATTGTGCGGCAAGATTCATGCACCTATTTATTACTTTCCGGTCTAACCCAAAGCTGTTCTTATAATAACGTTTGCCAATTTTTAAACAGGTTGGTTTTCCATCGGTGATCATGAAAATCTGTTTATTAGGATTTCTTCTGCGGCGCAGGATATCCATCGCCAGCTCCAGCCCCGCAACGGTGTTGGTATGGTAGGGCCCCACCTGCAGGTAAGGAAGATCCTTTACTTCTATCGGCCAGGCATCGTTTCCAAACACAACAATATCCAGTGTGTCTTTTGGATATTTTGTTTTAATAAGCTCACTCAAAGCCATCGCCACTTTTTTAGCAGGCGTAATCCTGTCTTCGCCATATAAAATCATCGAGTGCGATATATCGATCATCAGCACTGTAGACGTTTGCGCTTTAAAGTCCGTTTCCCTGATGCTCAGGTCGTCTTCCTGCATGCGAAAACTGTCGATGCCATGATTGATCTGCGCGTTTCGTATAGATTCTGTAAAATCAATCTGCTCCAGCATATCACCAAACTGAAACTGCCTCGTCTCCGGGTTCAGCTCATCTCCCTGGCCCGGCTTAAAGCTGTGGTGATCGCCTTGCTTTGTTTTTTTGAGCTTGCCAAAAATTTCTTCCAGGCTCCTTTTACGAATGCTTTGTTCTGTTTTGGAAGTAATTTTTATTTGTCCCTGCTGGTTATCGTCCGTTATATATCCTTTTTCTTTCAGCTCATCAATAAAATCTCCCATACCGTATTCGTCGTCGGTTAGCTCGTAGTTCTTGTCAAGCTCGTTCAGCCATTGCAATGCTTCGCCCACATCGCCACTGGTGTAAGTAAGCAACTGCATAAACAAATCGAGCAATTGTTCAAATTTAGACTTGCCCTGCTCACGCGGGTCAAACAATGAAAAATGAAAACCTAACATAATTTTTATTCCTTCTTTCTTAAAATAATCTTAAAAATGTTGGCAGGAGGATAATAGTGGGTAATAGTGGGTCAACAATCGTTGAAGCAGATCAGTAACTCATTCCTCCTGAATACTTACTGCAATTTACGTCATTCATATCAAAAATGCAGTTTTCAATAATTGCGGGTACGGGCACCCGTTTACCGCTTAAAATAACTTAAGTTTGACGCCCCGGCGGGTAAAAATTACACCTTACACTCAACTGGCAATTGTTATGAAATCATTGGTTTGCGTTCAGCCCGGATCGTTTGAATATGCTTCAAAACCAGATCCAACGCCCCGTGAAGGATATTCCATTGTTAAAATACAGCGCATAGGCGTGTGCGGTACCGACTTGCATGCATTTGAAGGAACACAACCGTATTTTGAATATCCCAGGATTCTGGGGCACGAACTGGCGGCAACCTTTGTAAGCGGCGATGCTGCGGGCTTTGAACCGGGTGAAGCCGTAACCATCATTCCATATCTCTATTGTGGCAAATGCATTGCCTGCCGCAACGGAAAAACCAATTGTTGCGCAGCCATACAGGTGTGTGGCGTGCATTGCGATGGCGGCATGGCGGAGTATTATACTGTTCCCTCGTATGCATTGCTGCATGGTAATGGATTAAGTTTTGAAGAGCTGGCACTGGTAGAACCGTTAGCCATAGGTGCACATGCCATAAGACGGGCACAGGTAACGGACAATGAATTTGTGTTGGTGATAGGAGCGGGGCCAATAGGGTTGGGCATTATGGAATTTGCACGAATAGCGGGTGCACGTGTTATTGCAGCAGACATTAATGCAGCGCGTTTGCAATTTTGTAAAACCCATCTGCAGGTGAATGATGTTATAAATGGTTTGGAGGAGGACGTACTTGGTAAGCTCCGTGAAATAACGAATGGCGATATGCCTACCGTTGTAATTGATGCCACCGGCAGCCAGAAAGCCATTAACAGTGCATTTCAATACATGGCGCATGGGGCGCGATATGTGCTGGTGGGGTTGCAGAAGGAGATGATTTCATTTTCGCACCCGGAGTTCCACAAACGCGAGGCAACCCTTATGAGCAGCAGAAATGCTACGAAAGAAGATTTCGCACATGTAATGCATTCAATGAAAAAAGGATGGGTAAAACCTGCCACCTATATTACCCATACTGTATCTTTTGGAGAGGTGAAAAATGTATTTCCCTCCTTCCTGAAACCAGAAACAGGCGTTATTAAAGCGATGATTGAAATGGAATAACGAGTTGTGGTAAGCAGCTACAGGTAACGGTGTTCATTACCTGTAGCTGATCATTGAAATGGCAAGCTTTACTTACTCTTCAGCCTATTTCAAAAGATTAGACAAAAAACCGCCTATGCCCGACATGCCCCTGCCGCCGGTAAGGCTTCCTACCAGTGAGCCTATATCGCCCAGTCCGCCCAAACCCGCATTGTTGGTAGCACGCCCGCGATTCAATCCCTTTGATACCAGGTTTCCGATCACCATTGGTCCCACAAAGCTCAGCAATCCTTTAGCCAGGCTGCCCACATTTATGCCGGAGCTTTTAAGTTTATCACCTATTCCCAGGTTGTCCAGCAATCCGCCCAGGCCAGATGGTCCGGCAACTGCAAGGGCTTCGGCGGGTTGTTCAGCCGCCTGTTTTACATAGGCATTCAATGCTTCGAGCTGCTGGGCATTGATGCCAAGATAGTTTGCCACAG
The DNA here is from genome assembly GCA_051958655.1 of Agriterribacter sp. Classification (GTDB taxonomy): domain Bacteria; phylum Bacteroidota; class Bacteroidia; order Chitinophagales; family Chitinophagaceae; genus Agriterribacter. The sequence continues at coordinate 19,991 of JBQCFW010000056.1, read as the reverse complement.
AAGATATGTGTTCTTTTTCTTCCGGCGCCAGATTGCTATCCGATTCTGCAAAAGCAATCAGATCGGTAACCAGCGAAAAGCGAAGCTCACTCGATTTTAATGTGTCGAGCGCATTTTTTAAACTGCTTCCCGTTGTGTCTATAGCTGCCTGCTGCACTTCGGCCTTCTCCTGGTCCGACAGGCCTGCATGGTCCGCAAGATCCAGCAGATAGCTGATCTCTGCTTCTGAAGCCGAATTGTCGGCCGTAGCAATGGAGGCGATAGCGGTAAGATAGGCAGTTTTTTCAGCCGGTGAAGCGCCGGCGAGCATTTCATAACTCATAAAATTGTTTTTATGTTGAAAAACTAAGTAACAAACAATGTATCATCCTGTTTTATAGTAACTAGGCTAAGATTGGTGAGTTTCCCCGGTTGCGAAACTGTAAACGCAGGTACAGTTTTTTTGTGAAAAACATTAAGCGTGGGCAAAGGGTAGAACCTGTATGAATTGCAAATATTTTCAGGATAATTGGGTGATACTAAAAGTAATGAATTTTTACGATCAAAGAAATATACAGAAAACAGAATGGCAGTGTTAATGGTAACATAATAAGCAGAAAGGAAGTGTGCTGGTGGCGAAAATATTTATCTGTAAATCCGTAGCTTATTATCTACCATATTTTGGCTGACTCAACGATATTAATTTGGAAATACACTTAGCCCCAAATGAATGTTTTTTCGGTGTATAAAGCAGCGTTATTTTTTGCCGGATGATCATTAGATAGAATGCAGGGGAGGGCAACTTTAGTTTTCCACATTGCCCGATGTTTATTTCCCGAATCGAAAAAACGGCTAATTTACATGTATGATTGAAATGAAACTTGAAGAAATTGATCAAAGAATTGTTTCGGTTGAAACATCTTTTCAGAGAATTATCAATCTTGCCGGAACTCCCGGTTACGACCATGCGCTCATGGTTGCACTCAAAGCCGATCTCGACTGGCTGAAACAACAAAAAGCCCAACTTAGCGGCCAACAAACCATCGGAGCTTCTTAACTGGTTTGGCGTTTATTGTTTATGGTTTGCGGAATCTGCAACAAACAACAAACGATCAACAACAAACGATTTTCTATAAATATCTCAGCCACCATTTCTCATGGCTCATCTTATAACGGTGAAACCACCTGCAGGGCTGGTATAATATTGCCACTACCAGTATCCACACCATGTATACTACCTGTAATGCAAAACCGAAATGTAACGGACGGAATAAAAAAGGAGTATTAGGGTCTGCTATCTGGGCGCTTGTATGGCCGGTAGCAAAAAATGCCACAATGGTGAGCAGGTGAATAAGGTAAAAATGGAGCACGTAGTAAAAGAAAGGTACTTTGCCGTATACCTGGGCAATGTTGGTCCAGCCGGCTTTTAAGCCTTCCATCCACGACAATAACAAAAAGGCTGGCCCCAAAGTCATTGAAATATATTGCAGGGAGGGTGGGTATTTGGTGGTGTTTAAAAACGAGAGAAAGTTTTTTAAGACAGAGCCAAAATCCTGGCGCGGGGTAAGATCGCCAAAATCGTTGATCACCCTTAAAATGATAAATAGTACAATCAGTGCGGCCCCTGTTATACGCAGTAATCTTTTCCTTTTTTTTGCATCAAATCCTTTTTTAAACCACGCGCCTGTGCAATAGCCGAGCAGCATCACCGACGTCCACGGCAAAATAGTGTAAAATACTGCTACAAACCGCTGCCCATCCAGTGGCAGCACAGCACCGCGCGAGGTAAGCAATATCGTCCACAAGGTGCCGGCTGCACCTTCCTGTGGCACGGGGATATATTTGAGGAAATTATGGCCGATAAAAATAACAATACCGGTAATGAATATAGCCATATAGGACGTTCTTAACAACAGCCCCAATAATATCATACTCCATCCTATAGCCCATATTACCTGGAAGATAATGAAATTGTAGAACGGGTTAAACGTAATGCCAAATGTAATAATCACTACTTCTGCCAGCACCAGCCACATTCCTCTTTTAATTAAAAAGCTGCTGGTTGCCGCCGGTGTTTTCCTTTGCCCCGAGAGGTAGGCAGATATGCCCGACAGGAACACAAATACGGGTGCGCAAAAATGGGTGATCCACCGGGTAAAAAACAGCGGAACGCTGGTGGTAGCCGGGTCGAGCGGGTCGGCAGTAAAGGCAGTTTCATGAAAAAAATCCCTTGTATGGTCTAATGCCATTACAATCATAACCAGCCCGCGGAGTATGTCAATTGAAGCTATCCGGGTAGCATTTGCAGTTTGCACTTGCTAAAGATAGGCCAATACCTGCCCAACGCATAGTGTAACCATTTATTTTATTTTGGTGGGCATTATTCCTTGTATTGTTATTTAGAGATTAACCCCTATCTTTATTTGACAGCTTAAAAATAAAAACTGATGCTAACCGTTAATAACCTATATTTTTCACCCTAAGCCTCGCAACCATGGTAAAATACATACTTTCATTCCTGTCAGGATTGTCTCTCACATTCCTTATTGTATTTTTTATCAAATTAACTCAAAACAATGTTCGGCGCATCGATGTATCGGCGGTAATATGCTCTTTTGGGCTGCTGTTGCTTTTTTTCGGGTATTATGTTTCCAGCCGCATTGGCTCTGCCGGGAAAGGAAATAAGTGGTAAGTCGTAAGCCTCTCTTAATTTTTTTCTCTTTTTCTTGGATCTTGTTTCTTGCTTTTTGGATTTTGGGTTTTCTTTCTCGCTTCTTTCAGCCGAAAGCTCATTAATACAACAAATTTTTCAGTCGTTCCAGGTCTGTTATAATAATTTTTCCTTCCCTGATCTCGATCAGCTTTTCCGATTTAAAATCGCTGATGGTGCGTATCAGCGATTCGGTAGCCGTGCCAATATAATGCGCCATGTCTTCTCTCGAAATTTCCAAAGGCGCATTGGTTTTGCCAGGGTTAAATTTGTCGTGAATTTCCACCAGGGCTTTGGCAACGCGTTTGCGGAGTGAGCTGTAGGCCAGGCTGAGCAGCCTTGTTTCCTTGTCCTTAATATTCTGGGCAATAATTTTAATGAACTGGGAGGCAATGGCAATATCGGCATAAATCATTGCCATAAAATCTTCGGCCGGTATTTGTAATACTTCTGCATCTTCCAATACCACAGCCGATTCGTCATAATTTTTCTCTTCCAACAAGGCCATGTAGCCAATAAAATCGCCTGCGCTGAATAAGTCGGTAATATATTCCTTGCCATCTTCATGCACTTTTATCCCCTTTACCTTTCCGCTCACCAGGTAATACAGGTAACGGGGACGCTTACCCTCTGCATATATGGATTGTTTTTTCTGGTAAGATTCTGTAGCGTATTGATTCAGATCGAGCGACACCATGCCATTGTTGCGCAGATCGGTTGCCAGCTCGTTCATGCCTTTGGCAGATGAAGCATACTTTTTTTTAAGCAGATCAAATTTACGCAACCGGCTTTCTATCGCATTCATCAATTCATGCTCTTCAAATGGTTTGGTGAGATAATCGTCCGCCCCCATTTCCATTCCTTTCCTGAAATCGTTTCTTTCTGTTTTAGCCGTAAGAAAAATAAACGGCGTATTTTCTATTTCGGGATTTTTGCGAACAAGATGCAAAACGCCATAGCCATCCAGTTCCGGCATCATAATATCGCACACCACCAGGTCGGGCTTTTCGCTCAATATCATTGATACCCCTTTTTTGCCATTTTCGGCAGTAATGGTTTTATAACCGCCTAAAGACAATAGTTCTGCTGTATTATCTCTTAGTTCATTGTTGTCGTCTATAATCAGTATAGTGGCTTGTGACATATTGATCGTTTACATTTAATAACACTATCGTTCAAAAATAAAATGGCAATTACCGTTGTTTGTGATTTTAATCAATTTCTTCGTTGACGCCCCTCATCAACCCGTTATCAACCGCATGTTACTTTAGCCGATTATGGCAGCACAGGTTACAGAGCGTTTACAGTGTGTTCATTGTGGTGAGCTATGCACTACGGCAAAAATTGAGTTCAATAATAAGACTTTTTGTTGTGAAGGATGCCGGATGGTATATGAAATCATAAATGAAAGCGGTCTTTGCAATTATTATAACCTCAATAATAACCCGGGCACTACACAACGCATTCAGGCACACAAAGATAAGTTTGCTTTCCTGGCAGACGAAAAGATTGCGTCAAAATTGATATCGTTCAAAAACGAACAGCAGACCCACGTCATTTTTTCATTGCCTCAAATGCATTGCAGTTCTTGTTTGTACCTGCTGGAAAACCTGCATAAAATTGACAAAGGCGTTATTTCATCGCGTGTAAATTTTCCTGAAAAGAAGGTAGAGATTTTTTTTGATCACAATTTGCTTTCCCTGCAAAGCCTTGCCTGCTTACTTGCAAGCATTGGCTACGAGCCCTACATCAGCTTAAAAGATATTTCCTCTCAAAAAAGCAAACCCCACCCAACGCTTATTTATCACCTGGGCGTAGCTGGTTTTTGTTTCAGCAATATCATGCTCATGAGCTTTCCCGAGTACCTGGGGGCAGACACAAGCGACGAGTATATCCGTAATATATTCCGGTGGGCAAACCTGTTGCTGTCGCTGCCGGTATTTTTTTACGCAGCGCAGCCGTTTTACCAATCATCCTGGAAAAGCCTCCGTCACCGTTTTTTGAATATCGACGTTCCGATAGTGCTGGCCGTGGTCATTACCTTTGTGCGAAGCGTGTGGGAAGTGGTTTCGGGTACGGGTAGCGGTTATTTTGATTCGATGAGCGGTATTGTATTTTTTATGCTCGTTGGGCGGGTATTGCAAAACAGAACATTCCGGCAGCTTTCGTTCGAAAGAGATTATCGCTCATATTTTCCGGTAGCGGTTACCGTTATAGAAAACGGGAAACAATCGTCTCGCTTATTGCCCGATTTAAAAGTACACGACACCATACTGATATGCAACGAAGAATTGATTCCGGTAGACGGGTGGATTATAAAAGGAAATGCGTTGATAGATTACAGCTTTGTAACCGGGGAGTCGTTGCCGGTAGCAAAAATTCCCGGCGAAATGCTGTATGCCGGCGGCAGGCAAACCGGTGGTAATATGGAGGTGAAAGTAATGAGGGAAGTTAACCAGAGTTACCTTACCAGTTTGTGGAACAGGAAACACGAGCATGCCGGCGCAAAGGATCGGTCGTTTGTGCACACTGTTAGTAAGTATTTTACCATAATAGTATTTGCGATAGCGTTGGCAGCCGGTTTATACTGGCAGGTCAACGATCCGGCAAAAGTTTGGACTTCGGTAACGGCCGTATTCATTGTGGCATGTCCTTGTGCTTTGCTGCTGGCAAACAGTTTTACAAACGGCCATATATTGCGCATACTGGGGCGTAACGGCTTATACCTGCGCAGTGCCCAGGTAATAGAGGATATAGCTTCGGTTAACCACATAGTGCTTGATAAAACAGGTACCTTAACAGCCTTAGGCGAACAACGGGTTACTTATAAAGGTGAACCTTTGCAGGACCAAATGTTGCGGAATGTTGCAGCGCTGGCCGCATGCTCCTCGCACCCGCTGAGCAAGGCCATAGTGCAGCACCTGGGAGAGACAGGAAATACACAGGTTGATGGCTTTAAAGAAACAGTGGGAAAGGGTATAGAAGGCTATGTAAACGACACATGGATCAGGTTGGATGCTGGTACAGGCGCTGACCGCAGGTCCGATCCATCCACTGCGGTTTTTTTGTATATAGAGAACAGGAAAACCGGTTGTTTTTATTTTACCAATCGTTACCGCCATTTTATTCCCCGCCTTTTGCAACAGCTCGTGGCTTCGTTTAAAGTGTCTGTTGTTTCCGGCGATACGGCGGCGGAAAAGGAAAACCTGCAAACAATGACGGGCGGCAAAGCAAACCTTTTTTTCAGGCAAATGCCGGAAGATAAACTGCGTTATGTGCAACAGGCCCAGGACAGAGGCGAAAATGTAATGATGATGGGCGACGGGCTGAACGATGCCGCGGCGCTGTTGCAAAGCAGGGTAGGCATTGCAGTTAGCGATCAGTCGAACAATTTTACACCTGCAAGCGATGGCATCATCAGCGCCCCTGTTCTCGAAAAGCTTCCCGCTTTTATTCAGCTGTGCCGCGATAACCGGAAAATTGTGATGGTAAGCTTTGTAATGTCGGTGCTGTACAATATTACCGGTTTGTTCTTTGCAGTGCAGGGCCGCTTGTCTCCACTTATTGCAGCGGTTCTCATGCCTGCCAGTTCGTTAAGCATCATCTTGCTCACCTATCTTTTAAGCAGGCTCTCAGCCACACGTCTTAAGCAAACAGCAGACAATAGAATGACAAACATCATCCCGCCGGCTGACTGCGCTTCTAAATAACGGATACCCACACTCGTAGTTTTACACATCTTCTTTAAATGATTTTTATGAGTGTGATCATTGTTCTGTTGTTAGCGAGTATTTCTGTAGCAGGCTTGTTTCTATTCGCTTTTTTATGGAGCGTAAAGAGTGGACAGTTCGATGATGATTACGCACCGCCTTCCCGCATCTTGTTTGACGAAACCTCCCACAAATAAACTATAAAACCCCGGTAAATTTTTAAGGATGATGCAGTTAGAAAAGTTTCATTACGACAATAAAATTGTAAAAGCATTCGGCTACGCTACTGTAATTTTTGCAATTGTTGGCATGCTTGCAGGTTTATGGGCCGCTATACAGATATATGCACCATCGGCAAGCCTGGGACTGGCGCCTACCACCTTCGGCCGTATGCGCCCCCTGCACACCAATGCCATCATTTTTGCTTTTGTAGGCAACTGCATTTTTACAGGCGTGTACTATTCGCTTCAGCGGCTTTGCAAAGCAAGAATGTTCAGCGATAAGCTCAGCTGGATTCATTTCTGGGGCTGGCAATTAATCATTGCCGCGGCCGCAATAACCCTGCTGATGGGCTTTACTACCGGTAAGGAATATGCGGAATTGGAATGGCCTATCGACATTGCCATTACACTGGTTTGGGTGGTGTTTGGCATCAATATGTTTGGTACCATTATTAAAAGGAGGGAAAAACATTTGTACGTTGCCATCTGGTTTTACATAGCCACCTGGGTAACGGTTGCGATGCTGCACATCGTTAACTCGTTTGAAATACCCGTGTCTTTTATGAAGAGCTATAGCTGGTATGCTGGCGTGCAGGATGCGTTGGTGCAATGGTGGTACGGGCACAACGCGGTAGCATTTTTTCTCACCACACCCATCCTGGGGCTCATGTATTACTTCCTTCCCAAAGCAGCCAATCGTCCCATATATTCTTACCGGCTTTCCATCATACACTTTTGGGCGCTGATTTTTATTTATATATGGGCAGGACCGCATCACCTCCTGTATACATCGCTGCCCGACTGGGCACAATCCTTAGGTACGGTGTTTTCGCTCATGCTGATCTTTCCTTCATGGGGAGGTATGCTAAACGGGCTGTTCACACTTCGTGGTGCGTGGGACAGGGTAAGAGAAGATCCCATTCTTAAATTTATGGTGGTAGCCATTACCTGCTATGGCATGGCTACATTGGAAGGTCCGCTGCTGAGCTTAAAAAATGTAAATGCCATAGCGCACTTCAGCGACTGGATCATAGCACACGTGCATGTTGGTGGACTGGGCTGGAACGGCTTTATGGCTTTTGCCATGCTGTACTATCTCGTTCCAAAAATGTGGGGTACCAGCCTGTATTCCCGCAAGCTGGCCAACAATCACTTCTGGCTGGGAACAATCGGTATTATACTGTATGCGGTACCGTTATACTGGGCTGGCTTTTCTCAAAGTCTTATGTGGAAAACATTTACGCCCGAAGGCCAGTTAAAGTTCCAGTTTCTTGAAACGGTAACCAACATCGTTCCCATGTATGTTACCCGCAGCGTAGGTGGCACACTGTATCTTGTTGGTGCATTCTTAATGGTATTTAACCTGTATAAAACCATTGCCAAAGGCAGCTTCATCGCTAATGAAGAAGCAGAAGCCGCACCATTGCAGAAGGCAGTTCATCACGGCAAAGAGCACTGGCACCGGTGGATTGAAAGGCGACCGGTTACCCTATTGGTATTTAGCCTGATAGTAGTTGCTATTGGAGGCGTGCTGGAGATGATGCCTACCTTCCTCGTAAAATCAAACATACCCACTATAGCCAGCGTAAAACCCTATACACCGCTGGAACTGCAAGGCAGAGACATCTATATCCGCGAAGGTTGTTATACCTGTCACTCGCAAATGATACGGCCCTTCCGCGATGAGGTGGCACGTTATGGCGAATATTCCAAAGCTGGAGAATTTGTATATGATCACCCGTTCCAGTGGGGGAGCAAAAGAACAGGACCAGATCTGGCACGGGTAGGCGGTAAATATCCCGATAGCTGGCATTATAACCATATGGACGATCCTTCTTCCATGTCACCAGGGTCTATTATGCCTTCTTATTCGTGGCTGCTGGATAACAAACTCGATACTTCGTCTACTCCCGCTAAGATCAGGGCCATGCAAAAGCTGGGTGTTCCATATCCCGAAGGATATGATGCGATAGCCAATACGGATGTAATGGCGCAGGCAGATTCGATAGTCGGAAGATTAAAGAAGGATAAAATTGAAACACCTGCTAACCGTGAGATCATTGCTTTGATCGCTTACCTGCAGCGAATAGGAAGAGACATTAAGCTAGAAGAAACAAAAAGCGGGCAAACAGCGATTCAATAAAAGATCATAAAAAATAGTATCGTCATGAAATTCATTAATTACCTGGAAAAAATAAGTGGCGTTGATATTTACGCGCTCGCTTCGTTGGCTATTTTCTTCCTGTTTTTTATTGGTGTGCTGGGCTGGGTGCTGAAGGCTGACAAAAGCAGGATAAGGGAGATAAGCCGTATCCCATTAGACAACCAGAATCAATAAAATATTTTATGCTGTTAGCAATCATACGGAAAGTTTTTAGCAGGTATAAACAAAAAGCAATCGCATTAACTGTGTTGGTAACGGTTAGTGGTGTACACGCTTTTGCAGCAGAGCCTCCTGCCCCTTCATCACTCAACAACCCTCTGGCGCTTACGCTTGTAACGCTTATGATTATTTTACTGATTGTTATAATAATGCTGGGCCGCCTGCTGTTGGGTGTGGCGGAGATTAAGCTGAAAAAAGAAAAAGAGGAAAAAAGCAGCACGGCGGCAACTATCACTGCAGCCACTTTATTACTGCTATTTTGCAGTGCCGGTGCATTTGCGCAAAACGGTTCCGAAGCGTTAACCACAGAGGTGCCAACAACCATTGGCGGCCTGGGCGCCTTTGCTTTCTATTCGATGATAGCAATTCTGTTCGTGGAAATGCTGATCATCCTGGCGTTACTGATCAACATGAAATTTCTTTTGCATAAAGAAAAAGAACCAGTGTTTCAGCCCGATGACAAAACGCCCAAAGCATTTGCGTTGTGGTGGAACCGCCTTAATAAATTTAAACCTGTTGAGCAGGAAGCTTCCCTTGAGCTCGATCACGAATACGATGGTATACGTGAACTGGACAACCGCTTGCCACCGTGGTGGCTATATGGTTTTTACATCACCATTTTTTTGAGTGTAATATATCTATGGCGCTACCACGTAGCCTACAGCGCGCCGCTTAGCAAAGAAGAGTTCGAAATTTCGGTAAAAAAAGCCGATGAAGAAGTAAAGGCTTATCTCGCTTCGAAAGGCGAGTCGGTTGATGAAAATACCGTTACTGTTTTAACCGGCGACGGTGATATTGCTGCAGGCAAAACTATTTTTACTGCAGCATGCATTGCATGTCACAAAGACAACGGTGGTGGACTGGTGGGGCCTAATCTGACCGATAATTACTGGCTGCACGGAGGCGATATTAAAAGCGTTTTTAAAACTATTAAATATGGCATTAATGCCATGCCGCAATGGCAAACAAGTTATTCCAATAAACAAATAGCGCAGGTTGCCAGCTATGTAAGGTCGTTACGCGGAACTAACCCGCCCGATGCGAAAACGGCAGAAGGAACATTGTATAAAGAAGGTGAGTCGGCAGAACTTATAGATGCTTCAAAATAACAGGCATTGAGAACAGAAGAGAATATACAAGCGGTACCCGTTAATGAGAGCTTTCGCGACAGGATTGCAACGGTTGACGAACGTGGAAGGCGTAAGTGGGTATATGCGCACCAAACAAAAGGACGGCTCTTTAATATCCGTACCTGGGTGAGTTGGGGATTTTTTGTTCTTTTTTTTGCGTTGCCGTTTATACAATACAAAGGCAGACCGCTCTTCCTGTTTAATATTCCCGAAGCAAGGTTTATCATTTTCGGACAGGTATTTTGGCCGCAGGATTTTTTCATTTTCGGTTTGGCTATGATAACCGGCATTGTATTTATCATCCTGTTCACTGCTGCTTTTGGGCGTTTGTTTTGCGGATGGGTATGTCCGCAAACCATATTTATGGAAATGCTTTTCAGGAAAATTGAATTCTGGATCGAAGGAGATGCTCCGGCGCAAAAGCTGCTGAATAAATCGCCCTGGACCCGGTCAAAGATCATCAAGAAAGTTTCCAAGCACCTGTTGTTCTTTTTATTGGCCTTTATTATTTCGAACTTTTTCCTGGCGTATATAATCGGGATAAAAGAATTGCAGCTTATTGTAAGCGAACCTGCTTCGCAACATATAGGTGGATTGTTATCCATTATTATTTTTGCCGCCGTTTTTTATGGCGTATACGCTTTTTTCAGAGAGCAGGTTTGCACGGTAGTATGTCCGTACGGTAGGTTACAGGGAGTATTGCTCGACCGGAATTCCATGATCGTTGCGTACGATTATAAACGTGGGGAACATCGTGGCAAATTTAAAAAGGTTAAAGCGGGAGTAGCAGAAATACCTGTACCGGGCGATTGTATTGATTGTTTTCAGTGTGTAAAAGTTTGTCCCACCGGCATAGACATCCGCAATGGTACACAAATGGAATGTGTGGGATGCACTTCGTGTATTGATGCCTGTAATAAAATGATGGATGCGGTGGGGCGGGAGCGTGGGTTGATCCGCTATGCTTCTGAAAATGGAATAGGTGAAGGAAAAAAGCTCCGCTATACGGGCAGGATGAAATTTTATACGGCCATACTGGTATTGCTGCTGGGCGTATTGGTCGCATTGCTGGTATCGCGCAAGGATGTGGATGGAACTATTTTAAGAGCGGGCGGCATGCTGTACCAGGAACGGGGTAAAGACAGTGTTTCTAACCTGTATAATATCAAGGTCATCAATAAATCGCTGAAAGATATTTCAGTGAAGTTAGAGCTCGAAGGCATGCCCGGTAATATTATTGAAGCAGAGGGCCGCAACATCGAGGTAAAAAGAGAAGGGCAGGGCAAGGGCGCTTTCTTCATTGTACTTCCACGCAACAGTATCAGTGAACGAAAAACCAAACTGAAAATAGCGCTGTATGATGATCAGGGAAACAGGATCACTTCCTTTAAAACAACTTTTCTTGGACCGGTGGGGAGGGAATAGTGAGTGGCAAGTAGTAAGTGATAAGTGGTAAGTGATAAGAAGGCAGGGATGAGTTAAGGGTAAGGTGAGGGATAAAACTGCTGGTTTCAAATCTTAAATCTCAAATCTCAAATTTCAAATCTCATGAATTGGGGACATAAATTAACCATCGCCATTCTTGTTTTTGTTTCGTGGATGGCATATATGGTGTATCGCTGTGCTACAACCGATTTTCAATTGGTGGAAAAGGAATATTATAAAAACGAATTGCGCTATCAACAGGTAATAGACGGAACCAGCCGTGCCAATCAACTCAGCAGCCGTGCTACCGTTACCAGGCAGCACGATAAAGTGATTGTCCAATTGCCGGAGGAAATGAAGGATCATGCCGTAAAGGGCAAGCTCTGGTTTTATTGTGCTTACGACGCTGCGCTCGATAAAAATATGCAGTTGGATGTAAACAGCAATGGTGAGCAGGTATTGGATGCAACTGTATTTGAGCCAGGCAATTATACGGTTAAAATCGAATGGATATGCAATGATATATCTTACTTCAGTCAACAAAAACTTTCATTGTAAATAACCCGCATGTGGCAATTGGCACTTGGAGGATTAACGCTGGGCTTTTTAGGAAGCCTGCATTGTGCAGGCATGTGCGGTCCGCTTGCGCTAGCATTGCCTGTTTACCATTTTAATGCCGCAAAGCGACTGCTGTCAATACTTTTATACAACACCGGCAGAGTGCTTACTTATGCGTCTATCGGAATGGTGTTCGGACTGGTGGGGAGAGGATTGTATTTGTCGGGTTTGCAGCAGTGGCTATCCATTTCATTGGGAACAATCATTCTGGTGTTTTTATTGTTGAATTATATAAGACATTCACCAGTACAGTTTGTTCCTGTACGCAGGCTATACGCTTTTATTCAGCAAGCCATTGTGCGCATACTTCGTTCACCCACGGGGCTGCTGTCGTACCTGTGGCTTGGAATGCTGAACGGCCTATTGCCCTGTGGCATGGTTTACATTGCCTTAGCAACAGCGCTTACCTTTGCCGCAACAGGCGACACGGTATTATTTATGAGTATGTTTGGAATGGGAACCATTCCCACGATGCTGGTGGTGAGTTACGCCGGTATTTCCATGAAAGGTTCAGTGCGGCAGATATTTAAAAAGGTATTGCCATACAGCATGGCAGTTGTAGCTGTTTTGCTTATCTTGCGTGGTCTGCATCTTGACATTCCTTTTGTTAGTCCTCTATTGCCGCAGCATCCTGGCGGGCATGTTACCTGCCATCCCTGATTGGTTCATTGCTGCGAAGCAATCCTTGGCAAAACAACGGTAAAGGTGGTTCCTTCTCCCAAAGCACTTTGCACCTCAATATTGCCTTGTAAAAGATTGAGGTAGCGTTTAATAATAGGAAGCCCCAGCCCTGTGCCTTGTATGTTGGATGCATTCTTCCCTCTGAAAAAAGTATCAAACAGGTAGGGAATGTCTTCTTCCGCAATGCCAATACCGTTGTCTTTTATGCTGATGGTAAGGGTGTTGTTATAATTAGAGGCAGAAATGTATACCGGCTTGTCTTCTATGGAAAACTTAATGGCATTTGAAAGTAAATTAATAAGCGTGTTTTTTAAAAGACGCTTGTCTGTAAAAAAATCGTTTTCTCCCTCAAACGTAAATGAAATCGTTTGCCCGGGTTTGGTTTGTGCCCTCATTTCGTCTACCACTTCTTCAATAAAATTGAGCGGCGCAAATTTAACCGGCACAACGCTAACATGGTTTTCTTCCAGTTTGCCGAGCGACAGAAAATCTTCCAGCAGTTCATTCATATGACCCACTGCATCTTTTATCCTGCTGATATGTTTCAATCTTTTTTCATTGTCGTCGCCAAGCGGGTATTTGGTTACAAGCGTTGCAGAAGAAGAAATAGTGGTAAGCGGCGTTCTGAACTCGTGCGATGCCATAGACACAAAGCGACTCTTTAATTCATTTAGCTGCTTTTCTTTATTCAGCGCATCGTTTAATTCTTTTTGCGATTGCTCCAGTTTTTCCAGCGCTTCTTTTAATATAGCCGTTCGCTCTTCTACTTTTGCCTCCAGTTGTGTGTTCAGCAATTGAATTTCGGTAGTAATGGCTTCCAGCTCTTTTTGCTTTTGCTGTATATTATATTCTGTTTGCTTACGGGTGGTAATGTCTACCACAAATGCTATTACGTATTGTTCTTCGTTTTGCTTATAATGGCTCAGGCTCACTTCAACGGGGAATTCACTTCCATCTTTTTTTACAGCATACAAATCTCTCCCAGAGCCCATTGTTCTGTTAGAAGGTACTTTATAATACCCCGTGCGGAGTTGCGTGTGGTGGGGCTGAAATTTTCTGGGGATAAGAATTTCTATTGGTTTTCCTATCAGTTCGTGGTTCATGTAACCGAAAATTTGTTCGGCCGAAGGGTTGGCCAGCACTATATTTCCCTTTCCGTTGGTAAGTATAATTCCTTCTGTTGCATTTTCAAACAGCGATGTCATGTGCGTACGGTCGAACTGCAGATGCAGTAGCAGCGATTTTATATACCATGTAAGTAAGGTTGCAAAAAAGATCAGCAGGATGACAAAGATATTTTCGGTAAGACCGGTAAAAACCCCTGTCTGATGTTGATGAATAACAGGGTATACAGCAGCGATAGCAATGCTGACCGCACCTGCCAGGATGGTAGAATAAGCATACCGGATGAATATGGTAAGAAATATGGCTACCAGCAAGCCACTTGTAATAATGGGGCGACCGGGAAAATAGTAGCCCAGTATAAGCGTAGTAATAAAAATTATAATGGAAAAAAAAGTAGCCTGCCTGCTGTTCAAACTGATCATCAGCTAAATTAATGAATAAGCGTGTATATACTTCGGCTATCGGGTAGCCTCCAGTATCTCTTTTTCCATGAGCAGCATCTGCGGGTAAAGTATCACGTTTTCGAGGTAAAGTTGTTGTTGCAGGCTTTTGCTGAGCTGCTGCAGTTTGTAAAAAGTAATTTTGTGAGATGTGCAGGCTGCTGCAGGCGGGGTATGGTTGTCTGTTAGTGATGCTATCTCCGATAATATTGACGTTATTCTTTTGTGCCCATCAGGAATAATATTATTTACCGGCTTTTGAAGGGTGCGGATCATCAGCCCCGCATACGATTCTTTATCCTGGTATGCATGAGCCATTCTTTTTAAATAGGGGAACAAGGTATTTTCCTTTATAGCCATCCATTTGCCGGTTACGGTAGCCAGTTCGCTAAGCAGGTCGTTCAATGTTTGCAGGTGCGAAAATTTTGTCCGGTGCTTGTTCGTAAAATCACGCGTAAGCGTTTGTATATCCGGCAATGCCTGCTTTAAATAAGCATGATGCACATTTACAATAAAATCAACCTGGAAATCAGTATTCCAGTCAGAAGTGTTCACTAACGACAATTGTCCCGCATTTACCGACTTGTTCAATTCAAATACTACTTCCGATGGGTTGATCTGTCTTGCAAAACAGGTATCCTCAATACTGAATTTTGCTCCGCAACAATAGTCAATGCCATATTTCCTGAACACATCTGCTGTGTTGTAATACCGGTTTACAATATCCGATACAAAATCTGCTGGGGTTATTTCAATTGATAGCGCCATAAATTTGATAAAATATCTAAATTAGTATGGATGACTGTTTGTTAACCTGACGGGGATTAAAGCCTGGTATGATTTATATCAGTCCCTCCATACGCAGGTGACGTGTTATTTTAATATTTATAGAAATATGCCTGAAACAAAACTTATATGCCAGTAACCGATAAACGTATAGATGCATACATCGGCAAATCGGCACTATTTGCACAGCCCATATTAACGCACCTGCGCCAGGTTATCCACGACGCCTGCCCGGGTGTAACCGAAACCATTAAATGGGGATTCCCGCATTTTGAATACAAAGGAGAGATATTGTGCAGCATGGCTTCGTTCAAGGGGCATTGTGCATTTTTGTTCTGGAAAGCGGTGCTGATGAAAGATCCCGATCACATCCTCGCACTTGCCGGCAAAGCTTCCATGGGGCATATGGGCCGCATTCAATCCGTTAAGGACCTGCCCCCTGTGCGGATACTGAAAAAATATATAAAGGAAGCTGCCGCATTAAATGAAGCCGGTGTAAAACTTCCATCGCGTTCAAGATCTGAGGCAATAGCTAAAACACCCGAAGTGCCGGATGTTATTAAAATAGCCTTGAGGTCGAACAAAAAAGCCACAGCCACTTTTAATGCTTTCAGCCCCAGTCATAAAAAAGAGTACATTGAATGGATAATGGAAGCCAAAACCGAACCTACCCGCGAAAAGAGGATCAATACCATGCTGGAATGGCTGGAAGAAGGCAAGGCGAGGAATTGGAAATACAACAGGTAATTTGAGATTTGAATTTATGATTTGAGATTGGGCTGATAGCTCACCGCTGACCGCTAATTCACCAAAACGACAGTATCAAGCTGCCAATATTCCCTCTAAGAATAAATATCATGAGTATGAAACATTTTTTTGCAGTATGCATAGCTGTTATATCTGGTATGGGAGTGTACGCTCAAACCGGGGCTACTTTTGCCGAGAAGCTGGGATATCCTAAAGGCGCAAAAATTATTATTCTCCACATCGATGATCTCGGTATGTCGTACGACTCCAATACCGGGAGCATAGAAGCCATGACAAACGGCGTAGCCAACTCGTGCAGCGTGATGATGCCATGCCCCTGGGTGCCGGGTTTTATACATTACCTGAAAGAACATCCTGAAACAGATGCCGGGCTTCACCTTACACTTACGTCAGAGTGGAAGGATTATCGCTGGGGGCCGCTGAGCGGAAAACCGGCTACCCCGGGATTGGTGGATGCAGAGGGAGCCATGTGGAGAGGCGTGGCAGATGTGGTAAAACATGCCAGCGCCGATGAAGTGGAGAAAGAAATTCGCGCGCAGGTAGACAGGGCAAAAACAATGGGCTTTGAACCCACGCATCTCGATTCGCATATGGGCACTTTGTTTGCAACGCCTGCTTTTATTGAGCGTTACATTAAAGTGGGCATAGACTATAAAATACCTGTTATGTTTCCCGGGGGGCATAATACATTGATAGCGGAAGAAATGAAAAGCACTGCTGCTGATATGCAGGCTGCAAGGGCTGTTGGCAAAAAACTATGGGATGCAGGATTGCCGGTGCTGGATGATTTGTATAACGACAGCTATAGCTGGAAGCCAACTCCTGATATTTATAATGACGATAAAAAGCTGCAGGCTTACAAAACGCAGAAGTATATAGAAGTACTGAAATCGTTGAAGCCGGGCATTACCATGATCATTATGCATTGTACCAACACCACAGAAGTGTTTGAACATATTTCAGATTCGGGCCCCACCCGCCGTGGCGACTACCTTGCCATGATAGATCCCGAGTTAAGAAAAGCGATAGAAAAAGAAGGCATTATATTAACAACCTGGAGAGAGATGAAGCAGAGAAGGGATAAGGTTAAATGATTTGAGATTGGAAATTTGAGATTTGAAGTCGGCCACATATTCAAACTTCTTTTAGTTCTTGTTTCTTGGATTTTGGTTCTTGGATCTTGATTCTTGTATTTTATTTTTTTGGTTCTTGAATTTTTTTTGGTTCTTGGATCTTGTTTTTTGTGATTTCTATTTATCGCTCATCACTTCCCTTGCACTCGCTGTTGCCGATATATCTGCAAACTGTCCTGCTAAATATTTGTAATAGCCTGTAATAGCTATCATTGCAGCGTTGTCTGTGCAATATTCAAACGCGGGAATATAGGTTTGCCAGCCTTCTGCTTTGCCTGTTTCCACAAAAGCGCTGCGTAGTCCGCTGTTGGCAGAAACGCCCCCCGCCAGGCATACATCTTTTATGCCGGTTGCTGTAACTGCTTTTTTTAGTTTGTTCAACA
Source organism: Agriterribacter sp. (assembly GCA_051958655.1). Lineage (GTDB taxonomy): Bacteria > Bacteroidota > Bacteroidia > Chitinophagales > Chitinophagaceae > Agriterribacter. Next base: position 2,499 of record JBQCFW010000056.1, on the reverse strand, counting down.
AAATAGAAATAATGCGCGCCTGTATAGAAGCGCATATATCGGCCAGGTTCTGTTGTATAAACGCAGCTTTTTCCTGTTCCGAAGCAAGAAATTCTTCTTTATAAATATTGCTTGTACCGGCGTTTTGAAGAAAGTACAGTATAGAGGTTTTTAGCCCGCTGAAACTGAAATCAAGCCCGGGTATTTTAGGTTCGGGAAAAGAGAACCGTTTCGGATTTCCATCTTTCGCGTATTTGTCTATCAATGGCCCGCCGGGATAAGGCAGTCCTAACAGTTTTGCCGATTTATCGAAGGCTTCACCTGCAGCGTCATCAATCGTTTCGCCAATTACTTTCATTTTTAGCGGCGATTCACACAATACTATTTGCGTATGTCCGCCACTAACGGTAAGGCATAAGTAAGGAAAGGATGGCCGCGGTTCGTTGATCAGGTTAGCCAGTACGTGCGCCTGCATGTGATGTACCGCAATTAACGGAACATTCAACGCCAGGGCCATCGATTTGGCAAATTGTGAGCCTACCAGCAACGAACCTATTAAGCCGGGCGATTGTGTAAAGGCAACCGCCTGAATATCCTGTTTACTGCAACCTGCTTTTTGCAGGGCAGCTTCTACCACGGGCACAATGTTTTGCATATGCGCACGCGAGGCGAGTTCGGGAATAACACCGCCATATTGCTCGTGCACTTTTTGTGTAGCTATGATGTTGGACAAAATATTACCATTGCGGCAAACGCTTGCAGACGTTTCGTCGCACGATGATTCAATTGCGAGAAGAGTAACCTCAGCCGGAGTTTTCTGCATCTGCAAAAGTAACAGTTTCGCAAATGCATACCTAGCAAAGCATCAGGGGCGATAAGTAATGTTTTGAATATGCACCGGTAAATAAGGAGGATGCGCAGACAATTTAACCGAATCGATATTGTAGCAAATCGAAACCTTTTGTCCCGCTGCTAAAACAACTTCTTCGTCCATAGAAGAGGGGCGTATTAAGCTGCCATCTTGCGTAACAACCGCCAGGTAACTTTCGGTTGAATCTTTTATGAGATTAATAGAACCAATCGCTTCATACACACACGCAGAAGAGCCTTTTTTTTCTTTAGAGAAAACAAATAAAAGCAGCGATGTAACCGCCAAAAAAATGACGTAGGTGATTTTTAGCATAGGAAGTTTTTTCATGGTAAAACAATCCTTTGAACTGAACGAAAAAGGTTAACAATTATTATCGAAGGTACTGAAGTTTGTTGATTTACAACAGATTAAATTGTTTGTAATGTATTCAGATTCCATAGCGTGCGTAATTTCCCGGACAGTGAAACATTATGGTTATTAACTGAAGCGTTTTTTTCGCAATGTTGATTGCAGAAGCTGCCAGAAACGAATAAACCAACACTTATCAACGGAAAATATCTGTGTTTGCCTGTAGATATTCTGGGGAGTTGCGGTCATGGTGAGACATGGAGCTTATTTGGACCGGATGGCTACCACCGGGTCCATTTTGGCCGCGATGGTGGCGGGAATAATGCCCGCAGCAATGCCGATTATAATGCAAATGCTTACGGTAAGCGCCATAATATTATACGAAATGTACACATTGAAATTGAGGGGTCCGCTCAGTATTTGGGCAAGAATAAATACCAATAGTAATCCGATAGCTCCTCCGATGATGCAGATAAAAGCAGATTCAAGCAAAAATTCAGAAAGGATGGTACGGCTTTTAGCGCCGATGGCCTTTTTTAAGCCAATAATGGGAGTGCGTTCTCTTACAGTAACAAACATTATATTGGCAATGCCAAATGCGCCCACAATCAAACTTAACAGTCCTATCAGCCATCCTCCCAGTTTAATGCTTGCAAAAAGCTTGGATACAGCATCGCTGAAATCGCTTACGGCATTCAGCGCAAAATCATCTTCCTCGCCGGGACTTAACCGGTGAATGGCTCGCATTATACCGCGCAGTTCATCTTTAAATGCTTCGGTGCTTACATTGGGTTTTCCCTGCACCATAATATTGGGTTGCGAGTATTTTTCTTCGAAGATCGTTCTGAAAAAACGGTAAGAAAGGATCACACAATCATCAAAATTCCAGCCGCTTACCAGCAAGCTTTTGCCCTGCTTTTTTATGACGCCAACTATGTTAACTTTTTTATTGCGGATGGTAACCGATTTGCCGACTGCATATTCTGCAGCACCAAAGAGTTTGCTTGCATTTTCGTAACCCATCACAGCATTGGGGCTTCCATGATCCATGTCGGAGCCCGTAAGATAGCGCCCATATTGTATTTCAAAGGGCTGTATGGAATTAAATTCTTCCGTTACACCAAACAGCGACACTCCCTGGATCATATCTTTTCCGTGTATAACATTCTGACCACCTACATTCAGTGTAAATGCCATATTAAGCACGGTATTGGTTTTGGCGCGGATAAAACGCATTTCTTCATACTTGGGTTCCGGGCGTTTCATATACTTCCACCAGGGATATTCGCCTTCGTCTTCTT
>JBQCFW010000055.1:0-15208 GCA_051958655.1 Agriterribacter sp. | reverse complement strand
GCTTTTTAAACATCCCGAAAAACCGATGGGGGGCACAAGAACAAATAAACCAATCAGAATCTTTTTCATATTGAGTTTTCACATTTTTATTAATGATGGTTGATTAACTATCCGGCGCAAACGTTGCATGCTACTCATTTTTCTCATCATTTCCGGCTTTCGCCTTTAGCTCAAGGTAGCGCTGTTCGTGCATTTCCCACCGGTGACGCTTGTTAAATACGGCCACGAAAACAACTATAATAACAGCTGCGCTGATCAACACCGCGGGATTAAACTGGGTATGTCCTACCATGTCTGCGCGTTTATACCAGCCCGACATAAAATTTATAAGGATCGGGAGCGTAAACACCAGTCCCAGCGGCAGCCCGATAAGCAGCTGCCTGAAGGTCCGCTTTTCCTTCAACCGGTTTTGCTCCCAGTATAGTATAAACGCTTTCTCCTCGTTGGTTAACATGCCCTACTGCTTTTTAAGCCTGCAAATATATAATGAAGCGCTTCTAAAATTTCAGCTTTTTACAAATCGGCATTATTAAAGCCTGATACCAACTGCCAGAAAGGGTGTTCTTACCAAAGTGTCGCCTCTAACGAGGCTTGGATCATACAATTTATAGAGCTGACTGCCCGTACTGATTCGGGCGGACATGAGGTTGCGCGGTACATTTTTTTTGCTATTAGTTAGTGAAACAGCATATTTCGCAGGCAAGCCAAGCCTCGCTACATGCGACATTTCGATTGAATGTAAGAAGAAGGAAACAAAGTGCAGTAGGCACGATATTTTTATGTGGATTAAGGGCTAAAGTTGACGGCTATAGTAACACACCCACCAGTGCCCGGCCTGCAGGTGGATGTGAATGTATCGCCCGCCAGAAAACTTATAACCTCCTAGTTTTTAGTTTTTTGTAACTTACAGCCTCGTTTAAACGATTATTTACGCTTCTTTATTAAAAGAACAAACATTGAAGATAGCACATCTACTAAGTCAATATCTGCTCCAGAATAAAAAAATGCAATTGCAGGGTTTGGGAGAGTTTACATTGGAAAACTTTTACGACAATCCCTTTGAGCAGGAAAAAGGGAAAATCAAAATTCCCGGAAATACCATTCGATTTACTCCCGATAAAAAATGCAAGGAGGACCTCGGCTTAATAGAATTTATTTCTAAGAACACAGGAAAAATAAAACCACTTGCTTTTTCGGACCTTGAAGACTTTTTAAATATCGGGAAACAATTGCTGAATGTAAGCAAGCAATTTTATATTGAGGGATTGGGTACGCTTGTGCTGGATGCTCACAACAATCTCAGCTTTAGCCAGGGAGATGAACTGGTGCCCGCAGCCCTGGCGGAAGACTTCAACGCTAAAAAAATAAAAGAAGTAAAAGAGGATAGCTCAGGCATTTCCTTTACAGACGACTACGCACCCCGTGCCTCGGGAAATAATGCAAGGAAGATCCTTGTAACGATTGTGATTTTGCTGGGTCTGGCAATTATTGGCTGGGTGGCATACTATTTTTACAATCAATGGCAGGAAAGCAAAAGTGCTTCGTCTGTGCCACAGGATATACAACCCGTACTAACGCCAACGGGCACCCAAACTTCCGATTCTGCAGTAAACAAACCGGCGGTCGATAGTATGAATGCTGCCACCGTGGTTCCTAATGCTGATTCTGCAGCAGCATCTTACAGTGTTATTATTGAAACTTCCGGGAAAAACAGGGCCCTGAAACGCCACCAGGACTTATTGGATATGGGTTACAAGGTAAAGCTGGCTACTTCGGACTCTATCACTTTCCAGATCTACACAAGCATCAATGGTCCTCTTTCAGACACCACCAGGGTGCGCGATTCTATAGCCCGTTTTTTTGGGCGCAGGGTTATTATTGACCGGGCACTTAAATGATTGGAAATTGAGTTAAGCAGGCTAAATCAGTTAAGTGGCACACGCAGAAACTTACCTGGTAAACTAACTTAATCAATCGATTTAACTTATTTAAGAAGCTAACAATCAGCAACTTACCAACAAAACCATCATCTTTAACAGCAATTTCAATGTACAAACATTGATCTGCCGGGATTATGTGTATCTTTGCGTTTCTGTTACACAATAACATGGCTGAAATGCGGTTATTGGTCTGAGCTAACCTCACAGGCAAATGCCCGGTGATTGTGGCGTATGAAATGAACATTTTGCTGAAAATGTAAGAACACAAAATTTTGCGGCTTTCAGCAACCGCATGTTTTAAAAAAAGTAACTATGCAAACAGAAACAATGATCAAGAACCTTTCTTTTGATAAAGAGATGGTAAGCAAACTGGAAGCGAAGAAACTGGACCTCGATGTTCTGTATGTTTACCTCACCAATGGAAAGATTAGTATGCAGGAATATTTATACCTGTGCGGCGTAAGACAATAAGATAGTTTGATTTTAATAAGAGAACGATTCAACCTCTGCCAATGGTGGAGGTTGTTTTTTTGGGAGAGGAGCCCATCCTGACCTTCCCAAGGGGAAGGAACTCAAAGCACAGGGCCAGCTTACAAAGAGGTTTATTATTTCTATTGAGGTTCGTGGCAGCGTTGCTTTGTACTTTGAGTTTGCTTCTTGGTTCTTTGGTTCTTAACATCTGACGGCTGAAAGCTGACCGCTGATAGCTAATGGCTGACGGCTTAATTCGCACTCACCGAAGCTACAGCAGAAGCGCCCAGCTTTTTAGCAGTTTGAAGTACTTTATATACATCGCCCCAATGCCCGGCAGTGTCGGCATTTACTACAACAGAGGGTTTATCGGTTTCTTTTGACAATACCAGTTTCAATTCATTCTCCAGGTCGTTCAGCGAAATTTTTTTCTGCCCGATGTATGCCTGGTTATTCTTATCAATGGATACCACAACCGTTTGCTTAGCCTTGGTATCGCTTTTGCCTTTGGGGGCCGAAACCTTAATGACATTGGGATTAGCCAGTGTAGACACAATGAGGAAGAACAGCAGGAGTATGAACAATATATCGTTCAGCGCCCCGGTGTGCACCTCGCCATGATCTCTTAATTTCTTTTTTAAATTCATTTCAGGTTTTTAATATTTCAATTGCACAGCAAACAGTTTCCCTATTCTCCTACTCAACCAACTCACTCCAAACCATTACTTGGTTGGCTCCTGCAACACGTCAATAAATTCGGCACTGGCAGCCTCCATACGGTTTACGTTTTTATCAACCTGCGCGTTCAGATAATTGTACCCTACATAAGCCAGCAAGCCAATAATAAGCCCCGTAGCCGAAGTTACCATTTTAGTGTAAATGCCACCGGCAATGGTGCTTAAAGTATATTCACCTGTTGATGATATTCCGTAAAACAACTGAACCATCCCTACAATCGTTCCTAAAAATCCAAACATGGGTGCAATACCGGCAATGAGCGACAAAACCGATATGTTGCGTTCCATTTTATAGATTTCCAGTTTACCCACATTCTCCATGCTCTTTTCAATGGCTTCTATGGGCTTTCCTATTCGCTGCAGGCCTTTGTCTATCATCCTGGCAACGGGGTTAAACGTGTTGCGCGCCAGCGACCGTGCTGCGGTAACATTACCGGACACGATGTGATCGCGGATAATGCTCATAAAATTGTAATCCACCTTTCCGGCATTGCGAATGGCAATCAACCTTTCAAAAAAGAAGAATATAGCTACCACCAGCAACAATGCCAAGGGCACCATAATCCATCCGCCAGACATCAGCAGGTCCCACAAACTAATAGTAGTGCCAGGTTCAGGAATTCCATGCTGGGCAGCAATTGCTTTATTAACTGAATCTGTAGCCGGCGGAACCTGCAGAAAAAAAAACTTCATATTATAGTTTTGTTGAAAGTGCGACAAATGTAAGGACTATACAAACAACTTCGGGTAGCCCTTTGCCGAACGTGAAAATAGTGTGATTATTTTTTTATCGATCAGCCCTGCTATTCTATTAACAATTCTTATAGAATATCAGATGCAGCGGAAATTGAGATAAAGTCTACGGCAATCTTTGTAAAACACTATAAAATAGTGCGATCAGGACATTATTTTTTTTGCTTCGAACTTCAACGCATCCAACACCACAGTGTGTAATGATGTTTTAGGATCGGCATCCAGCAACTCCAATACTCTTTTGCCAAGCTCCAGCCCGCTGGCATCTGGCGAAAGTGTATTCATCAACTGGTGCAATATAAAAATATTCTGTTCTTTCAGGCTACTCACGGCCTGCCATGCCTGGTTAGATACATACAATTGCTGCGACAAATTGTATTCATATTCCTGCTTAATGCTTTCCACCAACAACGACTGATAAGCAATTGCTGTCATATCGCTCGGTTGAAGCCTGGCCACCAGGTTCCGGAGGGCAATGCGTTCGGTCAGTATTACCAGTCTTTCATAAGCCTGCAACTGCAATGCCTTATCATAAGCTGGTGTTTTTTCGTCTTTTTTTATGCCTTTAATATCGCTCCGGTATACTAATAAATACACTCCAAAAACTGCCACAACAATTACAATGGCGAGTATAATAATAGTGCTGTTATCCATGCGTTGAATTTTGGGTAGTAAACAAAAGTAAGTTGATTAGGTTGAATATGTTAAATAAGTTGAGTAAGCTAAATGAGTTGAAAGGTTTCCAACTTTTAGAAAGTTGGAAACCTTTTTACCCCAATTAACTTATTTAACTCAATCACCCAATCAACCCACTTAACCAGCCAATAACCCAATTAACTTGCTTAACTTACTCACCAATTCCTAACTACCATGCCCCGGTTCAACCAGTATATACCATCTCCCCTATTGCAACCCTACATAAAGCATTATGCCATTACCGAAAATGAAGCGGGCGAAACTTACAAAGTATTGCCTGGCACATCGCTGGTAATGGGTTTCCAGTTTAAAGGTCAGCTTTTGCAAATTAAAAATGATACTGAAAGCTTACTCAACGTACAGGGAATTACGGGCATACAGGACCGTTATAATCTTTTTAAAACCCAACCAGGCACTGGCTCTGTGCTGGTGTATTTCAATGAAACAGGAGCTTCTTTCTTTTTTAAAGCGCCCATGCACGAATTGTTCTCGCAAAGCATGTCGTTAGATCATTTTATTGGCAAAACCGTATTAAGCGAATTTGAAGAACGCCTGTGCGAAGCAACAAATGACGAGGAAAGAATCAGGCTGACAGAACGCTTCTTACTATCGCAACTTCGGGTATCCGTGCACGATGCGCTGGTGGCAGAAGCCATTCACCAGATCTTTCATTCGCGAGGTACTATTAAAATGAAGGCATTGGCTGCCAACCTGCACATCAGTCAAAGTCCGCTCGAAAAACGCTTTCGTAAAATTGTAGGCGCTACTCCCAAAAAGTTTTCATCGATCGTACGCCTGCAAACAGCCATCCACCTACACGCTACCGATGCACGCAGCATGACGGAGATAGGCTATGCATCCGGCTTTTACGACCAGGCGCATTTCATCAGGGAATTCAGCAGGTTCACCGGCGAAACACCGGAACAGTTTTTTAAGAAGTAGTGAGCTATCAGTAGTGAGCTATCAGCGGTCAGCTATGAGCTTTTAAGCTAAAAGGCAGTAGTGAGGAGGTAGAAGATATACGCATATTTACACCCTATACCTTACACCCCATACCTTACACCCTATACCCTATACCTTCCACCCTATACCTTACGCCGTCTTCCTCAAATCAACGATTTTGTACAATTGCAGCCGGTTGCTGTGTATCACCTTTGCAGCATAATAATACAAACCATGTTTACTATTGAACAAATTAAGGCATCACATGCGCTGGTAAAAAGCGGCGCAGATTTCCCTTCGCACATTCAACGATTGATCGCAATGGGAGTTACAGGTTATGAAAATTATGTGGCAAACGGAAGCACGCGCTTTAAAGGCAAAAACGACTATACCACGCAAGCGTCTGCAAAATATGCAGCTCAATCAATAGCTGAAAAGCCCGACATCAAAGGATTAAAAGAAGCATTAAGCATTCACCAGCAGGGGCAAACCGACTATCTCACTTTTTGCAGGCAGGCTGCCGAAGCAGGAGTAGAAAAATGGGTGGTGGATACAATAAAGATGACCTGCATTTATTATGATAAGAAAGGAAATGAAATGGTGAAAGAGGTCATTCCATCGGTGTAAAACCCTATCGGTCAGACCGCCCGCCTGCACATAAAGGCAGGCAGGCGTCCAGACCGGAGTTACCTTTCTGCCGCGGCTTCGCAAATGAAATTATATTCGCCCACCTGCGGCTTGTTATCCTGTTTATATTAGTCACTCTAACCCAATCAACTTATCCCTACTCAACCTACTTAACTCACTTAACCTACTCAACTCATTCACCTCAATACAGCAACTGGTGCGTTTGCTTGATAACCCCCATTACAAACACGCTCTGTACATTGCCGATGTTCTCTGCTTCGCTCAGTTTGTTTACGTGAAAATCGTAATAAGCATCCATGTTTTCGGCTACCACTTTCAGCATAAAATCAAAATCACCCGATATATTGTAGCACTCAATTACCTCGTTCATTTCCTGAATGGCTTTTATAAACCGGCTGCCAGCGGTTTTGTTGTGCTGCTTTAGCGATACATAACAAATTACCATTAGCCCCTTTTTTACTTTTGTATGATCGAGCAATGTGGCATATTGCTTTATAACACCCGATTCTTCCAGCCTTTTAATTCTTTCATGCACCGGCGTGGTGCTCAGATGTATGGCATCCGATATCTCTCGTACCGTCATCCGTGCGTTTTGCTGCAACAGGCGCAATATTGCCAGGTCTTTATCGTCGAGCAAAGGCGCTATAGCCGGTTTTTCTTTTTGCTGTGCTTTTTTCATCTCAAACAGGCAATTTGTTCTATAAAAATAGAAAAAACAGCGTTTTATCCCAAATATGCGCAATCATACTAATATTCTATTCTATCCCTGTAGCTTTGCAGGAATGAAAAACAATACTTATTTATACATTTTTAAACCAGTAAACAATGTCAACTGTTTCAAAATCTATCGACTTCTCTTTACCCAATAAGGTAAAAGATATGAGTCTTGCGGCGTGGGGACGTAAGGAAATTCGTTTAGCCGAAGCCGAAATGCCCGGGCTGATGTCCATCCGCGAAGAATACAAAGGTCAGCAGCCATTAAAAGGTGCCAGGGTAGCAGGATGCCTGCACATGACCATTCAAACGGCTGTATTGATCGAAACATTAATTGAGTTGGGAGCAGAAGTACAATGGAGCTCCTGCAATATTTTCTCTACACAGGATCATGCAGCAGCGGCTATAGCAGCAGCGGGTGTAGGTGTGTTTGCCTGGAAAGGACAAACACAGGAAGAAGCCGACTGGTGTATTGAACAAACATTGTTCTTTGGCAGCGCCGACCGCCCTTTAAATATGATATTGGACGATGGTGGTGATTTGACCAACATGGTATTCGACAAATATCCGGAGCTGATACAGCATGTAAAAGGATTGAGCGAAGAAACCACCACCGGCGTACACCGTTTATACGAAAGAATGCAGAAAGGCACACTGCCCGTTCCTGCTATTAATGTAAACGACTCAGTAACCAAATCGAAGTTTGATAACAAGTATGGTTGCAAAGAAAGCCTGGTAGACTCAATTCGCCGCGCTACAGATGTAATGCTGGCAGGTAAAGTGGCAGTTGTAGGTGGATACGGGGATGTGGGCAAAGGTTCTGCTGCATCGCTGGCGGGCGCCGGTTGTCGTGTAATCATAACCGAAATAGATCCTATATGCGCGTTGCAGGCTGCTATGGATGGCTTTGAAGTAAAGAAAATGAAGGATGCTGTAAAGGAAGCCGACATTATTGTAACTGCAAGCGGTTGCCGCGACCTGATTACCGGCGAGCATTTCAAGCTGATGAAAGACAAAGCCATTGTCTGCAACATCGGGCACTTTGATATTGAAATAGACGTAGCCTGGCTGAACAAAAACTATGGCAACACAAAAGATACCATCAAGCCACAGGTTGATATTTACAATGTAGATGGCAAGGACATCATTTTACTGGCGGAAGGCAGGCTGGTGAACCTGGGTTGCGCCACAGGACACCCCAGCTTTGTAATGAGCAACTCCTTCAGCAACCAAACGCTTGCTCAGATAGAGTTGTGGCTGCATCATAAAAATTACGAAAACAAAGTGTATGTTCTCCCCAAGCACCTCGACGAAAAGGTTGCGCGCTTGCACCTGAAAAAAATTGGTGTTGAACTGGATGAACTCACTACCACACAGGCAGAATACCTCGGCATTGCCAAAGAGGGTCCTTATAAGCCGGAACACTATAGGTATTAATTGAGGGGGAGGCAGCAGGAGTGAGGTAGAAGGTGTAAGGCGAAAGGTTTTAGGGCGAAAGCAGTAAGAGCAAGACATATCGGCTCCTACCGCTTTCGCCCTTCTGATTTTCTGAACGCTGATGGCTGATAACTGACCGCTGATTGCCACCCACACAAAAAAACCCGCTGAAATTCAGCGGGTCAATTACATATCTTTTACCCAGGCTTATTCTACAATGAATTCACCTTTCATAAAGCCATAGTGACCGGGGAAGCTGCAGATAAACGGATAAGTTCCTGCTGCAGGAGCAGTAAACTCAATGGTATCGCTTTCGCCACCACCAATTAATTTAGTGTGTGCAATTACGTTGGCTGCTTCAGATTCAGGAAAATAATCTTTGTCTTTTGCATCAACCGCTTTCATTGCAAATGCTGCAACGTCGGTACCTGTTTTTAATATTACCACGTTATGCCCCATAGCTTCTTTAGCCAGCTTACCTGAATGTTTGAGTGTAAGGGTTACTTTCTGACCTGCTTTTGCTCTCAGTTCTTTTTTGTCGAACTGCATTACATCGTTTGCAGTAATTTCAAGTGTCACACCTTCAGCAGCAGGAGTTGCCGCGGGCGTTTCTGCTTTTGTTTCTTCGGTAGCAGCCGGCTGGTCTGCTTTTTTTGAGTCATCTCCGCCTCCGCATGCTGCAAGGCTAACAACGCCGGCAATCATAGCATACTTAATAATTTTCATGTGTGAGTTTTTTTGTTTTAGTCGCACAAAACTTAGCATCAAAATTTTCCTTGTTACAGGCAAAATTTTCAGGCTTCTTTTTATGCCATTAAAAATTTTGGCAAATGTACGCACCAAATTGGAACGGCAAAGCTGAAAATCAAAAATTACCCCATATTTATAGTTTGATGTTTACGGTTTGCAGTTAGCTGAACCACAAACACCAAACCATAAACACAAAACGCTGAAAGCTTTAAAAATCAGCTTTCACGCCAGCATTTTTTCCGTTAAATTGCCTGTTTACAGCGTATAACCGAAACGTTTAGTTATGATTCCTGTTTTTAAAAACTACCTGCTCCAAAAAACCAATGTTACCGAAGCTGAATATGAAAAAATTACAGCCAACCTTGCTACCCGCAAGGTAGAAAAGGGAAAAATTTTGCTGCGCCAGGATGAGATATGCAGCGAAGTTTATTTTGTGCTGAGCGGGCTGCTCCGCTCCTACACCGTTGACCATGCGGGAAAGGAGCACATTATGCAATTTGCGCCCGAAGAATGGTGGATAGGCGACAGGAACAGTTTTTACTTTAACGAACCTTCCCTGTTTTTTATTGATACGATTGAAGAAGCAGAACTGCTGGTACTGAACCGTGAATTCTTTAACCAGGCAAACCATATTCCCGCATTCAGCGATTTTCACACAAAAGTGCTGCACAACCATATACGTATGTTGCAAATACGGTTAAACATGCTGGTGGCAGCCACTGCCGAAGAAAGATACCTCGACTTTATTGAACGCTATCCCAACCTTACACTGCGTGTTCCTCAATGGATGATTGCCTCCTACCTGGGCATTACTCCCGAGTCGCTGAGCAGGGTACGAAAAGAGCTTGCCCGGAAAAACTTTCACCCCCACAGTTAGTTTCTTATCACACATCAATGAAGCCCCGCAGAGTGTTTGATAGTTTTGTAACGTAAAAATCAAACATATGCAAAAGGCTATTCTTCATATCCTGGAGGGCAGGGAGAAAAAAATAACTGAAGAGGAAACAGTACTGCAACCATTGCCGCACAAAGATTTTCGCTTTGCCAATCCTTTTATTGTTGTGCATCATATTGCGCCTCATTTTATACCACCAGGCAAAAAGATGCGCATCCATCCGCACCCGCACAGGGGTTTTGCACCTGTAACCTTTCAATTGCAAGGCGAAGGTTATCATAAAGACAGCGCGGGGCATAACAATGTTGTAAAAGCGGGAGACGTACAATGGATGTTTGCCGGAAAGGGATTGTTGCACAGCGAAGGTCCCACGCAGGAATTCCTCAACAGCGGTGGTACTTTTGAAATCATACAGCTATGGATAAACGTACCTAAGTCTAATAAATGGGACGAGCCTTTTTACCAGTCTGCGCGAAAAGAAGAACTTCCGGCAGTGCTTAAAAAGGAAGGCGTTCATCTCAGGCTGGCGAGTGGTGAATATGAAGGAGCAACCGGTCCCATGAAAAGTTTCACTCCCATTACCGCCATTATTGGCGAAGTAGAAAAAGCAAAGGAAATACAATTGAAAGCCATTCCAGGTTACTGGACTTTACTATATGTTGCGCATGGCTCTGTTGTAATCAATAACCAGGAAATTACCGAACACAGGCTGGTGGTTTTTGAAAAGGAAAACGACAGCGTAACCATTACAGCAGCCAGCAATGCACAACTTCTTTTTTTATCGGCCGAGCCTATTGACGAACCCATAGCTGCAAAAGACAATTATGTAATGAATACGCCTGAAGAAATTCAGCAGGCAATGGATGATTACAACAAAGGTTTGTTTGGAACGCTTGAATTTTAAACTATTGAAAATGGAATACAATATTATTAACAACGAAAAAGATAACCAGTTTGAACTGCAACTGGAAAACGAAAAAGCATTGGTAGCTTATAAGCCCTTTACCAATGGTATTGCATTTTTACATACAGAAGTGCCTGCCTCTATGGAAGGCAAAGGCATTGGGTCGGCACTTGCAAAACATGTACTGGAATATGCGAAAACAAACCATCTTAAAATCGTGGTGTACTGTCCTTTCATACAAATGTATATGCGCAGACATCCAGAATACAATGAGCTGCTTAGATAAGTAGTAAATAACTAGAAACAAATTTCAAGATCCAAATAACAAGAAACAAATTACAAGAAACAAATTACAAGACCCGAACTTCAAGAACAAGAAAAGCTTCAATATCTAAAACACAAAATCGATACTGTTATTGGAATTTGTTCTTTTTTTATTCTTCATTTTTTGGTTCTTGCTTCTTGAAATTTGGTGCTTCTTTTTGGTCTTGGATCTTGGTTCTTGATGCTTTAAACTTAAACAAATGAACACAAAACAAATACAACAGGTTTTAGCACCACCACCTCCGCACATGGTAGGCGATGGCTTCAGGGTGCATAATTTTTTTCCGGGTGGATATAATATGGACAAGAAAAGAATGAGTCCTTTTTTCCTGCTGGATTATAATGCGAAAATCGAATTCTCTCCCAGGGAAGAGCCGAGAGGCGTTGGCGTGCATCCGCACCGGGGTTTTGAAACAGTAACAATTGCGTATCATGGCGCGGTAGCTCATCACGATAGTGCCGGTAATAGCGGTGTAATACGCGAAGGCGATATACAATGGATGACTGCCGCTTCGGGTATATTACACAAAGAATATCACGATACAGCATACAGCCAGGCAGGCGGTCCTTTTCAAATGGTGCAATTGTGGGTGAACCTGCCCGCCAAATACAAAATGAGCCAGCCTAAATACCAGTCCATCACTAAAAGCGATGTTACCAGATACCCATTACCTGACGAAGCTGGAACAGTTGAAGTGATTGCGGGAAATTATAAAGGAGCAAAGGGACCAGCGTCTACCTTCTCGCCTATAGAAATGTACAATGCCAAACTTGCCAAAGGCGGTATTGCTGAATTCAGTTTTCCAGCCAATTACAATACAGGCATGCTGGTAATAGAAGGAGAGATAAAAGTGAACGACAGCACCAATGCTCCGGCAGATCATTTTGTATTGTTCAAAAACGAAGGCGAACAAATTAAAGTTGAAGCATCTGAAAACAGTGTTGTGCTCGTATTAAGCGGCGAGCCTATTAATGAGCCTATTGCCGCTTATGGGCCTTTTTTGATGAACACCCACGAAGAGTTGCAACAGGCGTATAGTGATTTTAATAGAGGAAAGATGGGTTATCTGGAGTAATGGCTAAGCAGCCAGCCTTCAGCTTTCAGTAATCAGCTTTTAGTAATACGCAGGAGCAGGCAGTGGTTTATTACTGCCTCCTGCCTCCCTCTTCCTTACACCTTTCACCTTATTTTACAAATGTTAAAATGCGGCTTCAAAACCCACCTGCTCTAAACCCTGCTTCCAATTCAATGTCTATCGAACATGACTAAAACTTTATAGTTATGAAAACGATCATCTTCAGTTCTTTGGTAGCCATTGCAGCAGTTGTTTTATTGTCTTCGTGCGCTGCGCAGTCGCGTGTATACGTAGCCGAAAGGCATCCTGCTCCTGTAATGGTACGCCCCGCTCCTCCTTTTGCCGGAGCAATCTGGATAGGTCCTGAATACCGGTGGCACCGCGGCACATATGTATATGTAGCGCCACATTATGTGCGCCCCCGACATGGACATAGCTGGGCGCCCGGTTATTGGAAGCATCACCACGGAAGGAAAGTATGGGTAAAAGGACACTGGAGAAGATAAACCACAATATATAATTATGAAAGAGCGGCATATTGCTGCTCTTTTTTATGTAGCCGAAGATGTTTTTTTAAGCGATACTATAAAGCCAACACCATACACATTATTGATGCTGATTTCTTGTGAAGCAGAAAGATGCTTTCTTAATCGTGAAATAAATACATCGAGGCTGCGCCCCAAAAAATAATCATTTTCACCCCACAGTTGAGTAAGAATTTCTTCACGCCTCAAAACTTTGTCTGGGTTTTGCAAAAGATACTCAAGCAGCTCCGCTTCCCGCGCGGTGAGTGAAGCAGGTTTGCCATTACCAATCGACAGTTGCAAGGAATCTTTGTTGTAGGCTACATCTCCAACAGTAATGACCGATGAAACCGGTTGCGTACCTGTTTTTTTCCGACGGATAATATTCCGTATCCTCAACACAAGTTCGTCTATGTCAAAGGGCTTGGTAATATAATCGTCCGCACCAATTTTCAGTCCGTATATTTTATCTGATTTTTCGTTGCGGGCAGTTAAAAAAAGAAAAGACATATCCGGGTTCAGGCTTACAATGTGCTCCGCCAGTTCAAACCCGTCCATTTCAGGCAGGCGTATGTCTATCAGCACAATTTCAAACCCCTTTATGTTCTCCCTGAACATTTCATAGGCCTCACGCCCGTTTTTACACCATACCACTTCAAACTCCATCACTTCCAGGTATTGTTTTACAACATTACCCAAATCGGTTTCATCTTCTACCAATAAAATTCGTTCTTTCATTTGTGTATTTTTTAGTTCGCCGCCTATAAAACGACTGATATTCTTATCAGGCAGAATGCCCTGTTATCATCAGCATAAGGCTGCAATAGCTCACCGGCACTTCCTGTGCACTGAATTAATACGGTATTGATATAATAAAGGTAGTTCCTTCGCCCGGACTACTGCCTACAAAAAGTTGCCACTCATGAGCATCAATGCATTGCTTTACGTAATACAATCCAAGCCCCAGCCCTGTGATTTGTTTTTCACTGTTTTTGGCAACCCTGAAAAATTTTTTAAACACCTGGCTTTTCGTTTCTTCCGTCATTCCTATACCATTGTCCTGTATGCTGAGTTGAATGGCCTTTTTATCGTTTGAAGTAGACACCACAATTTCCTTCACCTGCTGGTCATTGTATTTAATAGCATTGTCCAGTATATTCAGCAACATGGTTGTAAAATAAAACCGGTCCAGTTCAACCATGTCCCTGTTTGCCTCTTTACGCAAGGTTAATTTTATTTCCTGGTCCGATACATTCAACCGGTAGTCCAGTAATATTTCTTCCAGCAATGCATGCAGCGAGTGCTGCTCTTTGTGCAGTGTAAGCTGGTTAAGCGAAGTTACGTCCAACACCTGGCTCACCAGCTTTTGCAACCTCGCAGCCTGCCGCTGTATTACATCTGCCAGCGAAATAATGTTTTGTTTCCTGTCGGTAATTTTCTCGTTCCTCAGACTTTTATTTGCCACATTAATAGCAGCAATAGGCGTGTTAAACTCGTGAGTGATGCTATTTAAAAAATCGGTTTTCATTTCCGACAATTGCTTTTGTTTCAGCCAGTTTTTAAATGTTACATAAAACAACAGAACATTAATGAGCAGCGAAACGAGCGATAACAACAATACAGGCATCATGCGTTTAACAATCATCATCGTACGGTTGTGATTGTCTACATACAAAGCAAATACGATCTTGTTAGTATAAGGTGTAGGATCGCTTACCGAAAGCCAGGTAACCCGGCTTTGCAGGTCAACCCGCTTCAGGCTGCCGCCTATTCTGATGCCCTCGCGTTGCTGGATAGCCGGATCAATCAATGGATACTGCTCTTTTTTATTATACAGTACCGCGTATCTCCTGTCTCCCAACATCAGCTCCAGGTCTTCTATGATTAATGCATATTCCAATGAATCTGTCAGGCCAATTCTTTTTTTCAACGAATGCAGAAAGGAACCCAGGGGCTGATGCTGACGCAGTGTATTGAAAATGCTATCACACAGTTTTTGTCTTTCAATATTAAACTTCCCCTTATCGTTGTTATACAGCCATTCCAGCTTTGCTGTATTCCTTCTCATCATCGTATCAATGGCGCTTTGCCCGCCGGGAAATAATTTATCGTTCGTAATCCATTGAATGTATTTCTCGTTGATCACTTTTTTTTCTGAAAAATAATACCGGTCATTTTCAAGCTGGTATGTATTTCCCACTAAAAATACCTGCACCACCGATAAAATGGTGAAGCTGATGACAGCAATTATTTTATATGTATTGATCGGATATTTCATTCAGTGGATTCAGAAACTTAAATATCTGGTTTTAAAAAATGGAAAGCAATAATACTATTTACAATTTTTTTGCTGCAGGCGTTTAATGTGTGTTAACAGTTAGGGTAGGGATGGAAGGT
>JBQCFW010000054.1:0-45950 GCA_051958655.1 Agriterribacter sp. | reverse complement strand
TGTATTTCAACCAGGAAATATCACTACAATTCATTGATTGCGCCCATCAGCAAATTGCCCGCATTCTTGATAGTACGGTGCCCGAAAGCTCAATGCATGCCCGTCTCTATTGGTTACCTTTGCCAAACAAACTCGAATACCAAAAAGGTGCAGTTTGCAGCCTGAAATCCCAATTGCTAATGTCTTACGGCCAATTGAAGGTTAATATATGCTGGACAGCTAAATCGGGAAAAATATATGGCATTGAAGACACCGATATAGATTGCGGGGATATTGTTTTTACTGTTGAGGGATTGGACGCAGAAAAGATCAAACATGCCATTAAACCGGTTTGGAGCTTATTTACTTTTCCGGAAGACACGATACTAACCTTTCGCGAACAAAATAAATTATCTCTTTCAACAACATTTATCCGTTGCGCAGATAATCAGCTTTCAAAAGAATTTGAGGCAAGAACAGGGATAAAAATCAATCAACATATAGGTCTATTGTCAATTTCAACCAGCCTGTTTTATTATGAAAAAGGAGAAGTTTCAAAAATCGCAATTGTATTGTATGTAAACCATAACTGGAATGAAACCTCCATACAATGGACCTCAAAATCAGGTCGGATATATGACACAGCCGACGAAGACATTCCCTGCGATGATATTGTATTTTCTTTTGACGAAAGCTTTGATGCATTGCTTTATCATAAACAAATGTACCCTAAAGTAGAGCTTCCCTTCAAGCTTAAGAACCTGCCCTTTGAGGTAAAAATTGAGCGCCTGAATATAGACTGCGTTATTACAATGACATTAAAGGATGGTTATGCAGACCAGGCAGAAGAAGTCGCTCAAAAAATAGACAAATACATTGATGACTTTAACACGAAAGCAGAAAAGAAAGGAGAAGACTGCGTGCACAACTGGCTGACAACAGCGCAAAACAACACGCTCGTTTGCGAAATGGATTCAGGCTTTGTCGGTCCTGAAATACTGAAAGCCTTGTTTAAGCTGTTTGCAAAAATGGATTTATTTTCAAAAGTGGTTGTTGAGTAAAAGCTCGCATTTGCAGGCGCTATTTCCCTTTATCAGCAAAAAACTGTGGGCGTTATTTAATAAAAAGACGGAAAAGGAGATTTATAGTAGAGAAAAAATGCGCCGTAATTATACAGATAACCTAAACAGAAAAACATGCGTGTTCTTAAAATAACACAAAATGGTGGGGCGTGAGACACGCCCCACGGCGGCAAATAATGTCATCGTATTTACTTTAATTAGCCTTATTATGCGGGTTTTTGATCGCGATTACCAACATTTATTCAAGTTGTATTTTAACCAGGAAATATCACTGTAATTTATTGACTGCGCCCATCAGCAAGTAACTCAAATACTTGAAAAGGTTGTACCTGAAAGTTCCAGGCATGCCCGTTTTATTGAGCAGGATTATTGCACAATGCTCAATAGAAATACCGAACGTACAAGCGAGCGTGGCAACTGCCGCTGAATAGCAGCACCACAGCTAAGTACATCCATATTCCGCGGTGTAAGCAGATGGATCGAGATCCATTCTTTCAATATGCTACCGTGGTAGCCCAGACTTCGGTTTGCTTATTTCACCGGCTCCTTTAACTTTGAATACTACGGGTAACAGCACATTTCAATATTTAAACAACTTCAGCAATGAAAAAGCAGCTCCTGGCGACAGTAATTTCAGTCATCGCCGTTTGCACCACCAATGGTCAGAAACTATACCAGGAAATCAGGCAAAGGGCAGAGGTGTTGAAACCTCAACTTATTGAATGGCGAAGGTATTTGCATGAACATCCGGAATTATCGAACAGGGAAGTTAAAACGGCTGCATATATTGTGGCTCACCTGCAAAGCCTGGGACTGGAAGTGCAGCAAAACATAGCCAAAACAGGAGTAGTGGGAATTTTGAAAGGAGGCAAGCCCGGGCCTGTAATAGCGCTTCGCGCCGATATGGATGCGTTGCCTGTAAAAGAAAGGGTGAACCTTCCGTTTGCATCGAAAGTGCAGGCAGAATACCTGGGCGAAACAGTTCCGGTAATGCATGCCTGCGGGCACGACACGCATATGTCTATACTAATGGGCACAGCCACCGTGCTGAGCGCCATGAAAAAAGAAATTGCCGGTACCGTAAAATTCATTTTCCAGCCGGCTGAAGAAGGTCCTCCCGGTGAGGAAGAGGGCGGTGCGCCTTTAATGATCAAAGAGGGAGTAATGGACAATCCTAAAGTGGAAGCAATATTTGGATTGCACATCAACTCACAAACACCTATAGGCGAAATCAAATACAAACCGGGTGCAGAAATGGCGGCGAGCGACTGGTTTACCATTAAAGTAAAAGGCAAACAGTCGCACGGTTCGCAGCCGTGGAGCGGCATTGATCCTGTTGTGGTAGCGGCGCAAATTATACAGGGTTTGCAAACCATCGTCAGCCGGCAACAGGAGCTTACCAAAGCGCCGGTAGTGATTACCGTTGGTAAAATACACGCCGGTGTGCGCAACAATATTATTCCTGAAGAACTGGTAATGGATGGCACCATTCGCACGCTCGACAGTGCCATGCATAAAGACGTGCATAAACGCATTCGCACCACGGCCGAACACATAGCGGCCGCTGCAGGCGCTACAGTGGAAGTAAGCATCGACACCAAAACCGAAGTTACTTTTAACGATCCCGGCCTTGTGAAAAGAACGCTTCCCTCGCTGCAGGCTGCAGTTGGAAAAGACAAGGTGTATGAAACGGAGTGGACAACGGGCGCCGAAGATTTTTCTTTTTTTGGAAACAAAGCACCGGCTTTCTTTTTCTTTTTAGGGGGAATGCCTGCCGGTCAAGACCCTAAGAAAGCAGCGCCGCATCATACGCCTGATTTCTTCATAGACGATAGCATGCTCGATGCGGGCGTAAGGGCTTTCTGCAATATTGTGGTGGACTATGCAAAGGTGAAAAGTGAAAGGTGAAAGAAAGAAGCACCAGGAGCAAATAACAAGGAGCAAATAACAAGAAACAAATAGCAAGAAACAAATAACAAGATCCAGGAAAACAAATAACATTATCGTCAGTACGAACTTAGTTTCAATAATGAGCTCAGCATAGGCTGGGATTGTGGGCAGCGTTCCTTCCCTTCGGGAAGGCTAGGATGGGCTCCCTTCTTCAAACAAAAAGCCGAGCCGGATGTTTCCGGCTCGGCTTTTTTATAGAATAGCTAGTTATTTATGATTATCCGAAGATGCCACCTTTTTTCAGGGTTACAGCGCCTTCGCCAATTTTAAATCCGTTCTGGTATACTTCTACTTTGTAGGTACCAGGTTTGTATTTGTCGGCTTGTTTCAAATCGAAGCTTACGCTTTTGCGTTGGCCTTGCTCGTAGTCAATAGACACTTTGTTGGTAAATTCTTTGTCGCCATCCTGTCTTGTAGTAACAGTGCCGGAACCCAATCCGTCTTCTTTTACTACTACTCCTTCAGGTGTGGTTACCACAACATACAGATCTTTGGTGCCAGTTACAGCCAGCCTGTTTTCCACATCAAACGACACGCGGAATTTGTCGGCTCTTTTTGCTCTGCTGGTTTCTTTTTCTTTACCGCTCTTCCTTTCGTCGATAGCAGCAATATGGAAGTTGCTTGCATTTAAGGTAGAACCAACATCAACCTTGCTTGTAAGGTCTTTGTTTTCGGTAACCTTCAGGTTAAGCGTATCCGTTAGCTGTTGCTTTTCGGTAGTAAGCGTCTGGTTGTCGGCAGTTAACTTAATGTTTTCGCCTGTCAGTCTTTCCACTTCTTTAATGTACTCTTCAATTTTACCATTCAAAGAATTGATGAGTTTGCGTGCTTCAGCAAGATCGGCTGCCGATGCATTGGATTTGCTGATCAGCGATTTGATTCTTGACCTCATGTCCGACACATCCTTGTCGCGGGTTTTAACCAGGCTGTCGAGCTTTGAGTTTTCTGAAGTCATTTTATCCAGGCGGATTTCCGCAGCCTGGTAATCTGTAAGCAATTGATTTCTTACAGAATCCAGAGAAGCATATTGAACATCCTTTTGCTGGATTACTTCCTTGGTTTTACTTTTATCGTAAATGATGTAGCCCCACGTACCCAGTAACGCAGCAATTAATACACCGTAAATAATGCCGCGGTTATCTTTTCTTGGTGGTTGTGATGGGCTTGATGCTGAAGGATAATTTGATGCGCTCATAAATGTTTATTTTTATTGATTAAAGCAATTTTTGAAACAATGATACATCAGATGAACTTGACGAATTTACTGGTTATCGATATTGAAACTGTGCCCGCAGTACCTGATTTTCAACACTTAGATGAACAATGGAAGGTACTCTGGGAGGACAAGATTTCCAAAACCATGCCAGAAAATTTTTCGGTAGACGAATCGTATTTGCAAAGGGCTGGTATACTGGCTGAATTCGGTAAAATTATTTGTATCTCCACCGGCTTTTTTTATCATGAATCAGGAGGCAAAAACTGTTTTAAAATAAAGTCGTTCAGTGGCGATGATGAAGCGGCCATTTTACAGTCGTTTATAGATTTGTTAAATGTATATCGCGATAAAAGAGGAATATTTTCAATAGCAGGGCATAACGTTAAAGAGTTTGATGTTCCGTATATATGCCGGCGTATGCTCATAAACAATATCCCGTTACCCGATTACCTTCAGCTAAGCGGTAAACGTCCCTGGGAAACCAATATTGTAGACACCATGGAATTATGGAAGTTCGGCGATTACAAGAACTATGTGTCATTAAAACTGCTGGCTGCCGTGTTGGGAATAGAAACGCCTAAAGATGATATTGACGGAAGCATGGTAAGATCGGTGTACTACGAGGAAAAAAATCTTTCAAGGATTGTTACCTATTGCCAAAAAGACGTAATAACGGTAGCCAATATCCTTTTACGGTTTAAGCACTTGCCTTATCTCGATAAAGAAAATATTACAGTAGCAGAATAAACCTCAAATTCCAAATCTCAAATCTCAAATCCCAAATTTCAAATAGCTTTGCCGCCGCAATGAGTACCGAAAAAATAATCGCAGACTGGAAGCAAAATAAATTTAAGCCTGTTTACTGGCTCGAAGGGGAAGAAGCTTATTACATAGACCAGGTGGTAGAATATGCGGAACATTCTATACTCACCGAAGCCGAGGCTGGATTTAATTTAACCGTTTTTTATGGCAAGGACGCCAATTGGTCGGAGGTGGTGAATGCATGCAGGCGCTACCCGATGTTTGCCGATAAGCAGGTGGTTTTATTGAAGGAAGCACAACAAATGCGCGACCTGGAAAAGCTGGAAAGCTATGTTGAACAGCCGCTGGCGTCTACCATTTTTGTGGTGGCGCACAAGGATAAAAAGATAGATGGCAGGAGCCGTATGGCGAAGCTGTTGAAAGATAAAGCGGTACTGGTATCTACCAAAAAAATGTATGATAACCAGTTGCCCGACTGGACAAACGAACTGGTGCAGTCAAAAGGATATACTATTTCTCCCAAGGCATTAATGTTGCTGGTAGACCATATTGGCAACGATTTAAGCCGCATCAACAACGAGGTTAACAAATTGCTGGTAAACCTTGGAAGCAGGAAGTCAATTACCGAAGAAGAGATCGAGAACAATGTTGGGGTAAGCAAGGAATACAATGTTTTTGAATTGCAAAATGCCTTGTTGCGGAAAGATACCGGCAAAGCGCTTCAGATCATTCAGTACTTCGAATCGAACCCCAAAGCCGCGCCGGTGCAATTGATACTGCCTTCGTTGTATAATTTTTACAGCAAAGTGTATATGCTCTTTGCAGAGCCTTCGGTCAATGAAAAAAGCGCCGCCGCCTTACTTGGGGTGAATCCATATTTTGTAAAAGATTACATGACAGCCGGTAAAAACTATGGCTACGACGGAGTGGAGAAGATACTGTTGCTGCTGCACCAGTACAATCTTAAAAGCATTGGCATTAACGATGCAGGAACAGAAGATGCATCGCTGATGAAAGAGATGGTTATGAAAATGGTCATGTAGCATTACATGACCATTTCCTGTTTTGGGTGAAGTGCGTTCGATTACTCTTCCGGAATATTGATCTTGCTTGCCGGATGTTCTTTTCCGTTATGGCAGGTAATGCAGGTAATAGTCATCGGCATCCCATCCTCGCTTTGCTTAAAATATTTTTTGTTGATTTTAGCTGTCATCTTCATCATAGAACGCGTAATGTCTTTTTCAGGTTTCTCATCGCTTTGAAAATCCAGTTTTTTGGGATCAGTTTTCGAGGGGATATGGCAGAAATTACATTTAACGCCCAGCGAAATATTAAAGCCCTTCATTATTTTCACCAGTTCTTCATGATCAATGTCTTTAGGGAGTACTTTAAGGTTGCGCTTGGGGTCGTCGGCAGAAGTGGCGGCTACGCCTGTAAGGAAAATAGCAAACAAAGCTACTCCTACAAAAATTTTGTTTTTGTTTGTACGAAACATAGAAGTGGAATTAAGGCATTAAAGTAGAGTATTCTGTTGTACATACCAAATTTTTTGTCATCAGTTTGTCATGAGCCGGCAGCCATCGGCGTTCAGCTGTCAGCTAGAGCTTCCAAAAGTGAAGCAGAAGGCAGGAGTAAGCAGGCAGACTTTTGTATTTTGGTTCTGTTTCTTGCTAATTGGATCTTGTTTTTTGTTTCTTCCCCCTGGTCCTTGTTATCTTGGATCTTGTCTCTTCTTCCTTTATTTTGCGCCCTAATTTTGCAGCAATATGGTAAAAGAAAAAATCCTGGTGATCGGAGCCTCGGGCCAAATTGGCGTGGAGCTAACGCTTGCTTTAAGAAAAATATACGGCAATGCGCAGGTGGTAGCCTCCGACCTGCGGGAAGAAAACAGTCTTTTAAAAGGAACAGGTCCCTACGTTTCGCTTGACGTGATGAATAAGGAAATGCTGCACGTGCAGGTAATCAGGCAAAACATTACGCAGATATACCTGCTGGCGGCGATTCTTTCGGCTACAGGCGAAAAAAATCCTAACCTCGCCTGGAACCTGAACACACAGAGCTTGCTGAATGTGCTTGACATAGCCAGGGAAGAAAATTTGCACAAAGTATACTGGCCCAGCAGCATTGCGGTATTTGGACCTACATCACCCAAAGTCAATTGTCCCCAGCAAACGATCATAGAACCTACAACGGTATATGGCATCAGCAAATATGCCGGTGAGTTTTGGTGCAAGTATTATAATCAACGCTATGGAATAGACGTAAGGAGTCTTAGATATCCTGGTTTGATAAGTTACAAATCGGCGCCGGGTGGTGGAACGACAGATTATGCAGTCGAAATTTTTCATGAAGCACTGGAAGAAAAAAAATATACCAGCTTTCTGGCAAAGGATACTTACCTGCCCATGATGTATATGCCCGATGCTATACGGGCAACCGTTGAGTTAATGGAAGCCGACGCCAGCAAAATATCTATCCGCACTTCCTACAATATTTCCGGCATCAGCTTTTCGCCGGAAGAAATTTCCAAAGAAATACAAAAACATATTCCTGATTTTACCGTAGATTATCAACCAGACTACCGGCAGTCAATTGCAGACAGTTGGCCACAAAGCATAGACGATACAGTAGCCCGGAACGATTGGGGGTGGAAACACGAATATGATCTTTCGCGCATGACAACGAATATGTTAACGAACCTGGAAAAGCAGTGATTGGTTAGTTGAGTTGAGCGGAGGGGAAAGCGATGAGAAAGAAAGGTTGCCAACCTTCCAAAGGTTGGCAACCTTATCCTCAGGCAGCACTGCAAAAAAACTTTAAACATTTCTAAAGCAACTAACAACATATTTGTTGCTATGTTTGCAACCTAACCTCTTGGATGTATGCACAAATGTATATTCGTCTCCTTTGCACTTCTTTTTAGTTTGCTGGCCAGCGGACAACAAACCATTTTGCCTTCAGGATCGTGGAGGGGTGAGCTTAAAAGACCAGATAAGAACATTGTTGTAAATTTTGATGTTGTTTACAAGAACGACAAACCTGTGGTTTACCTCCGCAATGCATCTGAAAAGCTGGAAGCTGATGATATAACCTTCAACGGCGATTCTGTATGGATCAAACTTCCTTTCTTCGATTCGCAATTCCGTCTTGCTGCTAATGGAAACAATGTGCTGGAAGGAACCTGGAGAAAAACGCTGGCAGATCGTGAAGTGGTAATGCCTTTCCGCGCGGTTAACAATCAAGATTACAGGTTTAAAACCACGAGTCGGAAACCTGCCGCCAAAGTTGCCGGCCGGTGGGCCGTTACTTTTATTGACACTTTGACCGTGCGCAACTTTAAAGCAGTAGGTGTTTTTGAGCAGCAGGGTAAAAAGCTGACAGGCTCTTTTTTAACGCCGTCTGGTGATTACCGTTACCTTGAAGGTGTGGTAGATGGAGATTCGCTGAAATTGTCTGGGTTTGATGGCGGGTATGCGTTGCTGTTTTTGGCCAAAGTAGAAGGGAACAATACTATTACAGGAGGAAAATATTACTCGGGATCAGGTCCCGCTACGCGCATATGGAATGCAAAGAAAGATCCTTCGGCTCAGCTTCCCGATGCCTCGGCTGCAACGCATGTAAAGGAAGGCATGCAGCCACGGTTGAATTTTACTTTTAAAGATGTAGAGGGAAATCCTGTTTCCATTAATGACGAACGGTTCAAAAACAAGGTGGTAATTGTGCAACTTTTAGGGAGCTGGTGCCCCAATTGTTTGGACGAAACAAGGTTTATGACAGAGCTTTACCAGCAGTATCACGACAAGGGCGTGGAGGTGATTGGGTTGGCGTACGAACGCACAGACGATTTTACCCGCTCCCAGGCAGCGGTTAAAAATTTTGTGAAACGCTTGCAGGTACCCTATACCGTTTTAATTACGCCGGTAGCTGTTTCGGATGCGCAGCGGGCAGAAAAAACACTTCCCCAGTTAGAAAGCATTCCTGCTTTTCCCACCACTATTTTTATTGACAGGAAAGGTGAAATTCAATTCATTCATGCCGGGTTCAATGGTCCGGGCACCGGCGAAGATTACAAAAAACAAAAAGAAGAGTATTATCACATTGTGAACGACCTGTTGGACAGATAAAGGCGATATGAATGAACCGCAAATTCCCAGGCGAAGGATTATCTGCGAATCTGAGGTAAAACATGAACGTTTACTAACCATGCGATATGGCTTTCAATCAATCTGTATTACCGGCTTAGTATATACATCATCACGCAAATCAGCAGTGCTATACCAATTGCAACATAGGGGTAGGAGCGCTCCCAATAGCTTTTTCGTTTTAATTGCTGTTGCCATTCAGCAATTTTTTCACGCAACATTTCATTGCTATCTGCCAGCTTTAGCAACAGCAACGAAACAGCAGCTACCTGCGGGTAATGCAACCGGGCAGCAACCGCCATTAGTTCGCTAATAATGCTTTGATTGATCGTTTCATTTTTATGGAACAAAAGCAATTCTATATGCTCGTCCGACAAGACTTTTTTTACCTGCCGCGCAACAGTTTCCGTATTCATGCGGTACGGATCCATCTCCCTCACCTGTTTGTTCAGTTGAATGCTTTCTTCCAGGATCGACTCGGGGGTATAGGCACGGATATAGTGATCGCTTTGTCGCGGAAAATGCAGCCGCCATTCACGGTCGTACCCATACCTCCGTACAGGGTCTGTCAGCGTTTCATACGCTTCCTGTATTTCGCGAAAATGAACCGCGGCAAAATCACTTTCCGCATTTCTGTCGGGGTGATAACGAAGCGCCAGTTTCCTGAATTTTTTCTTAATGTCGCTCTCGGTTGCGTTAACAGGAACTCCTAACGTTTTATAATGATCTTTAAAAGCCATGCTGTTGGCAAATTTCTGGAAAAACCCAATGATATATTTATCCGGGTGGAAAAAGAGTATGTATGGACACATTGTTGCCGTTTGGGGGAACAAGTTGACCTGATGCAAGTCACAAAGGCATCAACTTCTTACCGTCCTGGCGAGCCGCCGCCCTGGCGGGGCGAAGCCATCTTCCGCACAAGGGGCCATGTGCATTTGATGATTGTTCGGGTTCTACAGCTACGCTATATCATCAAACTGTTATATCTCATACATTCATCCACAAATTATTGTTTACAATTACTAAACAACTAATTTTAGGGGATGAAGCAAGATACATTTCACCGCACCGAAGGCGACATCAACCTGTCAGATTCCCGCAAAGAATGGTATAAGATCATCGATCATGCGGATACGCATTATTATCTCGATGAAGATGCCCGTTATTTTCTGCACCAGTCAATGTCCACTCCCTGCCTGGATGTGCTGCAATCGTGCGAAGGTATTTATATAACAGACCTTACCGGTAAACGATACATGGATTTTCATGGCAACAATGTGCACCAGGTGGGTTACAGGAATGAATATGTGCTCAACAAGGTAAAGGCGCAAATGGATGTGTTGCCGTTTAGTCCCCGCCGTTATACCAATATTCCCTCCATTGAACTGGCAAAAAAACTAGCCGGTCTTTTTCCAGGCGATCTGAACCGTGTGCTGTTCGCTCCCGGCGGAACGTCTGCCATTGGCATGGCGTTGAAACTGGCAAGGATCGTTACCGGTAAATACAAAGTAATATCGTTGTGGGATTCTTTTCACGGTGCTTCCATCGATGCCATTGCTGCGGGCGGTGAACAGGTTTTTCGCAAAGGAATGGGACCGTTGCTGCCGGGCGTTGAGCGCATACCGCCACCCACTACTTACAGGGGAATATTGGGGCACGATGGCGACCAGAGCCAATATGCCGGGTACCTTGAGTACGTGATAGAAAAAGAAGGTGATATAGGCGCTTTTATTGTTGAAACCATTCGCAATACGGATGTACAAATACCCAGCAAAGCGTACTGGAAAAAGGTGAGAGAAATCTGTACAAAGCACAATGTGTTGCTGATACTGGACGAAATACCCATTGCTTTTGGAAGAACGGGCAAAATGTTTGCATTTGAGCATTACGATATTGAACCCGATATTGTGTGTGTGGGCAAAGGATTAGGCGCAGGCGTAATGCCGCTTGCAGCCATGATTACGCGCGATGCATACAATGTAGCTACAGAAGTATCGCTGGGACACTATACCCACGAAAAAAGTCCGTTGGGAGCGGTGGCTGCGCTTGCCATGCTGGAGTATATTGAAAAAGAAAAGCTGCTCGATAAAGTAAATGCGGATGCTGCTTTTATGCAGCAGGCCCTGAACGGGTTAAAAGAAAAATACAAATTGATAGGGGATATAAGAGGCATTGGCCTGTTATGGGGAATTGAGCTGGTAAAAAACCGCGAAACAAAAGAAAATGCAATAGAAGAATCGGAAATGATATTGTACGAATGTTTGAAAAACGGGCTCAGCTTCAAAATTTCGCAAGGCAATGTATTGCAGCTTTCGCCGCCGCTCATCATTACGAGAGATCAGTTAAAAGAAGCGATTGCTATTGTGGAAGCTACTATTGCAAAGGCTTCTGCAGCTATGCTATAAAAAAAAGGCGTTGAAGCATTCCGTATAAAACGGTGCATCAACGCCCTGCCGTAATCTTTCTTTGTAAAAAAGCTTATTTTCCAAATACGTAGCCTATAGACAGGCCGGCATATCTGGTGTTTGATCTGGCATTGTCTGAACCAAAATCTGTGATATTGGTTAAGCCACGCATATAATTAGCGCTCAGCAAAAGGCCATTTTTAAACTGGTAGCCTAATGTTGCATTGGCACCTAATTCAAACCTTTTTAAAACAGAAGCATCGCCGCCACCTTCAAGATCGTGTTTTTTATACAGATCAAAAGACTGACCCTCTACTTTGTTTTTTGCTGACAAACCGTAAGAGAAATTAGGTCCCAAACCTGCAAAAAATCCCTGATGCTTATACAGGAAGTTAACAGGTATGTCGATTGCATAAATGTTGGTTTTGTCATCTTTCGAATCGACAATGCTTTTTGAATTGAACAACAATTGAGGCTGTACCGAAAATTGCTCATTTAATGCGAGGTCGGCAAAAGCACCAACATGAAATCCGGTGCCGCCCGAGTACATTCTTGATTTGTCGTTTTCTTTTTCCTGCGCAAAAATTGTGTTTTGCTGAACACCAGCTTTGATACCGAAGGTTGTTTTCTGTGCGTTAACCGTAGCGCAGCTGATCGCCAGCGCCGTCATCAATACAAATGTTTTTTTCATTGAATTGGGTTTTAGATAATTACCGGGTTTAGTTTTATCCGGCATGCGTTCACATTAACGACGTCGTTCACCCGCAATTGCGTATTGTATTATAAATCAACGGGTATTTATCATTTTTTAAAATCTTTTTACTCATGCAGCGTTATTACATTACTCGTAAAGTTTTTGTTACTTCGTTTCAAAATGCTGTTTTGTGCAGACAAGAAATATAGTAAGCAGCTATAAATATTTTATATATCCAATGAAAGATGTGGCTACAATCAATACTATAAACTCATGAAACGCACTGCTCGTAAAATCTTTTTAACCGCCGGGCTCAGTTGTCTCCTGGTAACTTCACACGCCCAGCATTTTCTTCCTCCGTCGGATGTGTACCGACCCGACAGGCTTAAAAAAGTAGTGATAAGTGAAATTGCCATCAGCACTGCCCTGAGCGTTGGATTATATTACCTGTGGTACAAAAAATTTCCTCGGAGCAAGTTTCATTTTTTCAACGACAGCCGCGAGTGGCTGCAAATGGATAAGATAGGACATGCAACAACTGCTTACAATATCGGCGTATTGCAGTACGATATGATGCGTTGGTGCGGTGTAAAAAAGAACGACGCTATTATTATCGGTTCTGCTACTGCCTTAGGTGGTCTTACTATTATTGAGCTGCTCGACGGGTTTTCTACGCACTGGGGTTTTTCAAAATCAGACATGCTTGCCAACCTGGTAGGTACTGCCATTTTTGCGTCGCAGCAGCGCTGGTGGGATCAGCAACGGGTATCCATGAAATTTTCGGCGCATCTTTCGCCCTACGCGCAATACCACAGCGGGGAGCTCGGAAAAAGTTTTGCGTCGAGGATATTGAAAGATTATAATGGTCAAAGCTACTGGCTGTCTTTTAACATCCGCTCTTTTTTGCCAGCCTCTTCCAACTTTCCCTCCTGGCCGGCTATCTCATTTGGGTATGGCGCCGATGGTATGATTGGCGGACATCAGAACCCGCCCACCATAAAAGGAGTACCGGTACCAACGTTTGAGCGTACCCGCAGGTTCATGATTTCGCCAGATGCAGATTTGTTCAGGGTTCGTTCTGCAGCACCTGTTGATGCTGCTACCTATCTTATCAAACCCTTCAAAATTCCGGCTCCTGCTTTCGAGATCAACTCAAAAGGCAAAGTGAAATTGTATGGCATTTATCACTAACTGGTAAAAGAAGTCACCAGCGCTTCTACTTTTTCTTCGGCATTATAAAAGCCTGCAATTTTGCGGATCACATTTTCTACAAGTGCATCGGGGCAGGAGGCGCCGCTTGTTATCAATATTTTCACCGGCCCGGCCGTTGGAAGAAAGTTGCTGGTGAGTATTTCTTCCTTATTGTGAAAATTATAATGTAGTATTTCGTTTTTTGAAAGAATCTTGTTTTCGCTGCTGATGAAGTAGGTCGGCAGCTTTTCTTCGCATAATTCTACCAGGTGTGAGGTATTGGAACTATTATAGCCGCCTATTACAATTGCCAGGTCGGCGTCTGTTTCAAGCATGCCCAGTACGGCCGATTGATTGTCGTTGGTGGCATAACATAAAGTATCGCGCGTATCGGCAAACCGCTCCTCTGTATTTTTTTCATTCAATCCGTAATGTTGTACCATTACCTGCTTCAGGTAGTCGGCTATAGCCTGCGTATCGCTTGAAAGCATGGTGGTTTGATTGACCACACCTATCCTTTGCAGGTGCAGTGCCGGATCAAATCCTTCTGAATATCTTCCTTTAAACTCCTCTTTAAACTGTGCTGCATTTTTTTCGCCGGTAATGTATTTGCCCAACTCTATTGTATCCTTCATATCATTTACCACTACGGCAGGTGCTGCATCTGCACTGTGCGAAAAGGTAGCCCTCGTTTCCTCATGCTGGGGCTTACCATGTATAACAATGCTGTATCCCTTTTTCGCAATCTGCTCCGATCTGTTCCATACTTTTTCTACAAACGGGCAGGTGGTATTGTATTGTTTGGTTTCCAAACCTATGTTGTGCAGTTTTTCTTCAATGGCAAGTGTGGTTCCAAATGCCGGGGTAATTACAATGTCTTCTGCTGTCAGCTCATCAAAAGGCATCAGTTGTTTACCGTAAGTGTCTTGCAAAAATTGAACGCCTCTTTGCTGCAGGTCTTCGTTTACATGCGGATTGTGTATCATTTCGCTCAGCAAAAAAATACGTTTGCCCGGGTTTTCGTCTACGGTGCGAAAAGCAATTTCAATAGCGTTTTCCACTCCGTAGCAAAAGCCAAAGTGCCGTGCAAGATATATATGAACACTTCCCAGGTCGAGCAGGGTAGGTGCGAAGTCTTTCTTCATTTTGTCGAGCTGCTTACGCTTTTGCTTAATGGCAGAGATCAGCGGGCTCCTGTAAATAATGGGAACATTAAACTGTTTCATAATTGCACAAGTGCAAAGGTACAGGTTTAGTGGGTGAGTTTCCTTGCTGCTGTCTACCTAAAATATACCTATCTTCCCGCTTTAATGATCCATGTTAAATACCGTGTTAAATTAAATTTTCAATATGCAGGAATTGCAACCGGTCCATCAGCCCAAAAGAGTAGAATGGAGATTCAATACAAATTTGTACGAAGTCAATTTAAGGCAATATACACAGGAAGGAAGTTTTGACGCTTTTGCCCGTGCATTGCCGCGCCTCAGGCAAATGGGAGTGGAAACTTTGTGGTTTATGCCCCTTACACCTATTGCCAAAGAAAGAATGAAGGGAACACTGGGCAGTTATTATGCCTGTTCTCATTATACCGCTATCAATCCTGAATTTGGAACGCTCAGCCAGTTTAAGGCATTGGTTGCAACCGCCCATGAGCAGGGATTTAAAGTAATTATTGACTGGGTAGCCAATCATACGGGATGGGATCATATATGGACAAAAACCAATCCTGAATTTTATAAGCGCGAGGCGAACGGGACTTTTAAAACAGCCGCCGGCATGGATGATATTATTGAGCTTGATTACAACAACCCTGCACTGGTGGCGGCAATGATAAAGGCAATGCAGTTTTGGGTGAAGGAATGTGATATTGATGGTTTCCGTTGCGACCTTGCCTCGTGGGTGCCGGTTGGTTTTTGGAAAAAGGCGCGGCCGCAGCTGGATGCTGTTAAGCCTCTTTTCTGGCTGGGCGAAATGGATGCAATTGAAAGCAAGGAATACCTGGATGTTTTTGATGTGGCATATGCCTGGAAATGGATGCATACCACCGAAACGTTTTACAAAAAGGACAGGAGGGTAGAAACATTGACAGCTCTGCTGGAACAATACAACGAAGTATGTGTGGATGGGAAAGCCGCCTTGTTCTTTACCGCCAACCATGATGAAAACAGCTGGAACGGAACCGAATTTGAAAAATACGGCGATATAGCAAACGCACTGGCTGTACTGGGTTTTACCTGGAAGGGGATGCCGTTGTTGTATAACGGGCAGGAACTGCCGAATACGAAAAGGCTCAAGTTTTTTGATAAGGATGTAATTGAATGGAGAGAATCCAATGCGTTGGAAACATTTTACCGGCAGCTGTTACAATTGCATAGTACTCATCCTGCATTGTCTGTTGTTGCACCGGTAAAATTGCTGAAGGTGAAAACCGACAGTCATATCCTGGCTTATTACCGCGCGGTTGCAAACAGGCTTGTGCTGGTTGTGCTCAACCTTTCTCCCTATCCTGCACGATTCAGGATCGACACACTGGATTTGAACGAAAACTGCAAAGAGCTGTTTACGGGTGAAGAGAAACGTTGCAATGCGGGCACCTGGTTTGAGTTAGCGCAGTGGGGGTATAATGTCTTCGTAAAATAAGAAAGCCGGGTAAAACTTTACCCGGCCTCCTGAGTTATTATTTAAAAAGTTATTGAGGGTCTTTGCTGATGGTATAAGTATACAATCCTTCGTATCCCGGGTAAAAACCGTCGAGTTTAACATTCGAACCGGCTTTCTGTACCTCGGTACCGAACTCTTCAACGGTGGCTACAGCCTTGTCATTCACACGCAGTATTACAAAGCCATCCTTCATCCTCGTCTGTCCGTCAATCAAACCATTCGGATTGATCTTTTTTACCAGCACTCCGCCAGCTTGCCCGTATTCAGAAGCCTTTTTCTTATCAAGGGTTGCAAACTCAGCTCCGAAGTCATCCAGCGCAGAGGTTTTAACAATGTCGTACGTACCCGATTTATTTTTAAGGGTAAGATCCGCAACGCGTTCTTTTCCTTCTCTCTGGTAGGTTACTTTTACTTTATCGCCCGGTTTCAACCTTGCAATTTTTTCTACCAGTTCATTGCCGGATGTTACCGGAACATTGTCGAGTTTGGTAATATAATCGCCCGATTTAAGACCGGAAGCGGCAGCGGCTCCATCTTTAGCCACATCGGTTACATACACGCCCATACCGCTCTTATAACCTACTTTTTCTTTCTGCGAATCCGGTGCTTCTTCCGGCAGGTAGCTAATGCCCAGGTATGCACGTTGAACCGTACCAAACTGTATAAGATCGTTTACAATTTTTTTAGCAATGTTTACCGGGATGGCGTAAGAATAACCGGCATAAGATCCCGTGGGCGATGCGATCGCTGAATTGATACCGATCAGCTCGCCATTGGTATTTACCAACGCGCCGCCACTGTTACCCTGGTTTACCGCTGCATCTGTTTGTATAAACGACTCAATAGGTGTTTGGCTTCTGCGTGCATTCAAGCCTAATGTTCTACCCTTTGCGCTGATGATACCCGCAGTAACTGTTGTTTCAAGGTTTAACGGGTAACCAATTGCCAGCACCCATTGTCCTATCTGCACATTGTCTGAATTACCGTATAACAGGAAGGGAAGATTTTTAGCGTCAATCTTTAATACGGCCAGATCACTGCTGGGGTCGGCACCTATTACCTTAGCGGTAAAGCTCCTTTTATCATTCAACCCAACTTTTATTTCACTCGCCCCGTCAACTACGTGGTTATTGGTAATAATGTATCCATCTTGGCTCACAATTACACCTGAACCCGAAGCTCGTTGAGGCACGCTGCGCATTTGCGGTCCGTTACCAAAAAAGTCATCAAAGAAATCGTCGGGAACGAGGCCCTGGAAAGGATTGCTGCGGCGGGGAAGGTTATTGCTTACCTGTTCCTTGCCGATAATGGTTGTAATGTGTACAACGGCCGGAACGGCTGTTTTTGCTGGTTGTTCAAAATCTACCGGGCCGGGAATATTGTTGCCATCGAATAAGCCGGCATAGTTGGCCGGTATTTTTACACCGTCCTGTATCGCCACCGGTTTTGTAACATAGGTGTTATAAGCGTACATTACTCCAAACGCAGTAAGTGCACTTATTAAAACTGTAAATACAACTTGTTTGATTTTCATCTTTTATATGAATTTAATTTCCGAGTTAAATTTAAAAATACTTCTTTAATTCTTCATCAAATGCTATGCCTTTCAGGGTTTAACTGATAGGAGTAAATTTTAGGTGACATTTCGTCTTATCCTTTAACAAATGATTTAGAAGAGGTTGCATTTTTAATGACAGGAATGAAATTACGAAGGAATACGTAATCAAAATGTTAAGGAATGTTAGGCGGAAGCAAACAAAAAACAATCCTCAAAAAAAATGGTTTAAGCGGCTTGTACATCGTGCAAACGGTTAAGAAAAGCCATGGTATCTACGCCATCGGCATAGTCGTATAAAGACGGCGTTTGCACGGCACCGAAAGGTATTTTTTCAACACCGGCTATGCATTGAATTTCTTCGGGATTGAGCTGAGTGTATATCTCATCGGCGTTGCTGTAAAACTGGTAATGCAACTGGCTGATGGGAGAGAAGGGCGACGCGTTTTCTGATAACAGCACAGAACCATTGGTCATGTAAAATTTCTGGTTCACAATGTGCATGGCCAGGTTGAAATCGTAATTGTGTTTGTATTTATGATTTTCTATAAGGTAATCGTATTTTTTAAAGGCATCCAGCAACGGTATAAAATCGTATTGTTCGGGTACAAATATTTTTGTTACGTTACGGCATCCCATTCCAAAATACAGGTAAACATCGTCGGCCAGTTTTTCCAGTTCCTGTGTTGTTTCATCTCCTTTAATAATCGCAACCGATGTTCTGTTCTTCCTGATAATGTGCGGATATTTTCTGAAATAATAATCAAAATACCTGGCTGAGTTGTTGGAGCCTGTGGCAATATAGGCATCGCATCCCTTCAACATCTCTGCATATTTTACATGCAATTCTACTTCTTTATTCCATTCTGTCATTTTATCTGTAAAGTGCTTCAGCAGTATATTGTCTTTTGATGATAATTTAATTGTTTGTGTATGTCCGCTTACAAACACACATAAAAAATCGAAGAAGCCTACCAGCGGAATATTTCCCGCCATTACAATACCAATATTATAAGGCTTTTTTTGTTCGGAAGAAATATTATAATGTGTGATCCATGCCTGCAGTTTTTCTTTATCAAGATATGCATCTGCAATCTGCCGCACAGCATGCGTAATAAATTCGGGTATAAACCAGGCGTTAGCTTCCGATGCCCGCTTTTGAATATTTTTCCAGTCAGCATCGTCGATCAATATATAATCTTTAAGACGTAATAAGATTTCAGTTCGCTCCTGTAAATTCAACATTGATTATTAATTCGGATGTAATTATCTTTGATGTGCAAATCTAATTGCAAAAATATTACCTGTAAACTGTAAATTAGTATGGCAATAAAAATAACAGACGAGTGTATAAACTGCGGGGCTTGTGAACCGGAATGCCCTAATAACGCAATTTATGAAGGAGGGGTGGAATGGGCAATTTCTGATGGAACTACTATCAAAGGTTCTTATGTATTAATGGATGGAACAGTGGTTGATGCAGAAGAACGTTTTGCCCCCATAAGCGTAGATACTTATTATATAACACCTAATAAATGTACCGAATGCCAGGGCTTTCACGAAGAGCCGCAATGTGCGGCAGTTTGCCCGGTTGATTGTTGTGTGCCCGACGAAATGTACCAGGAAACAGTAGAAGAATTGATGGAAAAAAAAGGAAGGCTGCACGTATAAGTACCGGTAGAAAAGTGTTTGCGTAAAATTCTTAAATAATGACGCTTCGGTGTCATAATACAGGCGGGTGATATTTCCCGTTTGAGGGTGAAGGAGAGTAATAGACCTTCACCCTTGTTTTTAGTATATACTCAACCGTTATGTATGCTACGATACCTCCTTTTTGCTGCAGTAATTTTTATATTGAATGGTTGTGCGCCCGAATTCAGGAGAGATAAAGAGAGAATAAATGCCCTGAACGCCATGCAGCAAACCGATGTCGATTTTTCTAACCGCTGCAGGGAAGTGGGAATGCGCAAAGCCTTTTTAGAGTTTATAGACGATGAAGGTGTATTGTTACGTCCGGGAAGAATGCCCATTGTAGGCGCCGACGCAGTTGATTTTATTACCCAGATAAATGACTCTTCCTTTACGCTTACCTGGAGCCCGGAGGGAGGTAATATTGCCGGGTCGTCGGATATGGGATATACGTTTGGTGTATATGAAATGCAGATGGAAGGAGCCGTTCATAAAGGTACTTACGTAACAATCTGGAAAAAACAGGCAGATGGCAACTGGAAGTTTGTGCTAGACAGCGGGAATGAAGGAGTGGAGGCGCCCGGCACTGAACCTTTGCCGCAGTAAACAACACATGAAAGCGCATTGCATAAAAGCTTTAAATTTAGCGTTTTGCTTATCATATTTGAGTTCAAATATCGTTTCTTTGCAAGCGAACAGTAAACGGTGACCATAAAAAGCAAATGAAAAATAAACAAATGAAACCCAATATCGCTTTTGTTACAGGCGGCTACTCAGGCGAAGCAGTCATTTCTTATAAAAGCGCCATTACCATTGAAAACAATATCGATAAGGACAAATACAATGTATATACTATAGATATTACCAGGGAAGGATGGTTTTACCGCTCGGGTGATGAAGCAATACCTGTAGACCGAAACGATTTTTCCATTACCGTAAATGGCTCCCGTATTACTTTCGACGGGGTGCTGATCGGCATTCACGGCACGCCGGGCGAGGATGGCAAGCTGCAGGGCTATTTTGATATGCTTGGTTTGCCTTACAGTTCCTGCGATGCTGCTACTTCGGCTTTAACTTTTAATAAACGCTATACAGTATCTGTAGCGTCGTTCAGCGGCATACCTGTTGCCAAATCGGTATTGCTGATCAGGAACCAGTTTGAAAGCGCCGATGAAGTTGTGAAGTCGCTCCGGTTCCCGGTGTTTGTAAAACCCAATAATGGCGGTTCAAGCATTGGGATGTCAAAAGTAAATCACCCTTCTGAAGAATTGGGCGGCGCCATTACAAAAGCGTTTAATGAAGATGACCAGGTGCTGGTAGAAGAGTTCATTAAAGGCAGGGAGTTTACGATTGGTGTATTTAAAACGGAAGGACAGATCATTACACTGCCTATAACTGAGGTGATGAGTAAAAATGAGTTTTTTGACTACGAAGCCAAATACACAGCCGGAAAATCGTTAGAGGTTACACCAGCCCAGGTGGATGAATCGATAGCAGAGCAGGTGAGAACCAATGCGCGGAAAGTGTACCGGATTTTTAATTGCAGCGGTATTGTGAGGATGGATTTCATTTATAACGAAGAAGCTCAAACGCCTTATTTACTTGAAATAAATACAGTGCCCGGGCAAAGTGAAGCGAGCATAGTGCCACAGCAGGTAAAGGCGATGGGGTGGACGTTGAAAGCTTTTTATTCTGCATTGATCGAAGAAGCACTTTCCCGAAAAACGAAGGCATAAAGTCCGGGATTTTCGAAATTCAGATAGCATACAATATGTTCAAATTTATTAGTCAGCGTCCTTTCTGGGTTAATTTACTGTTGGTAATAGTGGTCATTTTTTTGATCATTATCTTGTTTTTACAATCGTTGAGATACTTCACACATCACGGTTCCTATTTAAAAGTGCCCGATGTGTATAACAAAAACATTAAAGATGCCACTGCTTTGCTTAATGGCGAGGGCTTTGATGTACAGGTGCTCGATTCCGTATATTATGATACGCTGGCTCCCCAGGCAGTTGTAAAACAATTTCCCGAACCAGACGCTACGGTAAAAGTGAACCGGGTGGTATATCTTACCATCAACAGGGCAGTGCCCCCCATTATTGAAATGCCTAACCTGGTAGGGATGACCTTTCGCAATGCCGAGCTGGAAATAAAAGCAAGAGGATTAAAGCTGGGAGACACCAGCTATAAACCGGATATTGCCAAAAATGCTGTATTGGACCAACTTAGTAATAACCGCACAATTAAGCCGGGTTCTAAAATTACTATGGGCACAGTTATTTCTTTGGTGCTGGGTGCCGGTGTAGGCAGCCAGGACATGCCGGTGCCTGATTTGTTTGGAATGAATTTCGAAGAAGCTTCGGCACTACTGGAAGCA
The DNA here is from genome assembly GCA_051958655.1 of Agriterribacter sp. Classification (GTDB taxonomy): domain Bacteria; phylum Bacteroidota; class Bacteroidia; order Chitinophagales; family Chitinophagaceae; genus Agriterribacter. The sequence continues at coordinate 24,244 of JBQCFW010000054.1, read as the reverse complement.
AACGGCATTGGGTTGGGAAGTGTGGTGGCGGATGGAAATATATCGGATACATCGGGTGCATTTATTTTTTGGCAGCAACCCGACCGGTTTAGCATCGACGGCAACATTAACCGCATACGCCAGGGGCAAATGATCGACGTAAGAATTACGGCTACCAGGCCTGTAAGAAAGCTGGCAGACAGTACCGCTAACAAAGCCACCGGGCAAAACGAATATTAAAGTCTATTTTTGACACAATTAAATAACCATTGTATCATGCAACTTATAACCGTTGATGAAGTAAAACAGCGATTGGATGCGGGAGAAAACCTTGTGTTGATTGATGTACGCGAGCCCATGGAAAATGAAGAGTTTAATATAGGAGGTACCCTGTTGCCACTTGGAAATATAAGGGCTATGGATATAGATGCGATAGAGTCGCTTAAAGACAAAGAAGTAATCTGCTATTGCAGAAGCGGCAACCGGAGCGGGCAGGCCTGCCAGTTGCTCGAAGCCTATGGTTTTACCAATACAAAAAATCTGGCTGGAGGCATGTTAGCCTGGCGCGAAAAATTCAATAGCTGATCCGGAAAAAATAAATAAAACGGGTAACAATTCTTTGCAGTGATTGATTTGTTTGTGTAGTTGGCAGAACGGCCACCAAACGAAAAGTGGATGATGATTTTTGCTTATGTTTATCTTGTTTACTTGCAATTGATTACCAGGCAATGTCGCTTTTGAATCTTTAATTGCATTATTAAAAGATAAAATGTTAAGAAAACTATTGTAATTGAATTTTTTTTTCCATCTTTGCAACGAATTGTTTCCTTTAACTCTCTACCGATTACCCCCAATTTCCTATTCTCCGGATACGAATCCAGAGTATAACAAAATCAAATCTTCCAGTATTCAGATGCCTTAACCATTTACTTATCGTTATTGATCAACACCATATTGCCTAGTCTTAATTGACTAACACCCCACACCTAACGGCGTACATCAATTGTCGCTGACTAACACCCGGTCTCTAATACCTATATCTTGTTATTATCGTTGACTAACACCCACCTCTACCTAACAACGGATTACATTGTCGTTGACTAACACCCTCATTTTTTACCGTTGACTAGCACCCACATCATCAGGATTCGCATTTGATGCCAGTATCGTATTAAAAGCCTCGAATTATCAGATTGTTAGTTATCCGAAATCTAATACTGTACTGAAGTATGAAAATTTTTTACAGCAGGCCCATTATAGTTCCCCGTTGGATCATTTTATTGATTGACACGGTTATTGCGACTGCTTCCTTTGCACTTTCTTATTTTATTCTTAAAAAGTTTCAATTCCCCATTTTAGTTCGTGGTCATTTCTTTATTTATGCGGGCTTATTCAGCGCTTTGGCTGTAACGGTTTTTTACCTCATGCGCATTCATACCGGTTTAATCCGTTACTCCAATACAAAAGATATGTTCAGGATATTTTCCGCTATCCTGGCGGTAAGCCTGTTATATCCGTTTGTGGCAGAACTGGTGGGTAACCGTTTGTTTAAAGTGCCGCCGGTTGATATGCCAACCCTGCTGGTACTGAACTTTTTCATCTGTTCTTCTTTGCTCATCATGCTGCGCACTTCTATCAAGGAAGTGTACATCCTGGCTAAAGGATATGCCATGTCTGATGTGAAAAGAGTATTAATATATGGATCAGATAAGCAAGCCCTCCTGTTGAAACAGGCAATTGAAGCTGCAGGCAACGGCAAGGTAATGGTAAGCGGTTTTGTACAATCGGGTGGAAAGAAAATGAACGGCACCATAGAGCAAAAACGCGTGTATAACACCCGCGAAATTGCCGAACTGCACAAAAAGCTGAAAATAGATAAGCTGATTTTACCCAACGAGAAATCGAGCAAGCCCGAATTCAGGAGCCTGATAGACTTGTGCCTGAACCTGGGTATTAAAATACAAACCGTTCCTCCCTCCGAACAATGGGTAAGCGGTAAACTGAGCCTCGGCCAGATACAGGATCTGAAAATTGAAGACCTGTTGCCCCGCAAGCCTATTCAAATGAACAACCAGCTTGTTTCGAAGGAGATTTTCGGAAAGCGGGTGCTGATTACAGGCGCTGCGGGCTCTATCGGTTCCGAAATTGTTCGCCAGGTAATGTCGTACAACCCTGAAATGGTGATATTGTGCGACCAGGCTGAATCGCCTTTGCATGAAATTCAGCTGGAACTGGAAGAAAAATATCCGGCTACTAAAATAAAAACATTCATAGCCAGCATCAGGAACCTGAGGAGAATGTTGATTCCTTTCAAAGAACATCGTCCACACATTGTTTTCCATGCCGCCGCTTATAAGCATGTGCCTATGATGGAAAAACATCCTGAAGAGGCTATTTTAACCAATGTGATGGGTACCAGGAACATGGCTGATCTTTCGGTATGTTTTGGGGTTGAAAAGTTTGTGATGATTTCCACCGATAAGGCCGTGAATCCCACGAACATCATGGGAGCTTCCAAACGGATTGCCGAAACCTATGTGCAATCGCTTAACCACGCATCAAACAATCCTCCTGCCGCAGAATTTCTGTCACGGTTAATACAGGATGACGATGACGAAGCATTCAGCGTTACAGCTAATGTAAAAACCAAGTTTATTACTACCCGTTTTGGAAACGTATTAGGTTCCAATGGTTCGGTAATACCCCGTTTTCGCCAGCAGATCCAGCAAGGAGGGCCCATTACCGTTACCCACCCTGAAATTACCCGCTATTTTATGACGATTCCCGAGGCGGTGCAGTTGGTGCTCGAAGCGGCTGTAATGGGCAATGGCGGTGAAATATATGTGTTTGACATGGGCGAACCGGTTAAGATTGCCGACCTTGCTGTGAATATGATCAAACTTGCGGGACTTGTGCCGGATAAAGACATCAACATTGTGTATACAGGACTGCGCCCCGGCGAAAAACTGTACGAAGAGTTGTTGAACGAAAAGGAAAAAACGTTGCCTACTCACCACGAAAAGATCAAAATAGCGAAAGTGGTATCGCGCTCTTACAAAGAAGTGTTGGGCGATATTGAGAACCTGACTGACCTGTGCAAACAGGGCGATCATTTCAAACTGGTTGGAAAAATGAAGGCAATCATTCCCGAATTTATCAGCAACAATTCAGAATTTGCGAAGCTGGACGAAAAGCCGAAGAAAAAAGTATTGTTTGTTCCGGCCTTTTCCGACTCAATCAAAATTTCTTAGAACCATTTTTACATACAAAAATTTAAAAAGCGAACTTCGGTTCGCTTTTTTGTTGTGGCAAGCTACAGGTTTCAAGTTCATGTTTCATATTAGTATCTGAGCCCTGCAACTTGTAACCTGCAACCCGTTCCTAATTCACAATTGCCAATGCAATACCATCATGGTATTTGCTGCCTACGGTTTGTATAATGGTGGCCGTTACTTCTTTTGTTTCCGAAAGGAGTTTAATAAACTTTTGCACGCCTTTTACTTCGGTGTCGCTGGTTTTTTCGTCCAGTATTTTTGCTTCGCGAACTACATTGTCTACAATAATCAGTGTGCCCGGTCTCGAAAGTTGCATTGCCCATCTAAAATAGTCAGCATAAGGTTCTTTATCTGCATCAATAAATACTACGTCAAAAGTGTCATTGGCTTCGGCTTTCAGTTTCGGCAATTCTTCCAATGCATTGCCCACTCTCACCGTAACTGCTTCCGATAATCCAGCCAAGGCAATATTGCTTTTTGCCACATCTGCATGGTGTTGATCCAGTTCCAGTGTTACCAGCTTACCGCCCGGGCGCAGGGCGCGTGCCAGCCATATGGTGCTGTAGCCACCAAGCGTGCCTATTTCAAGTATGCTGTCAGGATTTTTGAGTTTGGCCAGCATGTAAAGGAATTTTCCCTGGTTCTGCGAAATGCTGATCTGTGGCAGGTTGCCTGCGGTAATGGCTTGTTTGGTGCGTACCAGTGCTTCATCTTCTTTTACAAAAAGCCGGTTGATGAACTGATCAACCTCGCCAAAAATGTCCTTACTCATATTGTTGAATGTTCTTCCGAAGGTAGGAAATTCGATAAAAACATGAGTAGCCGTCCGTTCCCGAATAAGGTTTCATTTGCAAATGGGCGACTGCAGGTGGAAAATTTTCCGTTGCACGTGTCTTCAGGTGCAACGCTTTTGTTTGTGTCTCGCGAAACGGAATCAATTATTCTTTTTGGCAAACAGCTTGTTTGCCGGAATCAGTTGTTTGGGAATATTGGGGCCTTTATAAAACGCATCGATCCAGTAACCACCGCCCCCGTTGAAATATTCAACTTTTATGGCGTGCTGTCCGGGCTCAAGCTGAACGTCGCCAGCTTTTTCTTCCACGCCATGATCTCCATCGTTGTCTACAACTTTTTTCCCATCAATGTACAAAGCACTACCGTCGTCCGATTGCGTAAAGAAACGGTATTCGCCCGGAGTATCAATTTGTATAAAACCCTCAAATGCCAGTGCAAATGAGCTGTTGCCCTTTTCAAGCGAAGCATTTACCAGGCTGTCTGCAATGCTGATTTCAAGACTTTTCCATTTGTTTGAGGGAGTGATTTTGCTAAATAACGGTAGTTTTTTCAAATCGGTCGTCTTATAAAAACTAACATTCAACCCACTGTTTTCCGAAGGATGTACTACGCGGAAATAGGCTGTTGCCGGCATACTTTCATTGCCGTTTTTGCCGAACGATTTTGCCTGAATCACCGCCGTGCTGTCTACCGTAAAAGGTTGTGTGTATAAGGGCGAGCTGCTATCGGGAATACTGCCATTAATGGTATAACGGATCTCACTGTTATCGCTACCCGCTTTTATGGTTACAGTTGCCGGAGTGTTAATATACAATCCGCCTGCCTGCTGGTACAAATTCCTCTTAGGGAAAATGACAGGCGATGCAATCACCTCTTTTCCCTTCCACAAATTGGCAGGTTCGTTGTATCCCTCAAATGCAGGCTTAATCGGTCTGCCCGTCCAGGCATAAGGAGGGGTGATATGAAAAGCAAATGCAATGGTTGCTGCCAGATCGTAAGTATATACCTGTTGCTGAATCTTGTAGCCCTTCTTAATGTCTTTGCCATATAAAATCATCGCTATTTCTCCTTCTTCCGGTGTAGCACCGCCATGTCCCTTTCCTTTACCTCCGTGATCGGCTGTAATAATCACCAGCGTGTTTTCGCTCATGCCTGCGTCTTTAATACTCTTCAATATTTCTCCCACCAGCGAATCTGTTTTTGCCACAGCCGCATAATAAATGGGAGTGCCGTGGCCATCGTGGTGGCCGGCATGATCCACATGGTCGAAATGCACGAAACCGAAAGTCGGTTTCTTTTCGCGCACGTACTTTGTAAAATCTGCCGCGGTAGAATCTTCGGTGGAAAATGTTTTATCATAATTCACCGATTTTTTTTCGAACAGTCTGCCAAACCCGCTCCAGTTATATACAGTGCCAATTTCAGCATTAGGCTTAGCCTCGCGAATACGACCAAATATGGTTGGGAATATACCTTCTTCTCCGGCCACATTAGCAGGAAGTGTGTGGTCATCTCTTTCCCAATCATTGTTAATGATGCCATGCGCTTCTGGTCCTGCCCCCATAATCATCGATGCCCAGTTCTGGCTGCTCGCCGTAGTAAGCACCGTGCGCACATTCCATTTTACAGCACCATTGCTCATCATGCTGTCCATTACCGGTGTTTCCGCATTCCTGATGCCATCCGGGCTTAGTCCATCCACGCCAATCACAATTACATGTTCAATGCCTTGGGGAAAATCATTGTCTGCATTGTTGCACGAAAAGGCAACCAGCAATAAAAGAGGGGTGAAAAACTTTCTCATAAAATGAAGCTGATTTTTAAAAGCGTTACAAAGTAGGATATGAATGTTACGGGGATGTTAACAAAGGCTAATCAAAAAGTTAAGTAATATTAAAGATAGGAAAGATTTGGGATTTTTGATTTTTGATTTCTGATTTGATTTAAAGAGTAGGTAATAAAGTAAGTAAATGTAAACCGTGGATATTTTATGTATCTTATACGATCATTGCATCTTCCCAATATGAAATACACACTACTTATTATCGCCACTTTTATATTGGTTTGTCTTGGTTTCAATTGTTCTTTCGATAAATCAAAGTCATCATTTTTTGAGGAGACGTTATCTGCAGTTATTTCAATCGACACAAGAAAAGATACCCTCGTCCAAACTCCCAAAGGTGCACTAATAAAAATACCTGCCGGAGCCATTACTTCTGGTGATGGAAGCGTTGTACAACTGGAATTGAAAGAAGCTTACTCGATAACGGATATAGTAAAAGCCGGACTTCTTACTCAATCCAATGGACAAGCACTTAGTAGCGGCGGTATGATCTATTTGAATGTGGTTAAAGGGCAGCAGGCAACTATTACACAAAAAATACAGATAGCCATTCCAACCAATTTCATAAACAGCCAAATGCAATTATATAATGGTAAAGTGAATGGCGATGGAAAGATGAATTGGGTTACTCCCGAACCTTTGCCTGAAAATAAGCAGATGCTAGGTATTAATGTTGGTCAGACGATCTTTCAACAAAAATGTAGCGGATGTCATGGTATCGGTAAGTCACTCACAGCTCCTGACCTGGCGCATTTTAGTAAGAGGTTTCCTTTGGGGGAGGAAGGAGACTATTCATACTATTATCATTTGACCCAGTCAAGAGATATTAATAGTATTGATAGTTTTATTGATGATATAAGGCACTATTCTTACGGTATTTATAAATGCAACCTGATTCACAGCCTAAACGAATTGGTCGGAATTCCATTTCCTGATATTAGCCATGAAGCGTATATGGATATTTTCCGTTACATTCAAAATGAAAGCGATAAAAATCAGCTTCCCTTGCCCGTCCACGCTCCTCTAAAGGCATGTGCCGATAGCTGCGAAGCCTTCCTCGCAAAAAGCAGGTTATTAAATGAGCTCAAAGAGCAATCAGAGTCGGAGCGCCAAAATTATATCAAAGAAAATGGGTCGCAGTCAAGTATTGCCAGCCAAAATTTGCCTGGTTCGGTCAATTCACCTGCTCCTGTAACATTTAGTGACTTTGATAACCTGGTAAGCGTCGAAAACACTGCTGCAACCTATTATCAGTTTTCAATTGAAACCTTTGGTTGGTATAATATTGATGTATTGCTTAAAGAAACAGATGGGGTACAAGAAAGCAACCTGCTCGTGAATATAAGGGGTGAGTGGCGAAGCAAAGTTGATTTGTTCTTGATTATCCCTGGTTCGAAAGTTTTTGTTGAAGGAGGGAAAACAGGCATGAAAGCTGACCAATACGGATTCTTACATAAAAATGGAACGATAAACTTACCTCAAAATGTAAAGGCATTTATACTTGCTACAAGTGAAAGGTCGGGCAAAATGGCTTTTTCTCTCCAGGAGTTTATCACCACTACCCAGCAGGAAATAAATATTACATTGGAAGAAACAAATAAAGAAAAATTTGAGACTGCATTGAATATTTTTAAGGATGACGGGCTAAATATTTCTGTTAGTGAAACCGTAAATGCATCAGAAATTAAATTGGCAGATGCAAAAATAGAGTCAATTAACCAACAACTCAGCCAGCTTGAGGCAGAAAAACCGGTTAACTGCGATTGTGATTGCGGACAAACACAAGACCAGCCTTAATTCCGTCGGAACCGTAAACGACAAACAATAAACGCCGAAACAATTTTCTACAATCTGAAAAATATCTTCTTCTTATAGAGGAAATAACACAGTCCCCATTCCAGTCCGAAAATGGTAAAGCAGGTAATAAAATTCATCAATATGGTTGGGAAATGAGCCATTGTCATCAATCCATCTGTAATCGCAGCCACATAATCGTTGAACCAGCGTGAACCCACAATTTCAAAAAACAGGTAAATGAAAATTGAATTCATACCCACCACGGTAAAAAAGAAAAGGTACTTGCGGTGATCTTTGATGTCGATCCACCAGTAACAAAAGGCCAGTCCCAGCAAGCACCAGCCTAACGATGCCAGTGTAAACGAAGTAGTGGCTATTCGTTTGATGATGGGGGTGATGTGCAACCAGTCTAACCCAAAACCGATTACAAGGCAAACTACTGCCCATATAAGCATCTTTTTTATTTTGTCTGTATCGCTGCTTAACAGGAGCTTCCCTACCAACGCCCCTGCAATGGTGTGAACAGAGGTGGGAATACAGTTGATAGCCACCCAGCCGCCTTTGTTAATAATATTCATGAGCAACAGATCAACATAATTACCAAAGTTTTTTTGGTCGGTAAATGGCTGATCAAATCCCGGAACATTGGTGAAACGATATAACGCTTCCGTTAGTAATAGTATACCAACGCAAATGAGTATTTGTGTTGTGTTCGATAACCGGAATATGAGAAATGCCACCAGCATGGTAAAAGATAATTGCGTGAGCACATCCCAAAGCTCAAACGACAATCCATGATCCCTGACAGCATAGTCCAGCACACCCCAAAAAAACAACCAGCCACTGCGCTTCAACGCTTTCATAAAAGATTGCGACCAGGGAACTCCCCGCTGTTGCTGGCTGTGGATAGAATAAGCCATTGCCGTACCTGCAATGAACATGAAGCAGGGTTGGATAAGGTCCCAGAAACGCAATCCATTCCACGGATGATGGTGCAACTGTTTCGCAATATCATAAAACCAGGTGCCTTCGGAAATATTGGTTACAATGCGATGAAATCCGGCACTTTCCAGTGCGAGCAATACCATAATAAAACCACGGAGAAAATCCAGTGACTGTAATCTTTTAGCGACCATGGAGGAGGGATAGTTTGGGTGATGAAAGAAATAATTCTGAAAAAGTAAGTCAAAAATTTTTTTTTATCAAAAAACCAATGATATTTGTGCCTCGATTATGAAAAATATTACTAACAAATATTGGTGGTGGCATACAAACTCTTTCAGGGGCTTGTAATGCTATTACAGTATTTGTAAGTTAATCATATTCATGCCCCGGTAATAACCGGGGTTTTTTATTTAAGCGACAAGGTAAATTCGGTATGAAGAAAATTCAGATAAAAACACGCTGCAAAAAATTGCTTTCCGATGTACATACACCTGTTGGCATTTATTTACGGTTACGCGATCGGTTTAGAGACACTGTTTTGCTGGAAAGTACTGATTACCATGCGGCAGACAACAGTTTCTCGTTCATTGGTATCAACGCCATAGCCGGTATGGAAATTTCTGATTACCGCTCTGTAGAATTTAAGCTGCCCGGTCAAAAACCCGAACATTTATCGATCAGTAACCCGGCAGAGGTACCCGATATCTTATGGAGTTTCATGCAGCGGTTTGAGGTGGAACCGGTGAAAGACAAAATAGTAGCAGGTTTGCAGGGGCTTTATGGCTATACCACTTTTGACGCTGTACAGTTTTTTGATTCAGTAAAATTCAATGAGCAGAAATTAAATGCCGTTAACAGCATTCCGTTAATGCGTTATCGGTTATACCAATACGTTATTGCGATCAATCATTTTAAAAGTGAAATGTTTATCTGCGAAAACGAGGTAGAAGGGCTGCAAAGCGATCTTGCAGTGGTAGAATCGCTTATCCGGAGCAAAGATGTTCCCGTGTTTCCCTTTCGCACTAATGGTGCCGAATCGTCTAACATGACAGACGAAGATTATCGCCAGATGGTACAAAAAGGCATTCAAAGCTGCTACCGTGGCGATGTTTTCCAGATTGTGCTCAGCCGACGGTTTGAGCAACCGTTTACCGGCGATGAGTTCAATGTATACCGTGCGCTCCGCAACATCAACCCCTCACCTTATCTCTTTTATTTTGATTATGGCGATTACAAATTGCTCGGCTCCTCTCCCGAAAGCCAGTTGATCATCAAAAATGGCAAAGCCGTAGTACATCCCATAGCCGGTACGTTTAAGCGTACAGGTGATGATGAGGTGGATCAGCAATCGGCTGAAAAACTATTGCTCGATGCCAAGGAAAATGCGGAGCATGTAATGCTGGTAGACCTGGCAAGAAACGATTTAAGTCGTTTGTGCGATGAGGTAAAAGTGAAACATTACCGGCAGGTACAGTATTATTCGCATGTCATCCACCTGGTAAGCGAAGTAAACGGCAATGTAAAACCCGGCACCAATCCGTTTTTGCTGTTGGCCACAACTTTCCCCGCAGGTACACTCAGCGGCGCTCCCAAGTTTAAAGCAATGCAGCTGATTGATCAGTATGAGCCTACGGCAAGAAGTTATTATGGCGGAGCCATTGGATTTATGGGTTTTGACGGCAGTTGCAATCACGCTATTATGATCCGCACTTTTTTAAGTAAAAACAACACGCTCATTTCACAGGCAGGCGCCGGAGTGGTAGCTGCGTCTAAGCCAGAGAGTGAGTTGCAGGAAGTAAATAACAAGCTCAACGCTTTGAAAGTAGCAGTTGAAAAAGCAAAGGAGATATAAAAGGGTAAGTGATAGGTGGTAAGTCCCCCAAACTAAAAACGACAAACAATAAACTCCAAACGGCATTATGAAAATATTGGTGTTCGATAACTACGATTCTTTTACTTATAACCTGGTACACCTAGTGGAAAAGATCCTGCATCAAAAAGTGGATGTATACAGGAACGACCAGATCAGCCTGGAGCAGGTAAAAGCGTACGATAAGATCATTTTATCGCCCGGGCCGGGTATACCCGAAGAAGCAGGTTTATTATTACCGCTCATTAAAGAGTATGCTCCGTCGAAATCAATATTGGGCGTTTGCCTCGGGCACCAGGCAATAGGCGAAGCCTTTGGTGGAAAGCTGATCAATTTAAGCACCGTATATCATGGTGTAGCCACACCGGTAACCATACAAACCGAAGGCGCCGGAAAAAGAAGTGAATTGTTTGAAGGACTGGAAGATAGTGTTGAGGTGGGGCGGTATCATTCATGGGTAGTAGCCGATGAAAACTTTCCTGCTGAACTGGAAGTAACGGCGCGAGACGACAATAACTATATAATGGCGCTCCAACATAAGAAGTATGATGTGCAGGGCGTGCAGTTTCATCCCGAGAGCGTGTTGACGCCGAAAGGTGAAACGATATTGAAAAACTGGCTCGGACTGTGATGATGGGATAGTGGAGACTGGGATGGTGGGATATATTGAATAATGGGGGATGACAGGTTGTTGTTTGATCACTTTTTATAAAGCAAACCTTTGATAAATGCCGGATTTTAAATATGGAGATATTACAGAAAAGATAATAGGATGCTGTTTCAGAATACACAATACGCTTGGTAATGGATTTCAGGAAGTAATTTATCAACGCGCGTTGGCACTGGAGTTAAATGCAACAGGTATTTTGTTTGAAAGGGAATTGAAATGACAATACATTATATGGGGCAAGAAATTGGAACGAGGCGAGTAGACTTTCTTGTGGAGCAAAAGATCGGCGTTGAGTTAAAGGCTTTAATCAAATTAGAAGATGCGCATTTAGCACAGGCAATAAACTACCTTGAAGTATATAATCTTGAAATTGGGTTATTAATAAATTTTGGCAGCAAGAGGTTGGAGTTTAACCGGTTTACGAATAAAAAATACAAACCACCATTCCAGTAATCTTTAAACAGGATAAAATAAGCTTTATAAAACTTATCCCATATTCCCCAGTCATGAAGAAGATTTTGCAATACTTATTCGAATACAAAACACTCAGCCGCGAGCAGGCGAAGGAAGTGCTGATCAATATTTCCAAAGGAATATACAACGAAAGCGAGGTAACAGCTTTTGTAACAGTATACCTTATGCGCACTATAACTATTGAAGAGCTACAGGGTTTTGCAGATGCATTGCTGGAGCTCTGTGTGCCTGTTCCGCTCGATGGGCATAACGTAGTGGATATTGTAGGCACGGGTGGTGATGGAAAAAATACCTTTAATATTTCCACCCTCGCGTGCTTTATTGTTGCAGGTAGTGGACATAAAGTAGCCAAACATGGCAATTATGGAGCCACCTCGGTAAGCGGTGCATCCAACGTAATGGAGCAGTTAGGGTATAAATTCAAGTCGGATGTTGGGCGTTTGCAGAAAGAAGTGGAAGAAGCTAATATTTGTTTCCTCCATGCACCGCTCTTTCATCCTGCATTAAAAGCGGTAGCCTCCATACGAAAAAATTTAGGCATTCGCACTTTTTTTAACATGCTTGGTCCAATGGTAAATCCCGCCAAGCCAGCATACCAGTTGGTAGGCGTATACAACCTGGAAATGGCACGTATTTATAATTACCTGTTGCAGCAAACGGGCAAGTCCTTTACCATCATTCATGGGTTAGACGGATATGACGAAATTTCTTTAACGAACGATACGAAGGTTATTACCAAAGAAGGTGAAAAAGTGATGACTCCTGAACAGGTAGGAAAACGAATGGTTTCTGCCACCGATATATATGGAGGCAGCACAGTAGAGGAAGCAGCAAAATTGTTTATGACCATTTTAAAAGGCGATGGTACCTGGGCACAAAATGCAGTGGTACTGGCAAATGCCGCCATGGCTTTGCATTGCACCGGCTCTTACAAAAACTATAATGATGCGTATCTTGCAGCAGTAGAAAGCCTGGAAAGTGGAAAAGCATTTGGAGCATTAAAGAAATTGCAGGGAATGCAAGGGTAATTTGAAAATTAAATAATTTGAAAATTGAAAATGAGCGTTTCATCAAATTTCAAATCCCAAATCTCAAATTGATTCATGAACATTTTAGATACAATCATCGAACACAAAAAGCAGGAAGTAGCGCAGCGAAAGCAACAAACGCCGGCAGAGGTATTGCAGCAATCGGCTTTTTTTAAGAGGGAAACGCTCTCATTAAAAAGTTATTTAGTAAAGCCAGATAAAACCGGCATCATTGCTGAATTTAAAAGAAGATCACCGTCAAAAGGATGGATCAATGCAGAAGCCGATCCGTTGAAGATAACGGAAGCATATGCAAAGTTTGGCGCTTCTGGATTATCGGTGCTTACGGATGAACAATTTTTTGGTGGCAGTTCCGACGATCTGCAAAAGGCCCGCGTGAACGAGGTGCCTATACTGCGAAAAGATTTTATGATTGATGAATACCAGTTGCTGGAAGCAAAAGCAATGGGTGCTGATGTTATATTGCTGATTGCAGCGAATTTAACCCCGCAGCAGGTTAAAGCTTTGGCCGCAACTGCAAAGGGGTTAGGTTTAGAAGTGTTGCTTGAAATACATAATGAACAGGAATTGGAACATATTTGCGATGAGGTAGACCTGGTAGGCGTGAATAACCGAAATCTCAAAACTTTTGAAGTAAGCCTTGATACTTCTATAACACTCAGTAAGTTAATTCCGGCTGGCAAGCTGAAGATTTCCGAAAGTGGTATCAGCAATGTAGCCGCTATTAGAGAATTGAAGAAGCATGGTTACCAGGGATTTTTAATTGGAGAAAACTTCATGAAAGCGCCCGACCCTGCGATTGCCTTTGCCGCATTTGTTGAGCAATTAAAAAGCTAACGGTATGCGCATTAAAGTTTGTGGAATGACCCAGATTGAACAGGTGCATGCACTGGAAGAAATGGGCGTTGAATTTTCAGGATTTATTTTTTACCACAAATCGCCGCGTTATGTGGTGGGTAAGATAAAGCCGGCAGAATTGTCGAAGTCAAAATTGAAGATTAATAAAGTAGGGGTTTTTGTGAATGCAGAGTATGATGAGGTAATGCGGTATGTGGAAGAGTATGGTTTGTATATGGTGCAATTGCACGGCGACGAATCGCCACGACTGTGCGAACGGTTGAGTGAGCAGGTGCCGGTTATAAAGGTTTTCAGGATCAAGGAAGGAGATAACATTGGCTGGAAGGTTCGAGAATACGGAAACGTAAGCGATTTGTACCTCTTTGATACTGATTGGAAGAATTTTGGCGGCAGTGGCAAACAATTCGATTGGAACATTATAGAAAATGCAGAGATCAATAAATCTTTTTTGCTTAGCGGGGGAATAGGATTGGAAGATGTTGAGCAGCTTAAAGCATTCGCCCGGGGGAAACACAGCGCAACATTATTTGCTGTGGATGTGAACAGCAGGTTTGAAACCAGCCCGGGTATAAAAGACATGAACCTGGTGCGGCAATTTGTAGAGGCGGTGAGATAGGAAGGATATGGATATTATTCAAGTCGGAGACCTGGGAGAACATAGGGAGTACGAAGTCTCTGACTTCGTACAGCGAAAATACCAGCTATACGAAGTCTCTGACTTCGTATGCTATATGTTCTTCAAAGTTTGCAACTTTGAAATAGCTGTTTAAAACTTTGCTAACCATTGCTAAAACGCTCAAATGAAAAACATCATTTTCAGGCCAGGCTACGTGATCAGAGATCAGTATGCTACGCATTTCATGACATTTACAGTATGTGGCTGGATAGATCTACTGACAAGAAAAGTATATAAAGATATTTTGACAGACTCTTTTAAACATTGTCAGCAAGAAAAGGGGCTTGTATTGAATGGGTTTGTGATCATGACCAATCATATACACCTGATAGCCCGGGCAACTTTGAAAACTGCAACGTTGGGCGATATTGTGAGAGACTTTAAAAAATATACGCACAACCAGATGATGCTGATTGTTCAAAGTGATGTAGAAAGCAGGCGTTTATGGATGCTGCACCAGTTTAAATATTATGGAAGCCGGAACAGCAGGAATGAGGAATACCAGATATGGACAAATAACAATCATCCGGAGGAATGTTTTGGTGCAGATTTTATGAGAACCAAGTTGGATTATATTCATCAAAATCCCGTGAGAGCGGGCATTGTAAACAACCCGGAAGATTATACTTATTCCAGCGCTTCGAATTATGCAGGAAAGGGCGGGGTGCTGGATGTGGAGTTGTTGGATTTGTGGTAAAGTATACGTCCAAGTCGGGGACTTGGGAGAACATAGATAGTACGAAGTCAGAGACTTCGTACAGCGCAGGTCGGAGACCTGGAAGAACATAAGTGGTACGAAGTCGGAGACTCCGTACAGCGCAGCTTCCTATAGCGATAATCGGGTACGATAAACAAAATGTAAAAATGATCAACCGAACAATAACATTAGGACAATACAAGGGCACTTTTCAGCAGCCGGATATTTTCGGATACTATGGAAATTTTGGCGGTGCATATATTCCCGAAATGCTGCACCCCAACGTGGAAGAGTTGAAGGAGCAATATCTTAAAATTATATACGACGAAAGTTTCCAGGCGGAGTTCAGGGCTTTGCTGAAAGATTATGTAGGCAGACCTTCGCCATTGTACCGTGCCAGACGTTTAAGCGAAAAACATGGTACCAACATTTTTTTGAAGCGGGAAGATTTGAATCATACAGGCGCCCATAAGATCAATAATACCATCGGGCAAATTTTGCTGGCAAGGCGGCTCGGTAAGCATCGCATTATCGCAGAAACGGGAGCCGGGCAGCATGGCGTTGCAACGGCTACAGTATGTGCTTTGATGAACATGCAATGCGTGGTATACATGGGTGAAAAAGACATTGAGCGGCAGGCGCCGAATGTAGCGCGGATGAAAATGCTGGGCGCAACTGTGGTGCCTGCTACCAGCGGAAGCAAAACATTGAAAGACGCTACTAACGAAGCAATCCGCGATTGGATCAACAACCCGGTTGATACGCATTATATTATTGGCAGTGTGGTGGGGCCGCATCCTTACCCGGATATGGTGGCCAGGTTTCAGAGCGTGATCAGCGAAGAAATTCGCTGGCAGCTAAAAGAACAAACCGGCAATGAATTGCCAACACACGTTGTGGCATGTGTGGGTGGGGGAAGCAACGCCGCAGGAGCGTTTTATCATTACCTCGAAGAATTTTCAGTACAATTGGTGGCAGTAGAAGCTGCTGGTTGCGGTGTAAAAAGCGGCATGAGCGCAGCTACCACACAACTGGGAACGCCAGGCGTTTTGCATGGCAGCAAGAGCCTGGTAATGCAAACAGACGACGGCCAGGTGGTGGAGCCGCACAGCATCTCTGCCGGGTTAGACTACCCGGGTATTGGCCCGTTGCACGCACATTTATATGATAGTGGAAGAGGAATATTTTTAAGCGCAACCGATAAGGAAGCTGTGGCTGCTGCATTTGAGCTGACAAAGCTGGAGGGAATTATACCCGCCCTGGAAAGCGCTCACGCATTGGCCGGACTGAATCAATTAAAACTAACGGCTAAGGATATCGTGGTTGTTTGCTTAAGCGGCAGAGGCGACAAAGATATGGCGGCTTATATGGCAGCGATGGAGGAAGAAAGTCGTAAGTGACAGGTGGTAAGTGATAAGGGCGTAAAAATCTCAAATTTCAAATTTCAAATCGTAAAATGTCCAGGTTACAGGAGCTATTTAAAAGAAAACAAAATAAGGTATTGAATATATATTGCACGGCTGGTTATCCCGCACTCAACAGCACTTTAGAGGTTATGCAGGCATTGCAGGAGAACGGGGCAGACATTATTGAGTTGGGCATTCCCTATAGCGATCCTTTGGCAGATGGCCCGGTTATACAGGAAAGTGGCGGCGTGGCGCTGCACAATGGAATGACCATTAAAGTGCTGATTTCGCAATTGCAGCAGCTAAGAAGTACCGTTAGTGTGCCTGTGATATTGATGGGATACATCAATCCTGTTCTGCAATATGGATTTGAAAGATTTTGTAAAGATGTGTCTGCCGCGGGCGTTGATGGTTTAATATTGCCGGATGTGCCCATCCGTGAATTTGAAACAGAATACGGCCCGGTGCTGAAAAAGTATGGTCTTGATTTTATTTTTCTCGTAACGCCCGAAACTTCTGAAGAACGGATAAGGAAAATAGATGCGTTGAGTACTGGCTTTGTATATGCCGTTTCATCTTCGTCTACTACCGGTAAGGATAAAAACTTTTCTGACGTTGAACTATACCTGAAACGGTTAAAAAGTATGCAGCTAAAAAATCCGGTGCTGGTAGGGTTTGGCATAAAAGACAAAACCAGTTTTGAATCTGCATGCCTTCATGCAAATGGTGCCATTATTGGCAGCGCCTATATAAAGGCACTGCAGGCAGACAAGGATATGAAGGCTGCCACAAAAAAATTCCTGGAGGGAATATTGAAATAGAGGTAGGCGCAAGCGGACCTCTCCCTGAAATTAATGAACAATGAATCTTGTTATAATTAAATACAACGCCGGCAATATTCAATCGGTATTATATGCGCTGGAGCGAATAGGAGCGGAAGCGATAGTAACCGATAATATCGACGACATTCAACGTGCAGACAAAGTGATATTTCCGGGTGTGGGCGAAGCAAGCAGCGCCATGCGCTACCTTCGGGAAAGACGATTGGATACTGTAATCAAAAATTTACAGCAACCGGTGCTGGGCATTTGCCTGGGTATGCAATTGATGTGCAGGTTCTCGGAAGAGAATAATGTAGAATGCCTTGGAATATTTGACGAAGATGTAAGGTATTTTGCAAAAGCGGCAGGTGCGGATAGTAAATTAAAAATTCCGCAAATTGGCTGGAATAATATTTACCATTTAAAAACGCCGCTCTTTAAAGATCTTCCCGATAATACATATACCTACTTTGTGCACAGTTATTACGCAGCACTTGGAGATCATACCATCGCCACAACCGATTATATTCTTCCTTACAGTTCTGCATTGCACAAGGATAATTTTTATGGCGTACAATTTCACCCCGAAAAGAGCGCTGATAAAGGAGAACAAATCTTAAAAAATTTCATTGCATTATAAAGAAAACAGGTTTCATGGAGATCATTCCCGCAATTGATATTATAGATGGCAAATGTGTGAGGCTTACTCAGGGCGACTATGCGCAAAAAAAGATTTATAACGAACATCCGCTGGAGGTTGCAAAAGAGTTTGAAGGGGCTGGTCTGCAACGGCTACACCTGGTGGACCTCGATGGCGCCAAGGCCGGACAGGTAAAAAACTGGAAGGTGCTGGAAACGATTGCTGGTAAAACATCTCTGATAATCGACTTCGGCGGAGGAATTAAGAAGGAAGACGATGTGAAAATCGTTCTTAATTCCGGAGCTGCATTGGCAACGGTAGGCAGCATTGCTGTAAAAAACGAAAAGGAACTGGTAAGATGGTTCAGCGTTTTCGGTGCAGAAAAATTCTTGTTGGGTGCCGATGTAAAAGATGAAAAAATAGCAATAGGTGGATGGCTCGAAACAACTGATATCTGGATCTATGATTTCATTGAAAAGTATATACAGCATGGCATAACGCAATTGTTCTGCACAGATGTGAGTAAAGATGGGAAGCTGGAAGGTCCTGCAACAGACTTGTACAAAAGCATTACTTCCAAATTCCCGGAGCTGCATTTTATTGCCAGCGGCGGCGTAAGCAATATGTCCGACCTGCATGCGCTTAAAGAGGCTGGCTGCAAAGGCGCCATAGTAGGAAAGGCGATTTATGAGGGAAGAATAAAAATTTCTGATTTGAGATTTCTGATTTGAGATCGTTGAGATCAAAGAGATTTACTAATGTTAGCCCACACATTTACAAGATTTGCTTTTTATGAAACACTTTGCTTATCTTAATTTCAAATCTCAAATTCCAAATCTCAAATTCAATTAACCTATGGGCACCATATACCGTTTTGAAGATTTACCTATCTGGCAGCAGTCCAGAAAGCTTTGTATTAATATATTTAAACTCGTAAATAATAGCCCATTGTTTTCAGGCGACTTTCGATTCAGAGATCAGATTAAAGCGGCAGCAGGCTCTGTTATGGATAATATTGCTGAAGGGTTTGAGCGTGCTTCCAGGTTAGAGTTTGTCAATTTTCTCAGTATTGCCAAAGGCTCAAGCGGAGAAGTGAGATCGCAACTGTACCGGGCAATTGATTGTAATTATGTCGATAAGGTTGAATGTATATCTGTAATAGATGAATATGAACAACTTTCAAAAGAGATAGCGGGTTTTATAACTTATCTTAACCAGTCGTCCATTAAAGGACAAAAGTTTAAGGATCGGGATAAGACAAGCTAATTCAAATTTTAAATTTCAAATCTCAAATTCCCGTGCTTACAAAACGCATCATACCCTGTCTCGATATTAAAGACGGCAGAACTGTAAAAGGTACCAATTTTGTTAACCTGCGCGATGCTGGTGATCCGGTTGAGTTGGGAGCGTTATATGCTAAGCAGGGAGCAGATGAACTGGTGTTTCTTGATATTACCGCCACTGTTGAAAAGAGGAAAACATTAAGTGAACTGGCAAATCGTATTTCGCACCATATTAATATTCCTTTTACTGTGGGCGGCGGTATCAGCAGCGTGCAGGATGTAAATGTGCTGCTGCAAAATGGTGCAGATAAAATTTCAGTAAATACAGCAGCCTATAAAAACCCCCCGCTGATCAATGAACTGGCGAAGGAGGTTGGAAGTCAGTGCGTGGTACTGGCAATTGATACAAAGAAGGAAGAAGATGGCGAATGGTATGTGTACCTGAATGGTGGCAGAACAAAAACCGATACCCGCTGTTTTGATTGGGCAAAGCAGGCCGTTGAACTGGGCGCTGGTGAAATACTGCTTACTTCGATGAATCACGACGGAACCAAGCAGGGGTTTGCACTGGATATTACACGAACCTTATCGGAGCAGTTACCCGTGCCTGTTATTGCCAGCGGCGGCGGTGGCACCATGGAACATTTTATTACAGTATTTAATGAAGGCAAAGCAGACGCCGCATTGGCAGCAAGCATTTTTCATTTTAAAGAAATTGATATCCCGGATTTAAAGCAATATTTATCTTCACAAAAGATCGAAGTAAGATTGTAAACAAAAATTTCAAGAACCAAATTTCAAGAACCAAATAGCAGGAATCAAATAGCAAGAACCAAATTAACAAGAACCAAATACCGACAACTGAAAGCTGAAAGCTGATAGCTGAAGGCTGACAGCTTAAATCTAAAAAATCTCTTATGGCTTACAATACCAGTCTTGCAGATAAGATCAGAGCCTGTCTTGCAAACATTCCAAAGCTAAATGTGGAAGAGAAAAAGATGTTTGGGGGATTGGCCTTTTTGGTAAATGGAAAGATGTGCGTAAACGTTAGCGGCGAAAGACTGATGTGCAGGTTTGACCCCGAATTGCAGCAGCAGGTAGAAAACAAAAAAGGCTATCAGCCAATGATCATGAAAGGTAAACAGATGACAGGCTATTGTTATGTTGAGCCGGAGGGATTTGCCTCTAAAAAAGAATTTGATTATTGGATGAATGTTTGCCTGAGTTTCAACGGCAAGGCTAAAGGAAAGTAAGGAGTAAGAAGGCAATAGGCAGCAACACACTGCCTGCAAACTACTGCCTCCCTGCCGACTGAATGCAGATAGCTGAAGGCTGACAACTCAAGCTCACCGCTCACCGCTTAAATACCTTAACTTGCGGCTTTTATCAATCAAAAATGAATATAGATTTTAAAAAATACAGCGATGGACTGGTGCCGGCAATTGTGCAGGATGTGAATACGCAGAAAGTGCTGATGCTTGGATTTATGAATGAAGATGCATGGAAAACAACCATGCAAACCAGTAAGGTAACCTTTTACAGCCGCAGCAAAAAACGGCTGTGGACAAAAGGAGAAGAGAGCGGCAATTTTCTTGAACTGAAATCGGCGGCTGTTGATTGCGATCACGACACGCTGCTGATTAAAGCACACCCGCTGGGACCTGTATGTCACACCGGTGCCGATACCTGCTGGGACGAAAAAAATCACAAAGACGACTTCCTGTATTATCTGGAAGATATAATAGAGTTGAGAAAAAAAACGTCTCCCGATGAGTCGTATGTGGCAAAGCTCTTTAAAAAAGGCATTAATAAAATCGCTCAGAAAGTAGGGGAGGAAGCTGTAGAAACAGTAATCGAAGCAAAAGACAACAACGATGAGCTTTTCCTCAACGAATCTGCCGATCTGCTGTTTCACTATCTCATTTTACTGAATGCAAAAGGATACCGGCTAAAAGATGTTACCGACATTTTACAGCAACGGCATTCCAAATAAATAAAAAAGGCGATGGGTTACCTCATCGCCTTTTTCGTGTATCGTAGGCTGTTATTCTACTTTAAAATCTACCTGGTTATCTCCCCACAACAGGGTTACATTTCCATCGGGCTTTGCCGTAATCGTTAACTTTTCAGAAAAAGCAGCTGCCTTTTTCACAGGTGCTTTCACCCGCAATACGTCATCCGCTTCCTTGTATTGATAAGCGCCCCACTGGTTCGAGGTTTGGTTGAAAAGAAGTGTCCACTCGCTGGCACCAGAAAGTGTGAAGAAGCCATATTTACCGGCAGGTAATGCCTGCCCCTGGATCTTTACATCTTTATCCGTCTGAAATACAGAAGCCGAATCAGCGCCGGTGCGCCATACTTTGTCTGGCAATGGTTCAAGGTCCTTTCCAATGGTTCTGCCTTTAACCGAGGGTTGCGCATACTTGATCATAATATTTGCGCCGCTGGCAATTTTAGCAGCAGTAGAAGCGGGAGGGCTGGCAGGCTTTTTATTCTGACACATAGCAAGGCTCGTGGTCAAAAGAAATGCTGCCATCAGGGAAAACAATGCAGTTCTTTTCATAATTGTAGTGGTTTTAAATAGTTACAAATCAATATTCATGCCATGCGATGCAGGCGTTACGCATCCTGCAATTGTCGCTTATACAGCTGCACGGTATTTTCCAGTCCAAGATACAAAGCGTCCGAAATTAACGCGTGGCCAATCGATACTTCATCCAGCCAGGGAATATGTTGTTTAAACCAGGCAAGATTTTGTAAATCCAGGTCATGTCCCGCGTTTAATCCAAGTCCCAGTTCTTTCGCTTTTTTCGCCGCCGCTACATAAGGCTCAACCGCTTGTTGCCTGTTAAGTAAAAACTGCTTTGCATATCCTTCGGTATACAGTTCAATCCTGTCTGTACCCGTTGCAGCAGCACCCTCTACCATTTCAATTACAGGGTCTACAAAAATCGAAACTCTTATTCCCGCCTGCCTGAAAATGCCGATCATTCCTGTTAAATAATCTTTATGTTTTAGGGTGTTCCAGCCGTGGTCGCTGGTTATTTGTCCCAGTTCGTCGGGCACCAATGTTACCTGGTTAGGGCGCGTTTCCAATACCAGGTCAACAAATTTTTGCTCCCTGCAATTCCCTTCTATATTGAACTCCGTAGCAATTGCTTTTTTAATAGAACGCACATCGCTGTAACGTATATGACGCTCGTCTGGCCTGGGATGCACGGTTATGCCATCCGCACCAAACCGTTCAATATCTAATGCTGCTTTTAATACATCGGGGTTGTTGCCACCACGGCTGTTACGAAGCGTGGCAATTTTGTTTATGTTTACGGAAAGTTTTGTGTGATGTTGCATAAGTGCAAAAGTAAAGGGTTGCCGGCACGTCCCCTTTATTTATAAAAATTTTTCGTGTGTTCGTTTTTCCTATATTTACAAAGGCTAAACAAAGTTTAATCATTATATAAGTCGCGATGCGGGTCATTCATCCTTAAAAACTGCGTATGAAAGTCGTTAAACACTTGCTGACTTCTTCAAAGCCATTTTTTGTGGTATGGTGCATGATTGCGGCATTTGGTACCTATTTCTGCATGTATGCATTTCGCAAACCATTTAATGCAGGCACCTACGAAGGACTGTCGCTTTGGGGCATTCATTATAAAACGGTGCTCATCATTTCACAGGTGTTTGGGTACATGCTCTCCAAATTCATTGGCATCAAAGTTATTTCCGAACTCAAGTCTGCCAGTCGCTCCAAATTGATCATCAGCCTCATTCTCTTTGCCGAAGGTGCGCTGCTTTTATTCGGACTGGTGCCACATCCTTACAACTTCTTCTTTTTATTTTTAAACGGATTACCGCTGGGGATGATATGGGGCATTGTATTCAGTTATCTCGAAGGACGCAGGTTTACCGAGATACTCGCCATAGGTTTAAGCATCAGCCTGATCGTTTCTTCGGGAATGCTTAAAACCATTTATTTCGATGTAAAGGAGTGGTTTCCCTCGGTATCTGAGTTCTGGATGCCTTTTTTAATAGGGCTGCTGTTTATGCCATTGTTTTTTCTTTTCGTGTGGATGTTATCTGTTGTACCGTCACCCAGTAAAGAAGACATGATTGCCCGGGCCCCGCGTTTGCCCATGAGTAATACAGACAAGCGAAACGTATTCCGGCAATATGGCTGGGGCATTGTTTCGTTTATTATACTATACACTTTTCTCGCAACGCTGCGCGATTTCCGCGACAACTTTGCTGTGGAGATCTGGCAGGAGATCGATCCCAACTGGAACAAGAATGTGTTTACTCAAACCGAAGCGCTCACCAGCGTTATTGTGCTGGTGGTGGTAGGAAGTCTTTCCGCCATCAAAAGCAACCTGAAAGGATTTTGGGCTGTCAATGGAATTATTGCCACAGGTTTTTTGATCAGCGGGGCAGCCACCTTTCTTTTCCAGCTTCGCATTATTTCTCCTTTTTTATGGATGCTGCTGCTTGGCACAGGACTCTTCCTGGCATATATGCCCATGCAGATCGCTTTGTTTGAGCGCATGATCGCCTATTTCCGGATAAAAGCCAACGCAGGATTTTTTGTGTATATGTGCGATTCCATAGGCTACCTGGGCAGTGTGGTACTAATGTTG
This sequence comes from Agriterribacter sp., assembly GCA_051958655.1. GTDB lineage: Bacteria > Bacteroidota > Bacteroidia > Chitinophagales > Chitinophagaceae > Agriterribacter. Next base: position 535 of record JBQCFW010000054.1, on the reverse strand, counting down.
TACAAAGAATTTTTTATGAAAGACCTGCAATGGTCGCGGGTACTGATAAAATTTACCTACCTGCAATCGGTGTTGGCAGGCATATTGTTGCTCATAGCCTGTGCATTCTTTTACTGGAGTGCCAACCGTGTAAAGAAACAAGTGATATTGCCAACAACGGCAGGTGTGCAGAACAGTTAAAACGGTATCTATAAAAATAAATATTATGTCTGAGTCTTTGTTATTTACGCCAGGTCCTTTATCCACCTCGTTAACGGTAAAACAGGCCATGTTGAAAGATATGGGATCGCGCGATCATGCTTTTATCAATGCTGTAAAAGAAATAAGGGAAGATTTGTTGCGGCTGGCGCATGCTCCTAAAGAAGAAGGGTATGAGTGCGTTATCATCCAGGGGTCCGGCACCTTTGGCGTAGAAAGTGTAATAAGCAGTGTAGTAGGAGAAAAAGACAAATTGCTGGTACTGGCCAACGGCGCTTATGGAGAACGCATTGTAAAAATGGCAAAAATTCACAAGCTCAGCCACGATGTAATCCGG
>JBQCFW010000053.1:0-32788 GCA_051958655.1 Agriterribacter sp. | reverse complement strand
AAGGAGCCATGGAAGTAGAAATTACCGGTCACCAGTTTGGTTGGGAATATCGTTACCCCGGAAAAGACAGCGTGCTCGGTCGTCAGAACTACAAGCTGGTAAACGCTGCAAAGAGCAACCCGTTGGGGCAGGACTGGAGCGATGCAGCCAACCGCGACGATCTTCACCCTTCGGAATTACACCTTGTTAAAGGAAGACCAGTAAAGCTGATCATCCGTTCGCAAGACGTTATACATGATGTGGGGCTTGCACATTTCCGCCTGAAAATGGATGCCGTGCCAGGCATTCCTACCACCATGTGGTTTACACCGCAGTATACTACGGCGGAAATGAGAAAAATTACCAACAACGAAAACTTTGTATACGAAATCAGTTGCGACCAGATGTGCGGATCGGGTCACTATTCAATGAAGGGAACGATTATAGTAGAAACGCAGGAGGAATTTGACAAATGGATCGCGTCTCAAAAACCGCAGTACGATGCAGCGCATCCAGCGGGAGTAGCAGAAGCTAAACCTGCAGCTACAGACGCAGCACAACCGGAACACCAATAGAATAAAAAGCGTTCATAGAGCATAAAATAACTAGTAATGAGTAACGAAGCAGTACTACAACACGGGGCAGTCTCTCACGAAGTGCATGAACATCATGGCGATCACCACCATCATGAAACCTTTATCTCCAAATATGTGTTTAGCCAGGATCATAAAATGATCGCTAAACAGTTCCTTATAACGGGTATGATATGGGCGGTAATAGGAGGTTTGATGTCGGTGCTGTTCCGTATCCAGTTAGGATATCCCGAAGCAAGCCTTCCCTGGCTCGAAGATATTTTCGGTCACTGGGCAAAAGACGGTAAAATTCAGCCCGAATTTTATTATGCCCTTGGCACCATGCACGGTACCATTCTCGTGTTCTTTGTATTAACTGCAGGCTTGAGCGGAACCTTTGCCAATCTTTTGATTCCCTACCAGGTAGGTGCAAGAGACATGGCTTCTCCCTTCATGAACATGCTTTCGTACTGGTTCTTTGTATTGGCCAGCATCGTAATGTTAGCATCTTTGTTTGTTCAAACCGGTCCCGCATCTGGTGGGTGGACGGTGTATCCTCCGCTAAGTGCGCTCGGCGATGCCTCGCAGGGGTCAAAGATTGGGATGGACCTGTGGCTGACGAGTATGGCCTTGTTCGTAGTATCGCAGTTGTTAGGTGGTTTGAACTATGTGTCGACCATTTTAAACATGCGTACCAAAGGCATGACGATGACGCGCTTGCCATTGACCATCTGGGCAATATTGTTTACAGCTATATTGGGTATTCTTTCTTTCCCTGTACTGTTTTCAGGATTTATCCTGTTGCTGTTCGACAGGCACCTGGGCACCAGCTTCTACCTGTCTGACATTGTACTGAGCGGAAAAATTCTTCCCAACGAAGGTGGTAGCGCCATCCTGTACCAGCACTTGTTCTGGTTCCTGGGGCACCCCGAAGTATATATCATCATCCTGCCAACCATGGGATTGGTATCGGAAGTAATGTCTATCAATGCACGGAAACCGATTTTCGGTTATATGGCGATGATCGCTTCTATGTTTGCGATCGCGTTGTTGGCCTTCCTTGTATGGGCACACCACATGTTCGTAACTGGTTTGAATCCCTTCCTCGGATCGGTGTTCGTACTGCTTACGCTGTTGATTGCGGTACCCTCGGCTATTAAAGTATTTAACTGGTTAACTACTTTGTGGAAGGGCAATATAAGGCTCAACCCCGGTATGCTGTTCAGTATTGGTTTTGTGAGTATGTTTATTTCCGGTGGTTTAACAGGCATCTTCCTTGGCAACTCAACACTCGACCTTCACCTGCACGATACTTATTTTGTGATAGCGCACTTTCACATTGTAATGGGAGTGTCGGCCTTTATGGGCATGTTTGCCGGTATATACCACTGGTTCCCTAAAATGTACGGACGGTATATGAACAATACCCTGGGATATATTCACTTCTGGGTTACCATAGTGGCAGCATATGTAATTTTCTGGCCCATGCACTACGAAGGATTTGCAGGTATGCCACGCCGTTATTACGATTATTCCGGCTGGGAGTCGTTCAAACATTTTGTTGAACTGAACAGGGTGATCAGCTTTGCAGCTATCCTTTCGTTCCTGGTTCAGCTGCTGTTCATATTCAACTTCATTTATTCCATATTCAAAGGCAGGAAAGTAACTTCCAAAAATCCCTGGGGTGCTAATACACTTGAGTGGACTACGCCGATCAAACCTGGGCACGGTAACTGGCCTGGCGAAATTCCGGAAGTACACCGTTGGGCATACGATTATGGAAAAGATGGAAAAGATTTTATCGATCAAACCACGCCTATTGGCAAGGATGAATCGAAACATTAACAATCCGGAAGCGGCCGCCTTTCAGGCTGCTGCTGCCCGTAAAAAATAGAGCGATTTTGAAGGTGATGGAAAGACAGGACAGGGTGCAGCAATCAGTTTCTTTTGTAGTAGTTGACAAGCTCAAAGACTACATGCTGCTGATAAAGTTTACACTGAGTTTTACAGTTGTTTTTTCTTCTGTGATCAGTTACCTGCTGGCTCCTAATATTACCTTCAACATCTGGTCAGTTCTTTTATTATTGATCGGTGGAATGCTGATAACCGGTTCTGCCAATGCTATTAACCAGATTGCAGAAAAAGATACCGATGCGCTGATGAAGCGCACCGCCAAACGTCCGCTTGCCAATGGCAAAATGACGGTGGGCGAAGCATCAACCTTTGCCGCCATTGCGGGAGCGTTGGGTGTGTACATCATCGGCGAATGGTTTAACTGGACAGCAGCCATGCTGGGACTGTTTAGCCTTTTTTTATACGGATTTGTATATACGCCGTTAAAGAAAGTGCATTCCATTTCTGTGCTGGTAGGTGCCATACCGGGCGCGTTGCCCTGCCTGATAGGCTGTGTGGCAGCAAAAGATGCATTGAGTGTGGGAGGATGGACCCTGTTTGGCATACAATTCCTTTGGCAGTTTCCCCATTTCTGGGCAATTGCCTGGGTGGCGCACAACGACTATACCAGGGCCGGTTTTAAACTGATGCCATCGGATGCAGGACCAACCAAGTATTCAGCCATTCAGGCCGTCATCTACTCGTTGCTGATGATACCTGTTGGACTGATACCTTACTTTATACACATGAGTGGCAAGGTGAGCCTGGTAATTGTGCTGCTGGCAAACCTGTTTATGGTGTGGCAAAGCATCCGCCTGTATCGCGAAATGAATGTACAGGCAGCACGCAGGGTGATGTTCAGTTCATATATATACCTGCCCATTGTGTTGTTGAGTTTGCTGGCAGATAAGGTGGCGGGAGTGTAGCCCTCTCCCGGCCGCTCCAAAGGAGAGGAGACCAGGGCACAAAGGTCCGGCTTTATGAGGAGGTTGATAAATAGGATCTCGCTTGGCTAAAATGGCTGATTTTGAGTAGTGTTATGCTGATGAAGTGGTAGATATACAGTTTGATAAAGAGATACAGCACCGCTTCCTTTCCTTTGGAAAGGGAGAAGGAGGGATAGGCTGGTGGACTAAATAATTAAAAATTTTAAATTTCAAATTCCGGAATGAGTGAAGCGATGAGTGTGCAGCGTAAAAAAATACATCCCTATAAATTCAGCCTCTGGCTGGGTTTGGCGGGAATCATAATGATGTTTGCCGGGCTAACCAGCGCCTATATAGTAAAGCGCAGTCAACCGGGGTGGGAAAGTTTTACGCTTCCAACGATCTTTATATACTCTACGCTGGTTATTTTAGCCAGCAGCGTAACTATGCAGGTTGCACTAAAAGCTTTCAGAGAGCGGCAGATGCCAAAATACCGGTTGTTTTTTGCGGTTACGGCAATGCTTGGGCTCGTCTTTATAGCGATGCAGGTGGTTGGCTTTTACCAGTTTCAGGCAAGCGGAAAAAAGATGATCGGTCTGGGATCAAACCCTGCTTATTCCTTTGTACTGGCAATAGCCGGTTTGCACATTGTGCATATATTGGGAGGGTTAATAGCGCTGGCCATTGTTTTTTTGAAAGCATTTGGGCGTAAAACCAGGAACTATGATGTGGTGCCGGTGGAAATTATAGCAACCTACTGGCATTTTGTAGATATTTTGTGGGTGTACCTGTTTGTGTTTTTTAGTTTATTGCATTAACAAATTGAGTATTATAATATAAAAATTCAACTGCATGTCAACACACGTACCGGCAGGATTCAAATGGTGGACCGGGGGCAAAAGTCCTTATAACGTTAGTTACGGAAAGCTGATGATGTGGATTTTCCTCCTGAGCGACACATTTACTTTTGGGGCTCTCCTGATATCGTATGGTACCATCAGGATGAGTCAGAACTATTGGCCGGATCCTAACCATGTATTCAACGCCTTCCCATTAATGGGGCATGCCAACCTGCCACTCGCTTTTGTGAGCTTGATGACCTTTATTTTGATCATGAGCTCGGTTACCATGGTGCTGGCTGTGCATGAAGGGCATAAAAGAAACCGTGCAGGTGTGCAGAAATGGTTGCTGTGGACAATATTAGGTGGATCATTGTTCCTTAGCTGCCAGGCATGGGAATGGACGCACATGATTACCGGAAGCCATGCAGTATTAATAGACGGACAGGTACAACATATTGGCGCTACCATAACTCAAAACCCTTACGGAGCGGTAGTGCCCGGTATGCTTGATCACGGACATGCGGTTACTCAAACCGGTCCCGTTGGTTTTGGCGGATTCTTTTTTGGTATCACCGGTTTCCACGGATTCCACGTATTCAGCGGCGTTTGTTTGCTGGTGCTGGCATTTGTTTGGACGCGCATGGGACGCTTTGATAGATTAGGGCATTATGAGATGATTGAAAAGATCGGATTATACTGGCACTTTGTAGACCTCGTTTGGGTATTTGTATTCCTTTGTTTCTATCTTATCTAACGGATTAAAAAGTACAAGAAAAAAATTATGGAACATCACGAGCACGATCATCATCATACACACGGTGTGGCAGCAGCTTCTCCGGAAATTACTTTCGAACATGAGCCGGCGCCTAATACCAAGCGTATATGGAAGACATTCTGGATTTTGCTTTGTCTTACAATAGCAGAGCTGGCTTTAGGTTTGTCGCATTACGCCTTTGACCTGCACGGTTGGATATTGATGTTTTTAAAAGGCGGTATGATCATATTGTCTTTAGCCAAAGCGGTTTACATCGTTTCCATCTTTATGCACTTGGGCGATGAAATAAAGAGCCTGAGAATGACCATATTGGTGCCGTTGTTGTTGTTCATCTGGTTCATTATCGCGTTTTTGTGGGATGGTGTAGCCTGGAAAAACCTGCGCAACAGGTATGATAAAATTCCTACCGAACAAACGCAACCGCATGATGCGCAGAAACCTGGCCATCTGAATTAATTGTAACTGATTTTCTTTATAGGAAACCATCGCCAAGGCGGTGGTTTTTTATTAGGATGATGAGCCGTTAGCTTTAGGCTATCAGCCTCTACTGAATCGCTGTACGACGTCTCTTACGTCGTTCTTATTATGTTCTTGCGGGACTGGGTCCCGTAATGATTGTCGCCTGGAGGCGACAACAAAATCATGCGAGGCGAAGACGCCTCGCATAGCAACAACACCAACAAAACGCCAAGCAATAAACAAAAAACGCTCTCCCCTCAATTCCCCCAACATCTTTATCTTTAAAGAATCACTATCATCTGTAAACGATAAGCTATGTCCGGAACATTTTCAAAAATCAAAGGCGCGTTTAATCTTCTCAGGAATATTGATTTCGACCAGTTGGCTAAGCTTTCTGAAAAGGTAGACTTGCAGAAAGTAATGGAAGGATTTTCAAAGCTGGACGACAAGCAACTTAAAATGCTGATGAAGATGATGGAGGGCGGAGACAGAAAGAAAAAGGAACTTCCTGCTATTAATGGCGATTTTTATGAACTGCACCTGCGGCTGAATGAAGAAGACAAGGCCTTGCAGTTGCGCGTTCGGGAATTTATGGAAACGGAGATCAAGCCCATTGTAAATTATTATTGGCTGCACGATGAATTTCCTTTTGAGGTGATATCCAAATTTGCGGAGCTGGGTTTGTGCGGCGTAACCTACCAGGGGTATGGCTGTCCCGGCAAATCGTTTTTAATGGAAGGCATCATTGCTATGGAAATGGGACGGGTGGATGCTTCTATTGCTACATTTTTCGGCGTGCAAAGCGGATTGGCAATGGGATCGATTTATATGTGCGGATCCGAAGCGCAAAAGCAGGAATGGTTACCAGCCATGCATGAGCTGAAGGCTATAGGCGCCTTTGGATTAACAGAACCAGAAGTGGGTTCCGGCGCCGCAGGCGGACTTACTACTACGGTTAAACGAACAGAGAAAGGCTGGGTTTTGAACGGACAGAAAAAATGGATAGGCAATGCCACGTTTGCCGATGTAATTATTATTTGGGCGAGAGACGTAGACGATGGAGAAGTAAAAGGTTTTTTAGTAAGAAAGAATGCACCCGGCTTACAGGTAGAAAAGATAAAAGGCAAAATGGCTTTGCGCATTGTGCAGAACGGTTTAATAACGCTTACCAATTGCCTGGTGGAAGAAAAGGATCGATTGCCCGGCGCCAATTCTTTTAAAGACACGGCAAAAGTGCTGCAAATGACCCGCGCCGGTGTGGCCTGGATGGCGGTAGGTTGTGCAAGAGGGGCATATGAAAATGCATTGGACTATACGCGCCAACGCAAACAATTTGGTAAACCCATTGCCTCCTTCCAGTTGATACAAAACCACCTGGTGGAAATGCTTTCCAATCTTACAGCCATGCAATCTATGGTCTTTCGCTTATCGGAGCTGCAGGATCAGGGATTGCTGAAAGACGAACACGCTTCGCTGGCAAAAGTGTTTTGCTCATTGCGTACACGCGATATCGTTAGCCAGGCGCGCGAAGTAATGGGCGGCAACGGCATATTGCTCGATCACAATGTTGCACGTTTTGTTGCCGATGCCGAAGCGATTTATTCATACGAAGGCACTAAAGAAATCAATTCCCTGATTGTTGGGCGGGCTATTACAGGCTTTAGTGCGTTTGTGTGAACGAATGATTTAGATAGAAATGCAGGAAGCAGCTTTCTCCACTTCCACCGCCGTGGTTCGTGCCTCACGAACCTTCTGGAAGAGGTTCGGTAATTGTTCGTGATTCGTGAGACACGACCACGGCAAAAAAGCTCTAATGCAACTAAATTTTAGTTGCGTTTAAGATAATTATATACCAGCTTTGGAATAATTTTTACGATACGCTAACCAGAATGTCTCAGATTGAAAAACTTGTCAAGCGGCTGCTAACAATCCCCAGTGATTTTACATGGGATGAATTGGTTCGAATACTTGACATTACGGGTATAGTGAAATGAAGAAAGGAAAGACAGGGGGGCAAGAAGAAAATTTGTAAGCATAGAAGATAATGTGATTGTTCTTCACAAGCCTCACCCCAGAAGTATCGTAAAACGTTATGTTCTGAAACAAATAATTGCACATCTGAGGGAAAAAGGATATAAATAATGAGTGACATTCTTCAATACAAAGATTATCATGCTGTAGTTCATTTCAGTGCTGAAGACGATATTTTTTATGGGAAAGTAATAGGCATTAACGATTTAATAAGCTTCGAGGGAGAGTCGGTAAGGCAACTTAAAAAAGCTTTTCAGGAGGCCATCGACGATTATTTAGAAGCTTGTAAGGAATTGAATAAAAAGCCAGAGAAAACATATAAGGGCAGCTTCAATGTGCGTATTCCTTCAGATCTTCATAGAGAAGCTGCAGTTTTTTCGGCAGCTCAAAATATCTCGCTGAATGATTTTGTGAGGCAGGCAATTGATTATAGACTTAAAGAACAATCTCGTGGTTATGCACGAAAACGTAGGAAAAAAGTTCAAAGATCTTCAAACCTGTAGTATCTATCTTCACGCCATGCTTTCTCCGCTTCCGGATATAATTCTTTTCAAATTTTCGCGCAGCACTGCCATAAGGTTGTCACTGGCTGGTTGTTAGTTTGTACCATCAAACTACAAACCAGAGTTTTATGAAAATAGTTGAGGTATATAAAACAAACGTGGAGGATCAACAGCAAGGCAACCGGATCATTTATTTTCTCCACAGGAACTATCCCTGGTACAATGCCAATTTCGACCTGCACGACATAGACCGGATCCTCCGGATAGAAAGCTACCGGCAAACAATCAACAACGAAAACATCATCAACCTCGTAAAACAATTTGGCTGTACGGCAGAAGTTTTGCCAGACTGATCAAAAGCGCCTGTTCGCTTACCTTTGCGCGATGGATTATTTCAGGAAGCTACAGGAACTGCTGAAAACAGAACGGGAGCAGGATCAGGCACAATACCAGCAACTAATAGAATCATCGTCGGTAAACGAGCGCAGGGCTAACGGACTTACCTGGTATCCCATTGCGATACGCGACACGGAAATGAGCCGGGGCGACTATCTTACTGTAGAAGTAGAACGAACTACCCACCACGACGTTCCGCACCAATTGAGGTTTGGCACATCGGCGGCCCTTTTTTCCAATCACGATCCAAAAGAGAACAGGGTAGAAGGAGTGATCAGCTTTCAGGGAGGAAACAGGCTGAAGATAACTCTGCGTACCGACGAACTGCCCGACTGGAGCCGCGACGGTAAGCTGGGCATTGACCTGCTGTTTGATGATAACAGCTACGATGAAATGCAAAACGCATTGAAGCGTGCCACAGCATTATTAGACAATGAAAAAGAAAACAGGCTGGTTAAAATTCTTACAGGTGAAAAAACGCCTTCCTTTCACAGTGAAGGTAAGGCTTATACCAGCACTATCCTCAATGCATCACAGCAGGCTGCGGTAAATAAAATACTCCAGGCAAACGAGCTGGCTATCGTGCATGGTCCGCCCGGTACAGGCAAAACCACTACGCTGGTGCAGGCTATCAAAGCGTTGATTGAACGTGATCATAAACAAGTATTGGTAGTTGCGCCCAGCAATACGGCAGTAGACCTGCTGAGCGAGAAACTGGCCGACCAGGGATTGAATGTGTTGCGGGTGGGCAATCCTGCCCGCGTGTCGGAGCGGCTTATGTCGCTTACGCTTGACAGTAAGATGGCGGGGCATAGCAGCATGAAGGACATCAAAAAAATGAAAAAGCAGGCCAATGAGTTTCGCAACATGGCGCATAAATATAAGCGCAACTTTGGTAAAGCCGAACGGGAGCAACGCAAGGCTTTGTTTGATGAAGCGCATAAAATTATGAAGGATGTAGAAAAAACGGAGCAATACATTATGGACGACCTGCAGGCAAAAGCGCAGGTAATTACAGCCACGCTCGTAGGTTCTAACCATTACACGGTGCGTAACCTTACGTACGACACTGTAATCATTGACGAAGCAGGACAGGCGTTGGAACCAGCCTGCTGGATACCGATACTTAAAGGACAGAAACTCATACTGGCAGGCGATCATTGCCAGTTGCCTCCCACCGTTAAATCGGAAGAAGCAGCCCGGAACGGACTGAGCATTACCCTGCTCGAAAAAAATGTGCAGCTCCATCCCGAAGCCGTTACACTGCTGGAAGAGCAATACCGCATGCACGAAACCATTATGGGCTATTCATCGGCTGTGTTTTATGGCAACAGGCTCAGGGCGCATGCGTCTGTAGCAAAGCATCTGCTGGGCAAAGGACAAACACCTATGCACTTTATTGACACTGCCGGTTGTGGCTTCGATGAAAAAATGGAAGGCACCAGCATATCAAATCCCGAAGAAGCAGCTTTTGTTTTCAAACACCTTACACAACTGGTAAATGAGCTGGCTGTTTATTATACGTTGGAGAACTTTCCTACCATCGGTGTTATATCACCTTATCGCCAGCAAATATTATTATTGCAGGAGCAGATGGAGCAGGCGGCTCACCTTAAGGAATATGCGCACAAGATCACTATCAATACCATCGATAGTTTCCAGGGGCAGGAACGGGATATCATTTACATTAGTATGACGCGCAGTAATGCAGACAGCAGGATCGGCTTTTTATCCGACATCCGCCGCATGAATGTAGCCATGACCAGAGCGAGGAAAAAACTGATCGTAACAGGTGATAGCGCCACCTTAAGCCAGTTTCCTTTTTATGCTGATTTTATTGCATATGCCGAAAAACACGACGCTTACGTAAGCGCATGGGAGTTTATGGTGTAAATGTAAAATAGTGTGGGACCGTTCACAACTCTAATTGAGTTGCTAATAACATATGTTGTTTCAGTGATCTGATGTGGGTGATAACCTGAAAGCAATCCAACCACAATGTTATCTATATATTCCTTGCCGGCATTTCAATATCCAATTTATTGATGAACATTAGCTGCTATATCCCACCAAGCTTTATTAAATTGTGCAACTATTCATTTTAATATATTTTATAACGGATGAAAAATAGTTGTTTAGCCGGTGTGCTCCTGCTCTTCACAGCATTTGCCACTCAGGCTCAAAACTCATTACAAAAAATATATCCTGTCAGTTTTTCTGAAGTAAATATTACCGATGCTTTCTGGAAGTCGAAGATGGAAATGGTGGCAACTGCTACCCTGGATGCCTGCGTGAGTTACACGCAGGATAAAACCGGTCGCATCCGGAATTTTGAAAAGGCGGCTAAGCGTTCGGGAAAGCATGAAGGCATTTACTACGACGATTCGGATGTGTATAAAGCGATTGAAGCTATTGCCTATTCTTTGAAAAGTCATCCGGATGCAACGCTCGAAAAAAATACAGATGAATGGATAGATAAAATTGCTGCCGCACAGTTGCCAGATGGTTACCTGAATACTTACTATGTGCTTACGGATATTAATAAGCGCTGGACTGACATGGAGAAGCATGAAGATTATTGTGCCGGTCACCTGATTGAAGCGGGCATAGCTTACTATAATACTACTGGTAAAGATAAATTGCTGAACACAGCCATTCGTTTTGCCGATCATATTGATTCTGTTTTCCGTCAGCAAAATCGTCCCTGGGTAAGTGGTCACCAGGAAATAGAGTTGGCGCTAATGAAGTTGTATCATCACACAAAGAATAAAAAATACCTCGAACTCTCAGATTGGTTCCTTGCCCAGCGCGGTCATGGCAATGGTAAAGGTGTGATATGGGATCAATGGAAAGACCCTGATTATTGCCAGGACGGTGTACCGGTAAAGGATCAACGAAAAATTACCGGGCATGCGGTGCGCGCTATGTACCTCTATACCGGCGCTGCAGATGTGGCTGCTGTTACCAACGATGCAGGCTACATTACAGCCATGGATTCTATATGGAAGGATGTGGTTTTCCGCCATATGTATATAACAGGAGGTATTGGCGCGCAGGGTAAAAATGAGGGATTTGGAATTCCTTACGATTTGCCTAATGAAAGCGCTTATTGCGAAACATGTGCCTCTGTAGGAATGGTGTTCTGGAATCAACGCATGAACATGCTTTCTGGAAATGCCAGGTATATTGATGTGCTGGAAAGAAGCTTGTATAACGGTGCATTAGACGGGCTGTCTCTTTCAGGAGATCGTTTTTTTTATGGAAATCCGTTGGCTACCGAGGGTGGTTACAGCAGGAGTGAATGGTTTGGCACAGCTTGTTGCCCTTCTAATATAGCCCGGTTGGTAAGCTCCGTGGGTAATTATATTTATGGAACTTCTGCCAACACCGTATGGGTTAATTTATTTATTGGAAGCAATACGGTTGTAAAACAGGGAAAAAATAAAATTGCCTTGACGATGGAAACAGGTTATCCCTGGAAAGGAAATGTACAGCTTACTGTTGCGCCTTCCGGGAAGACATCGTTTGAGCTTCGGTTACGCATTCCCGGTTGGTTAACAACACCAGTGCCGGGCGATTTATATCGTTACGCCGAAGAACAAAATGCCCAACCCGTTATAAAAGTGAATGGAGAAACCATACAATATAATATGGACAATGGCTATGCTGTGCTGAAACGCAATTGGAAAAAAGGGGATGTTGTAACGATGGAATTGCCCATGAACGTACGTCGTGTTATCAGCAAACCCCAGGTAAAGCAAAACACAAACAGGGTTGCATTGCAATATGGGCCTATGGTGTATTGCATTGAGGGCGAAAAAAACGGACTAAAGGCAGGGAGCGTGGTAGTACCTTCCAACGCAACTTTTGAAGCATTGTACGAGCCTTCGTTGCTGGGTGGTGTAAATGTATTGCGGTTCAACGCTCCGGTTGTAACAGTTGCTGAGAATGGTTTGTCTGTATCAACCTCAACAAAACAAATAACCGCCATCCCCTACTTTAGCTGGAACAACCGGGGCGCTAACGATATGCAGGTGTGGTTGCCAACAAGTATTCAAAAAATCAGTATCAATAACTAACTGCGTCATTCGTCTATATCCATATTCCGGGTTTTTGCTAATCTTTGCTTCGCTTACACGATTTTTTACTGCAAGAGACTATTCATATGGATATTTCATACATCATTAACGAGTTGGGAGAGGAGCGGGAAGAATATTTCAACGCGATTGCTCCACCCATTATTCAAACGAGCAATTTTGCTTTTAAAACGGTAGCAGCTATGCATAACCGTTTTAGAGATGAATACGGGGGATATATTTACAGCAAAGGATTAAACCCCACCACCGATATTCTTCGCAAAAAACTGGCGGCGCTTGATGAGGCGGAAGATTGCCTGGTATTTAACAGTGGTTCTTCAGCCATATACGCCGCAGTAATGGCCAATGTAAAAGCGGGCGATCATATTGTTAGTGTAAAGAAACCTTATACCTGGGCACAGAAGCTGTTCGACAATATCCTGCCACGGTTTAATGTAACTACAACCTATATCGATGGAACAGACATCCGTAATTTTGAAGCCGCTATTCAACCCAATACCACTATTATCTATCTGGAGTCTCCCAACTCCTGGCAATTTGAGCTGCAGGACCTTGGAGCTGTGGCCCGGTTGGCACGTTCAAAAGACATTCTTACCATTTGCGATAACAGCTATTGCACACCCCTCTATCAGAAACCTTTAGCCATGGGTATAGATATCTCCTTACAGTCGGCCACCAAATACATAGGCGGACATAGCGATGTACTGGCTGGAGTAGTGTGTGGAACGCAAAAAATGATGCGCAAAATTTTTGAAAATGAAATGTCTACATCCGGCAATGGCATTTCCCCTTTTAATGCATGGTTGTTGATAAGAGGGTTGAGAACATTGCCCATTCGCCTTGAAAAAGTAACAGAAAACACAAAAAAAGTAATACAATTTTTGCAGGATCATCCCAAAGTAGAATCCATTATTTTTCCTTTCAGCAATGATTTCCCGCAGTATGAGCTCGCCCGGCGCCAGATGAAGGGCGCATGCGGCTTGTTGTCTTTCTTTTTAAGGGTGGATAAAATACAGGATGTTGTAACATTCTGCGAAAACCTGCGCCATATATTAATGGCCGTTAGCTGGGGCGGGTATGAATCACTGATCATTCCTGCCTGCGCCATTGTGCCGCCCGACCGGTATGATATTACCAAAAAAGAACAAAGGATGTTAAGGCTGTATATAGGACAAGAGGAGCCTGAATACCTTATTTCAGACCTGCAACAGGCTTTAAATACTATATAAGAGGTTTTGTCAAATGTTTTTTTAGTTGAATATTTGTAATATCAACGTGGGAACTAATACCAACAGGTGTTCATTTCTTTTGTGGATATTATAAATTTGATGCATGAGAAAATTAGTTTTTTGCCTGGCTATGATAGTTGCCTCATCTGCTCATCTATCTGTAAAAGCACAGGAAAAATGGGATTTGCGAAGGTGCGTGGAGTATGCACGCGAACACAATATTCAGGTGCGGCAGCAACATATTCAAGCCAGCCTGGCTCGTTTAGATTATAAGCAAAGCAAGTACTCGCAACTTCCTACTTTAAACGCCAATTACCAGGGCGGTTGGAATTTTGGTCGTTCTGTAGACCAGGTTAATTACACCTACAGTACTCAGTCTTTTTTTCAAACCAATTTAGGATTAAGCAGCAATGTTACTTTGTTTAACTGGTTCAGTAAAAGCAATACCACAGCAGCAAATCGCCTTACGGCAGAAGCAGAAGTGTTGCAGGAAGAAAAAGTAAAAAACGATGTGTCGCTGAATGTAGCCAATCTTTACCTGCAGGTATTGTTCAATATTCAGCAGGCTTACATCAACGAAACAAGGCTTAATCAGTCCAGGGCACAATTTCAAAATACCCGCAAGCAGGTAGATGCAGGTGCGTTGCCAGAATTAAATGCGGCTGAACTGGAAGCGCAGATGGGAGTAGACAGCGCTAACTGGATACAGGCAAAAACAAATATTGAGCTGTCGATACTGCAATTGAAAACTGCATTGAACTTACCTGCCGATACACTTTTTAATATTGATACACCTCCTGTTGAATCCATTCCCGTAGATAATATCCTGGAAATATCTCCATCAGCTATTTTTCAAATGGCGGTTAATTCGTTGCCGCAGTTCAGGGTAAACAGTTTGAGATTGCTTGCCGCTGAAAAAAATTATAAGGCTGCCAGGGGGCAACTTTATCCAACGATTTCACTGTCTGGCCAGGTAGGTGCGCCTACCAACAGCCAGAGTATCGAGGGAAGAGGAAACTATATTGAATTTAAGCCAACGATCGGAACCCTGGGTGGCGATTCCGTGCGGTCGGTTCAAAATGTTCGGGTATATGAGTCTTACAGGCGCACACCCTATGTTTCCCAGCTCAGCAACAACTTTGGACAGTATGTAGGATTCAGCCTGAACATCCCGATTTTTAACGGGCTCGCTGCCCGTTCCAATGTTCAGCGTCAAAAATTGAACATCCTTAACCAGGAGTTATTGCTTGATCAGGAGAAGTTAAATGTGAAGCGGGATATTTACGATGCTTACAACCAGGCTTTGGGCGCTTACGAAAAATACAACGCCAGTGTAAAGTCTGTGCAGTCCGCTCAAAAGGCATTTGATTATGCTACCAAGCGTTACGAAATTGGAGTTTTGCAAACCATTCAATGGTTGAGCAACCAAAATACATTGGCCGAAGCTAAAATCAACGCTTTGATTGCGCAGTTCGACTACGTGTTTAAAATGAAAGTGCTGGAATTTTACAAAGGGCGGGGTATTAAACTTTAATTCATCTTCTTTAACAAGTACAACATGAAATGAGCCATAAGCATTCTGCACACACAAAGGGAATGTTTTATTTTGGCGGATTCCCTGTCCGTCCGGCAGGCGGGCATATGGCTAAAATCAAATAAAAATAAGCACATGAATAAAAAATTATTGTGGATCATTATTAGCCTGGTACTGTTGGTGGTGTTGTTGATTGTGTTGAAAAAAACGGGCGTAATTGGTAAGGAAGAGGGAACAAAAGTGTCTTCGGAAAAAGTAAGCCGCAAGGATATTACCGAAATTGTTACAGCCAGCGGCAAAGTATACCCCGAAATCGAAGTGAAGATCAGTCCCGATGTATCGGGTGAAATTACCGAACTGAATGTGCAGGAAGGCGATAGTGTGAAAAGAGGACAGGTGCTGGCAAGAATATACGCAGATATCTATGCTACGCAGCGCGACCAGGCGGCAGCGCAGGTGGCAGGGCAGCAATCGTTGGTATCTAATTCAGAAGCCCAGCTGGCAGCGTTGAAATCAGCGCTGGAGCTTGCAAAGCTTACATACGACAGGCAAAAGCAACTGTTGGCAGACAAGGTAATTTCGAGGTCGGAGTATGAACAGGCTGAAAACACTTTGAATACCGCCCAAGCCAATTACAATGCTGCATTGCAAAACATTCGCAGCAACCAGGCGCAGGTAAGAAGTGCTGCTGCTAACCTGGCAAAAGCCAACAAAGATCTGAGCCGTACCGAATTACTTTCGCCCATGGAAGGCGTAGTATCGTTGTTGAATGTAAAAAAAGGCGAGAGGGTTGTAGGTAACTCAATGATGGCTGGTACGGAAATGATGCGCATTGCCGATATCAGCGTATTTGAAATACGCGTGGAAGTGGGCGAAAATGACGTGCAGAAAATAAGCATTGGCGATACCGCAGTGGTTGAAGTTGATGCGTATAACAACAGGAAATTCAAAGGCATTGTTACTCAAATAGCGAGCAGCCAGAAGGGGGCAGCTACACAAACTTCCTCTGCCGCAGCCACTTCTACCGATGTTACCAATTACGAAGTGAGGGTGCGGATACTGCGCGAATCGTATGCCGACCTGATTGACCCGTCGAAGCCCAGGAAATTCCCTTTTCGTCCTGGCATGAGCGCGAGTGCCGATATTCAAACCCGAACCAATCGCAATGTAATAGTAGTTCCTATCAATGCGGTTACTACTCGTGATAAAAATGATACGGCTACAGCTAAAACAAAGAAGGATGGTGGCAATAAAACAGCTACGATTGCACCGCCTGCCGCTACTAATAACAACAATACTTCCGGTGGTACCAGTGATAATATGCTTGAAGTGGTATTTGTATTACAAAAAGACAATACGGTAAAACTGGTACCTGTAAAAACCGGCATACAGGACATCAATAACATTGAAATTACAGAAGGACTTAAAGAAGGAGATGAAGTAATTACCGGTCCTTACACCATTGTAAGCAAAACACTTAAAACAGGCACTAAAGTAAAAGTGGTTCCCAAAGAACAATTGTTTGAAGTAAAGAAATAGTTTAGAGTATTGTTTGGAGTTTGTAATTAGAGTGACATATTGTCTTCTGTTAACGACAAACTATAAACTCAAAACCAGTCATATTAAATGTTTGAGGCCTATTTTTGCCCTCAAACATTTTTATTATATGCAGTTTGGAATTATAGGCAGTGGCAGCTGGGGAACGGCATTAGCAAAAATGCTTACCGATAACGGCTTGCACATTAACTGGTTTGTTCGCGATGAAGAGAAAGTGAAGCACATTTTGAAAAGAAAGCACAACCCTAATTACCTTACATCGGTATCGTTTGATACAAATCTTCTTACATTATTTACCGACGCAGGAAAAGCCATAGCGGCTTCCGATCACGTTGTAGTGGTCACACCTTCCGCATATGTATCGCAACAGTTTGCAGGGGTACCTCCCAAAGTATTGAGTGAAAAGAAAATTATCTCGGCAGTAAAAGGCATGCTTCCACAACACAATATGCTGCTGAATGATTATCTCAAAACCAAATTCAATTTCAGTATCGATAACTACTTCACAATTATGGGCCCTTGCCACGCCGAAGAAGTGGCGGCGGAGCGATTGTCGTACCTGACTTTTTCGGGTGTGCACCGCGCGGCTACCGAAAAAATAGCCAATCAATTCAGTACGCCCTACATCAATACCATTGTAAATACCGATGTGTATGGTGTGCAGTATGCCGCTATTCTTAAAAATATTTATGCAGTGGCCTCGGGCATTGCATTAGGCAAAGGGTATGGCGATAATTTTTTAAGCGTGCTCATTGCCAATTGTGCCGATGAAATGGCCATCTTTCTGCGCAAAGTGGGTATAAGAAATATCAAAGTAGGCATTCATGCAGCTCATAAGCTTCATCAAAAAAAATCACCCAATTACGCAGCATCCGTTTACCTGGGCGACTTGCTGGTTACCTGTTATTCGTTGTTCAGCCGCAACCGAACCTTTGGCAATATGATCGGCAAAGGATATTCTGTTCAATCGGCCCAGATGGAAATGAAAATGATAGCAGAAGGATACAATGCCAGCAAAAGCATTTTTAACATGAACAGGGAAATTGGTGCCGAAATGCCCGTAGCACAGGCTGTATATGAAATATTATGGAAGAAGCTGCCGGTATCTGTCGGGCTTAAACGGATTGAAGACAGTTTGGTATAGGCGATTGATAGCTGTCGGCTTTCAGCGGTCAGCAATCAGCAGGTTGCAGGTTTCAAGTCGTGCAAATGAAAGTAAATAGCCGCTACTTGCTACAGCGGCTTCTAATTTCAAATCTCAAATCTCTTTCTTCTTCAATAAAAATATCTGCACATACTTCTCCCCATCTGTTTCTATCCGCCGGTTAAAGGCAAGCATTTTTCCGTTGTTCGACCATATCACTGGGCCTTCAGGTTTTATATCGTTGCTGCTTTTGGGCGTAAGCCGGTACGACTGATGTGTTTGTATATCCGTAATGAATACACTGTTGTCTGCCACATACGATACATATTGATCATCGGGACTGATATTGACAGGTCCCTCGACTGAAAATTCGTTAAAACTGATTTGTTCCAATGCTCCGCCGTTGGGCGATACGGCGAATACCTGCACTATTCCTTTTTCATCTTTCGATAGAAACAAAATTTTTGAACCGTCTGACGTAGATTTCAGCCAATGCCGCGTGCCCTGCACGCCATGCTTTGTATGCGTTATTCTGCGTTGATGGCAGTTTAGCGGTACATTGGGACGGCTACCGGCAGTTCCTTCCAACGGTTTGCCTGCTGTGGCTTTTGTAATATCGTCAGGAATATCGGTTACAAAAATTTCGGCTATCGTTTCATTTTGTTCGTTCCTTACATTGCCCTGGAAAGCCACCGCTCTTGTTTGCCACGAACCATCGGCTTTCCGGTAGCCCTTTTTCCCTATCCAGCCTTCGTCAAAAGCTTTGTCTATATCATCGCTGCCCGGTGCAGGTTTTTCGGTTACCACCGCTACTACTGCCGAAAATTTTTCACCACTGTTATTTTCCAGCGTAGCGTCTTCAGCTACTGTTACCTTTCCCGGCGCCATTACAGCTATTGTTCTCAGGTCTTTGATGGATGAATCCTTTTTGCTTAGCTGATCAATAACAAAATCATTGTAGGTAAAACATATCCATTCACCATCGCCACTCCACGAATAGGCATGCGTGCCGCCGCGAAGGGCGCCGGCAGTATACGGTGGTGTTATATTGCGGGCATCCATGAATATGGGTTGGTTAGGCTGATCAATGTCCACAGCCACCCCTGTTCTCCTGGTAAATCCGTATGGATGCTGTTGATTGGCATTGCGTATACCGTGAATGAAAAGTACCCTGTTGGCCACCGGCGAAAAAGTAGCAGCGCCCACACCCGGGCCAAATGCTGTTTGGTTAGCGGTGCGATACAGCGTTTTTATTTCACCATTGGCGGTATTTACCATTTCAATGCTGCCTGTTACTCCTATGCCACCATCGTCGTTGCGTGTATCATATACGATCCATTGATCGTTTGGAGAAAAGACCTGTGTTGAGTTTAGAAAATGACCATATTTATCCTGGGTAAGTTGTGTTTCCGTAAACTGCATGGCATCGTTATTTTTTTTCCCTGCGCAGGAGCATACAGTAATTGCTGCAAAAAATAATGGCAGAGATAGTGCTTTGATCATTATAACTGTACTTACTGATATGGAGGCAGATAACAAATATTGATACTCTTTTGCCAAAAAGAAAATGCCGGCAATGAACATTACCGGCACTTACGAAAATATTATTTTTATTTATCTCGGCTTGATCCATTCTTCAGGATTGAGATATTTTGGATTAGTGCCAACCACCATCGTTACTACAAAAAGCACTTTTCCTACGCCATACTCATCTTCTGCTTCTCCGGCTTTGCCCAGCACCTGGCCCAATTTAACTTCCTGGTCTCTGCTCACAGTTACGCCCGTAAGATTATAATAAGTAGTGAGGTATTTGCCATGGCGGATGGTAACCGCCGAACCCTCTCCAAAGCTGTGCACAGAAGATACAGTTCCTTCGTATACAGCTTTTACGGGAGCACCAATATCTGTTTGAATGTATACACCAATATTTTCTTCGATTATTTTGGTATCTGGGATTCTCTGTCGTCCAAATTTTCCTGTAATAATGCCTTTGCCCACGGGCCAGGGCAGCTTGCGACGGTTGTTTTCAAAGCCAACCGATACAGCCGTTACTTCAGGGGTTTCTTCCAGTTTGCTGGCAGCCCTTGTGCTGGTATTTTTTGTTGCTGCTGCTGTACTAGTTTTATTGGCAGCTGCGGCTTTTGCAGCAGCTGCATCTCTCTTGGCCTTAGCCTCCGCAGCTTCTTTTATTTCTCTTTTAATGATAGCCGCAATGGAGTTTTTAATATTGTTTTCCAGCTTGCGTTTGCCGGTAAGCTGTTTTTCCAGCTCATTTTCCCTGGCTTTTAATTTTGAAACCACTGCATTTTTCTCATTCTTTTCTTCCTCCAGCTTTTTCATTTGCTGGCTTTGTTCGGTAAGCGTTTTGCTTTTCAGGGTTTTGTTCTCTGAAAGCGTTTCATTTTTTTTAGCTAGCAGTGCCTGCGTTTTATTAATATTATCAACTTGTGTTCCCCTGTATTCACGGTATGCTTTCAGGTAGGCAATTCTTTTTATGGCATCGTTAAAGCTTACTGCAGAAAAAATGAAGTTCAGCATATCATAGCTGCTCCTGTTTTTATAGGCGTATTCAATGGTTTTGGCGTATTGCATTTTCAGGGTGTCGAGCTCTTTGGTAAGACGATATATTTCGCGGTTGTTCGAAAAAATATCGTTATCAATCAGCTGCATTTGCCGGTTGATGGTAGAAATGATGGCATCTCTTTTACGGATCAGGCTTTGTATGCGCTTGAGTTGCGCAAGGCTGGCATTTTTATCTTTCTTAACAGAACTCTGCGATTTTCTGAGCTCTTCAATTTCTTGCTGTATTTCTTTTCTTTCTTTTTCAAGCTCTTCCTTGGTTTGCTGTGCGTATACGTGTACAGCACTACCCAGTAAAAAGATCAAAACAATGAAAGCAAATCTGCGCATGCCGGAATTTTTATAGTAAAATAAGCTTATGTCTGCAAATAACGACAGTATGCGTTTTGGATTGTACGGAATTTTGTTAAAATTATTTCACTTTATAATTGCGGGGAATATTGAACGGAAAGGTGAGTTCCTTGTCGAATTCAACCTGTTTGTATTCCATATTAACGTCGAGCCTTGTTTTTTCAGCAACCGCTATTTTGCGTGCCGTAGAAAACAGCCTGCCATTAATGTTCATGAAATTGTCGTACGTAAAGTCCGCAGTGCGGTTGCGCACCACGTCCACATCGTCGAGCTTGCTGTGTAAAATAGCAAAGTCGTCCTTGCGGATGCTCAGCAGTTGTTTAAAAAAATCTCCCAGTGTTGAAATGGTAATTGAGTTTTCCCTTTCTTTATACATCATCACCCTGGTACTGTCCAAAAACACCGGATTACCCACAATAATGTTTTGAAGAATGTAGAAGTCAACCGGCAACTGAACAATTTCCTTAATGTATTCAACACTCCTGTGCTGCACATATTTATCCAGTTTGTCCATCACCTTTACACTGTCGGGCGTTATATATACCCTGAAAGCCTCTATTCCCAACGCTGCGTTGATAGATATCCAGATAACACTGTCTTTTTGAATGCGCACAAATGCATTAAAGTCGTAATTGCGCTGTTTGGTATCCTTGTAATCAACTTTTATTTTAGAAGAAAAGGTTTGGAAGTTGATGTGATTGTCTTTGATCCTGCCAAATGCTGCATGCACCAGTTTTGCCGAATCCGTTTCTTCAGGATTCAGAACAGTAATAACAGTATCTTTTTTCGAAATTGCCGATTGCAGTTTTTTAGAGCTGCGGCAACTAAATAAAACGATGCCGGATACGAATAGGATAAAAGTGATAGTAGAACGCATGATGCCGTTTTAATCGTTTAGTTTTTCCCCGTGTGCCCAAACCCGCCCTCGTTCCGGGCTGTAACATTAATGCTGGCAGATGGAACCCATTCGGCCTTTTCAACTTGTTGCAATACCAGTTGAGCAATGCGGTCGCCGGGTTGCAGGGTTTGAGGCTCGTTTGAAAGATTGATGAGGATCACTTTTACTTCGCCGCGGTAATCACTATCAATGGTGCCGGGCGTATTTAAGCAGGTAATGCCCTGTTTAACCGCCAGTCCGCTACGCGGGCGCACCTGCACTTCGTATCCTTCGGGAATTTCCATGAACAACCCGGTGGGGATCAAAGCTCTTTCCAGCGGTTGCAATACAACAGGAGCGGCGAGATGAGCGCGTACATCCATACCCGAAGCGCCGGTAGTAGCATATTCGGGCAGCGGGTTGTTAGACTGATTGATGATCCTTATACTGATGGTAGACGACATCTGGCAAAAGTAAGGGTATTTGGTTAAGTAGAGACAAGGCATGCCTTGTCTCTACTTAACCAGCAGCACCGTTGCATAAGCCATCAATCCTTCTTCGCGTCCTGCAAAACCCATTTTTTCAGTGGTGGTAGCTTTTATGGAAACATCTTTTACCGACAGGGAAAGTATACCTGCAATAACCTCCTGCATTTGTTGCACATAAGGTTTTATTTTGGGAGCTTCCAGGCACAACGTAGAGTCGATATTTACTACCGAATAGCCCTCCTGCTGTATAAGTGTAAAGGTTCGTTTAAGCAGTATCTTGCTGTCTATATCCTTAAATTCGGCTGAAGTATTGGGAAAATGCAGGCCGATATCACCCAGGCTTAAAGCGCCCAGCATGGCGTCGCAAATGGCATGCAGCAGCACATCTGCATCGCTGTGCCCCAGCGATCCTTTGTAATGAGGAATTTCAATACCCCCGATCCATAATTTTCTCCCCTCGGCCAACTGGTGAAAATCTACGCCTGAGCCAATTCTGTACGACATGTTTGTTTTTGGCCGAAAATAAAAAGAAAGACCCAACAGGTAGCATAATCCTGTTGGGTCTTCAAATATATTCTTCAAATATGATTATTCCTCCGTTTCGCCGCCCAGGTTAAATACCAACCCTATACGAATGGTGTTCGACAGGGGGTTCCTGTTTACGCCGTTGCCCGAAGGCAATAAGTACGAAAAGTTCAGCCCCATAACGCTGTAGTTAATACCTACACCCGCTGTAAAATAATTTCTTTTGCCCATGCTGCGCGAATCGGCATAATAGCCTAAGCGCAATGCAAACTGGTCGTTGTACATATATTCGCCACCCACAGAATAAGCCATAGCGCTATTGCTAAACGATTTGAGCCATCCGCTCACTACTCCATCGCTGTTGTATTTGGCGTAAGCTGCAGAATCGGCGCCTAATCCGGGAGGAGCCGGTACCAGGAGCTTATTGATTTCTCCGTTTAAAGAGATCTTATGTACTTCGTTGGTAACCCAGGTATGCCCCACACCAAGTCCGAGGTTGGCAGGTATATAGTTTTTTTGTGAAGCGTCGGATGTATAAGATATTTTGCCGCCGAGGTTACTGAAGGCAGCACCAATGGTCCAGCCCTGCCCCGCTTCGTTCAAACCTCTGTAATACACGCCAATATCGCCCGAAACAGTATTGCCCGGTTTGTAGGCGGTACCGCTGGAAGGAGCGTTGGCAGCCAGGTTAGAATAGATATAGCGCAGTGCAACACCCAAAGACAGTTTTTCCGACAGTTTTCTTGAATAGCCCAGGTCAAGTCCGAATTCTCTCGGGCGACCTTCATTTAAGTCATTTCCATTTGCATCGGTAAACTGTATTCTGCCAAGACTAAAATACCTTAAAGATGCTGAAATAGCCTGCAGTTCGTTTAACTGGTAATATCCCGCCAGCGAAGCGAGGTATACATCGTTCAACCCGAGGTCTTTTAACCACGGCGTATAAGTGGCGCTTACGCCATAAGGCGTTGTAGCAAAAGGATATTTTGCAATATTGTAAAACTGCGAATTAGCATCCGCGCTTGTAGAAATGCCCTGGTCGCCCATTCCGCCTGCCCGTGCATCGGGAGATATACGTAAGAAGGGAACTGCTGTAGTTACTATATTAACTGTATCAGCCTGTGCAAAAGTTTTAGCCGTTAACCCCATAAGCAGCACGCCGGCAAGGTAAAATCTCTTGAATGAGTGTTTCATCAGAAATCGTATTTGATTGAAAATGAATAATGAAGTAGAGTTTGATTCAATATTCAGTGCCTTTTTTTTGTTTTTGAATGGGTCTGCAAAGTAAAGCAGTGTTTTTGTTTTTTTAGGTTTTTATTTTTCGCCCGGGACCAATACCCGGCAAATTTCATGCGGATTCTTGATTTCAGGCATAATTCCTGCTAAAACAACTTCTTGTAAACGGGGTAAGTAAATAAATATTGTTTCAAATATGATTTTCAAGCCTGTTTGCAGTAAATAAGTTTAGCATTTAATAAACACAAAAAACCCCGTGGTATAAATTGTTGTTTTGGTAAAGTAGCTAAATTGCATTGAAGAACCGTGGAAATAAGCCAGTTAAAAGAGCTTAATGGGCGCTTTTAATACAATAATGATTATATATACCCGTTTGTCTTTTTTAGTTAAATCCAGCAAAAAATGCAAAGACTACTCAATTTGAAAACCGTTCTGTTGCTTTCCGCAGCTTCTACCCTGCTGTTAGGCTCCTGTAAAAATGGGCTGTTCGGAAAGAACAAAAAAGAAAAATCCGACGTGACTGGTTGGAACTACAATGACAAAAACATGGGTGGTTACAACGTGTCGAAAGAAAAGGAACAAAACACCGGACCCGGATTGGTGTTTGTTCAGGGTGGTACCTTTACCATGGGTGCTACCGACGAAGATGTGATGGGCGATTGGAATAATGTTCCGCGCCGCGTTACCGTTTCTTCTTTTTATATTGATAAAACTGAAGTGGCAAACGTTCACTATCGCGAATACCTCCACTGGCTCGAAGCTGTGTTTGATGATCCTCAGTATGCTCAGGTGCTCGAAGCTGCCAAGCCCGACACTTTGGTTTGGAGAGAAGAGCTGGCTTACAACGAACCGCTGGTTGACTATTATTTCCGTCACCCCTCTTACAACTATTACCCCGTAGTAGGTGTTTCCTGGAAACAGGCGAACGACTTTTGCTTGTGGCGCAGTGACCGGGTGAACGAAAGAATTCTGGTTGAAAAAGGCTATATCAATAAAAATCAATTAAAAACCCTTCAGGGGCAAGGCCAGGAAAACTTTAACACCCAGGCATACCTGAAAGATCTTTACCAGCCTCAGCCTGGCAAGCCTAAAAAGAATCCTTTAATGGATGCAAACGGCAGACCCAGAACAAAAGTAACTTTCGAAGACGGCTATATGTTGCCCAACTACAGGCTTCCAACAGAAGCTGAATGGGAATATGCAGCTTACGGGTATATTAATCAAAACCCCCGGCCAAAGAAAAAATCAAACGGTTCCGGCGAAGAGCTGATCAAAGAAAAACAGGTATATGCCTGGAGCCAGAATGTAAATGGCTTGCGCGACAGCCGTCATGGAAGCTGGCAGGGTAAATTCCTTGCTAACTTTAAACGCGGCAGTGGTGATATGATGGGTGTTGCCGGTGGTTTGAATGATAACGCGTCTATTCCTGGACCAGTGGAAGCTTTCTTCCCCAATGGTTTCGGGTTGTATAATATGTCGGGCAATGTAAACGAATGGGTTGCCGATGTGTATCGTCCGCTTTCTAGCATCGATAACAACGATTTCAATCCATACCGCGGTAACAAATTCCAGAAATACAAAAGGAACGAAGGCAGCGACGAGCCTTTTGAGCGCGATAGCTTGGGACGTGTGGTTAAAGTTGACGTTACAGACGAAGAAAGCAAAGCACGCCGCAACTATCAGAGAGGTAACGTAATTAACTTCCTTGATGGTGACTCCGCTTCGCAGGTAACTTACGGATATGGTATTACAACCCTTATCAGCGATCACTCAAGAGTAATTAAAGGTGGTAGCTGGAACGACCGCGCATACTGGTTGAGCCCCGGTACTCGTCGTTTCCTCGAAGAGTCGCAGGGAAGCAGCACTGTAGGTTTCCGTTGTGCAATGGACCGTGTAGGAAGCCAGGAAGGAAATGGCTTTAAGCCCGGTAACAACTGGAGCAAGCGCAGGCAAAACTCGCGCAAATCGTAATAGTAGTAGTCTTATGATTATATAAACAAGGCCTCCGGTTCCGGAGGCTTTGTTATTTAAGGAAGTTGGTTGAACAAGGAGGGGCGAATGGTGTAAAGTTGTTGATTATCTGCTACGTAAAACGTTTTGCTAACAAACAACTGCCCGCTATTAAATAGCAGGTATATCTAAAACCTGATATTAAGAAAAGACGCACATCTCACGTCAAAGCATTAGCTGTTTTCAATAGAGCAAAACGCAACAATTCTGAATATAAAAAATCGGAACGGTGGTAATCTTAACTGCCACTAAACGGCATTGAATTGTAATGTGTTACTGGGAAAGTAAAAACGATTTGTTTTTTACAACAAAAAATAGAGGAACTGCTTAAAAAATAATGATAAGCGAGAGAAGATTTATTAACCGGTTGCTAAAGCCAGCTACGAAAAGTCGAACTCAACAAGGTCGTTTTGTTGTTTCGATTTTTTTTCGAATGAATAAAAAGAAGGCTCCCTGCTGCTGGTAGACAGGTGAAAATAATACATCCCGTCCTTAAGGTGCGAAACCCGGAGCTGAATGACAGAACCAGTGAAATGTCCTTTCCGGCATATCTTTTTTTCATGGTTCATAATGCTGTATTCAAACGAAGCGTCCGACAGTTCGTTGTCTTCTATTTTAATGACAATCATTTCACGAACAACAGGTGGTATTTCTGCGATGAATGGTTTCATAGCCGGTTGAATGTTAATTGTTTAATAACGAAGGAAGCAGCAATTAATTTTTAAGAAAAAAAATTTTTTAAGCAATGATATTTTTGTGGGGCAAACACAATAATAAGTGATCGGTTACCGGCGGTATGAGAATGTTGGGTGCGAAATTTTCAGAGCATTAATCAATGCTTACATGCAGTCATTATCCGCTAACGTTCAGGCAATGCATTGCAGCTTGCAAGAGATTAAACGGTTCAAAGAAACAGCGCTTGTCAAGATTACAGGATGCTTTCGGGCTCCTGTTACATCAACAATGTATTGGTCATTTAGCTTTGATATCGGTAGCAGCAGATATTCCGTATAGTTTTGCGAGTTCAGCCAGCTGTATAATATTTTGTATGCCAAGTTTTTCAAAAATATGGGCTTTGTGAGTGCCTATGGTTGATGAATGAAGGCTCAATGCTTCTGCAATAGCAGTTACAGAATCGCCTTTAATCAACCGGTGCACAACTTCAAACTCGCGGTTGCTTAATTCATCAAAAGGATTGTCTTTCTTTTTATCAAGCGCCTCAGTCGATAAAATCTGCGCGAGCCTGGGGCTGATATATCTCGAGCCGTTCATTACGGTCATAATAGCTCTTTGTATTTCTTCTTCCGGCGACTCCTTGTTTAAAAATCCCTTGGCTCCCATTTGCAAAAAACGCTTGCCATACCACTCTTCCTGGTTCATCGTAAAAATCAAAATATTCAGAGACGGGTAGATGGTTAAAAAATAACTGATCAAATTGATGGTATCAGTTCCCGGAATATTTACATCTAAGATCACCAGGTTGTAGGGGCTCTTTTTTAGAAGATTGGTGGCCGAATCGCCATCTTTAGCTTCATCAATAACAATTGAGTCCCCAAATTGATTTTTTATCAGGTAAGAGACCCCCGCTCTCACTACTGAATGGTCGTCTACAAGAAGTATTCTGTTCATTGTGTGTGAATATAATCAAAAAAAGTAAGTTTTGCCCAGTATGGAATTAGGCCGGCAGTTGATATTTACATAGTTTTTTTTGTAAAAAAGCATAGTTGTTTTTCTATGCTTATTGAATCTGTTTTTCTTTAATAGTAAATTTTCTAAAAAAATATCAATCATATTTTAATGACTAAGATCATAACGAATTATGAGGTCGGGCAAGTATTTTTTTAAAAGCCAGGCTCCTGCTTAACTAAAGATATTGTTCAAAAATCGTTGTTGTAACACCTTTTAGATGAGCCACTAATCTGCATTTTTCCTTCAAATAAAAAATTCATAGAAAGAATTCTATTCTTCTTATAGTATTTAATCCAACGTGTTTATGAAGTTGATGGTTGATGTACATTTGTTGGGCGATACCGCGTTATCTCTGTCAAAGAATTTTAAAAAGTAAGAGCGGAAGTCCATCCTGTAAAAACAACCCTAAGTATCGTAACGATACCTCTAAGCAATATTCAAGAAAATCAACAGAACCCCGGGTGATCTTAAAACAGTTATCTCAATGGTTTTGTAAGGTAAAATAATTTGCCGAGATTCTCCTGCCAACCTTTCTAAAACACCAATAGCCTTCTGCGTAGTGAGCCGTTGCTAACCTCCGCGGAGAATTTCCGGCAAAGAAATTGGCATACCAGCCAAGGCTGCCCCATAAAGGCAGCTTTTCCTTTTTTAACCCGGTTAGTGCAGCTGTTTTTACCATTCGCAAAACAGAAACTACGATTCGTCCCATCTTTCCCCATAAATAGCCCGATTCGCCGGATATTTGTTGTTCATAAACCAGGCTAAGGGCTTACAACATGACCAATCAGTTTTCTATACAAAAGCAGGATGTCATTACCCTGCTCATCTTGTTTCCTCCCTTGTCTGTTATCAACAATTATCACCAGTTTGGAGATTTGTACTTTTCGCGCATCGACTACTTTACCGGCATTACCTTGCTTGGGTTTACTATCTGGCTGATTTCGTGGAGACTGCATTTATGGATAGGGCAGGCCTTACGAGCCCGGCTGGGTGGTTTTAAGCACACCGTTAAGCGAACCCTCATCGTATTGTGCATATATATTCCGTTTACTGCTTTAACAATCGCTTTCCAGTTTTATTTGTGCGATTATTTTAATTGGTTCAGTTATCGGCTGGAGTACCAGGGGTTAAAAAGTGCGCTCATTTCGGGGGTAATTTTTAACTGCATTTGCATCAGTTTTCATGAAGGAACTTATCTTTTTACCAACTGGAAGCAGTCGCTGCTGGAGGCAGAAGACTTAAAAAAAGCGCACCTTCAAAGCCAGTTCGACGGGCTGAAAAACCAGGTAAATCCTCATTTTTTATTTAACAGTCTTAACTCACTCTCTTCGCTCATCAGCGAAAACCCCGAACAGGCAGAAAAGTTTTTAACAGAAATGAGTAAGGTATACCGTTACCTGTTGCAAAACAACGAGTATGGATTGGTATCACTGGCTACCGAGCTCCGCTTTGCGCATTCGTATTTTCATCTTTTAAAAACACGGTACGAAGAAGGTATTTTTATGGATGAATGTGTAGACCGGGAATTAGAAGATTGTCAACTGCCGCCCCTTACCCTGCAGTTGTTGCTTGAAAATGCAGTAAAGCACAACGTTATTTTACCCGAAGATCCGTTGACCATTCAAATTTTCTCCGATGGAAATGGCAACCTCGTGGTGCGCAACAATCTTAAACGCAAAATCAATGCAGTTGCATCCAATAAAGTGGGGCTTGCCAATATCCGCGAAAAGTATCGCCTCCTCGGTCAGCCGCCGGTACTTATTACAGAAACCGACAGTTGC
Source organism: Agriterribacter sp. (assembly GCA_051958655.1). Taxonomy (GTDB): domain Bacteria; phylum Bacteroidota; class Bacteroidia; order Chitinophagales; family Chitinophagaceae; genus Agriterribacter. The sequence continues at coordinate 3,314 of JBQCFW010000053.1, read as the reverse complement.
TTTATGGTGTCGGTTCCGTTGATCAAAAAACATGTCTATGAAAATATTGATTATAGAAGATGAGGCGCTGGCCGTAAAGCGGTTGCGTAAAGTAATTGAGTCGATTGATCCCGAAGTGGAAGTAGTAGGTGTAACCAACAGCATTTGCTCGTCGGTAGAATGGCTGAATAACTTTCCTGCGCCCGATCTTATTATGATGGACATTGAGCTGGCCGATGGGCAAAGCTTTGAAATTTTTAAACGTACACGGGTACAAAGCCCGGTAATATTTGTTACTTCTTACGATGAGTTTGCCATCCAGGCATTTAAGGTGAACAGCGTGGATTACCTGATGAAACCTGTAGACCGGGAAGACATGGAAGCTTCTTTAAATAAGTTCAGGCAAATTAAAAAGATGTACGCTTCGCAGGCAGGCAGCGCTGTAAATGTAGAAAAGCTGGTGGAAGCCTTGCAGGAACGCATTCAGCCTAAAGCATTCAGAAAGCGGTTTTTGATAAAGCAGGGACAAAAGATGGCTACTATAGAAATAGAGGAGATTGCTTATTTTTTTGTGGATGGCAGACTTACTTTCTTTAAAACATTCGACAATCGCAAGCTGATTGTAGACTACACAATGGACGAGCTGGAAACCATGCTTGATCCTGCCGATTTTTTCCGCATCAATCGATCCTGCTATGTATCAATGAAAGCCATACAGGAAATGCAGGATTATTTTGGCAACAGGTATATGCTGAGCCTGAAACCGGTTGCCGATGAAGAAGCAATTGTTAGCCGCGACAGGGTTGCTGATTTTAAGCAATGGCTTGGCAAATAAGCTTGCAATACATGTTCGCGAATAACTTAATTTTATTAGTATGAACATTTCGCGAAAGATCACCCGCCGCAACGCGGTTGGGTTGTTGGGTGTTGCAGGATTACTGCCGTTTACCGGTCACGCAAATGCGCTGTTTGGCAATATGGAAAATATGTTGCAACGTAAAATTCCCGCATCGGGCGAAATATTGCCTGTGGTGGGCGTAGGTTCATGGCTTCAGTTTGATGTTGGCAAAGATGCTCCCGAGCGGCAGCCGCTTACGGAAGTGCTGCGGCTGATGCAGGAAAAAGGCGGCAGGCTGATAGATTCTTCGCCCATGTATGGAAACGCAGAGGAAGTGATAGGAGACCTGACACAGCAATCGGGCTTTGCCGATCATTTTTTTTATGCAACCAAAGTGTGGACAACGGGAAGGCAACAAGGAATAGAGCAGATGAACGATTCCATGCGCAAAATGAAACGGAAGAAAATAGACCTGATGCAGGTACACAACCTGCAAGATTGGAAGACCCATCTGGAAACGATGCGCAAATGGAAAACCGAAGGTAAAATAAGATATGCCGGCGTTACGCATTACACCGCTGCAGCCCATGAGCGGCTGCAGGAAATAGTGGAAGCCAAAGCCGTAGATTTTGTGCAGTTCAATTACTCCATACGTGTGCGCAACGCAGAAGCGAAACTGCTGAAAGCTGCCGGCGACAATGGCGTAGCAGTCATCATTAATGAACCATTTGAATCGGGCGCCTTGTTTGATGTGGTAAAAGGAAAACAATTACCGGAGTGGGCAAAGGAATACGACATTAACAGTTGGGCTCAGTTTTTTTTGAAATACATCCTGGCACATCCCTCGGTGAATTGCGTAATACCGGGAACATCTAACCCCAAACACCTGGCAGACAATATGGGAGCCGGGTATGGACAACTGCCCGATGAAAAAGGCAGAAAAAGAATGATAGCATATATAGAATCGATCTCGTAATTTTTCACGGACACTTACTTCAAAATTGCTTCAAATAGTACAACGAAGTTTGCTGCAAAAAAAGCTATCATTGCAGTATGTCATTATTATTTACGCCCCTTACTATCGGCAATACCACCTTCAGGAACAGGATATTAGAATCTCCCATGTGCAAGAATTCTTCGGTTGACTGCTTTGCTACCGATTGGCATCTCGTGCATTTGGGAAGTCGCGCCGTAGGTGGCGCAGCGCTCGTAATACAGGAAGCCACAGCCGTCAATCCCGAAGGCAGGATAAGCCCGGATGATATGGGCATTTGGTTGGATGAGCATATCAATAAGCTACAGCAGATCACCGGTTTTATACATGCACAGGGGGCTGTTGCCGGCATTCAATTGGCACATGCCGGCAGAAAAGCAAGTGTGCAGTCGCCCTGGAAAGGTGGTAAACAAATTGCGCCGGGGCAGGGAGGCTGGCAAACTGTTGCACCGTCGGCCATTCCTTTCCATGAAGGAGATGTGGCGCCCATTGCATTGGATGAAGCGGGGATTGATAAGGTAATCGCCGACTTTGCCGCAGCAACTGCACGGGCATTGGCGGCAGGTTATAAAGTAATTGAAATACACGCAGCGCATGGTTATCTCCTGCACGAATTTTTATCGCCACTCACCAACCAGCGTACAGACGATTATGGTGGAAGTTTCGACAATCGTGCCCGCTTATTATACCAGGTGGTAGACACGGTAAAGAAACAACTGGGAAACGAACACCTGCTGTTTGTTCGCATATCCGCTACCGATTGGGTTGAAGGCGGGTGGGATATTGAAGCGTCTGTAAAACTTTCGGCGGAGCTGAAGCGAATGGGAGTGCATGTGATAGATGTATCGTCGGGCGGAAATATATTGCAGGCTAAAATACCGTTGGGTCCCGGCTACCAGGCGCCGTTTGCCGAACGCATCAGGAAGGAAGCTGGCATTATAACCGGTGCAGTAGGGCTAATCACTTCTGCCGGTCAATGCGAAGCATTGCTGCAGGAAGGAAAAGCCGATCTGGTGCTCCTGGCCCGCCAATTGCTGCGCGATCCATATTTTCCCTTGCATGCGTCGCTGGAACTGGATGGGGATGCGGCATTCCCGGTGCAGTATGAGAGGGCAAAAGTGAGAAGTCAAAAGTGAGAAGTCAAAAGTGAAAGGTAAAAAAGCGAAAGGCGGAAGATCTTTGACCTTTACTTTTCATCCCGATAAAAATCGCTTATTATGATATCAACCAAAGGCTATGCAGCACACAATGCTGCCGATAAACTGGCTCCATGGAATTTTGAGCGCCGTGAACCAGGTGCGCACGACGTATTGATTGAAATTTTGTACAGTGGCATTTGCCATTCCGATATTCACCAGGTGAGAAGCGAATGGGGACCGGCAATATATCCCATTGTTCCAGGGCATGAAATTATAGGAAGGATTACCAGGGTAGGAGCGCATGTAAAAAAGTTTAAAGTTGGCGACCTTGCCGGTATCGGCTGCATGGTGGACAGCTGCCGGG
>JBQCFW010000052.1:0-17432 GCA_051958655.1 Agriterribacter sp. | reverse complement strand
TTACCGTTTTATCTTCTAAAGGGCAGGAATCGGCCAACGGCGGCGATATTGTAACCACCGATCTGTACAGCGCTTTTGATCTTTCGTTCGACTTCAAGCTGTCTGCCGGGGGCAACAGCGGCGTAAAATATTTCGTAACCCTGTCTGAAGTTACTTCTGGTTCTGCGATTGGTCTTGAATACCAGGTACTCGACGATAAAAATCATCCCGATGCCAAGCAGGGCATTGGTGGCAACAGAACCTTATCGTCTTTATACGACCTAATTACCGCCCAAAAAAATGACCGCTTTGTACATCCGCCGGGCGAATGGAATACCGGCAGAATTGTAGTGTATCCTAACAATCATGTTGAACACTACCTCAATGGCGTAAAAGTATTGGAGTATGAAAGAGGATCGCAACATTACCGCGATCTGGTTGCTAAAAGCAAATACAAGAACTGGCAAAACTTTGGCGAAGCAAAAGAAGGAAGAATTTTATTGCAGGATCATGGAGACGAAGTGAGCTACCGGAACATTAAGATAAAAGTGTTGAAATAAGATTTAACAATAAAACGTAAAAGGCAGTCTATCATGGCTGCCTTTTTGCATTTTGTACCAACATGATTACGGTTTATAAAGGTTCAGCTACCATTCATACATAACTATGAACAATTCATACAATAAGCAACCTTCTCACGTAACGCTTATGAATCACTCATTGTCATTATTGGTATAATACAGTAACAATGGGCAAAAAAATAATAAGCATGCTGGTAATTGTTTTAATTGCAACAGCATGCAATAAAAACGATATCCCCAGGATACCTCCCGGCGAAGAATCAATTGTATACAGGGAAGTGAACCAAACGCTTGGCTATAAGCAGCCTGTGCCTTTATATATTGAGAGTAAAGAAGGACCGGATATTTTGTTCAACAGCGCGCTCATGGAAACCAACGATAAACCTTACCTCGTGCTCACGGTATCAGCCCCCTCCCAATCGGGCAATAGTACTATTGTGTCAACACAAGCCAGCACTGGCGACTTTGGCTTTTGGTCGAGCCCACTGAAAGAAGGCTATACCATTTTTGAAAATGCTACCGGCGATCGCAACTGGACCCAACCACTGGAAAAAGGCTACCTGGCCGCCATTATGGACGATGGTAACACCCAGGAATTTAACGGGCTGTGGATAGACAAACAAAAGCGTTATGTTGGTATATCTCTCAACATTCGTGGAAAAAAACATTACGGCTGGATCTGTATTAGCCACAACTCCGGTACCAAACAATTCCAGATACACGATTTAGCCTATAACAAACAACCAGGCGCCGTTATTAAAACCGGGCAAAAGAAATTGTAAATGCATGTAGAGACAAGGCATGCCTTGTCTCTACATGCATTTATCCCCTTCCACCCTACCCCTCCTTTTTCAACTGCTTTTCCACCACAAAAGGCAAAAAAGGCAATAGCGACGCGATAAAGAAGAAGAACACCCGTTTAAAAGTCCACTTATATTTTACCCAGCAGGCAAGTAGCAGCGCCACATACGCAATAAACAAAACGCCATGCGCCCATCCTACATACTTTACCGCAAGGGGAAAGTCAAAAAAATATTTCAACGGCATGGCTATAAAAAGCAACAACAGGTAAGAAATTCCTTCAATAAAAGCTGTCTTTCCAAATAGATCTACTGTACGATTCATCTTTCAAATTTCAAATTACAAATCTCAAATTCCCGACGACTCCCTTACAATCAACTCCGACGGCAATACAATATGTTCCGCCATATTTTCCTTTTCTTCTGCCTGCTGATGATTTAAAAATATCCTCGCAGCCTCCATGCCTATTTTTCTACCCGGCCTGCCTACCGACGTAAGCGATGGCGATATATAAGCAGATATAGGCGAATCATCAAACCCCGCAACAGCTATATCACCCGGCACCTTTAAACCACTGTCGCGTATTACCTTCATGGCGCCGATAGCCACCTGGTCGTTTACCCCAAATATAGCATCCGGTCTGGGGTTAAGCTCCAGCAATTGTTTGGTAGGATGCACTGCACTCTCCACCTTAAAATTGGTGTTAATGATCAATGTTTCGTCTACCGGTAACCCATACTGCTTCAGGCACTCAATATACCCCCTGAAACGTTGCTCCGCCACTGCCATGCCATTCGGGCCTTTTAAATGCGCAATCCGTTTTCGTCCGCTTTTTATCAAATGTTCTACCGCAGCAAAAGCGCCATGGTAATCGTCAATGGTAACACTGCCACTCGCAAAGCCTTCGTATTCCCTGTCTATAAAAACAAGCGGAATGCCGCGCCTCACCACACTCTCAAGGTGCTCATAGTGCCCGGAATCATAGGTTTCCTGCGACACGGAAAGAAACAACCCCTCTACCCTGTTAGACAGCAGCTTTTCCACATACTCCAGTTCAAGCAGGTATTGCTCATTTGTAACACAAATATTCAGTGTGTACCCAAGCGGTTGCAACACCGCATCCAACCCCTCAATAATAGCCGATTCGTAATAATTATTGATAGTAGGCACAATAACCCCCACAATCGCTGTTTTTTTATTCAATAAGCTAAGCGACACCTGGTTGCGCTGATAGCCAACTTTTTGGGCATACTCCTGCAGGTTACGCCTTGTATCTTCGTTTATAGACGGGTGATTGTTTAATGCCCTGGATACGGTAGACGGCGAACATTTGAACTTTTTGGCGATATCTTTAATCGTTACTGGCTTACTCATGGTTTCTGTGGAAAACTAATCGCGCCCAAGTTCCGTTATTTTTTCTTACTCAAAAAATTTCAAACGTTTGCGGCTGATGCGCTTATTTTAAATAGAATTATAATCCTAAGTTTACCACCTGTAAAAAATCAGGAATGTCCAACGAATCTTTGCTTGTTAAACCATCTTCGGGCAGCAATATCTATCATCACCTTACGGCAGAAAAAGCCGGTTGGGAATATTTGAATTTCGAAGCCAGGACGCTTAGCTCCGGCGAATCTTTCAGCAACGATACAGGAGAAAATGAATATTGCATTGTGTTGCTGGGTGGAAATTTTAAAGTAAGATCCGATAAAGGGGAATGGGAAACCACCAACGGCCGCAAAGATGTTTTTAGCGGCATTGCGCATACACTCTACCTCCCCCGCCGAACCAGCTTTACTTTAACAGCAACAGCTAACAACACCGATATTGCCATTTGCTGGGTAGCCACCAACGAAGATCATCCCGCTTATTTAAAACAGCCCGACGAAGCAGCCATTGAATTCAGAGGCGGAGATAACGCCAACCGGCAGATCAACAGCCTGCTGCAACCGGGTTTTGATTGCCATAAAATTGTTTGCGTGGAAGTATACACGCCTTCAGGCAATTGGAGCTCTTACCCCGCACACAAACACGATGTGAGAAAAGTAGATGCCAACGGCACCCTGCTGGAAGCCGACCTGGAGGAAATATATTTTTATAAAATAGACAAACCGAATGGGTTTGCCATTCAGCAGGTATACAACGACGACCGTTCTCTGGACGAAGTAATAAAAGTACATCACAACGAAGCGGTATTGGTTCCCGAAGGCTATCATCCGGTTGTGGCGGGGCATGGATACAATGTATATTACCTGAATTTCCTGGCTGGCAGCGATCAGTCGCTCGCCAATACGCCCGATCCGCAGCAGGAATGGATATTCGGCACCTGGAAAGGACAAGATCCAAGGTTGCCGATGGTAACGGCGGAAATGAATGGAAGAAGTTTGTAGTTAGGAGTTTGTGGTTTAGGGTTTATCGTTGCGAGAAACCTTGAACCACAAAGACACGAAAGGCACGGAGGTACACAAAGGTTGGGTGATGGCTGGGGTTGATTTATTTATTGACGCTAACAAAAAAACAGCTAAGTAGGAAGTAAACAATTTTATATAAGCAAGTAAATGCGCGCTGATCTCCTTCCCTTCGGGGAGGCTGGGAGGGGCTCTCAAATCTCGAATGACTAAACAATACGATCTGCTTACCATAGGACGGTCTTCCATTGATCTCTATTCTGCCAATGTAGGAAAACCATTTGTAGAGATCAGCGCATTTAATGCTTTTGTGGGTGGATGTCCAACCAATATTGCGGTAGGCGCAACCAGGCTGGGTTTAAAAACAGCCATCCTTACAGGCGTGGGCAACGACCAGGTAGGCGCTTTTATCAAAAACTTTTTACAGCAGGAAAAAGTAGCGACCGATTTTATACCCACTATTGAGGGTACCCGAAGTTCGGCAGTAATACTCGGCATTGAGCCGCCCGACAGGTTTCCATTGGTATACTATCGCGATAACTGTGCGGATATTCACCTTAACCTCGATCATGTAGACAAGATACCTTTTGCTGATTTTAAAGCAGCCGTTTTTTCCGGCACGGCCTTCAGTAAAGACCCCAGCAGAACGGCTATGTTTTATGCGCTCGAACTGGCTGCACAAAACAACGTAACAAAAATGCTGGACCTGGACTTTCGGGCCGACCAATGGAACGACCCGCGCTCTTTTGGCGTAGTCATCCGCACATTGTTGCCGCAATTCAATATTGTGATTGGTACAGAAGAAGAAATACTGGCGGCATACCTCACCAATATCAACCAGGTATCCATCAAACACCAGCAGATTTCTGCACCGGAAATCAAAGGCAACATCGAAAAGGCAATACAAAATATTGTAGCCGCAGGTGTAAATACACTGATCGTAAAAAGAGGGAAAGAAGGCGCTTCTATTTTTGAAAAAGGAAAGAGCGAAGTGAAAGTGCCGGGATTTCCGGTGGAAGTATTGAACGTATTAGGCGCGGGCGATGCATTTGCCGGGGGATTTTCTTATGGTTACCTGAATGGCTGGGATTTGTATAAGAGTGTGCGCATGGGCAATGCCTGCGGAGCCATTATTGTAACAAGAGAAGGCTGTGCCAACTTTATGCCCACGCTCGAAGAAGTGATGCAGTTTACCAACGAACGAGGAGGATTGTAAAATTTGAGATTTATGACCTGCCTGCCGGCAGGCAGGTTTGAGATTGGCTGTTGTGATATTGTTCCTTTTAAGAAATTGTAAGAATCGAAAATCATAAACCATTTGCGGAGATTGTTCTCAAATTTCAAATCTCAAATTTCAAATTATAAATAGTTAACTAATGAATAAATTACAAAACTACATCAACGGACAATGGGTAACCAGTAGCGCAACAGACTACTGGAATGTGGTAAACCCTGCAAGCCAGGAAGTGATGGCGCAGGTGCCTGTGGGAACTTTGGCCGATGTTGACGCTGCTGTTAAATCATCGGAAACTGCTTTTGCAACCTGGAAAAGAATTCCGGCCGGCAAACGCATACAGTACCTGTTCCAGTTGAAACGCTTGCTCGAAGAGAACCTGGATGAGCTATCCCGCACCATTACCCTCGAGTCGGGCAAAACATATGTGGAAGCAAAAGCCGAGTGGGTACGTGCAATAGAAAACGTAGAGAATGCCTGTGGCATACCCGCCCTGATGCAGGGCGATTTTTCTGAAGACATTGCTACCGGCATCGACGAATACATGATTCGCCAGCCATTAGGCGTATGTGCCTGTATCTCTCCTTTCAACTTCCCGGGAATGATCCCCTTCTGGTTCCTTCCATATGCCATTGCCTGTGGCAATACTTTCATCATTAAGCCCTCGGAAAAAGTGCCGCTTACCATGACCAAAGTAATGGAACTGGTAAACAAGCTCGATCTTCCCCCCGGCGTAATCAATATGGTGCATGGCGGAAAAATAATTGTAGACGGCATGTTAGAACATCCCGGCATCAAAGCCATCAGCTTTGTAGGTTCGTCTAATGTAGCCCGTTATGTATACAGCAAAGGAGCAGCCAATGGCAAAAGAGTACAGGCACAGGGCGGCGCAAAAAATCCCGTTATCATATTACCCGATGCAGATATAGATGTAACTACCCAGATAGTAGTAGACAGTGTGTACGGTTGCGCCGGTCAGCGTTGCCTTGCAGCCTCCACCATTATTACCGTAGGTGAACATAAAAATATTACCGAAAGTCTGGTAGAAGGCGCAAAGAAAAGAACTACCGGTTTTGGTTTAGATGAAAGTGTTTTGATGGGACCGGTTATCACACCCGAAAGCAAAACGCGCATCAACACACTGATCGATAAAGGTATAGCCGAAGGTGGTAAATTATTGGTAGACGGTCGTCAGGCTAAAATACCGGGATATGAAAAAGGAAATTTCATTCAGCCAACCATTATCGAAGGGCTGCCTTTGAACGGAGAACTGGCGGGCACCGAAATATTTGGCCCGGTAATGAGCCTTGCCCATATCAATACGATCGACGAAGCCATTGCCTATATCAACAACAACAGGTACGGTAATATGGCCTGTATTTTTACCAGCAGCGGTTTGCATGCACGCAAGTTCAGGAACGAAGCCGATGCCGGTAACATTGGAATCAACATAGGTGTGGCAGCGCCTGTAGCGCAGTTTCCCTTCAGCGGTTGGAAGGAAAGTTTCTTTGGCGACCTCCATGGTCAGGGCAAGCATGCGGTTGAATTTTTCACCCAAACCAAAGTGGTGATTGAAAGGTGGTTGAAGGAATGGACGAGGAAATTTTAAGGGAAAGGAAGAAGGTGTAGGGTATAAGGTGTAAGGAGTAAGAGGTGAACAACAAGAATACCGCCTGCTTTAAATTACAAATCACAAATCATAAATCATAAATTGTATTTTCCCCTTTTATGCAAAAAAAATTAAAAACCGGTGTCATTGGTCTCGGACGTATTGGTCAGATTCACCTGGCAAATTTATTATACCATACTCCCAATGCCGAAGTGGTGATTGCATCCGATGTTTCCGAGGCAGCACATGAAGCAGCAAAGAAAGCAGGCGTGGCAACAACAACCAGCGCTGAAGATGTGATCAATCATCCCAATGTGGAAGCAGTAATTATATGCGCCCCCACCCCGCAACATGTTCCATACACTATTGCGGCTGCACGGGCCAAAAAACATATCTTTTGCGAAAAACCTTTAGACGTTACCATCGACGCTATTACTTCCGCCCAAAAAGCAGTGGAGGAAAATAATGTAAAACTGATGCTCGGATTCAACCGCCGTTTCGATCCCAATTTTGCACAGGTACGTTCGCTGGTATTGAATGGCTCCGTAGGCGACCCGCATATTGTACGTGTAACCAGCCGCGATCCGGCTCCCCCTCCGTTGGAATCTGTAAAAGTGTCCGGCGGTCTGTTTCTCGACATGACCATACACGATTTTGATATGGCCCGCTTTATCACCGGCAGTGAAGTAACCGAAGTATACGTAAAAGGCGATGCGCTCATCGATCCCCGCATCAAACAATACAACGACATTGACACTGCTGTGATTGTGCGTACATTTGAAAATGGCGCAATAGGTGTGATCGACAACAGCCGTAAAGCTGTGTATGGGTACGATCAACGCCTGGAAGTATTTGGTTCAAATGGAATGGCGAAAGCGGAAAACAATACGCCCGACAACGTAATACAATACGACAACGCGGGAGGGAAAAGCGCTTTGCCACTGCATTTCTTTTTAGAGCGGTACGAAAAAGCCTATCGTTCGTGCATTCAAACTTTTGTTGATTGTGTGCTGAACGATACACCCTCGCCGGTGAACGCGCACGATGGACTGATGGCAACAGTAATTGGTTTGGCAGCGGGCGTATCGTTGCAGGAAGGCAGGCCCGTTAAAATTGCAGAAGTGATCAACAGCGCAGAAAGAAAAAAAGCAGCATCCATGCTTTCTGCATAAAAAAGCGTTACTTACAGATCAACAACGGTTGCTTAATAGTTTTCAGGTATAGTGTCCAGTGATGTTGCAGCCAAATCAGAAATTTCAAATCTCAAATTTTAAATCTAACGATGAACCAGCCAGGCCTGCACACTTTAGATTACATTGTATTCGCGCTTTACCTTGCCATTATTTGTTTTTATGGATATTGGATCTATAAAAAGAAAACCAATAAGTCCGATACTGCCTCCGGCTTTTTCCTGGCAGAAGGCTCACTCACTTTCTGGGCAATTGGCGCCTCGCTCATTGCGTCCAACATTTCCGCTGAGCATTTTATCGGCATGTCAGGTTCAGGATTTGCCATTGGGCTTGCCATTTCGTCTTACGAATGGATGGCAGCCGCAGCGCTTATTGTGGTAGCTATTTTCTTTTTACCCGTATACCTCAAAAATAAAATTTATACCATGCCGCAGTTCCTGCGGCAACGCTATAACCGTGGCGTAGCCACTACCATGGCCGTATTTTGGCTGCTGCTATACATTTTTGTAAATCTTACATCCATCATTTATCTCGGCGCCCTTGCTTTGAAAGTAACAGCGGGCGTAAATTTTTATGTTGCCATTATCGCATTGTCGCTTTTCGCGGTTATCATCACTATTGGTGGCATGAAGGTGATTGGTTATACCGATGTAATACAGGTGATCGTGCTGGTGGTGGGTGGATTGATCACCACATATCTTGCACTCGACCTCGTTGCCAAACAATTCGGAAATAGCTCCGTACTCGGCGCTTTTTCTACCTTAACCGAACAGGCTGATTCGCACTTTCACATGGTGCTTAAAGAAGACAATCCGTATTATAAAGATCTGCCCGGACTGAGCGTGATCATTGGCGCTATGTGGATCAACAATCTTGCCTATTGGGGATGCAATCAATACATTATTCAACGCACGCTCGGAGCCGATCTCAATACTGCCCGTAAAGGAATTTTGTTTGCAGCATTTTTAAAACTGCTGGTACCCGTAATTGTGGTGATACCCGGCATAGCCGCTTTCGTTCTTCACCAAAACGGAATGTTTCAGCAGGAAATGGTAGATGCCGCCGGCACGGTAAAGCCCGACCATGCTTATCCGGTTTTACTAAACTTGTTACCGAACGGACTCAAAGGAGTAGCTTTTGCCGCGCTTACCGCAGCCATCGTGGCGTCGCTGGCAGGAAAAGCCAACAGCATTTCAACCATTTTTACGCTCGATATATATAAGTTGTATTTCAATCCCAAAGCATCAGAAAAACATTTGATCCGTGTAGGACGTGCTGCCGTATGGATATCGATGTTGATTGCCGCTTTAATAGCACCACAACTACTCGTGCTCGAACAAGCTTACCAGTTCATACAGGAATATTCAAGCTTTGTAACGCCCGGCGTATTCGCCATTTTCTTTTTTGGTATGTTCTGGAAACGGGCTACCTCCAATGCCGCACTTATTACGGCACTGCTAACCATTCCCCTATCCACGCTGTTTAAGTTCTGGATACCCGAAGTTCCTTTTTTAAACAGGATGGGATACGTATTCCTGGTTTTGTGTGCGGTGATGGTCGGTGTAAGTTTGTTAGCACCTCGTAATGATACAAATGAAATGAAAATTGAAATACCATCGTTTAGCCTTAGCCGTTCGTTCATAGTAGGAGCAACGATTATTTGTGGCATATTGGTAGCACTGTATGCGGCGTTCTGGTAGATTGATTTGAAATTAGAAATTTAAGATTTGAAATCGGCGACGTCCAGAAAATCTCAAATTTCAAATCTCAAATTTTAAATTGTCTTATGTTACTAACAACCAAACAACTATTCAATAAATGCTACGGCAGCTATGCAATAGCCGCAGTGAACGTATTTTTTATGGAAGAAATACATGGACTGTTTGCCGCTGCGCAGGAAGCCAAAGCACCTTTTATTGTACAAACCACTCCATTTGCCCGCGATTATGCGAATGCAAAGATGTTGCTGGCGATGATCAAAACCGCGGCTGAAATATACCCGGATACAGTATATGCCGTTCACCTCGATCATGGTTATGAAGCACATATATGGGATGCGATTGAAAGCAACGGATATACATCCGTAATGATCGATGCCTCGCACGATGACTTTGTGAAAAATGTAGCCCGTACAAAAGCGGTTGTTGAAAAAGCACATGCCAGAAACATCAGTGTAGAGGCAGAACTTGGGGTATTGGCAGGAGTAGAAGACGATCTTACGGTAGAAGAAAGTCATTCATTTTATACCAATCCACTCGATGTGGAACGGTTTGTACAATTAACTAATTGCGATAGCTTAGCCATTGCCGTAGGCACCAGTCATGGCGCCTATAAATTTTCGGGCGGACAGGGATTGCAGTTAAACATCCTGGAACAAATTCAGGAAAAATTGCCCCGCTTCCCGTTGGTATTACATGGAGGTTCCAATGTAAGTGAAGAAGTGGTTAAACGCATCAATAATGCCGGTGGAAAATTAAAAACGGATGCAAAAGGTGTTCAGGAAGCTGAATTGAAAGAAGCCATTCAACTCGGCATTTGCAAGGTGAACATTGCTACCGATATGCGTCTGGTATGGACAATGGTGAACCGGGAATTTTTTCGCGACAAACCGGAGGAATTTGCACCTACCACGCCTGGCAAAATATTCATGGAAACTTACAAAGAAGTGATCATGAAAAAGTTTGAGTTGCTGGGAGCGGGTGGGAAGAGTTTAGGGTTTACGGTTTAGGGTTGGGAGTTTGTGGCAAAAATCCTTTAAAAGTGAGGCTGTACATCGATGGAGTTTTTTTTGAACCACGAAGACACTAAGGCACGGAGTTGCACGGAGATTTAGAATTTATTGTTTGTCGTTTATTGCGTGTGCCTGCCTGATATAATAAGCACCAAATAAGCGGGGCACTGTGCGGGGTTCCTCTCTTTGAAGAGGCTAGGTGAGGCTTCTGGTTTGAACCACGAAAACACTAAGACGCGGAGGTGCACGGAGATTTAGAATTTATTGTTTGTCGTTTATTGTGTGTGCCTGCCTGATATAATAAGCGCCAAATAAGCGGGGCACTGTGCGCGGTTCCTCTCCTTTGGAGAGGCTAGGAGAGGCTTCTGGTTTGAACCACGAAGACACAAAGACGCGGAGGTGCACGGAGATTTAGAATTTATTGTGTGTCGTTTATTGTGTGTGCCGGCCTGATATAATAAGCGCCAAATAAGTGGGGCACTGTGCGCGGTTCCTCTCCTTTGGAGAGGCTAGGTGAGGCTTCTGGTTTGAACCACGAAAACACTAAGACACGGAGGTGCACGGAGATTTAGAATTTATTGTTTGTCGTTTATTGTGTGTGCCGGCCTGATATAATAAGCACCAAATAAGCGGGGCACTGTGCGCGGTTCCTCTCCTTTGGAGAGGTTAGGTGAGGCTTCTGGTTTGAACCACGGAGGCACTAAGACACAGAGAGGCACAGTGGTTTGTTTATGACATGCAATGACAATTAAGTGTATTAATTTTTTATAAGAAATATTTGAAAAGCAAGGAATGTGCATTGGGTCTCCTCCCCTTCGGGGAGGGGCTTGAACTCTACAATAAAATTACTTTCATGAAAAAAAGATTAACCGTTGCCCAGGCGACCATTGAATTTTTGAAAAACCAATTCGTTGAACGCGATGGTATTGAACAACCTTTTTTTGCCGGCTGCTTTGGCATTTTCGGACACGGAAACGTAGCTGGTCTGGGGCAGGCCTTGCAGGAAAATCCTGATTTCAGGTATTACCAGTGCCGCAACGAGCAATCAATGGTGCATACCGCCGTTGCCTATGCGAAGGTAAAGAACAGGCTTAGCGCCTTTGCCTGCACCACTTCCATTGGCCCGGGCGCTACCAACATGCTTACCGGTGCAGCATTGGCCACCATTAACCGCATTCCTGTGTTGTTATTGCCGGGTGATATATTCGCCACACGCGAGCCGGCCCCCGTATTGCAGCAACTGGAAAGCGCTACTTCGCAGGACGTATCGGTAAACGATTGCTTCAAACCTGTATCTAAATACTGGGACAGGATCAATCGCCCTGAGCAACTGATATATGCTTTGCCCGAAGTAATGCGGGTACTCACCTCCCCTGCCGAAACCGGTGCGGTTACACTGTCTATGCCGCAAGATGTGCAAACACACGCGTATGATTTTCCTGCCGCGCTGTTTGAAAAAAGAGTATGGCATATTCCTCGTTCCCGGCCGGATGTTAACCTGTTAAAAAAAGCAGCAGAATGGATACAGGCTGCCAAACAACCTGTGATCATTGCCGGCGGCGGAGCCATCTATAGCGGCGCCACCGAAGTATTGCATCAATTCGCTTCTCAAACCGGCATACCAGTGGGCGAAACTTTTGCCGGTAAGGGATCGGTGATGTACGATGCCCCCTACTGCATTGGAGGACTGGGAGCAACCGGAACAAAATACGCGATTGAAATTGCCAACGAGGCCGACCTGGTAATTGGTATAGGCACGCGCTACAGCGACTTTACCACTGCATCAAAATCGCTTTTTAAAAATCCCGGTGTAAAATTCATCAACATCAATGTAAACGAATTTGATGCCCACAAACACAATGCCCTGCCATTAACCGGCGATGCCAAAACAACGCTCGATGAGCTGCTCTTTCTGGTAAACGAATACCGGGTGAGCGAAGACTACCGCAAACGTATAGCCGACATGAACAAAGCCTGGGATGATGAGGTAACGGAAATTTATGCAACGGGCAATGGAAGCGTTCCTCCTATAGACCAGGCGGTAGTAATTGGCGCATTGAACAGCTTTATGAACAAGGAAGACATTATGATCAATGCTTCGGGCAGCGCCCCCGGCGATCTTCACAAGCTATGGCGTGCTACCAATCCTAAAAATTTTCATCTCGAATATGGATACTCCACCATGGGCTACGAAATAGCAGCAGGGTTAGGCGCTAAAATGGCAGCGCCCGAAAGAGAAATTTATGTGATTTGCGGCGATGGTGGCTACCTGATGAACAACAACGAAATTGTTACCGCCATCCAGGAAGGCATACGTTTTACCATTGTGCTGATCAACAACAATGGTTTTGCCAGCATCGGAGGATTAAGCGAAAGCATAGGCAGCGACAGGTTTGGTACGAAATACCGCTATCGTGAAGAAAGCACAGGACAGTTAAGCGGTGATGTGCTGCCTGTAGACCTGGCCAAGAATGCCGAAAGCCTGGGGGCAGTAGTATTCAAAGCAACCAATGCCGCTTCGTTCAAAGAAGCCCTGAAAGAAGCCCGCTTACAGGATCGTGTAACCGTAGTATACATTGAAACGCATTTGCACCGCACAGTAAAGGGATACCATGCCTGGTGGGAAGTACCGGTAGCAGAAGTGTCCACCTCGCCTATGGTGCAGAAAGCATTTGAAACGTATAAGGAAAACAAAAAGCAACAAAGGATTTTTTTATAAAGGCATAAGGAGTAGGATGTAAGGTGTAAGGTATAAGGTGTAGGGCATAGGGCAGAAATCTCAAATCTTAAATTTCAAATCTCAAATCTCAAATTCTCTGATCTCACATGAACTTTCAAAACATACAACTCGGCATAGCGCCGATAAACTGGACGAACGATGACATGCCGGAACTCGGCGCTGAAAATACATTTGAACAATGCATCAGCGAAATGGCGCTGGCTGGATTTACCGGCTGCGAAGTAGGCAATAAATTTCCACGAGACACCAATGTGCTTAAAAAAGCGCTTTCTCTCAGGGGTTTGCAAATATGCAACCAGTGGAACAGCTACGAACTCACCACTAAATCTTTAGAGGAAAACAAAAAAAGCTTTACACAACTGCTTGATTTTTTAGAAACCATGGGTGCTAAGGTAATTGGCGGCGGGGAAACCGGAAATAGTTGCCAGGGCAAAAAGGATGTGCCGGTGCTTGAGGGGAAAGGCATGCTGAACACGGCAGAAGAATGGAAAAAATTTACTTATGGTTTGAACGAGCTTGGCAAAATTGCCCGCGGCCGGGGAATGAAACTTGCCTTCCATCATCACATGGGCACCTGCATACAAACCAAAGCCGAAACCGAAAGGATGTTGAATGAAACTGATCCCGAAAATGTATGGCTTAATTACGATTGCGGACATTTTTATTTTGCAGGCGAAGACCCCGTTGCTTGTTTGCAACAGTTCATTGGGCGTACGGCACATATACATCTTAAAGACATTCGTCCCAACATTCTTCAAAAAGTAAAACACAATCGAATGAGCTTCCTGGATGCTGTAAAAGATGGTGTGTTCACCGTTCCGGGAGACAATGAAGGTTGTATTGACTTCAAAGCGCTTGCGGCAGTTATAAAAGACAGTCATTATAATGGCTGGATGGTAGTAGAAGCAGAACAAGATCCAGCCAAAGCCAACCCGTTGGAATATGCCCAGATTGCAAGAAGATTTATTAAGGAAATAACAGGATTATAAAGAAAATGGGTTCCGGACCTTTTGAAAATCCGGAACCCATTTTTATTTTTTGATGAGCCGGCACCCCGTATTTCTCCGCCCGCCGGATTGGAGGCCTCAACGGGGGTGTGCCGACCGAAATTCAACTTCACTGTGCGGGGCGTCCTCGCCTCGCACGATGTTGTAGTCGCCTCATGGCGACATTACGACATTACTCTATTGCCGCCGCTTCCGGGCAACAAAATAATATCGCAACGCTACCTGCCAATCGCTAATATCCTTCATTCTGCTTCAGGTTGCCCAGGCTCCTGTCTATCTGTGTTTGGGGAATGGGAAAATAATTATTGCGTGGCGCTACCTGTATACCACCATAGGCGCTCAAATAGGTTCCCTCAAAAGCTGAATAGCTTTCTTTTACCTGCTTAAGAATACCCCAACGCACCAGGTCGTAAAACCGGTGGCCTTCCAACGCAAGTTCCAGCCGCCGCTCAAACTGAATCGCTTTCATTGCATATTCCTTGCTTGGAAAACTGAGGTATTGACCAACCTGGTAATTGGCAGCATTGTTACCATACGCCGTTTTTTTAGGCGCGAGTTTCGATGCCCGCTCCCGCACTTTATTCACCATATTTTTAGCTTTGTTAAGTTCTCCTGCATCTGCATAACATTCGGCAGCCATCAGGTAAACATCGGCCAGGCGTATAATGTTTACATTTAAGCCTGTTACATTGCCGGAGCCGGGTGATGCATCGGTGCCAAAAGCGGATCGATTAATAACATGCTTTTGTGCGAGGAAAGGGCCCCCATAAGCAGGATCACGTATCCAGGCGTCGCCCGGCATTACTCCCCAATCTTTAAACATTACTCCTCTTCTTGCAATGGTATAATCGATCCTGGGATCGAACCTGATGGTGGTATCCAGTTTGTAAGACGACTTATCACCCGGTGTTTGCAAATCAGAAATATATGGATCGTTCCGATACTGATCGTCAAACAAAGGCAGGCCTAAAGCATCTACCTTATAGGCATTTACCAGGTCGATTGTAGGCTGGTAGAAACCACAGCAGGTTACAGGAGCCGTTCCATAATAACCGGCCAGCATGTCGCCCACGTTCCCGTTATCAGTAACCGATCCGCTCAGGGCATGTTGTGCAGCAAGAATAGTTTCGCTGCCATTTTCAGTTTCTACTTTGAAGTTATTTTCAAACGGCAAGTCTACGAGATCAGGCAGGCTATTCACCACCGCTTCAAACAACAGCAATGCTTCCGGATGTTTATCCTGATACAACAACACTTTACCTAAATATGCCTGAGCAATCCTTTTATTCATCCTGCCGGCTTCTCCTTTGTACTTACTTTCCGGCAGGTTGGCTACAGCATATTCCAGATCGTCCTGAATTTTAGGATATACATCTGAGTCATTGGGCGTTACAACGGCATCGGCTGTAGCGGTGTTTTCGTCGATATAAGGCACTTTTACAAATGCCCTTCTTAGCAGAAAATAAAAATGCGCTCTCAGCATCCTGGCTTCAGCCTGAATTTGGATGGCGCGCTCTTCGGAGAATTTTACGCCATCGCCGCTTTGCAGTGTGGCTAAAGCCCTTAAAACACCATTGCAGCTCAACACGCCTTCATAGCTCCTGTTCCATAATATTTCCAATTGATCGTTGGTGCTATTGGCAACCATTTTTTCCAGGTCGCTCATAGTGGTAATGTCAGTCGCAATGCTGCCTTTATGAGCATCATCGGCAACAACCTCTCCAAACAACCATTGGCTGGGCGCCGAAGCATAGTTACCCCAGGTGCCATTCCTGTTCCCATTCAACATGCCATATGCACCGATCAACAATTCTTCTACACCTTTAGTAGAGTTCAATTGTTCGCCCGTTAGCTGGCCTTGGGGCGCCAATTCTAAAAAACTTTGTTTGCAGGAATACAATCCTGTAAATAATAGCAAGAGTGCAATTGCACAAATTATAAACTTCTTCATATCTAAATGCTTTTAGTATTACCAATCGTTTCTGACAATAATTTTTAAAATGTAACAGAAGCTCCTATCAGGTACTGTCTTGATACAGGATAAATACCGCTGTCTACACCCGGTGCGGAGAAAGTGCTGCTCAACTGGCTCACTTCAGGGTCCATGCCGGTATATTTTGTGATAGTGAATAGATTAGTAGCGCTTACATACGCCCTTAGGCTCTTAATATATTTGCCCAATATCTTTTCACCAAACGTATAGCCTATTTGCAGGTTCCTCATTCTGAAAAAACTGCCATCGAGTACATAATAGGAATTCGAATTCATTTCATACCCTTTTCGATCGGCATAAGGCGAAGGAATATTGCTGTCTTTATTATCAGGGCTCCAGGCATCAAGCAGTCGTGTGGAAATAGCGCCGCCAAACAAACCAAAGTCGGTAAACTGGCGTGTCACTTCATACAAATCATTTCCCTGTGAGCCATTAAAGAACATAACGATGTCGAAATTCCTGAAGCCTGCATTCACACTAAACGAATAAATAAAGTCGGGATGCGGGTTGCCAATGATGGTACGATCATAGGTGTTTATAATTCCGTCCGGTTTCCCGTCGGGCCCCGAAATGTCTGCATACTTAGGTCCTCCAACCCTGGCATTGGCATAACCTTGAGCCGCTTCTGCTTCATTTTGATAAATGCCGGTCATCTTGTAACCATAAAAGGCGCCAAAAGGTTGACCGGGTTTCAAAATCGAAACCTGAAGGTTACGATATCCTAAATAAGGCTGTTCGGGAACAGAAGGAGCAAGGAAAGTAATTTTATTGACATTCTTTGAAAAGTTTACGCCAAAATCGAACGTAAAATTATTGGCGTTGGGTTTATTATAGTGATAGTTCACACCCAACTCAAATCCTTTGTTATTCATGGTGCCCACATTTATAAAGGGCGATCTTCCCTGACCAACACCGGCAGATGGTTGCGGCACGGGGTAAAGCATATCCTTTGTATTACGGTTGTACCACTCAATACTTCCATCAATAGTATTATTCAATATGCTGAAGTCTAGTCCTATATTCAAAGAACGCAGTTCCTCCCACTTAATAGAAGGGTTGTCGTAATCGCTTAGCCACACTCCTGACGACAAACTGCTGCCTCCAACAGGATAATAAGAGGCGTTTTGCGCCGAGCTGAAACGTTGCAAATAATTATATGGAG